>CAMDKD010000020.1 GCA_945901125.1 Bordetella parapertussis
TTTGAACCTGAGTAGTCGTAGTCAGGAGCTGGATTGGCAGTGCCCCACCACACGGAGTTGGTTTTCGGGTCGTACTGACCAGTCATCCAACCGCCGCCGCCACCTGTTTTCCAAGTGTCATTGGCCCAAGAGTCGCGCGAACGCTGGTCACCGCCGATGGTGTCAAATTGCCATACGGTGTCGCCGGTCTCGGCATTGATACCGTAGATGGGGCCGCAGCAGCCGGACAGCTCACCGCCGTTGGAGCCGATGATGACTTTGTCTTTCACAACCAGAGGTGCGCCGGTAAAGCCTTTGTTGCCTTTTTCAACTGTCATGACCATCTTGTCCCACACGGGCTTGCCGGTCTTCATGTCCAGGGCGATCATGCGACCGTCGACAGTACCCATATAGACCTTACCGTAAGCAACAGCGATACCGCGGTTGTACGGGTTGTAGAAGGTGCCTTCGCCACGCTCGTTATCGAGTTTGGCCTGGTAGCTCCAAATGGGCTTGCCATTGGTGCCGTCAAGCGCCCACACTTTGCCGCTGGCAGAGGTGTAGTACAAAACGCCGTCCACAGCGAGTGGGAATGATTGGATACCGCGCTTGGTAGCGTTGGGGGTGTGGATCCAGGCTACGCCCAGATTTTTCACGTTGGCGGTATTGATCTGATCAAGTCCGCTGTGGTGATAACCGTCAAACGACTGGTGATACATCAACCAGTTGTTCGGGTCATTTTGCGCATTCAAAAGACGATTCCAGGAAACTTCGGCAGATGCCGAGGCAGCACCGGCAAGCATCAAAGCACTGACCAGCATTTTCATTTTCGGTTGAATAGATTTCATATATTTCCCCTGAGTTAGTTTAAAAAATTAATACATCAATTGAGAGAAATGTCGGACTGAAATAAACCGATCGATTCTTTTATGACAGTGAATTATTTTTTACAATTAAGCCCACGTCAATCAATACAAACGAGCGCAGGGGGAAACACCTACAGCTTTAATTTATTTAGAACAATCAAACTTTATAAAAATACATCTTAAGTGGTGAGTTTAAAAAATAATTTATTCAGCGGTTTTCTTTAAAGTGCATTATGAATTTACATATTTTCAGACAAACACAAACCATCAGACCCGCATTTGCTGCAAACTCGACACTTCAGTATTGGGTGCCGGCGTGAATCGACAGGTAAAGAGAAAGACCGCTTATCTCCGGATGTCTTCAAGCTTGAAACTCAAAGTTTAAAGAACACTGCAGTGACATCGTCTCTTCGAGCTGAGCTGCCTTGCCAGGCTGCATAGTCAGCTTGAATCGCATCTGCAATGGCTTGCGCGTTACCTTCAAAGTTTGCTGTGAGAATAGATTCGATCCGCTTGTAACCATAGGAGGTTTTTATGGCAGCGGTACCGCCGATTTGATCGGTTAAGCCATCAGTGACGATGGCAAACACATCGCCAGACTGGTAGTGAATGGTTTGAACCACGGGTTTGTCTTTTTCGTCTATGTAATCTTGGTAGCCTAAGCTGCATCTAGCGGCTTGGTACCGGGTGAATTGACTTTGCGCGTTGACATGGAACAAACTCAGTTTGGCGCCAGCAAATTCAATGGTTTTCTTTTCACGGTCTATGCGAAGTACTGCAGCGTCGCATCCGTCGTCGCTTTCACTATCGGGTCTGTCCTGGTTCAGGCCAGTGCGCACATAGTGGTCCAAGGATATCAAAGCAGTGGCCGGGTCTTCAGAGGTGTCGTTAGCGTAAATGCGCTCAAGCGAATTACTCACCAGCAAAGACAACATGGCCCCGGGCACGCCGTGACCGGTGCAATCGGCGACCGCCAACACAAAAGGCCCGGTCTGCTGAGAACTGGATAACCAATACAAATCGCCGCCAATGGTGTCTCGCGGCTCCCATATGGTTGCAAATGAAGCAAAACGACCATTGATCCGCATGGGACGCGGTAATTGTCCCCGTTGAAGACGGCTGGCATAGTTGACCGAGCCCACCACCAGTTGGTGAGCCTGGTCAAGCTCTTGGTGTTGTTCAGCCAGTTCTTTGGTGCGTTCTGCAACTGTTTCTTCCAAAACCTTGTTCTGCCCTTCAACCAATGTTTTTTGTACATCAATGGATTTAGCCAGTTCTTTTTGAATCCATACGTTCCTGCTTATCACGGCCAAAGCCATGATCAAAGCTTCTGCGCATAAAGCGATGGATTGAGACACATTGTTATTTTGTAGCAAGTAGCTGATGCCTGATTCCGGCAAATAGCTGAACACGGAGGGGTAACCCATCAGACCAGCCATCCATATGAGCCTGAATGTAAAGTACGGAATAGATGCCACCAGCCAAAATAAAGCCACATTCATGCCTTGTCGGTACCTTTGAAGAGCGGCTGCATAGAGAAAAACAAAAATAACAATAGGCAAAAAAGCATTGCCCCCATAAAACAACTGAGGGCCGATATTGTGGACAAGGAAAATGTTGGCCACCATGTGCAGCATTAAATACATTACCAAAAGATAAATTAATTTTTGCGTCTTTGGGAAGTATTTTGAGATTTGAAGAAAGGCACTGGCAAAGAGAAAATAGAAAATGATCTGACCGTAGGCTGCGATGTAAACAAAAAACGCTGTAAGTGAAGTAGCACCAAAATATTTGTCATTGGTATTAAACAGGAACTCGGCGAAGTGAGATCCATCTTGGCTGGGTAGCGTCAATATTTGCATGAAAGCAAATGAAATCCACGTGCCATAAAACAGACCTGCTCGGTCTTTGTTCACAAAGTAAGAGTACCAGCCAAAAATGGCAAGCGCAAACAGAATCCCTAGCAATGCGCCCTCAATATATAGGCCATAGCGCCGAGTTTCCAAAAAGCGTTCGTTATCTACAAACTGTAAAACATATGAGCGAGGCGGCAGAGAGTGAACCGCCTTTGCACGTGACAGCAAACTCAGCGTTTCGCCTCTGTGAAGCATAAACAATGCATCGCGGCTTGCCACCTTTGCAGAGGAGGGCAAGGCTGGGTCTATATCACTTAGAAAAGAATATTTACCCGCAAAAAAACCAGCTGTCTTCAAAGGCACGATGGAATCATCCGCTCTGATGACGTGGGTATGGATACTTCTCCAATTTCCTTCAAGTCTGAGGTTTTTATCAACCGCCAATTTGCTGCTGACCTTTTGCATGATCCAGTAATGATGGCGCGTATCAAGGGGTGCCATTTCTGATGGGGGCTTGAATTCATCCTTGCGCTTCAAGACTTCCTCAACGGTCAATGTGCCTTCTGGATCTTCAAGAACCAGTGTGTTTGCCTTGGGACTAAAAATGATGGGAGTTTCTTCTGTAAGCTCATAGGGCTTGAGATCATTCCATCCAACAGCCTGCGCTTGGCCTATAAATACCAGTGCGACAAGCAACAAAAACAATTTGAATATTTTCATGATGCTAGATCCATTTAAGGAATTGGCAAAATTTTGAAAATTGATATATTGAGCAGAGATTATGTACTGCTCGACCCAAATCGAATAAGTATTAACCCTTTAATCTAAGCCATTTAGCTTGGCTGCCGGCCTTAATCGCTTTTCATATTGAGATATATAGCCAGGGCGGCCATCAAAATGCCCTGCTTTTAAACCTTAGCCTAATTCACGAAAGAATGCCGCCACCTCATAAGCCAGCGCCTCAGGTTGTTCCATGGCAGCGAAATGTCCGCCCTTGGGCATCACACTCCAGCGCCTTATATTGCTGAATACTTTCTCAGCGATCACACGCGGCGGACGCAGGATTTCACAGGGAAACTGCGCATAACCCAGCGGCACATCGATGGTTTTTCCCTCAGCCACCATCCAAGGGCTGTGTAAGCGGTCGTAGTAAGGCCAGAAAGAGGCACCAATGCAAGACGTGAACCAGTAAAAACTGATATCAGCCAGCATTTGGTCCCGGCTTAGGGCTGATTCAGGATTGCCGTCGCAATCGGTCCAGGTTCTGAATTTTTCAACAAACCAGGCCGCGAGACCTGCCGGTGAATCAGTGAGCGCAAAAGCCAGCGTCTGCGGCTTGGTACCCTGGATCATCTGATAGCCGGTTTCTTCCGCTGCGAAGTGTTTCAGCTGGGCAACAAATGCTTGCACCTCAGGTGCCGTATCTTTATATAACGCTGGGTCGCGGCGGATAGCACTGAGGAAGTTGAGATGAATACCGGTCAGGCGCGCAGCATGGTGCAGCCCCAGGCTGGCAGATATGGCCGAACCCCAATCGCCGCCTTGAACGCCGAATTTTTCATATCCCAAGGCAGTCATTAACTCAGCGACTGCATCCGCCATCGGCTTGATGCCGAAGCGTTTTTGTCCGGGTGTGAATGAAAGCCCGTAGCCAGGCAGTGAAGGCGCCACCACGGTAAAGGCATCGGCAGGATCACCGCCGAAAGCGGCCGGATCGGTCAAGCGCGGAATGATGTCAAGAAACTCAAACACCGAACCGGGCCAACCGTGCAGCATCAGCAAAGGCTTGGGGTTGGGACCTTTGCCGGGAATGTGCAGTGCATGCACCTTGATGCCTGCAATAGGCACCATCACCTGGGGGAATGAGTTCAGCCTTGCTTCTTGGGCTCGCCAGTCAAATTCATGCTGCCAATAATCCACCAGGCCACGCATGTAGCCGACATCTGTTCCATAAGCCCAAGGTGAGTCCGGTGACTGGTCGGGCCAGCGCGTCAGAGCAAGCCTTTGCTGGAGTTGCGAAATATCGTCATCGCTGACGTGGTAAATGAAAGTGTCCATGTGGTTTCAGTGATTAATCAACTAGAAGTTCGCGCCCCCGGGTTTCAGGCAGCAACAAAGCAGATATTAAAAACACGCCATAGGCCATCACGGCAAACACCGCAATAGCCGTTGAAAACCCGTATTGTGCAGAAAAATAGCCAACCAGTGCCGGAAACAAAGCGCCCATACCGCGCCCGAAGTTGTAGCAAAAACCCTGACCTGAACCGCGCAAGCGCGTGGGAAATAATTCTGTCAAAAAAGCCCCCAGACCGGAGAAGTAACCGCTGGCAAAAAAGCCCAGCGGAAAACCCAGCCACATCATCATCTCATTGGTGATTTGCAGTTGTGTATAGGCCAGCACCAGAAAAATAGCGCAAATAGAAAAACTGATGAAAAGCTTTCGACGGCCGTAGCGGTCAGCCACCCATGCGCCGAATAAAAAGCCGGCGAAGCTGCCTGCAATCACAAAAGCCAGATACCCGGTAGAGCCAATGACAGTCAACTTGCGCTCGGACTTTAAATACGTAGGTATCCAAGTCATGATGGCGTAGTAACCGCCTTGTGCGCCCATGGTTAACACCGAAGCCAGCACCGTGGTTTTCAAAATAGCAGGTTGGAAGATTTCCAGTATGGAAGGCACGTCACCTAAAAGGGCGAGCTTCTCGCGGGCTGCTTGTGCAACCACCGGCTCTTCAATATGACGCCGTATATAAATCAACAGCAAGGCCGGTAGAAAACCCATGGCAAACATGGCGCGCCAGGCCAGTTCATCTGGCAGCAAACTGAATGTGATGGCCTGTAGCAATGCAGCAGCGCCCCACCCCACTGCCCAGGCGGATTGCACCGAACCCACGGCGCGGCCACGGTACTCGGCACGTATGGTCTCACCCATCAACACAGCGCCTGCCGCCCATTCACCCCCGAATCCAAAACCAAGCATTGCCCGTGCAACCATCAACTGATTGAAATCCTGAGCGAATGCGCTGATCAGACTGAACGAAGAAAACCACAAAATAGAAATTTGCAAAGTTCGCACACGCCCTATGCGATCGGCCATATAACCAGCCACCCAACCGCCTATGGAAGATGCCAGCAGCGTGCCGGTGACTGCCAGACCGGCCAATCCACGATCCACCTGCCACATGGCAATGATGGTGCCTATCACCAAGGGGTAAATCATGAAATCCATGCCGTCCAAAGCCCAACCTACAAAACAACCCCAAAAGGTTTTTTTCTCTTTGGGATTCATGACCTTGTAAAAGCCGGTCAAGCTGTGGTCGCAAGCTGTGGTCATGTGCTGTCTCCTTGATTTTTTGTTATGCGTTAAACATTTTTTTAACTATCGAATTCATCAATGACCACGCCGGGACCGTGTTCGAGGTCAGCTGGTGTACATACCTACGGTGGAAGAACCCCAGGACCAGCCCATGACATTGATTTGAGAAACCTCATGTCTTTTGAGTATCACGTCAACCGCAGACCCAAAATCACTGACAGCATCGGCGGTATGCACTATGGGAGCGTTGTGTTGAGTCGGCAGTTCCATCTCCGGTGGCGGAATTTGTTATTCATTCTATGTACAACCGACACAGTCTAACTGCCATCACAACTTTATTAGCGCTGAAGTATGATGGATTTTTGATACAGGATTTTCTATGTCGACAACGCCCAGTTACGCTGCTCATTCCTCCCAATCACCTTTAGCCCATCATCTGATTTCCCGAAGAAGTGTTGGCGCTAAGGACGTTCAAATTGCAATTGAATTTTGCGGTGTATGTCATACGGATATCCATCATTCCAGAAATGACTGGGGCAGAGCCAACTACCCCATGGTGCCCGGGCATGAAATTGTCGGTAAGGTCACAGCTCTTGGTGCCAATGCCGGTCATTTAAAAATTGGTCAACAAGTGGCTGTAGGTTGTTTTGTCAACGCTTGCCGAACCTGCTCTTCGTGCCAAGCTGATATGGAGCAATATTGTCTGAATGGTTTCACCGCCACCTACAACAGCCCTACCAAAGATCCTGGCGGATTTACCTATGGCGGCTATTCCAAAAGCATAGTCGTTGATCAACACTTTGTTTTGAAAATCCCCGACGGACTTGATCCTGCCGGTGCCGCGCCTTTGCTGTGCGCGGGTATCACCACTTACTCGCCGCTGGTGCATTGGGGCGTGAAGCCCGGCATGACCGTTGGCGTCATCGGCTTGGGGGGTTTAGGACACATGGGTGTCAAGCTATCCCATGCCATGGGTGCCAAAACCGTGATGATCACCTCATCTGAAAACAAGGCGGCTGATGCCAAGAGGCTAGGCGCTGATGCGGTACTTATTTCCAGCGATGCGGCGGCTATGCAAGCCATGGCCAATCAGTTCGATTTTTTACTCAATACCATTCCGGTAGCGCATGACTTTAACCAATACATGCCCTTACTGAAGGTAGATGGCACTATGTGTATTGTGGGAGCAATCGGCCCTACGGGTGAGTTGAATTCAGGCCCGCTGATATTCGGTCGCAGAAGTGTGGCAGGTTCATTGGTAGGTGGCATCAAAGAAACCCAGGACATGCTCGATTTTTGCGGCAAACACAACATCACATCAGACATTGAGTTGATCAAAATAAATGAGATTAACCAGGCCTATGAACGCATGATCAAAAGCGATGTGAAATACCGCTTTGTCATTGACATGAGCAGTCTGAGTTAGATTAAAACTCTTCGTAAGCTGACACCCGGACTATCCGCTTAATTATCGACCTCTCCAATAGAAGAGGTCGATACATACAGCAAGGTGTTTATCAGCGAACTGTGGACCGGTTACGTCGCATCAGCACATAGAAAACCGGTGTCAGGAAAATGCCGAACAACGTCACGCCGACCATACCTGAGAACACGGCGATACCCATTGCGCGGCGCATTTCACTGCCCGCGCCTGTGCTCAATATCAAAGGTATCACGCCGGCGCAAAAAGCAATTGATGTCATCAGAATGGGTCTGAGTCGCATGCGGCATGCGTGAGTCACCGCATCTATGGTGCGCTCGCCGTGCTTTTCCAGTTCCTGCGCAAACTCGACTATCAAAATAGCGTTTTTACACGCCAGTCCCACCAGCACAACCAATGCGACTTGAGTAAAGATATTCAAATCACCGGGCTGTAAAAATGGCGGGAAACTTGATATCCACACACCGAACAGCGCTGAAAGAATACCCATAGGCACGATCAAAACAATGACCAGCGGCAAAGACCAGCTTTCATATTGAGCAGCCAACACAAGTATCACAAACAATACAGAAATCGCCAGTACAGCTGCCATGGTCGGAATAGCGATTTGTGTTCCGGGAATCACAAAGTCGCGCGTCATGCGGTCTTGGTAGCTGAGTTCAGTCCATTCATAAGTCATGCCGCGTGGCAGTGTGCGTTGCAGCAGGGTTTCTATTTCAGTTTCGGCCTGGCTGCTGGAAAAACCAAAATTAGGCGCGCCATTGATATCGGCAGACGGATAACCGTTGTAACGCGTGACTCGGGTCGGGCCAAAGGTAGGAGTTACTTTCATTAAGGCACCAAGAGGAACCATTTCACCGGCTGAATTGCGTGTCTTCAACGAAGTGATGGAACTTGCATCTGCGCGAAAAGGCGCATCCGCCTGAACCACCACCTGGTAGGTTTTGCCGAACCTGGTGAAGTCATTGACATACAGTGAGCCGAGGTTCACCTGCATGGTGTCGTAAATGTCTGAGAGACGAACACCCATTTGCTTGGCACGCGTGCGGTCGACGTCCGCAAATAACTGCGGCACATTGATGTCGTAGGTTGAAAACGGGGTTCCTATGCTGGACTTGGGATTGCCATAAACCTGACCCAATGTTCCCCAAACCCCGCCATACAGTGCTTGCTCGCCGAGACTGCCACGGTCTTGCACCTGAAGCTTGAAGCCTCCTGCATTACCCAAGCCGTCCACCGCAGGTGGCGGTACAACAAACATGCGGGCACCCTGGATCTGCTGAATAGCGCCGTTGACACGACCCAAAATTGCGCCCTTGCTCAAATCCGGCGTGGTGCGTTTCTCAAAATTGTCCAGACCGAAGAAAACTATGCCTTCATTGGGAGAAGCAGAAAAGCCCGCAATCGATAAACCTGGAAAGGCGATTGAGTCAGCAATGCCCGGCACCTTAAGGGCAATCTCGCTCATCTTGCGAATCACTTCCTCGGTGCGGTCAATCGATGCGCCGGCCGGTAACTGAGCGATACCTATCAAATACTGCTTGTCAGGCGCAGGCACAAAACCTGCCGGAATACGAGCGAACAGAAAAGCTGCCAGGCCCAGTAGCACTACATACACCAGCACCGACATTGATTTGTGTCTGACCACGCCGGTCACACGTCGCCCGTAGGCTGCACTGGAGCGACCGAAGAATCGGTTAAATAATTTGAAAAAACCACCGAACAGCGCATCGATCAACTTGGTCAGTTTGTCCTTAGGCGCATCGTGCGAGCGCAAAAGCAAGGCACTCAAAGCAGGACTCAAGGTGAGCGAGTTAAAAGCGGAGATCACCGTGCTTATAGCAATGGTGACAGCAAACTGCTTGTAAAACTGTCCGGTCAAACCCGGCACAAAAGCCAGCGGCACAAAAACCGCACACAAGACCAATGCGATAGCAATGATGGGGCCGGAAACTTCCTGCATGGCCTTGACGGTCGCATCCCGGGCATTGAGTCCGGCCTCGATATTTCGTTCGACGTTTTCAACCACCACAATTGCATCGTCCACCACAATGCCGATGGCCAGCACGAGTCCAAACAAGGTAAGCGTATTGATGGAATAGCCCAACAACAGCAGAATGGCAAAAGTACCGACGATAGACACCGGTACTGCCAGCAAAGGAATGATAGAGGCGCGCCAGGTTTGCAAAAACACAATCACCACCAGCACCACCAACAGCACAGCCTCCAGCAGCGTGACAACCACCTTCTCAATCGAAGTCTTCACAAAGCGTGTGGGGTCATACACAATGCTGTATTCAACGCCCGGCGGGAAACTGGCTTTCAATTTCTCCATTTTTTCGCGCACATTGTTTGACAACGCAAGTGCATTGGCTGTGGGCGATTGGAAAATCGCAATGGCAATCGCCTCTTTGTTATTCAGCAGGCTGCGCAAAGAATAAGAACCCGAGGACAGCTCGACCCGCCCGACATCCCGGATACGCACCAGTCCACCAGTCGCACGGTCGGCACGCACAATGATGTCGGCAAACTCCTGCTCGGTGCTCAGGTGTCCCTGGGTATTAACTGCGAGTTGGAACTCCGTGCCCTTGGGTGACGGCGGAGCACCTACGGTACCGGCGGCCACTTGCACGTTTTGCTCTCGGATTGCATTGACCACTTCGTCTGTCGTCAGCTTTCGTGTGGCCAACTTGACCGGATCCAGCCAGACACGCATAGCGTAATCACCCGAGCCGAATGCAAACACAGAGCCAGCTCCGGGCAGGCGAAGTAATTCGTCACGCACATTGATTTGTGCGTAGTTGCGCAAGTACAGTGCATCCCGGCTGTTGTCAGGGCTGACCAAGTGAACCACCATGGTCAGATTGGGACTGGATTTTTCAGTCGTCACGCCGATCTGGCGCACGATTTCAGGCAGCCGCGGCAAAGCGCGGTTGATGCGGTTTTGCACTGCTGTTTCGGCGGCTTCAGGGCTGGTGCCGATTTTGAAGGTGACGGTAAGCGTCAGGCCGCCGTCGGCAGTGGCCTGAGAGGCGTAATACAGCATGTTTTCAATGCCGTTGACCTGTTCTTCCAGCGGAATGGCAACTGCTTCGCTGATCACGCGCGGATTGGCGCCAGGAAACTGCGCCCGGACAACGATCTGAGGCGGCGCTACTTCGGGGTATTCCGAAATCGGTAAGCGGAAAATTGACAACACACCGATGAGAAAAATAAATATAGATAAAACGCCGGCAAAGCGTGGCCGGTCAATGAAAAAATTGGAAATATTCATAAGGTCAGCCTCAGCTCTTCTTAGCATCAGGCGCAGCTGGTGCAGGAGGTGCCGGCGGGATAGGGATGCCGTTTTCATCCACCTTCAAAACCTGGGGCGCCACCGGCACACCGGGAATAATCCGCTGCAAGCCATCTACGACGACGTTTTCGCCGGGTTTGACAGCGCCACCACCGATGACACGCATGCCGCCCTGCAAAGCACCTAATTGCACAGGCCTGAATTGCGGTTGACCGTCTGCACCGACCACAACCACAAATTTGCGCGCCTGGTCCGTGCCGATGGCACGCTCGGGCACCAGAACAGCGCTGTAGGCAGCGCTGGTGGCCATGACAATGCGCACGGCCAGGCCGGGCACAAACTGCCCTCTTGAGTTATCAAAATTTGCGCGCATGCGCACAGCACCGGTCTGAGGATTCAAGCGGTTGTCCACAAAATCCAACTTACCTGTGTGTGGATAGCCCTCTTCATTGGCCAGTCCCATGTGAACCACGGGTGCTTTGTCACCGGCTGATCGAACACGCAGAAAGGTTTGTTCGCTGCCATCAAAATAGGCATAAACACGCGACACACCGGCAATGCTGGTGAGCACCGTTTTATCGTCAACCAAATTACCGGAAGTCACATTGGCGCGTGAAACCCGCCCGTTGATAGGTGCACGGACAGTGGTGAATTCAAGATTCAGCCTGGCGCTACGCAACGCAGCTTCAGCAGCTTGTATGTCGCTGCTGCTGGTTTTAGACACTGCTGTCAGCTGATCAAGTTCCTGTTTAGAGATGAAATTGGCTTCAACCAGTTTTTGGGCACGCGCAAGGCCTGTGCCGGCCAGCTCCGCACGGGCCTTTGCAGATACAAGCTGTGATTCAAGTCTTGCGACTTCAGCAGCAAAAGGTCTAGGATCGATGGTGAAAAGCGTCTGGCCGCGTGAGACCGTGGCGCCGTCGGTGAAATGCACTTGATCGACCACACCGTTGACACGGGAACGCAACTCTACGTATTCAGCAGCTTCTAGCTGACCGCTGAACTCCTCCCGGTCGGTGAAACTTTTCTCAACCACTGGCACCACACTGACAGGTGCCGGACCCTGGGCCGGGCCAGCGGCAGGTACATTGGGTTTGCCGGAACAACCAGGCAATACGCTCATAAAGGCCGGGATGAGAACCGTAAGAAATATTGCTCGCTTGTTCATTTCAATGAAACCTCTGTTAGTGGAGATGCTCTAAAAATCTTTTATGGCCAAGGGTGTACCTTGTTAATGCCCTCGCATGATAGTGTAGTATTGATTAAAGATGCTGCATTTTTAATTCTTTCTAACGCAATGCAGGCTCGGGTGCGCTATTTTCTATAATCCACTTACCTCGTTTTCTAACACAAAGCTTAGAGTTTTTAAGTCAAATCAGACTCACGGTGTAAAAAAAGTCGCGCTATCAGTTTATATGGCTCTCAGCTTCAAAATCTTTGCAAAACGCCAGTAAATCCACCAGGCTATCGACCTGCATTTTGGCCAGTACTTGCGCACGTTGCTTCTTCACTGTGTCAGCCATCACGCCCGTCTTTGCTGCAATCGCTTTGTTTCCATGACCCAACAGCATAAGCGCAAATATGTGCTTTTCTCTCAGGCTCAAGGATTGATGCAAAAGCGCAACCTTTTGTAAACGATGGTTTTCTTGACTGTTATGCGCATCCAGTGATATGCCTTTATCTATGGCTTGAACCAGTTGCGTATGGGCAAACGGCTTCCATAAAAAATCAATTGCTCCGCCTTTCATGGCATCAATGATTTCATGGTTATGGCTTTCGCCACTCATGTAGATCACAGGTAATTGCCATCCCATATCGGTCAGGTTCTTCTGCAAATCTAGTCCGTTCATTGAAGGCATACGCATGTCCAGCAACAAAACCGCCGGGGAAATCTGTCTGGCCGTTTTCAAAAACTCAAGGGCAGAACCAAAGTCACTCACGCTGTACCCGAGTTGCTTCAACACATCACCCAAATGAATGCGTATGTCCTGGTCATCATCCACCACAAATACATGTCCCTTGCTTTTCATCTGTAAACCTTGAACGTGTGAAGAAAGCTGTCCATCTGCAATAAAGTAAAAAACAAAATAATCATGACTACGCTTAATATAATCATCATGCTCGGTATTGTGGACTCTCGAAGCTTTCGAATTTCATTTATGAAATAAATACTTAATATTTACAATAATTCATATTTAAGAAGAAAATCATGCGGAATTTCCCATTTCGGGGTATGCATGCAGTGATAACAATGCCACATTTCAGTGCATGAACTATTCTCAACCGTGTTAATCATGTCATTGCAAACAGGGTCTTTAAAGCTTGTCGATGCTGGACGTATGTTGCAGCAGGAGCGCGAGCACAAGGGTTGGTCAATCGAAGAAGTGAGCAAAAAAATGGGCTTGAGACCGGATCAAATCCAAGCGATTGAAGAAGGTAATAACGAGCATTTCAAAAAAGCTGCACAACCACTGATTTGGTTTGCCCGTTTGTATGCAAAAAAATTGAATGTGAATCTGCCTGAATTTATGTTTAACGACATTAAACGCAAATCTGATGTGGATTCATCCACTCAAGTTATTCCAGCGTTCTTGCAGAAAGAAATTACTCCGTTAAAGAAATGCTGAATATTCTTACCAATTGGTTATCTACTGATTTGGCGATTGACCTGGGTACGGCCAACACTTTGATTTATGCCAAAGACAGAGGTGTAGTGCTGGATGAGCCATCGGTGGTTGCCATAAAAAACGGGAGCGGACCCGGCAGCAAAAAAATTTTGCTGGCGGTGGGCCGGGAAGCAAAAACGATGTTGGGACGTGTGCCATTCAATATTAAAACAATCCGCCCGATGAAAGACGGTGTCATTGCTGACTTCACCATTACCGAGCAAATGCTCAAACATTTCATCCGGCAGGTTCACCCCAAAAGCTTGTTGCGCCCTAGTCCCCGCATCATCATATGTGTGCCTTGCGGGTCGACTCAGGTTGAACGCCGGGCAATTCGCGAATCTGCACTGGGTGCCGGGGCATCTCAGGTGTACTTGATTGAAGAGCCCATGGCTGCTGCTATTGGTGCAGGCCTGCCGGTAGCGGATGCCTGCGGATCAATGGTCGTAGACATAGGCGGAGGCACCACCGAGGTAGCTGTGATCTCTTTAGGCGGCATGGTTTACAAAGGAAGTGTACGTATAGGCGGTGATAAGTTTGATGAAGCCATAGTTAACTACTTGCGGCGCAATTACGGTATGTTGATCGGGGATCAAACGGCTGAAATGCTTAAGAAAGAAATAGGCGTTGCTTACCCGGACGCTGAATACAAAGAAATGCACATCACCGGGCGCAATATCAGTCAAGGCATACCTCAGTCATTCATGGTCTCGTCTTCAGAGATTCTGGAGGCTTTGACAGATCCTCTCAATCGATTGGTGATGGCGATAAAAATTGCTTTGGAAAATACGCCACCTGAACTCAGCTCTGATATTGCGGAATACGGTATTACATTGACTGGCGGCGGCGCCCTGCTAAAGCACCTGGACGCATTGATAGCCCAGGAAACAGGCTTGCCGGTTATATTGGCCGAGGATCCACTGACTTGCGTGGTGAGAGGTTGCGGTATGGCCTTAGAAAGACTGGAAGGGGTTAACGGTATTTTCACCAAAGACTGAAAACCATAAAGATATAACTATGCTGCAACTCAGAATGCTTATAAATGTGAACACAGCGTTCAATTCAGCGTACTAAGCCAATATAGATTACATACAAAAATAATGAACTTAGATACCCAGACCACCATTTTCATGATCAGTTTTGTCTACCTGATTCTGCACAGCGCTATCTGGCTGGCTTTACAGGAATACAGGAGTTATCAAGTCAAATTATGGTGTGCCTCCGGCATATTCAGCGGGGTTGCCGTTGCTTTACTGGCCATGCGGGGTAGTGTTTCGGAATATTTATTTATATACGTTGCTCAATTTTTAATGCTAATGGGCAACTGGGGAAGAATGGTTGCGTTACGCATGTACCTGCCGCACCAACCAAAACAACGCACATACCTTATTTATAACATTTCAAACTCGTGCTACTTCATCATTTTTTGCTATTTGATGTATTTCAGGCAAGCTGAATGGGAAGCACTGATTTTGTTCAACGGATTTTATGCTTTGCTCTGCTTTGACTATTTCCGTATTGGACTAAAGCTGAATCAACTAGAAAAATCTCTAGGTGCAAAGTTATTGATATGGGCAGGATTGATTTTGACATCGACACTTGCTGTCAGAACACTAGGAGTCGCGGTATCAGGCACTATTGATAATATTTATGCGCCGAGTTGGCATCAGGCGGTAATGGTCATCGGTCAATTCTCCGCCATTACCCTGAGCAATATTGCTTTTCTTCGCATATTTCTGGAAATAGCTGAAAAACAAAAACTGGCAATCGCCAGTGAACTTGCTGTCACTAACGAGCGTGCAGATCACATGCAGAAAAACAGCTTGAGTTTAAAAAAGCTACTTCAGGAAAGGGAAGAAATTATCCGGCAACTGAGTTTGTTTAATAAAACTGCGGGCATGGGGGCCTTGGTAGCAAGTCTGGCACATGAACTCAATCAGCCTTTGACAGTTATCCAAATGAACACGGAGATGATTGACCTGGTTTTGTCCAGTAATGAATCAAAATTTAATCAGAATCTGAGTATAGATAAAGCTATGACTGGATTGAAAAAAGCCAACCAGCGTGCTGCCACCATCATCAGCAGCTTGCGCAATATGTTTGGAAACGGCAACAAGTCAATATCCAGCTTTGATATCAATGATTTAGTCAATGATGTACTCTTGCTAAGCAAACCCACACTTACCGATAAACAGATCAATTTGGATGTAAATTTGTCAGTTGAAGCACTGAATTTCACCGGGGACAATTCTCAGTTACAGCAGGTGTTACTCAACCTAATTACAAATGCAAGTCAATCATTTAACAAACCGACTCAAAAACAAAAGAACATTGCTGTTGCCACTAAATTAGAAAATGATCAAATCATTTTGACAGTCACTGATAACGGCAGCGGTATTGCAACTGAAATAGAGCTATTTGTATTTGAATTGTTAAGAACAAACAAAATAGATGGAATGGGTATAGGCTTGTGGTTGAGTAAAACCATTGTGGAATCCCATCTCGGAACCATAGATTTTAAAACTGAAATGAACAATGGCACTTGTTTCACAGTGTCATTGCCTGCAACTACACAAGAATTGATCTACTGAAAGATAACAGGCTTTATCAAGCTCACAAAGGCAAATAAATATAAGTGTTTATTTTATATTTTTTAATACATCAACAATTTTACTCACCTCTTCTATTGATAATTTAACACCAATTTTCATTGTTGTACCGGGTGCAAAAGTTTGCGGATCCAACAAAAATGAGGTTAAAGAAGCTTCATCCCATGTTCCAATTTTCTTCTTTAAACTATCGCTGAAATAAGCAAAATTATGCAGAGCTATACCTCGACCGAATATACCGGCAAGGGAAGGACCGAAAGTTGATGTCACATCCGGATGTGAAAAAGAATGGCAATTCACACACAAGCCCAGCGAAGATCCGCCAGGCATGTCAGGTAATGCTGTATTTGAATTCAACCGCCGTTCATCCACATTGACGGTGACCAACGATCCTTCATCCGTGGTGAGAAAAATGGTTTTCCCCATTTGTTGCAGCCCACGGATACGTTGCCCTATATGTATTTGCTCAATAGAGTGAATATATTTATTTTTCAAACGTATCCTGTAAAGACTTTGCGCTTTGAGGGAACCCATTAACAAATCGCCGTCCCATTCAGGATGAAAATCATTCAATTCAATCAACGCACTTGGGGCAATAGAGGGTAGCCAACTGTATACAGCTTCAGTAAACGGACTTGATTCCTCTTTGCGATTCTTGATTGATTTTGAAAAACGGAAATACCTGGTTCCAGAAATATTCACCGGCCAACCGTAATTCTGACCAGATTCCAGAAAAGACAATTTATCTCCGCCGCGCTCGCCATTTTCAGTGAACCAGACTTGTCCGTTTTTTCTGCTGAGAATGCTTAAAGACATTCGATGACCGGTTGCCAGCAATTGAGTTTTGCCTGAATTTAAGTCGAGAGCGAATGACTTACCCAAGCTATTTTCTTTGTCTTGGGCATAAGGACGCTCCAGTTGCCCTTCGTTAAGGCTACCTATGATGAAATAAACCTTGGAATCAGTCACATCCAGAACACAGTTATCAGGTTGAATGTCTTTATGGTTGGTATCGTATAGAACAATCCATTTCATATTGCTGCCGGATATATTTTTACTTATCTGTAAACGGCTAAGCGCTGTATGGTGTGTTTTATCAGTGCTATCCTGGTAATGAAAGCAAGCAAACAAGGAGTCAAGTTTCTCTTTGTACTTAATGTCTCTGAGTGTTACGTTGTTTTTAGGAATAGCAGGAAAACCTGCTTCCGAGAAAGTATCTCCGTTGATAAAGCTCATATTGCCTGATGAATCAGACAACATTAATCTGTCGTGAATGGCAGTGATCAGACCGGGGAAATTGTGGGTGTAATGCTTGGCGTAAGTTGTTTTGCTGATATTCAATGGAAGCAAAGTGCTGTCAATGTTGTAACTGCTAAATTGCACAGGCTGATGGTTCAAACCGCAATCGGCTGATTCCCAGCAGACAGCAGACTGTGCTTGCACCAGAAACGGAATCAACAGAATCAAAGATAACAGCACTCTTGTGAGTGAAGAAAGAATAAATTGTTGCAAAAGATAAGTCCTATATCAGTTTTATTTTCAAACCCGTCAACGGGTTTTCGTACCTGCTTTCCCACTGCTGCCCGGCCTTAAGCGGGGCTGCGTCAGTCCACGTACCGGTGGTAATCACATCACCTGCTTGAACATCTGTGGCGCCTGGGCATTGCCGCAAAGCTTTCAAAAAATACAACAAAGCCATCAACGGACTGTCAAGCACATGGGATGCATAGCCTGTTTCGACAAGTTGCTGTTGATTCACGAGTTGCAGCGACATACCTGCGAGCAACTCATGCAAGGTATGACCGTCTGTGGCCAATTTCCTTAGCGCAATAGGTTTTCCCAACAGCAGATGTGCATGCAAACCACTGTCGGTCACTGTGTCGGCAAGCTTGAAGCGCCAATCTTCGGCATGCGATTGAACAATTTCAAAACCGCAGGCCATCCATTCAATGGCATCGAACAGGGTTTCAAGATTCAAATCAGAAGATGGTGTGCTGCGCATACCAAAAACCAGCTCAGGCTCCAGTCGCGGCTGACTCATGCGACTGATGTCAACCGTCCCCTCCCCATTTTCATCAGCATAGGTCAAGGTGGTGTCCCAGACAGTGCCCCAGATAGGTTCGAACACTTGATAGCGCTCCCAAATACTGCGGTTGGTAAAGCCGATTTTGTAACCACGCGGCAGTTCACCGCGTTGCTCGCGCAGTCGGCGCACCTGCAAAGCCATTTGGTAAGCAGCAGAAACATCAGCAGAAATGCCTTGAGTGAAGTCTTGCGGCCACAGCTGACCTGTGTCAATGTGCTGCAGTAGTTTTTCAGGTGTCATGTCGAGAGTAGCTAAAGTAAATAGGCTACAGAATATCACCAACCTCGCTTGGTTTCACTTCTTATACCGGCAGTGAGATTTTGTAACTGTTCGGCTACGATCAAGGGCATATTCAAAGCCAAGGCCGCTGGACTTGAAAAGCGAAGCGACTTCAAAAAATTCACTCTCCCTCCAATAGTCCCTACGATGTTGTGCAAAGGATGATCTTTCCATTGCCACTCTTGCGCCAATTGATTACCCAAATCCTGTCCAAACTCGGCACTTGCGCTTGCAAGAATATCAGCCTCATTGACAAGCACTGTGGCCCAATCAAGATTGAAAGTAAATTCAGTGCCAATCACTTTGTCATGGTTGGCTGGCACAAGGCTGGGATCGGTATTCAAAATCAGTTGTTCAATGCACCGCCTCCAGTGCGCATTGATTTCATAACGCTCAAGCCAGTGCTTTAACTCCTTGACAGATTGACTTTCGAATTCCTGTATATAGCTATTGGCTCCGCCAGGATGCAATACATCATGAGACGTCACCGCGAGCAATAAAGCGGCAGCCCATTCATCCGGCACAACTTCCTGCTGCTGTTTTAATTCGCACAACATGACGGTGAGACTGACCAACGCATCTGCCGTATGCAAACGGTTGTGGTAGTGCGGCTCCTGAGATAAGGACTGAGACAATGATTCCATGTGCGCGGCCAAAGCATCTGCGGCCTTAAGCATGTGAGCAGAAATACCTGCGGATGGCAGATGCTCTCCCCAGATTTGCAACTGACAAGCACTCACCACCACCGGCAATCCCGGCCATTGATCTGGCCATGCAGAACGCAAATTTTGCAAACTACTGCTCCAAAGCCTTGCAGAATCAGACGTGCTTGTTGCAGTAACGTTTGGTAATAACATGGTTAAACCTAGGAACGTTGAGAACGAAGTGCGTTATGCATGTTTTGCTGCAATAACAAGGCCTCGAAAACGGGCACCAGCAAAGGCGAAGCTCCAGCCAAAATAGCATTGGCTTCATCTGTTGTGATAACCACGCAACTGACTTCATCCTGCGCCTGGGCTGATGCGCCGCGTATGCCTCCGGTTAAAAAAGCCTGCTCTCCAAATGATTCGCCTTCTCCAATACTGGCAATCAGATTATTGTCAGCGCCTAGCAATTGAACTACGCCTTGTTTGATGAAAAAAAGCCGGTCTGCAGCGTCGCCTACATTGAATATTTTGTCACCTGCCTTGAATGTAATAATTTGAAAATCACTCACGGTTTGCCTTTCTTTGAGGCAGCAACGCCGAGCGTGCGTTTGATGGTGGTTTGCAAAATATCTCGCAAAGCCTGAGGCAATTTCGGAATAATGTGGTCTACCTTTGTCAGCGGAATGATGCGCGCTTGAACAGGTGTGATGCTGACAATGGTTTTCGGGTACGGCAAACCCGCCAACCCTTCAGCCAATCCGATCACACTGCCCGGTCCGTAGCGCTCTAGACGCTCACCTTTGACAGCAATCAGATCGCCGGAAACAATGAAATAAGCTGAGGATAATTCAACACCTTGAGCAATTATTTTTTTCTTGGCGTCAAAGCTCACGGTACTGAGCAACTTAGAACCCCACAAGCTGAAATACAAACGCTGATTGCTATTGAGCTTACCGGATTTGTAAATCAATAAACTGGCGCTGGAGTAAGGATCTACAACGCCCAAAGCGTGTAAGTGATCTACATCAACCTCAAAACTGGCCGAAACTTCACTCATCCAAAAAGTTCCTTTGAAACAGACAAATGCTCAGCTTGTAAAACTTCGAGTTGCCGGGCCAATGTTTTCAGTTGCTCTGCAATCAAAAGGCAATCCTGACTGCTCAATGATTTGGGCGACAAGTCAATGTGAACACCCTGGGCATGACTGAGTCGCAACGGCTTATCGGCTTCAGCTTTTCTGCCTTTGACGGCGTAAGTCTTGATGCTTCTGTCAATCCCTTTCAGATTGACAGCCTGGCGCTCTTGCACCTCAACCAGATCATCCACATGAACAAAAGTATCGTGGCTGATCAAAATGCCTCCCGGGTCACTGCTAGCTTCAAGTCGTTGAGCTACATTGACTTCACCGCCAATGATGGTGTAACTCAGTCTTTGATCGGAGCCGAAATTACCTACATTGCAATAACCGGTGTTGATGCCGATACGGATGACAAAAGGATTTTCAAAACCTCTTTCCAGCCAACGTCTTTGTAAAACAAGCATTTGCTCCTGCATTTCCAATGCCATGGACACGCAAGCACGCGCATCTTCACGGACACCTTTGGATTCAGGATCACCGAAAAACAGCATGACAGCGTCGCCTATGTATTTGTCTATGGTTGCCCCGTATGACAAAGCAATCTGCGTCATTTCTGAAAAATACTCATTCAAGTACTCGGTCAAAGCTTCGGGCTGCAAAGATTCGGCTGTCCGGGTGAAGTCTTTGATATCGCTGAAAAATACAGTTAGTTTTTTGCGTTGAGTGGTTATTTGCGTATCGTACTTTCCAGCAAACAATGCATCGTGAATTTGAGGTGGCAGGTATTTAGCCAACTGGTTTGACAAACCTTCGAGACGACTGCGTTGCTGTTCAAGTTCAAGGGTTTGGGTTTTCAGATTTCTATTGAGCTTGACAAGACGTTGCTCCTGTCTGTCGGAATGACGTGTTAAATCTTCGTTTTCACGCACGAGTTTGCTGAAACGATCAAATAATCGCTCGGCAAATTGACGTGTAGCCAGACTGTCACCGTTGTCAAGAATAGCCTGCCCCTCGGCAAGCAATAATTTCTCCCGGTCATAAAGATCAAAGACAGCTTCAGCCATGCTGGATGATGGAGAAAATCAATTCCTGAAAGCGGTCTTTAAAGTCTTCGCCCAACTCTTGCATGATGTCGTCATCCTCTTCAGCTTTCCACACCACTTCCACCTGATTGCCTGTTTTGCGGTAGGTATCCAGTCCTTCAAAAATCCGGTACATGGCTTTGATACTCGAACTGTTGATATAAATCATTGACATTTCAACCTGCAATGCACCTTTGGCCTGGGTCTGCAAGGCATTGATGGCGTTGATCACTTGACCGTAAAAAGCTGATACGTCCTCAGGAAATGATTCGCCTTGAATAAGCAATTTTAAAGGCTGGTAAGTCAAAGATATTTCAGGAGTTCTGTCTGTGGCGGCAATATGCAAATTCATGTTCAATTTCCTTTAGATCGTGGCCGACAGAATGAAGTCAACAGAGCGATCATCAACATCCTGAAAAGTGTAATTAATAGGGTGGGTAGAACGACGGGCAATTTCAAGCAAGCCCAAACCAGCGCCGGGGCCTTCGTGTTCACCGGATTCAGACATGCCTTCCCGGTACATTTGTCGAATGGTTTCCTTGTCTGCACCTGCAATCCGATCTAGTCTTTCCTTTAAATCGTGGGTTTCTGATTTCAAAATCCGGTTTCCACACAAGATAGTAATTTCATTACCGACTTCAGTGATCAAAATCATGCCGTGATCATCATCATTTTCCTTGCCGTGCCATATAAGGTTTTGTACGCCTTCCATAAAAACGGAGAAAATCAACTTGGAACGCTTGGAATCGTCATGGGCCAGCAATCTGGCTTTAAGCATATCTGCCAATGTCAGCATTAACTCATCCGACACGGTTCCGTTGTAAGCCATGATGACTCTGTTTTCCCGCAATGAATTGCGAAGCTCAATAGCATGACTTAATTCCATCGGTACTCCCTGTAGTATTTGCTGACAGTGTAATGGCCGGTTCAATTTACCATTATTCTTAAAATATTACCAGAGAAATTCTTTTTTATCTTTTAATGAAATGCAGAATTAATGCAGGATTACTCTTCCCTTTTAAATACCCCAAAAAATAAATTTAACCGACGAATCGCAATATACGTAGTTTCATAAGTTTGAAACAACTTTGCGCACTGCTGCGCAAGTTCAAATATGATTTTTAAGACTTAGCATTAATATAATGCAATCAACTAAAACCGATTTAATAATAAATAGATACCTCTCTCATTAGTGAACAGTGATACATAAACTCTAATGGTTTGTATGTATATAAATGCAGCTTTTAAGCATTTAAAGTGTAAATTGATCTTATTACTTATTTTTAACTACACATGCCCCTGCTCAGCGTAGAAAATATAACCGTCCGGTTTCAAGGCATCGTGGCTCTGGACGGCGTTTCCTTTGACGTGGCAAAAGGTGAAATCACCGGACTGATAGGCCCTAACGGCGCAGGAAAAACCACCTTGTTTAACTGCCTGTCTCGTCTTTACTCATACAGCCAGGGCCGTATTGATTTTGACGGCCATCTCCTGGATCAGATGCCGCGCCACCGTACAGCTGAAATAGGGATTGGACGGACTTTTCAAAACCTGGCCTTGTACAAGTCAATGTCAGTCACAGACAACATCAAGGTAGGAGCGCATTGCCGTGCCGGCAAGGGTTTTTTATCGCACGCGCTGTGCCTGCCGGGTGTGGCCGCTGAAGAGAGAAAAATACACGCACAGTCTCAACAGTTTTTAGAGTTGCTTCAACTTCAAGACGTTGCAGATAGAAAAGTAGCAGATCTTCCATTCGGCACTCAAAAACGCGTTGAACTGGCACGCGCCATGGCAAGTCAACCGAAATTATTGCTGCTGGATGAACCTGCCGCAGGTTTGAATCACCAGGAAGTACATGAATTAGGCGACTTGATTCGCAAAATACGCGATGAATTCAATACCACGGTGCTGCTGGTCGAACATCACATGAGTCTGGTCATGCGTGTTTCCGACAAGGTTGTTGCGCTTAATTTTGGCCGGAAAATTGCCGATGACACCCCGGCTAATGTGCGAAATCATCCTGAAGTCATTCGCGCTTACTTAGGCACAGCAGCAGCATGAATCCACTACTGACCGTCAAAAATATGTGCGCCGGTTATGGTCAAGGCCATGTCATCCAAGATATCAATATGGAAATCATGGAAGGATCTGTCACCGCCTTGCTCGGCTCCAATGGGGCGGGCAAAACGACGACATTGCGAGCGCTTACCCGCATGATCAACATGAGCGGGGAATTGCATTTCGGCGGGCAGCGCATAGACACACTGGTCACCGAAGAGATTGTCCGTCTCGGTGTGGCACACGTACCGGATGGGCGTGGCACGTTTACTGGTTTGACTACCGAAGAGAATTTACGTCTCGGCGCATATTCGCGCCATGACAAGTCAAGCCAGCAACAAGACCTTGAAAAAATGTACGGCTATTTCCCCAAACTCAGAGAAAGAAAGCTGCAGCAAGCCGGTACTTTATCGGGCGGTGAACAGCAAATGCTGGCCATTGCGCGGGCCTTGATGCTGCGTCCGCGTTTATTGTTGCTGGATGAGCCCTCTTTCGGACTTGCGCCTTTGATCGTGCAGGAAATCTTTGACATCATGCGCACTATCAATCAATTAGAAAAAGTCACTATCTTGCTGGTTGAGCAAAATGCCGCCATGGCTCTGAATTTGGCTGACCATGCTTACTTATTGGAAACCGGACATCTTGTGAAATCTGCTGCGGCTGATGTGATGAAGCAGGATGAATCCATCCGGCGTTCCTATTTAGGCGCATGATCATGGAAACTTTTTTACATCAAATCATGGCGGGGATTGCGACAGGCGGTATTTATGCCAGCCTGGCACTTGCATTGGTGATGATTTACCAGTCGACCCACCATATCAATTTCGCTCAAGGCGAAATCGCCATGTTTGCCACTTACCTGGCCTGGAGTCTGATCAACGCCGGGGTTTCTTATTGGCTTGCTTTTTTCGCTACGCTGGTGTTGTCATTTTTACTGGGCGCGCTTATACAAAGAATCATCATCAAGCCGGTTGAACGCGCTCCTGTGTTGAATGTTGTGGTGGTTTTTATCGGCTTATTGGTGATTCTTAATAGTCTTGCAGGCTGGATTTTTTCTTACACCATCAAACCCTTTCCATCACCTTTCCCCAAAGAATCTCCTTTCGGCTGGAGCATCATTTCCTCTCATGAACTAGGTTCTATAGGCGTGACCCTGGTGTTACTGACTTTGCTGTTTTTATTTTTCCGTTTCACCACACTGGGGCTGGCCATGCGTGCGGCCGCACAAAACCCGGACTCGAGTCGCTTGGTCGGCATTCGTGTCGGGCGCATGTTGGCGCTGGGATGGGGCTTGGCGGCCATGATCGGATCTATTGCTGGCATGATGATCGCACCCGTGGTTTTTCTTGAACCAAACATGATGTCAGGCGTTTTGCTTTATGCGTTTGCAGCCGCTTTGGTAGGCGGTATAGACAGTCCTTTCGGCGCTGTACTCGGCGGGTTTATCGTCGGCATTTTGGAAAATGTTTTGGGGGCTTACCTCATCGGCACCGAACTCAAACTGTCAGTGGCTCTGGTGTTGATTGTTTCAGTGCTGACTTTCAAACCTGCCGGCCTGTTCGGTAAAAACATTGTGACCCGGGTTTGAAAATCATGACTCAACAATCAACCGGCATCAGTAACATGCAATGGCTGTTTGGATCAGTCCTTGCGGTCACTGCCGTGGTTTTGCCTTTTGCTTTGTCCAACTACCATGTTTTCCAATTGGCCATGGTGCTTTCTTACGCCATCGCTTTGGTAGGTTTAAATATTTTGACCGGCTACAGTGGGCAAATATCCCTTGGACATGGTGCATTTCTGGCCATAGGCGCATACACCACGGCAATACTTATTGACAAATACGATGTGCACTATGCCTTGACCATACCCTTGGCCGCGTTGATTTGTTTTGTAGCGGGATTTTTATTCGGCTTACCCGCACTCAGACTGGAAGGTCACTATCTTGCATTAGCCACATTCTCCCTGGCCGTCGCCTTGCCTCAGTTACTTAAATTCAAGCACTTGGAAGAATGGACTGGCGGTGTACAGGGCATTGTGATCATGAAGCCTGAGTCCCCGTTCAAGGACATCATGGGCTTGCAAATCAACGCCGATCGTTGGATGTATTTTGTCAGCCTCTTCATCGCTATTGTCATGTTCATTCTGGCTAGAAACATATTAAAAGGCCGTGTAGGCAGAGCGCTTATCGCCATCAGAGACCACCCGATAGCAGCTGCTTCCATGGGTATCAACACCTCTTTGTACAAAAGCCTGGCATTTGGTGTCAGCGCCTTGTTCACAGGTGTTGCTGGAAGTCTGAGCGCCTTGCTGGTTTCGTTTGTGGCACCGGACAGCTTTAATGTTTTTCTATCGATTATTTTGCTGGTCGGCATGGTGATTGGCGGAGTAGCCACTTTGTCCGGGGCTTTGTGGGGAGCATTATTTATCCAATTTATTCCCAACCTGGCCGATGAGATTTCCAAAGCAGCGCCCTGGGCTATTTACGGTGTATCCATGATAGCTTTCATGTACCTCATGCCCATGGGCATTGCAGGCGCCTTGGCTTTGCTGAGCAGGCGTTTAAGCAGACATTAAAAATTTGAAAAACTATTTCTATGACTTGATTGAAAGGATTTGATATGAAGAACCGCAAAATTTTGAAGCTGATGCTTTCTTTGGTTATGGCTTGTACTGTGTCGCTTTCCTGGGGACAGAAAAAATACGATCCGGGTGCAACTGATACCTCTATCAAAATCGGACAAACCATGCCGTACAGCGGTCCTGCTTCGGCTTACGGGGTGATAGGAAAAGTGCAAGCGGCCTACTTCACTCACCTGAATGAAACAGGCGGTATCAACGGTAGAAAAATCAATTTCATCAGCCTGGACGATGGATACAGTCCGCCTAAAACAGTTGAAATGGCGCGCAAACTGGTCGAGCAGGAAGAAGTGCTGTTTTTAGTAGGCACTCTTGGAACACCGTCTAACTCGGCCATTCACAAATACATGAATATGAGAAAGGTTCCGCACTTGTTTCTTGCCACAGGTGCATCAAAATGGAACGACCCAAAAAACTTCCCTTGGACTATGGGATTCAATCCCAACTACAGGTCTGAAGGCAAGTTATATGCATTAGATATCTTGCGTACCCGGCCTAACGCCAAAATTGCTGTACTTTTCCAGAATGACGATTACGGCAAAGATTATTTCAACGGCTTCAAAGAAGGCCTTGGCGACAAAGCCAAAACCATGATTGTGGCTGAAGCTTCCTATGAAGTCACCGATCCGACCGTAGATTCTCAGATAGTGACCCTCAAGGGTTCAGGTGCGGATACCTTTTTCAACATCACAACGCCTAAATTCGCCGCCCAGGCCATTCGCAAAGTTGACGAAATAGGCTGGAAGCCTGTGCAGTATTTGAACCAAGTTTCTGCCTCGGTCGGCAGTGTGCTCAAACCTGCCGGGCTTGAAAAAGCCGCTGGTATTATTTCCATGCAATACATCAAAGACCCAACTGACAAGAGTTGGGACAAAGACCCCTCCATGCTTGAATTCAAAGCACTGGTAAAAAAATATTTACCTGAAGTTAACCCGGACGACGGCAATGCAACCTTCGGTTATGCCCTGGCACAATTAACCCACCATGTATTGAAACAAGCCGGTGACAATCTGACCCGTGACAACATCTTGAAAATTTCAACCAGTTTGAGCAATTACCAGATACCAATTGTCCTGCCCGGCGTGATTGCTTCAACATCAGCCTCTGATTACGCTTTGTTTCAAACCATTCAACTTGTCAAGTTCGACGGCGTAAGGTGGGTAAATTACGGAAAGCCCATTACTGTTCAATAATTTTGGATTCAAACTTGAAATTCATTGAAGATAAAGCCTGTCAAAGCCAATACAAGCAAAATAGCCAGCCACCACCAATTGCTTGAAATCCCGTCTGCCGGATAGCCTTTTTTGAATCCTGTCAGCATGGCTTTGACCAGGTTTTCCTGATGCAATCTGCTGCTGAAAATAACACCAATTACATGAATGACGACCACGACCATCAAGGTATTGGCGATCATTTCATGCAAATCCTCCTGCCAACCCGGAGCGTCGCCGGAAGCAATCATCCAACCGGTCAAGGATGTCGCGGCTACCAGCAGCATGAGTATCACCACCGCCCAAGCGCCTACGGGGTTATGCCCGACATCGTGGCTTGGAATTCCTTGCCGTATGCTTTTCAAATAAGCAAATACTGCACGCGGGCCGCGCACAAACTGCGAGAACCGCGCGTAGCGCGTGCCGGAAAAACCCCATACCAGTCTGAACCCCAGTAAGCCAGCGGCAGCGTAACCCAATGTTTGGTGTAACAAGCTATAGCGTTCGCTTTCGCCGGTGAAGAATGAAATAAAAACACATAAGGCCAATGACCAGTGAAATACACGGACCGGCCAATCCCAGACGAGAATCGGTACTTTCAAATTTTCTTCATTTGAATTATTCATTTGGGAATCCTGATATTGTCTTCATTGAAATCTCCTTGCGCAGCATTGACGTGACAGGCATTGCAATTGGCAGGACTGCCGATGGAAGCCCGTTTCCAGACAGAGGCTGAAATTTCTTTGCTATTGTGTTTGCGCAAAAACCATTTACTTAAGGTGATGCGATCTTTGGGAGGTTCAGATTTAGCCTGACTTGATTTGTCTGCATGGATGGATAACCAATTCTTGATTTTTTGCAAACTTGGTTTATCCAATGTGGCATCCACGCCGTAATGCTTATCCAACGTATCCATGATGCGCTGCCATGATGCGACAGGCAATAAGTCCGGCGGATAGGCCATGTGACAACTGGCACACTCCTGGGTATAGATATCCAGAACAGGCGCTTTTTTATACTCATCCGCTTGCGCGCCAACGGCAAAGAAGAAAACTGAAGCCAGCCACATCGCTATGGTTTTTTTATTCATTAATGTCATATGAGTAGCCTCAAGGTTTCAGACTGATGAGCCATGACAGCACATCGGCTTTTTCAGAAAAAGTACATTCGCGACCTAGTACATCGTTGCAATTGCGGCGAAACCATTTTTCAGTTTTGGCTGAATCTGTAAACCGCTTGGCATTGGCGGCAGGTGCCAAGGGCGAGATCACTTTTCGGGTGGAGGCGTGTTGTCCATCGGCTGTAGGTTGTTTGGTATGACAGGTGCTGCATGACCATTCCTTGCCATGAGTGGTGTTAAAAAAATCCTGCCCCTTTTCAGGCCTTGCCGCTTGTCCGCTGGCGGCGACATACTCTTTCAACAACTCGGCTGGTGCAGCTGCCATGACAACCGGCGCGAGCAAATATATAAAACAAATGCAAAGCACCAATTTTTTCAAAATTTATTCCTTCTCAATATATTCAATCACACTAAAACCAGTGTAGGTGTGAATAACCATTGACTGTCTGTTAACACGCTCACTGTTGATACATGTCAAGTAGATTCAATTTAATTAATTCCATTTGATAATCTGAGTTACACCTGCTCGGCAACCATATGCGCCGCTGTCGCACAATCCCCCATGTCCAGCGAAAACCCCAACCATCAGCGGCGCGTGCGTTATGCCGGCACACACCCGAAAAGCTTTACTGAAAAATACAAAGAGCTGGATCCGCTGCGCTATGCCGCAGAGATAGAACATATCTTGTCGCGCGGACAAACCCCGGCAGGTACACACCGGCCCATTTGTCTGAACGAAATCATGGACATACTGTCGCCACAACCCGGCGAAACAGGCTTGGACGCCACTCTGGGCTACGGTGGTCACGCCCGTGAATTGCTTACACGCGTGGCCCCGGCCGGCCGTTTGTTTGGCATAGACGTGGATGCCGCTGAATTTGCACGCACAGGCGCACGTTTGCGCCAGGCTGGTTTTGATGAATCCAAGCTGGTACTGCACCGCACCAACTTTGACCAGGTGACTTCGCTGCTCGAAGAGGCCGGCGGCGGCTTTGATTTTGTGTTGGCCGACCTGGGCGTATCGTCCATGCAAATAGACAACCCGGCACGCGGCTTCAGCTTCAAAACCGACGGCCCGCTGGATTTGCGCTTAAACCCGGGCAGCGGTCCATCCGCCTGCGAGTTGTTGCAATCGGTCACCCGTCAAGCGCTGCGCGATCTGCTGACGGACAACGCCGACGAGCCTTTTGCCGTGCCTTTGGCAGCCGCCTTGCAAGGCCAATACCTGCAAACCACGCTTGAACTGGCCGACCTGATACGTCTTACCCTGCAAACCTCGTTACCAAAGCGCATGCCCGAGGCCGAGCGCAAGATAGAAACCACCAAATCCTTGCAACGCACATTTCAAGCACTGCGAATATCTGTGAACGATGAGTTCGGTGTGCTCGACAGATTTCTGGATGCCTTGCCGTCTTGTTTAAAGCCGGGCGCTCGCGTGGCCATCATGAGCTTTCATTCTGGCGAAGACAGGCGCGTGAAAAAAGCTTTTCAATCTGGTGAACGCAGCGGCGTGTACGCACGGGTCGCACCCGACCCGGTGCGCCCGTCGGCCGAAGAACGCCGCGCCAACCCGCGCTGCACTTCAACCAAGCTGCGCTGGGCGGTGGCGGCAGGCGGTGCATGACCATGGTTGGCGAAACCGCTGAGACAAATGGCCTAGCCGGGAACGCGGCCAGTCACCGCATGCGCGCGGGCGCTGACGACCATGTGTCCATCGGCTTGCAGTTGCAAGCGTTGCTGAACGCCTGAGCGCAATGTTTCAAAATCATTTGCCGACATGGCCTTGATGGCAGGCCCCACACTGGAACCGAGCAACGCGGTGTTCCAGTAGTCATCGAAACCGCTGAAAGTTCTTTGCACATTGATCACCGTGGTTTGCACAGACAACAAACCGGCTGCCGTCCAGGTTTGTTGCAAGGCTTGCATCCTGGAGATGTCAGGGCTTGGCGGCAACACGGGCGTCATGCCCATGGCACGCATTTGTTCTTGAACAGCCGCCAAAGGAAAACCGCCTTCCAGCAAATCCCAGACATAAGCCGACACCGTGCCGCCGGGTCGCACCACACGCATCATCTCGGCCACGCCTTTGGCAGGCTCGGGCACAAAAAATAAGACCAAAGCCATGACCGCCGCATCAAAACCGGCGTTGCCATAAGGCAGCGACATGGCGTCGCCTTGCTGAAACTCGGCCATGCGGCAACCGGGCCGTTGCCGCGCGTATAGCAACTGCCCTTCTGACGGGTCAATGCCGGAGATAGCTGAAGGCGCACAACGCTCAATCAGTGTTTCAGTGAAAGCGCCATTGCCGCAACCTATGTCCAGCCAGTACAGACCCGCAGGCGCTTGCAGCCAGTCGAGAAAAATATCGCCAGCCAACCGGCTCCACTTGCCCATCATTTGCTCGTAGCCTGCACCGTCGTCAAAGCGAATCGTCTGATCAGTCATCTGCTTGTTCCTTTTTTATGATAGTGAATGATATTGTCGTACCCATATGCTTGAAGCCTTGCAAACAACACCGAAAGCTTGACATGCCTGTTTGCGTCACTTAGATCAACTGCGGCATATCCCCTGCAAATCCGCATTGCGGTCAGCGCAAAAGCTGATGTAATGATCGATTTTCAGAACGCTGTTGAAGGAGCCGACGATGATCAGCGACCGTGATGTTTGCGATTATGAGCGCGATGGTGTGATTGTTGTGCCGCAGGTGCTGGATCAGCAACTGCTGACAGCCTTGCGCCTGAAGATCGCCGAACTCACAAGCGCCGCATCATCGGTGAGCACGCATAACGATGTTTACGATCTGGAGCCCGGTCATACAAGCCATGATCCACGGGTACGCCGTATCAAATCGCCGCACAAGGTGGATCCGCTTTTCTACGACGTCGTGCGCCAGCCTCAGGTCACAGATATTCTGAAAAAACTGCTGGGCCCTGACCTGCGTCTGCACGGTTCCAAGCTGAACATGAAGTCCGCGCATTACGGCTCGCCGGTGGAGTGGCACCAGGACTGGGCCTTCTACCCGCATACCAATGACGACATTCTGGCCATCGGTGTGATGCTCGACGACACGGACATGTCAAACGGGCCTATGCTGGTTTGTCCAGATACCCACCGTGGCGATGTCTGGAACCACCATGACGCAGGCGGCTATTTCGGCGGCATGATCGACCCAGATTTGATTCAGCATGAAATCAGCCTTGCCCGGCCATGCCTGGGGAAAGCCGGCAGCATGTCTTTTCACCATGTACGCGCCCTGCACGGTTCCGCCCTCAACACTTCCGACCGGCAGCGCAATCTGTTGTTGTTCGAGGTGGCGGCCGCAGATGCCTGGCCATTGGTAGGGGTCAAAGATTTAGAAGAATTTGATAGCCGCATGCTGGCCGGTGCAACCACCCTGACACCGCGCGTCGCACCGGTTCCGGTGCGCATGCCGCTGCCGCCACCGCTGCGCCAGGGTTCGATTTACGAAACACAATCGGCTTACACCAAGACTTATTTCTCTCGGGCTGCGTAAACGGCTCTTTATCCTGCCTGCACCGCCTGCCAACAATAGGGCTGACCATCAACCACAGGGAGAAGAGCATGACAACAACTGGCACCCCCGAGACCGAGCGGTCACCTGCATTGCGGGTGATATTGACCGCCAGCATAGGCTCAGCGCTTGAGTGGTACGACTTTTTTTTATACGGCACTGCCGCCGCCCTGGTTTTCGGCGATCTGTTCTTTCCTAAAAGTGATCCGCTGACCGGCACCTTGCTGGCATTTCTCACCTTTGGTGTTGGCTTTGTGGTGCGTCCGCTGGGGGGCATTCTGTTTGGCATCATGGGGGATCGCTATGGTCGCAAACCGGTGCTGGTGACGACTCTGCTAATGATCGGTACAGGCACCACGGCTATCGGCCTCTTACCCACTTATGAGACTGCCGGTTATTGGGCACCGCTGATGCTGGTGCTACTGCGTGTGCTGCAAGGTCTGGGTGCCGGTGCCGAGTACGGCGGCGCGGTGATTTTCCTGGTCGAGAACGCACCTCACAACAAGCGCGGTTTCTGGGGCGGCTTCGCCCCCATGGGGGTGTCCGTCGGCAATCTGCTGGCAGCCGGTGCCTTTGCCCTGGTCAGTCTGCTGCCGCGCGAAGATCAACTCGCCTGGGCCTGGCGTCTGCCTTTTCTGGCCAGTATTTTGCTGATTGCGGTGGGGCTTTATGTAAGACTGCGTATTACCGAAACCCCGGTGTTTACCGAAGCTGTGCTGCGCCGCGGCAAGGTAGAAGCCAATCCGGCCGGCGCAGCCTTGCGCCTGCATCCGCGCAACTTCATGGTGGTGCTCGGCTCGCGCCTGGCGGAAAACGGTCTCGGGTATCTGATTCCTGTCTTCGGGCTGAGTTATTTGGTGAACAACCTCGGCGTTCCTCGCGCTGAGGCGCTGAGCGCGTTGATGCTTGCCTTTGCGGTAGAACTCTTCACCATCCTGGGCTTTGCCGCGCTGTCAGACAAAATCGGACGCCGTCCTGTTTATATGTTTGGCGCACTGGCCGGGGTGGTGTTCGCCTTTCCATTTTTCTGGTTGATCAGCACGCGGGAATGGATCTGGATAGCACTCGCCTTCATACTCGGGCGCGCCGTGGTGGTGGCTGCCATGTTCGGTCCGCAGGCTGCCTATTTTGCCGAACTGTTCCCTCCGCAACGCCGTTTCGCCGGTTTTGCGTTTGCACGTGAATTGGGTTCTTTGCTGGCCGGCGGGCCGGCCCCCTTTCTGGCCACTGCTCTTGTCGCCTGGGCCGGAGGTAGCTGGTGGCCTGTCTCGGTCTACATGATTATTCTGTCCTTGCTGACAGCATGGGCGGTATATTGCGGGCCGGAAACCTTTGAGGCAGAAATCGACAATTGATTCAGCTGAAACAGGAGCGGCAGAGGGATTATTTGCAAGTGGATTAACCGATAATCAACGCACTTTTCATTTGCAAAATCCACCCGAGGAATCCTTTTTGAGTACCAACACCACCTGGCTTGAAGTCGCCATCAACGGCCCTTGGTCGCGCGTGCGGCAACCGAATATTCCTGTGCAAGCCGACGAAATCGTCGAAGCTGCGCTGGCCTGTGCCGCCGAAGGCGCCTCCATCATTCACTTTCACGCCTACGATCCGGTGACGGGTCGCCAACGCGATGACTACGATATTTACGCGCCCATCATCGAGCGCATACGCGCCAAAGCCGATGTGATTTGCTACGGCACCTTGCCGTTTGCAGGCAGTGTGGACGCTCTCAAACCGCTCAGCCCGGCCGAGCGCTACGGCGCTGTCGACAAACTGGTGCGTGCCGGGTTGATTGAGTGGTCGGTGGTCGACCCGGGTTCAACCAACATCAGCCAATACGAAGACATGGTCAACGGCAAAGAAGGTTTTGTCTACAGCAACCCCGAATCGCACATACGCTACGGCCTGCAACTGGCGCAGCAACACGGCATCAGCCCCTCGTATGCGATTTACGAACCCGGCTTTATGCGCATGGGTGCGGCATTGCACCGTTTGTACCCGGGCGCGCCCAACCCGGTTTACCGTTTGATGTTTTCTCAAACCATTGCTTTTGGTTTTCCGCCTAGCACCTGGGCACTGAATGCTTATTTGAAACTGCTGGAACAGGAACACCCGGGCTCGCCCTGGATGGTGGCCGGACTTGGGGTTGAACTGGGCGATTTGATCGAAGAAGCCGTGACGCTAGGCGGTCATGTGCGCGTCGGCCTGGAAGACTCGCCCATGGGATGTGCCCACGACAACCTGTATTTGCTGCGCCAGGCACGCCAGCGCATTGAATCTGCCGGCGGACATTTGGCCACCGCAGCACAAGTGCGCGAGCGCATGCGCCGCCGGTAAAGCTCAGGCCGCCAAGGCCAGGGTTTGCGCCGGTTTAGGCTCGCTCAATGATTGCGCGAGCTCGCGGCGGTAACGGTCTACCGAGACCTGCTTGACTTGGCCGAAACCGCGAATCTGCTGCGGCAATGACAGCACATGCGACAAGCGTGCGGCATTGTCTGCACTCAAGGTCGGCAATACGCGCTGAACCAAGTCCACATACTCTGCCAGCAGTTGGCGTTCCATTCTGCGCTCTGCGGTCCAGCCGAACGGGTCCAGCGGCGTGCCGCGTAAAAATTTCAATTTCGCAAGCAAAGCCATGGCACTCAGCACCCAGGCGCCGTACTCGGATTTGAGCGGTTGTCCCTGAGCGTCTTTTTTGGCGAATAAGGGTGGCGCTAAATTCAAACGCAGTCTCAGCCTGCCTTCAAATTGCTGCTTCAAATCGGCCATGAAACTGCCGTCGGTGTACAAACGCGAGACCTCGTATTCGTCTTTGTAGGCCATGAGCTTGAACAAAGACAAGGCCACTGCCCGGCTCAATCGTTCACCTTGACCCAGTTTGGCCTCGGCCTCGCGCACTTGCTGCACCAGGCCGGTGTAACGGGCGGCGTAGGCCACATTTTGGTAGGCCGTCAGCCACTCGACCCGAAAACGCAATATGTCTTCCAGGCTGTCAGTGCGCTTGAAGACCAGCGGTTGGGGTGGCGACACAAAGTCTTTGACCGCCTGCGAATCCACTGCGGTGCGCCTGCCCCAGGTAAAGGCTTTGCAATTGTCTTCAACCGCCACACCGTTGAGTTCGATGGCGCGAACCAAGGCTTGCACCGACAAAGGCAATAAGCCTTTCTGACACGCAAAGCCGAGCATGAACAAATTGGTGGCCATGGCGTCGCCGCACAATGCCGTGGCCAGACGGGTAGCGTCCACGTGGTCGACCTGCCCCCCCGCCGCTTCGTTCAACAAAGCCTTGATATCGCTTGCGGGAAATTGCCAATCGGGTTGGCGCGCGAATTGACCGGTCGGTTGTTCATGGGTGTTGATCACCACACGGGTGCGACCGGCGCGCATTTTGGCCAAGGCGTCATGCGATGCCGAGGTCAACATGTCGCATCCCAAAACCAAGTCGGCCTCGCCCGAGGCGATGCGCTGCGCGCGGATCGCGTCAGGGGCGGCGGCAATGCGCACGTGTGAGCTGACCGAGCCGTTTTTTTGCGACATGCCCGTCATGTCCAGCACCGACACTTCTTTGCCCTCTAAATGCGCGGCCATGCCCAGCAACGCGCCCAGGGTGATCACACCGGTACCGCCTATGCCGTTGATCAATATGTTGTGCGGTTTGTCGCAGGGCGCGGTTGGCGGGGAAGCGAGTTCGGGCCACAGCCTTTCCTCGCGCGCTGTTGCGCCAGCCGATTTGGGCACGCCGCCGGTGACGCAGACAAAACTCGGACAAAAACCTTTGACGCAGGAATAGTCCATGTTGCAAGAGGATTGATCAATCACGCGCTTGCGCCCCAACGCAGTCTCTAACGGCGCAATCGAGGTGCAATTCGATTGTTCACCGCAGTCGCCGCAACCCTCGCACACCGCCTGGTTGATCACCAGCCGTTGGGGGGCCTGCGCCAGCCCGCCGTGTTTGCGGCGGCGGCGTTTTTCAGCCGCACACACCTGGTCGTAAATCATCACCGACACGCCTTTGACTTCGCGCAATTCGCGCTGCACCATATCCAGCAAGCTGCGGTCGTGCAATGTCACCGCTGGCGGCAAACCGACTCTGCCTTCGTAACGCGTCAAGTCTTCGGTCACCAGCGCAATGCGTTGCACGCCCTCGGCGGCCAGCTGCTGCGCAATCATTGGCACGGTCAAAGTGCCGTCCACCGGTTGTCCACCTGTCATGGCGACCGCATCGTTGTACAAAATTTTGTAGGTGATATTGACCTTGGCGGCGATGGCTGCGCGTATGGCCATGGAACCCGAATGAAAGTAGGTGCCGTCGCCCAGATTTTGAAACACATGATCCAGCTTGGAAAAAGCCGATTGACCGATCCAGGGCGCGCCCTCACCACCCATGTGCGTGGTCAGTTTGTTGGACTCAGGAAAAATGGACGTTGCCATCACATGACAGCCTATTCCTGCCAACGCCAGGCTGCCTTCGGGCACGCGGGTCGAGGTGTTGTGCGGACAACCCGAGCAGTAATACGCCGGGCGCGACGGGGTCGCCACCGCGCGGCTCAACATCAGTGATTTGGCTTGCAAAAAAGCCAAGCGCTCATTGATCAAAGCACTGGTGTGAAAACGCGCAATCCGCCCGGCAATCACACCGGCAATCTGTGCGACAGAAAAATCTGCTTTGGCGCTGAGCAACCAGTCGCCGCGCTGGTTCACCCACTCTCCCTTCTCATCAAACTTGCCGATGACGCGCGGGCGCACATCTTCACGCCAGTTGTAAAGCTGTTCTTTCAATTGGTATTCGACGATCTGGCGTTTTTCTTCTACCACCAGAATTTCATCCAGGCCTTGCGCGAATTCGCGAATGCCCTCGGGCTCCAGCGGCCAGGGCATGGACACTTTATAAACCCGGATGCCGATGTCGGCCGCCACTTGCTCGTCGATACCGAGTTCATCTAGGGCTTCCAGCACATCCATGTAAGACTTGCCGCTGGCGATGATGCCCAGCCTGGCCTTGGGGCTGTCCATCATGGTGCGGTTAAGCCGGTTGGCACGCGCATAGGCGATGGCGGCGTAAATTTTGTAGTCCTGCATCAAGGCTTCCTGGGCGCGCGCCTGCATGCCCAAGGTGTCAGTGGACAAGCGGGTGTGCAGCCCTTGCGCGGGCATGACAAAGTCCTGCGGATGCACGATCTTCAAGCGAAACGGGTCTGCGTCCACCGAGGCGCTGGACTCGACCGTGTCGGCCAAGGCCTTGAAGCCGACCGCGCATCCGCTGAAGCGCGACATGGCCCAGGCGTGCAGCCCGAGGTCCAGGTATTCCTGCACATTGCACGGATAAAGCACAGGAATCATGCAAGCCGAAAACACATGGTCGGACTGGTGCGGCAAAGTAGACGAATACGCGCCGTGGTCATCACCCGCGACCAGCAGCAGGCCGCCGTGTGGCGCGGTGCCGGCGTGGTTCATGTGTTTGAACACATCGGCGCAGCGGTCGACGCCCGGGCCTTTGGCGTACCACATGGCAAACACGCCGTCGTAGTTCATCGGCCCCAGCAAACCGGTGGTCTGCGTCCCCCAGACCGCGGTGGCCGCGAGTTCTTCGTTCACCCCGGGGACGAATTTCACATGGTGTTTATCCAAATGCTTGCGGGCTTTCCACAAGGCCTCGTCCAGCGTGCCCAGTGGCGAGCCCCGGTAGCCGCTGATGAAACCTGCGGTGTTCAAACCGGCGGCCTGGTCGCGCAGCCTTTGCATCAGGGGCAGGCGCACCAGCGCCTGAATGCCGGAGAGGTAGATACGGCCGTCAAGCCTGGCGTATTTGTCGTCCAACGTGGTCTCAGCACGGGCGAGCCTGTCGGGATGGGCGGCTGCAGTGGCCGCTTGCGTTGCGTATTGCATCAAAACACTCCAATGGTTGATCGGGGTTGGCGCTTTGCCCTTGCCTGCCCGGTAAGGCCTGCTCGGACACTGCGCACGGTGCCGCGGTAACGGCACCAGGTTGACGGTGTATCCAAAACTGAATCTGAAACATCTGCCCGCTTTCATCGCTGACGGACAAAGAAATTCCATGGCTTCAATGTAACTTTGAGCGCTCAGAAGATGTTTTTTCTTTTTCTTCAAAATAACGTTTTTTCAGTAAATTAATCTGCAATTAAATTAAAACAAAGAATAAATTAAATATTAAATAAATTTAAACAAAATTAAATCCATCAACGGAAATTGACTGTAAGCCTGGACAAGTGCATGGCAGGGCTGATTTTTCTGATGGTGCAAACTACAAACCATTCGATACTTTGACCTGCTTATTCGACATGACAAACCCCATGAATCAAACGCACACCTCTTCTTTGAAACTGACTTTTGAAAGCCTGCGTATTCGCGCCGTCTCGGTTCCCTTGCGCCGCCCGGTGTTTGCCAAGGTGGGCACGTTTCACCAATGGCCGCTGCTGCTGATCGACGTCTACACCCGCGAGGGCGTGACAGGCCACAGTTACCTGGAGCCGCATTTGCCGCAATGCATACCGGCGATACACCGCATGCTGGACATCCTGGCTGACAAGCTTCAAGGCAAACCACTGGCACCGCTGGACGCCTACGGCGATGGTTTGAAATCTCTGCACCTGCTGGGGCGCGAGGGCGTGACTCTGATTGCCATTTCCGGACTGGACATGGCGATCTGGGACGCGCTGGCACGCGCCTGCGGCCTGCCGCTGGCCACACTGCTGGGCGGCCAGCCCGGGCCGGTGCGCGCTTATAACACCACCGGGCTGTGGCTGTCGCCCATAGAAAAATTGGGCGCCGAGGCCAAAGCATTGGTCGCCCAAGGCGGCTTCAACGCCTTGAAAATGCGCCTGGGCCGGGCCACGGTAAAAGAAGACTTGCAGGCCATACGCTGTATCCGCGATGCGGTCGGACCGGACATACACCTGATGTCAGACTTCAACCAAAGCCTGACCTACGCCGGGGCATTGCACAGGCTGCGCGCGCTGGATGACCAAGGCTTGTATTGGTTTGAAGAACCGCTGGTCTACGACCAGCCACAGCGCATCGCCGACATCACACGGCAAATCCAAACGCCGGTGCAAATCGGTGAAAACATTTACGGTCCGCGCGCGTTTTACCAATCGGTGACAGCAGGTACGGCGGATTTGTACATGCCGGATTTGATGCGCATAGGCGGGGTCACGGGTTGGATGCGTGCAGCCGCTATCGCCGGTGCAGCCGGGCTGCCGCTGTCCAGCCATTTGTACGCCAGCGTATCGTCTCACCTGCTGCGCGCCAGCGAAACTGCCGACTGGCTGGAATGGAGCGACTGGGCTGATCCGATTCTGGAACACCCGTGTGAAGTGAAGGACGGTGTGGTCAATGTGGCAGATCGGCCTGGCAACGGCATTGAATGGAACGAAGCTGCTGTGGCGAAGTACGCGATTTAACGAAAATTTAATCCGGAAATTAGCTATTATTCAGATCAAACAACCTGAAAAAAATTTTTAAGCCGCATGAAACTGGATAAATTCGATATTTCCATACTGGAAGCCTTGCAAAAGGACGCCCGCTTGAGCTTGCAAGACCTGGGCAAAATCGTCGGCCTGACCGCCTCGCCTTGTTGGACCCGGGTCAAGCGGTTGGAGGACGCAGGCGTCATAGAAGGCTATACCGTCAGGTTGAGCCCGGAAAAACTCGGCCTGCCTGAAACCGTCATCCTGCATGTCTCACTGGACAGCCACTCCGACGAAGCTTTGTTTGAATTTGGCCGCGCCTTGGAAGACATTCCCGAGGTGCTGGAAGCGTTTCTGGTGTCGGGCGATTACGACTACTACATCCGCGTGGCCGTCGAGGACACGCGCGGCTACGAGCGTTTTTTGCGCGAAAAACTCTACAAAATTCCCGGCATACGCAACAGCAAATCCAGCTTTGTGCTGCGGCGTTTAAAACAAAGCCAGTTGCCAGTGCGCATACCGCAAGCAAGGTGAACGAAGGCAAGTAACGGCGGTTAAACGCGCATGCCTTATTGACGCGCCAGGTAAACGCCGCCGACCACCATGGCCATACCGGCCAGCGCCAGTTGCGAAAAAGCTTCGCCAAACAAAGCCCAGCCAACAATGGCGGTACAAGGCGGCACCAGGTAAAACAGACTGGCCACATTCACGGCTGTACTTTGCCGTATCAACCAGTTCAGCAAACTGACCGCACCTACCGACAACACCAGCACCAGCCAGGCCAGCGCAAACACCAGTTCGCCGCCCCAGTCCAGTCGGCCGGTTTCAAACCACCAGGCGCACAAGCCGGTCAGCACAACCGTCGGCACAAACTGCGCGATGACGCCGGTACGCCAGTCAAACTTCGGCCAAAAACGCTTCTGGTACAGCGTGCCGCCGGTGATGCCCAGCAAGGCCAGCACCGCAAAAAACAAGGCCGCTGCGCCAAAACCCGCGCCTATCTTGTTGGCCACCACCAGCGCCACGCCCGACAGTCCCAGCAACAAACCGGTCCACTGGCGCGGCCGCACGGATTCGCCCAGCAACCAGCCTGCCCCCGCTGCAGTCAGCAAAGGCTGCACGCAAACAACCAGCGCAGCCACACCGGCCGGCAGTCCCAAAGAAATGGCAATGAACACACCTCCCAGGTAGACACCGTGCAATAACAGCCCCGCCATGCCAATGTGACACCAGGCGCGCCAGCCCTGCGGCCAGGGCGCGCGGCTTGCCAACGCAATCACAAGCATCAAGGCCATCACCAGCAGATAACGCACAAACAAAAAAGTCAAAGGCTCGGTATGCGGCATGCCCAGACGGGCACCGATGAAGCCGGTAGACCACAAAAGCACGAACAGCAAAGGAAAAAAACGGTGGTAACGCGCAAGCATGCAATATCAGTATGAAGGACTCAGTCAAGGGCTTAGAAAGCCAAGAACGGCCACTGTAACAGTGCAGAAACACGCGCGGGTTCTTGTGTCACGCAGAGAAAGTAAACTTGTCAACGAACCCCGACTACTGCCCCGCATGGCCGATCCATTCCCGGCCACCCCGACACCACCGGGCATTCACGCCCCTGAAAAAAACAGCCATGACCTTGTTTCAACCCTTGCATCTTGAAGGTGCGCCCAATTTCCGCGATCTGGGCGGCTATGCCAATATCCACGGTCAAACGCTCAAGCACCAGCTGATTTACCGGTCTGACCATCTCGGAAAGCTGACTGGCGACGACATCAAGCACTTGCAAACCCTGAACACCCGTCCCTGGCTGGTACTGGATTTCCGGGGCGTGGAAGAACGCCTGCAACAAGCCTGTACCTTGCCCGATGCCAAAGTGCTCTCTTTGTCCATAGAACCGACCGTGGTGCAAACACTGACCGATTTGCTGGCCAGCGGCGTGGCGGTGTCTTCGCAGAAAACCGTTGAATTGATGCAAGACACCTACAGCAACTTCATTCTTCAGCATTCCCACCGGTTTTCTGAATTTTTCGACGCCATTCTGGCTCACCCTGAATCCACCGTGGTGTTTCATTGCACCGCAGGCAAGGACAGAACCGGCATGGCAGCGACTTGCTTGTTGCACGCATTGCAGGTTCCCATGGAGACTATTTGGCGTGACTACATGGTCACCAACGAACGTTTGCGGCATATGCCTTTTTTTGAAGCCGCACCGGAAGTCGCGCGGGTGCTGCAAACCGTACAGCCTGAATTTTTACAAGCGGCCCTAGATACAATTACTCAGACACATGGCCATTTGGACACTTACCTGGACAAGGCCTTGGGTCTTGACACACAAAAAAGAAAAGCGCTGGCAGAACGCTTTCTCGCCTGAGATGGCGAAAAAAGACAAGGTCAGCGAAACCCCGGCCATCGCGCTGCTGCGCCGTCACGGGGTGGTCTTCACCGAGCACATATACGACTACCTGGAACACGGCGGTGCACAGCACAGCGCAGAAGTTTTAGGCATGGATGCTTTTTCTGTGGTCAAGACCTTGATCATGCAAGACCAGGACGCGAAACCGCTGGTGGTATTGATGCATGGAAACCGCAAGGTATCGACAAAAAACCTGGCCCGCCAACTGGGACTGAAATCGATAGAGCCGTGTACGCCTGAAGTGGCCAACCGGCACAGCGGTTACCTGGTCGGCGGAACCTCGCCGTTTGCCACGCGCCGCGACATGCCAGTTTACATAGAGGAAAGCATTTTGCCTTTGCCACGCATTTGCATCAATGGCGGCAAGCGCGGTTATTTGATTGGCATTGAGCCTCAGGTGTGTGTGCAATTGCTGAACGCCAAACCGGTCCACTGTGCGCTGATCGAATAAACCGGCTCAGTGCGGAATCTCACCCAATACGGTACAGCGGCGTATCACCCGCTTTTGGGTGAATGGATCGTAAGTCGTCGCTTTGTGCATCAGGCAACGGTTGTCCCAGATCAGCAATTGATGAACTTGCCACTCGTGTTCATAAATCAAATCGGCTTGCAAGGCAAAGCTGTTTAATTCCTCGATCAGCTTTCTGCCAGCTTCATAGTCCATGCCGACAATGTATTCGGCGTGGTCACCCAGGTACAAACATTTGCGGCCTGTTTCAGGGTGTGTTCTGACCACCGGGTGATCCACCGGCGGGGCTATTTGGCGTTGCTCATCGGTCATTGGGTTTTCAGCGTGCCTGCGGGTGCGCGAAAAATCCAGGTTGTGCACAGCTCGCATATCGGCAATGCGTTGTTTCATTGACGCGTCCAGGCGCTCGTAAGCGCCGTACATATCGCAGAAATGGGTTTGACCGCCCTGCCCGGGTTCAGGCATGACTTCACCGTAAATCAAGGTGGCATGACCGGTGACCCGCAGCCAGGAACCGTCAGTGTGCCAGGCCAGCGTGCCTCTGTCCGGGTGTTTGCCGTTCGGCAGTCCTTGCTCATTCAAATTTGAAAGCCTGTAAATCTCCGGCAAGCCTTCGGTGTGGTACTGGTTCATGACGTGGATTTGCACTTCGCCAAAACCGCGCGCCAGTTGTACCTGTTGTTCAGGGGAAATATGCTGGGCTGAAAACACCAGCACCTGGTAGTGCAAAAAAGCCCGGTGAACCGCTTGCAGCGTATCTGCAGACAAGTCTGTAGAAAAATCAATGCCGCTGATTTCAGCGCCCATGTGCGGTGTCAAGGCCCGCACTTGAAAAGGCCAGACGGCGGCTTCAGCGTTGGAGACAGGTTGCATGCTCACTCCTTATTTGATACCGGACAAACCGGGTAGCAAGCCTTTTTCCTGCAAGGACTGAATGCGTTGCGCCGGGTAATGCAATACATCTTGCAATATGTCCATCGTATCTTGACCGATGCGCCAAGGCGCGTTCACAGGCGGCGCAAGCGGTGCACCGTCGACATGGAAAGGGGCAGCAGTCACCTTGACACCGCCGGGTCTGGCGGGGTGTTGAATGACCGGAAACGCCTGCCTGAGTTGCAAATGCGGGTGATTGACGATGTCTTCGGGCTGCAGCATGGGCACGGCCGGAAAACGTTCTGCCGAGAGCAGCGCCATGACTTCGTCAACAGAATCAAACTCATCAAGCCAAGCGTAAATAATCTCCAGCACCTGAGGCCAGTTTTGCCGTCTGGCAGGACCGGTTAAGAAGCGTTCATCGGCGGCCAGATCGGGGCGGTTCATGATGCGTATCAATTTCTCCCACATGCCGGGCGCGCCGCCGATTTGCATGGCAATGTGTTTGCCGCCGACCGGGTGAATCACCATGCTGGGCCGGGGTTGCCGGGTGGCCTCGTGGCCGTTCAACAATGCGGCATAACTCACGTCGTCGGCGCAAATCAAGCACTCGAGCATGGACACATCCAGGTAAGCGCCTTGGCCGTTTTTGGCCTTGCGCAACAAGGCCGCGCACACCAGACCGAAGGCGTGGGCACCGGCCAGCACATCGGCGGCTTGCAAATTGGACACACGCGGCGGGTGCAAGCCGGCGCGCTCCAATTCCATCATGCCGGAAAACGCGTTGATCAAATGCGCATAAGCCTGGGTCTGGCGCAAGGGTCCGGTCTGGCCGAAACCGGAGATAGAGCAGTACACCAAATCGGGCTTGATGGCTTTGAGGCTGGCGTAATCCAGTTTGTATTTGGCCATGACGCCGGGCGAGAAATTCTCGACCACCACATCGCATTGCAGCACCAGGTCTTTGACGATGTCCAGTGCTTCAGGCCGGGTGAAGTCCAGCGCAATGCTTTTTTTGCCTGCGTTGACCCGAGCGAAATAAGCGCTTTGGTCGGCGGCCTCATCGTTCATCTGCGGGATGATGTAGCGGATCTCATCGCCCTCGCCCGGCTTTTCGATTTTGTACACATCCGCGCCCAGGTCTGACAGCAAACGGGTGCAGTACGGCCCGGACAGCACACGGGTGAAATCGCAAATTTTGTAGCCTTGCAGCAGTTGCCGGGTATCCGTTGTGCTCATGGTGTGTTCTTTGTGTAAAACCGTTTAAGCATCGCCCCAGGGCAGCACCAACGGTTTGATTTCATTGCCTGCCGACATGCCTGCCAGCGCTTCGTTGATGGTACCCAAGCCGTAGCGGTTGGTCAGCATGCGGCCAAACGGCAGGCTGGACTGATGCCGGGAGATGAATTCCAAGGCCTTATGGTAGTGGCTGATGTCAGCAGAAATCGAACCTTGCAAATGCACGTTCTTCAAAGTGATGAGCGAGGGTTGAAACTCGACCTTGCCTTTGCTGGTCTGCCCGGCCACCATGTAACGACCGCCGCTGCGCACCAGGTCCATGCCCTCAGCGAATGCACCGGGCACCCCGGAAAAATCAAACACGATATCACCGCCGCGCCCCTGCGTCAGTTCTTTCACACGCGCTAGCCGCGCGCCGACGTCCATGCCGGTGACAGACAAGACTTCATCCGCACCAAAGTCGGTGGCCAGGGACAGCCTTTGCTCGGGCGCGCCTATGGTGATGACTTTTTTGGCACCGCGTATGCGGGCTACGCCGGTGGCCAGTATGCCCAGCGGGCCGGCACCTTGAATCACCACTGTGTCTGAAGGCGAGATATCGCCGATCTGGTCAAACGCATTCATCACCGAGCGGAATGCGCAACTCGACAAACTGGCCAGTGTGCTGTCCACATCGTCCGGCACTTTGACGCGGCCCGAGGTCGGCAACACATACCCGTACTCGGCAAATCCACCCATCAAAAACGGGTGCTTCTCCATGCTCTCGTACATGTACATGCGTTTATTGATGCACAAATACGGTTGCTTGGCCTGGGTGCATTGAAAGCAGTGGCCGCAATAGGAATGCGCCCAGATCACGCGGTCGCCAACCTTGACATGCTGACCCATGGAATCAATATTGGCATTGGGTCCGACTTCAATGACACGACCCACCATTTCGTGGCCGAGTATGACCGGCAGATTCACTTTGATGGCCAAGGCGCCGTGCGCCAGGTGCACATCGGTGCCGCAAATCGAACAGACTTCGATCTTCACCAGCAAGGCACCGGCTTCGAGTTCGCGGGGCACTTGCACTTCTTCTACAGCCAAAGGCTTGCCGAATTCACGCAACACGGCGGCTTTGGCGTATTCAGGACGTTTCATGGGATTCAGATTTCTTTCACAGACACAACTGGAATGACCGCTATGCTTGATCTGCCCTGTTTGATCAACGGCAGACAACGCTTGGGGTCCTGGTAAATGGAGACACAGTCCAGGCATTGGAAGCACTCGCTGTAATCAACCTTGCCGGTGTCTTCAATCGCTTGGTATTCGCATTTGTAACGGCACGACTGGCAAGGCGTACCGCATTCTTTGCGCCGGGGTATCCATGACCAGCGCTGTAAAAAATTCAGCGAAGCCAGCGCCGCGCCCAAAGGGCAGATGTAACGGCAATAGCCACGGTACACAAACACTCCTAGCGCCAGGCATGACAAGGCCCACAAGACAAACGGCCACTCGCGGTCAAAGTACAGGCTGATGGCGGTTTTGAAAGGCTCGACCTCTATGGCAATTCGTGCAAAAGAAGGTGCCGCAAAAATCGATACCAAAATAGTTGCCAGCACGCCGTACTTCAGCCATTTCAATCTTTTATCCAGCGCAGCGCGCAAACGACGCTGCTGCAAACCTGCGGCGTTGGCGATCAGGCTGATCAATTCCTGCAAAGCACCGAAAGGGCACAACCAGCCGCAAAAAGTACCGCGCCCCCAAACCAGCAAAGTCCCGGCGACAAACACCCACAGAATCACGGTGATCGGGTCGTTCATTAAAAAGCTTAAATCGCCGCCGGTACTCAGTGATTCAATCGCGCCTGTGATGTTGATGATGCTGAGTTGCCCTTGTGCATACCAGCCTATGAAGCCAACGGTAAACACCAGGTAGGCGCTGCGCAATAGACGCAGGCGTGTGTCAGTGGCGCTCATGCGTTTTTGCGCGATCAAACCGGTGGTGAGAATGACCAAACCCAACAACAAAACAGCAATGTCAACCCGCCGGGATTGCCAGACCTGCAGCCACTCATGCCGACCGGAGGAGTCTTCGTCCATGTGTTGAATGCGCTCGAGTTGATCCAATCTTGTCTGCGCGTCTGCCGCAACCACCGGCTGAGCCACTGTTTCCACCGCTTGTTCGACCGCTATGGGAACTGTCGATTCAGGCTTTTTAACTTCAGCAACTTTGCCTGGCGACTTGTCCGCTTCGCTGCCGGGTGCTTTGGCTTTGGCGTCGCCGTTCTCAGCGGTTTTTGCAGCCGCAGGCGCATACGTGGTGACAATCGGTTCGCGCGACGTATTGCCTGCAACAGGAGCCACAGGTTCGGGCGTTTTATCCGGTACTGCGCCGGCGGGAACAGCGGAAGCGCCACCGGCACCACTGAAGTACCAGGACGGCGTGTGGTCCAGTACTGAGGGATCCAATTTGGCACGCGCCACTCTGGCTGCGGCAGCCAGCAGGCTGCGGTCTATGGCTTTAGCGGTAATGGTGCCGCGGTGCACGCCTTGCATGGACACATTGCGGTCTATGTGCACCGTCGGGTCATTCGGCCCGTGTATGTCAATGAAATGATGGAATGTCAACTTGACATACTGAGCCGCAAAAGCCACCAGCTTGGCGTGGCTGAATACCGAAAGAAACAAGGGCTCAGTGTGGTCAATCAGATTTATTTTTAAAAAACGACCGTCCAAATCCATGAACACAAACAAGTCGATGGGCTTGCCGCTGTAGCCGCGCAAATTGGTGAAATCGACCGTCTCAAAAGCGTAGCCGAGCAACTTGGGTTTGCCGTCTGCGGTCTCTTCTGCCGGCGTAAACACCGGATAAGCACGCATGTCCGCCTGCACTTCTCCTATGGTGTAGCGGCCATCGAGTTGCCTGGAAACATCTTCTCTCTCGAGCTGCCCCGCTTGCACGCCGCTGATGAAAACCAGCAGTGTGAGAAAAAAAACAAGAACGGATTTTGAGGAACTCAACCCGGATACCTGCATTACGCCCACCAGGGGTAAAAGTCAGGCATATCGCTGGAGGCTTTGTCCGTGAACACGGGTTTGCGTTTTTCCAGAAATGAGTCAACGCCTTCCTTGCCGCTGGTGGTGCTGACATAAAATATCGCCAGTGAATCGACCTCGTGGGCTTTGAGCGGATGGTCCTGGGCTGAATTGCGGTAAAGCATTTGCCGGGTCAGCGCGATGGCCACCGGGCTGTGGGCGACGATTTTGCGGGCTATCTTGTAAGCCTCTTCCAGCAGTGAGTCTGCCGGATACACGGCCTTGACATAACCGGCTGCCAGCAAAACATCGGCGCTGTGAATGTCGCCGGTGTAACACCATTCCAAGGCGGTTTGCAGGCCGACTAGGCGCGGCAAAAACCAGCTCGAGCAGGCTTCAGGTGTGATACCGATTTTGTTGAACACAAAACCCATGCGGGCTTTGTCAGACAGCAGCCGTATGTCCATGGCGCAGGTCATGGTCGCGCCTATACCGACAGCGGCACCGTTGATGGCGCCGATGACAGGCTTTTTGCATTCGTACATGGCCAGGGTCACGGTGCCCCCGGTGTCGCGCACGCCTTGCATGATGGCCTCGGTATGCAATTTGGTTTGCATATCTTCCAGCGTCGGGTGCATGGTTTCGTCCAGTCCGAACACATTGCCGCCCACGCTCAAGTCCATGCCGGCACAAAACGCCTTACCGGCACCGGTAACCACAATAGCGCCGACGTCATCGTCTTCGCTGGCACGCTCAAATGCATGAACGAGTTCCCACGCCATCTCCACTGTGAAAGCATTCAATTGCTCTGGCCGGTTCAGGGTCAAGGTCAGAATCTTGTCTGCAACCTCGTAGCGAAGTGTGTTGTAGGTTTTCATAGTGTTTTATTAAAAGAAAAAAATTAAATAGCGAATTTTTTCACCGCAACTTCGTTCCAGTTCAATCCGTTGCCCGGCTTGTCAGACACCGTGGCAAAGCCATTGTGAACAGCAAAAGGCTCGGCTAAAACGGGTTCAGCCCAATCGCTCCACTCCAGCCAATCGGCAGATTCACTGACGCGCAATAAATGCGCGGACACTACCGGGTACAAATGGCTGGACAAGGGATAACCGGCAGCGCCTGCGATGGCGGCAGCACGCATCCAGCCGGTAACGCCGCCTATGCGCATCAAATCGGGCATGTATAAATCTGCAGCACCGGCTTTGACTGCTTTGTAAAACTCGCGCGGGCCGTAAATGTTTTCACCGATTTGCAAAGGCGTTTTGATTTGCGCGGCGATGTTTGCGCAGCCGTCCAGGTTGTCGTAAGTGATGGGTTCTTCAAACCAGTACAGGTTCTGGTCGTCCAGCTTGTGCATACGCTGCAATACTTCACCGTAAGTCATGCCTTGGTTGAAATCGGTCATCAACAAAATATCGTCGCCGACAGCGTCGCGCACGGTGCGTATGGCTGCGATGTCATCGTTGGCTGTCTTGCGGCCCAATCGCATTTTCAACGCTTTAAAGCCGCCTTGTGCCACCAGTTTCCTGGCCTGATCGGCAAGTTTGTCTATTGGCAACAACCACAGCCCGTTGGTGTTGTAAGCGCGGATAGGACCCGGCTGACCGCCGAGCAGACTGACCAAAGGCAGGTTGACAGCGCGCGCCAAAGCATCCCAGACGGCCATGTCCAGGCCGGCCATGGCAATCAAGCTAATGCCTTCACGGCCCACCAAGTGAAACATTTTCATGGCGTCGCCATAAATGTCCAGCGGCGCCAGCGGTTTGCCTTTGAAATGATCGGCCAGCACTTGAATCATGCTGGTGATGGCAGGAATCGTCTTTTGCACATAAGGTTCCAGGTAACTGTGACCGGTCACCCCTTCGCGTGTGTGCACGTCTATGAGTATCAAAGGCCAGTGCGTGAATTCACCGACATTGGACACAATCGGGTTGGTCAAAGGCACGGACACTGCGCGCATGTTCACGCTTTCAAATGTCAGGCGCGCGGCGGCAGGTAGCTGGGTATTTGTCATGAAATGCTTTCGGGAAATTGAACTGATGTACTGATGCAGTGAAACATATTTTGCAACACTTCAACCCGGCAGGCTGCTGACTGCTGTCTCATAGTTATCAGGATCTGAACTCAGCGGTGCCGGTAGGTATTTCAAGGCCAAGGATTGGAATTCTTGCAGTTGAGCATTTGATACGCCTTCATCAATAAGAATGTCAGCAACCTCAGCGGCAACCGACAACGCTAATTTTGAATCAAGAAATAACCAGCGCGACCTGCGTGCCAACACATCTTCCACCGTTCTGGCAGATTCGTAGCGCGCAGCAAAACGCACCATGGCTTCACTGAATCCGGGCAACAACCAGTGCTCAGCGCCAGGCAGGCTGTTCACGCTGCTTTCCTCATCGCCATACAAATGTATTCCCTGGGACAAGGTCAGCGACACAGCGGGTTTACCGGTCTGAGCGCAGCCCATGAATGTCACGGCTGTGTCAATGGAAATTTTTTCAGGCTGCAATAGTTTGCTTTTGATACCGTGTAACAAAACATCCTCTGCCATGGCTTTATAGGTTGTCCACTTACCGCCAGTGACGGTCAATAATCCGGTGCTGCTCAAACCGATGAAATGGTCTCTGCTTAATTTCCCCGTAGCCACTTGTTGATGCTTATTCTTCATAACCAAGGGACGCAAACCTACCCATACACTGCACACATCGCTGCGCTTGGGCGGGCGCGTCAAATACCTTGCAGCTTCAGTCAATATGAATGAAATTTCTTGCTCATAGGCCAAAGGCTCTTGCGGTATATCGGTTCGCGGTGTATCCGTCGTGCCCAGAATAATCTTGCCTAGCCATGGAATGGCAAACAACATGCGTTTATCCCGGGTATCAGGTATGAGCAATGCATGCTCTGAGGGTAAAAATTCTTTGTCGACCACCAGATGCACGCCTTG
>CAMDKD010000021.1 GCA_945901125.1 Bordetella parapertussis
TCTTCATGCGCCTGACCTTGCCTAACATGTCCATGGTGATCATCTCCTTGTCCTGCCTAATAGTTAAGCAGGTGATTGAACACCCTGGTCAATTTTGAATCGGCACTACCCTCAATAAATGGTCAGTTTTCGGTCGGCGTCAACAGTCACTTAGGCTCCCACAATCTTTCACCATGCGAAAGCACCCCTCCCCCCTATCAAATCTAGCTCCAAATCCATTGATTTGTCATAGCCAGCAGGAAAGAGTCATGTGGGTAGAAGTGTGGGTAGAAATGAAAAACGCCCCGAAAGGGGCGTATTCATTGAGACACTGGCGGAAACGAAGGGATTCGAACCCTTGATGAGGCTCAACACCCCATACTCCCTTAGCAGGGGAGCACCTTCGGCCACTCGGTCACGTTTCCAGCACTCAAATTATGCCTGATTCTGTTCCAGGTCAAAGGCTTTGTGCAAAGCGCGCACCGCCAGCTCCAGGTACTTCTCGTCTATGACGACGGAAGTTTTGATTTCGCTGGTGGAAATCATCTGGATATTGATACCTTCGGCGCTCAGGCAGGCAAACATTTTGCTAGCCACGCCCACATGGCTGCGCATGCCGATACCGACGATGGACACCTTGCAAATCTTAGCGTCGCCCAATACCTCGGGGTTGCCGAGGTCCGGCAGCACCTGGCTTTTGAGCATGTCGATGGCGCGGGCATGGTCGTTGCGGTTGACCGTGAAGCTGAAGTCGGTCAGACCGCCTTTGCTGATGTTCTGGATGATCATGTCCACTTCGATATTGGCCTCGGCCACGGTGCCCAGAATCTTGTAGGCAATACCGGGCTTGTCGGGCACGCCGATGATGGAAATCTTGGCTTCGTCTCGGGTAAAAGCGATGCCGGATACGATGGCTTGTTCCATTTGTTCGTCTTCCTCAAAAGTGATCAAGGTGCCGGACTTGGCTTCCTCTTTGATATCAATGTCCCAGGGCGTGAAGCTGGAGAGCACGCGCAACGGCACGCGGTACTTGCCGGCAAACTCCACCGAGCGGATTTGCAGCACCTTGCTGCCCAGCGACGCCATTTCCAGCATTTCTTCAAAACTGACCGTGTGCAGCCGGCGCGCTTCGGGCACCACGCGCGGGTCGGTGGTGTAAACGCCGTCGACATCGGTGTAAATCAGGCACTCGGTCGCTTTCAAAGCCGCAGCCACCGCAACGGCAGAGGTATCCGAACCGCCGCGCCCCAGGGTGGTGATGTGTCCTTCAGGATCAACTCCTTGAAAGCCGGTGATGATGACCACTTTGCCTTGCGCCAGGTCTTGGCGCACCCGCACATCGTCGATCGACTCGATGCGGGCCTTGGAGAACGCGCTGTTGGTGCGCACCGGCACCTGCCAACCCGCATAGCTGACCGCCGGCATGCCCTCGGCTTGCAAGGCGATGGCCAGCAATGCCGAAGACGCCTGCTCGCCGGTGGCGGCCAGTGCGTCAAGCTCGCGCAAATGGGCGTCGCTGTGTGTGCTGCCCGCGAGTTCTTTGGCCAGACCGAGCAAGCGGTTGGTTTCGCCGCTCATGGCCGAAGGCACCACCACCATCTGGTGCCCGGCTTTGGCCCATTTGGCCACGCGCCTGGCCACATTTTGTATGCGCTCGGTCGACCCCATGGAGGTGCCGCCGTATTTGTGAACGATTAATGCCATCTGAGAAGCTAATTATCAGCAGTCAAAGCTGTCGATTGTACCAATGCAGGCATTCGCCCTCGCGTCTGACAAAACCGTTTCCTACCTTGATGTCAATCTGATGACCGCGCGTCGTGCAGGCCTTGATTTGCACCAGCAATGCGTCTATTTGCGCCGAACTCGCTTGAACCTCCCGGCTAGTGAGCCAATAACGCAGCAAATTGACCTGGCGCGCTTCATCCAATGCCTGCACCGCTTTGATACGCAGCGGGTCACCCGTGGTTTGCAAATCCTGCTGCGCCAGTGCGGTCAGCAACTGCTGGGCTTGGGCTGCGTGCCTGGCGCTGCGCGCAAAGGTCTGGCGAAACGACGGGAAAGTGTCTTGTAAAGCAGGCAGCAAACGCTGGCGTATGCGGTTGCGGGTGAATTGCGGGTCTTGGTTGCTCGGGTCTTCCACCCATGCAACCCCGCTGTCGCGCAACCATTGGCGTATGTCTGCGCCGGGCGCATGCAACCACGGGCGGTGCAGCACCAGGCCGTGTCTGTCCATTTTTTCCGGCATGGCCGACAAACCCGGCAAGCCCGCGCCGCGCGACAAAGCCAGCAACATGGTTTCCACTTGGTCATCTGCATGCTGAGCCAGCGCCAGATCGCGCACCGTGCCGCCCCAGTGTGTGTGCAGCGCGTGCGCTATGGCCAGATAACGCCCCCGCCTGGCGGCTTCCTCCGGGCTTTCGCCCGGCGCGTGCTTGGCATTGATACGCTCGACGGCCAGCGGCACCTGAAGTTGTGCGCACAGTTGTTCACAATGCGTGACAAAACCGTCGGCTGCAGCCTGCAAGCCGTGGTGCACGTGCACCGCCCTCACCTGCTGCGGCCAGCGCAGCGCACACGCCAGCAGCAGCGCCGTGGAATCAGCGCCACCGCTCAGGGCAACGGCAAAAGGAAGTGCGGGTTTGAAATGCGTCAGCGCAAGCGTTGCAGGCAAGGCTGCAACCGGTGGAGCCGGATCAGCTGGCGTCGGCTTTGGTGTCGTTGAATCGGCCATAGCTTTGCAGCCGTTCGTAACGCCTGTCGAGTAACTCTTTGAGTTTGAGGTCGCTGAGTTGACGCCAGGCATCGTTCAAGCCGCGTTTCAGATGTGACGCCATGAGCTTGGTGTCGCGGTGCGCGCCGCCCACCGGTTCATTGACAATTTTGTCGACCAGGCCCAGCGCCTTGAGCCGGTGCGCGGTAATGCCCAAAGCCTCGGCAGCGTCAGAGGCGCGGTCTGAGGTTTTCCACAAAATCGAAGCGCAACCTTCGGGGCTGATGACCGAGTAAATGGAATATTGCAACATCAACAACTGGTCGGCCACGCTGATGGCCAGTGCGCCGCCTGAGCCGCCTTCGCCGATGATGGTGGTGATGATGGGCACTTGCAGTTGTGCCATCTCAAAAATATTGCGGCCAATGGCCTCAGACTGGCTGCGTTCTTCGGCGTCTATGCCGGGGAAGGCGCCCGGTGTGTCGACAAAGGTGAACACCGGCAGTTTGAATTTTTCAGCGGTTTTCATCAAGCGCAGCGCTTTGCGGTAACCCTCGGGGCGGGTCATGCCGAAATTGCGCGCGGTGCGCTCTTTGGTGTCACGCCCTTTTTGCTGGCCCAGCACCATGCAGGCATTGCCGTTGAAACGCGCCAAGCCGCCGACGATGCTCAAGTCATCCGAAAAATGCCGGTCTCCGTGCATTTCGACAAAGTCGGTGAAGATTTCGCTGATGTAGTCCAGCGTGTACGGGCGCTCGGGGTGGCGGGCGATCTTGGTGATCTGCCACGGCGTCAAATCGCTGTAAATGTCTTTGGTCAGCTGCTGGCTTTTTTTGGACAGCTGCTCGATTTCTTCAGAAATATCGACCGCCGACTCGACTTGCACGTAACGCAGTTCTTCAATCTTGGATTCAAGTTCGGCAATCGGTTGCTCGAAGTCGAGGAAGGTTTTCTTGGCCAATCGTTTCTCCTTGTCCGCTATCGTTCAACGCATGGCTGTCAATAAGCCACAGGCTGAGGATCCAGCGAGCGCCAAATATACCAAGTCGCCACACTGCAATACGGCGCCCAGGCCGCAGCCACTTCGCGCGCGTCGCTGCGGCTGACAGCTTCGCCGGAAAAATAGCTCTTGCTGATGCCGTTGATCAGACCGACATCGTCCAAGGGCAGCACGTTAGGGCGCAGCAGGTAAAAAATCAAAAACATCTCGGCGGTCCAGCGGCCTATGCCGCGTATGGCCACCAGTTCTTCGATGATGGCCTCGTCGTCCATCTCGGCCCATTTGCGTGTCTGCACCGCGCCATTAGAAAAATGCAAAGCCAGATCGACCAGGTATTCCACTTTGCGGGCCGACAAACCGGCAGCGCGCATATCGTCGACCTTGAGTTTGAGCACCGACGCAGGGGTCAGCGTTTTGCTGAGCGCTGTGAATTTGTCCCACACCGATTGCGCGGCTTTGACAGAAATTTGCTGGCCCACAATGCTGCGCGCCAGCGTGACAAAAGCGTCGCCGCGCGACTCCAGACAGGCGTCGCCGAATTGCGGAATCAGGCGTCGCATGACGCGGTCTTTTTTGGCCAGGTGCTTGCACGCCTCTTCCCAATAATCCGGGGTGACGCGTTTCACAGGCAGGGGTTTGGCAGCCATCAGGCACGCTCCCACACCGTGGCTTGCGCCGAATCTTTCAGCACCACGCCCATGTCGCTGAGCTGTTTGCGTATGTTGTCTGCCAAGGCGAAATCTTTGGCGGCTTTGGCGGCGGCCCGTGCTGCAATCAATGCTTCAATCTGTGCGGTTTCATCGCTGCCACCGACACCGCTGCCGGTTTGCAAAAACACCAGTGCATCGGCTTGCAGCAAACCAAGCACGCCGCCCAGTGCCTTGAGCAATCCGCTTAACTCAGCGGATTGCGTGCGGTTCACCTCAGCGGCCAAATCGAACAACACCGCCACCGCCTCGGGGGTGCCGAAATCTTCGTCCATGGCCGCTTTGAAACGCGCCGCATGCGGCTGGCTCCAATCGATGCTGACCGGCTGCGGGGCTACAGCTTGCAAGGCGGTGTAAAGCCGCTTGAGCGAAGCGCGTGCGTCATCCAAGTGCTGGTCGCTGAAATTCAAAGGGCTGCGGTAATGGCTGCGCACGACAAAGAAGCGCACTTCCTCGGGCCGGTATTGCTTGAACACATCGCGGATGGTGAAGAAATTGCCCAGGCTTTTGGACATCTTGACGTTGTCCACGTTGATGAAGCCGTTGTGCATCCAAAAGCGCGCCATGGGAACGCCGAAAGCGCCTTCGCTTTGCGCGATTTCGTTTTCATGGTGTGGGAACTGCAAATCGGCACCGCCGCCGTGTATGTCAAACGATTCGCCCAGCAGGCTGCACGCCATGGCCGAGCATTCAATGTGCCAGCCGGGCCGGCCGCTACCGAAAGTGCTTTCCCATTTCACTTCTGCGGGTTCATCGGGTTTGGCGGATTTCCACAGCACAAAGTCCAGCGGGTCTTGTTTGCCGTCGAGCACGGCCACGCGTTCACCGGCGTGCAATTCGTCCAGAGATTTGCCTGATAGCTTGCCGTAGCCGTCAAATTTGCGCACTGCGTAATTCACATCGCCGTTGGCGCTGCGGTAAGCCAAACCTTTGTCTTCGAGTGTGCTGATCAGCTTCAGCATGCCGGACACATGGTCGGTGGCGCGCGGTTCAGCCTGCGGGCGCTCAATGCCTAATGCGTCTGCGTCCTGGTGCAAGGCGTCGATCATGCGGTCGGTAAGTACGCGAATGGATTCGCCGTTTTCTGTGGCGCGCCGAATGATTTTGTCGTCAATGTCGGTGATGTTGCGTACATAGTGAACTTGCAGACCCGATTGTTTAAGCCAGCGCTGCACCACATCAAAAGCAACCATGGAGCGGGCGTGTCCGATATGACAGAAATCGTATACCGTCATGCCGCATACGTACATGCGCACCTGCCCCGGGTTCAGCGGCTGAAATTCCTGCAATGCACGCGCAAGCGTGTTGTAAATACGAAGTGCCATGTTTGTCTGAATTTAGCGTAATTGCACAGCTTAGGGTGCGTAAATTCTCTCTACTACAATGCCCTCAGTATATCGGGGTCCCTCGGTTTGCATCCGATACCGGATGCTTTAATTTTTACAGCCATGCCACAGATACAGCCTGCGTCCCATTGTCTGAATTCTCACAACAGGTTCATCCTGGGGATGCTTGCTTTGCTGCTCAGCCTGGGTTTGCAAGCGCAAACTTCTACCGAGCGCGATTACCGTGGTTTGCCGCATGACGAAGTGCAGAAAAAAATGGTGCAGCGCGATTGGCAGGGTGCGCTGATTGAAATCGACGAATATTTAATTGAACGCCCGCGCGACCCGCAAATGCGCTTTTGGCGAGCACGCCTGCTGGAAGCCATGCAACGCCAAAGCGAGGCGCTAGAGCTTTACCAGCAACTCTCCGAGGAATACCCCGAACTGCCTGAAGTTCACAATAACCTGGGCGTGATGCTGGCCTCCAATGGCCAGTTGGATGAAGCCAAACGCGAGTTTGAACTCGCCTTGCGCAACAACCCGCTCTACGCGATTGCCCACGAAAACCTGGGTGACATACTCTTGCATCTGGCACGCCTCTCTTACTTGAATGCCGAAAAGAACGGCGGCAAATCCGCCCAACTCAACGGCAAAATGCAAGCTCTTCAACCCGTTCTTCAACTCACCCTGCCAAAACCATGATGATCACTTCACGCCGCCTGGCCTTGTGCCTGTTCATTTCTCTGAGTCTTGGCTTGAGCGCGCAGGCGCAATCCAGCCCGCAAGTCAAATTTGTCACCAGCGCCGGCGAGTTCGTCGTTGAGGTGTACCCCGACAAAACACCTAATACCGTGGAAAACTTTTTAAGCTACGTGAATGACGGACATTACAACGGCACGATTTTTCACCGTGTGATCAACAATTTCATGATCCAAGGCGGCGGTTACGACAGCAAGTACAACGAGAAACAAACCCGCCCGCCTATCAAGCACGAAGGGGTTGAAGCAGCCGCTAAAGCCGGCTTGCGCAATACCGTGGGCACACTGGCCATGGCACGCACCAACAATCCCCACTCCGCAACCGCCCAGTTTTTCATCAACGTGAAAGACAATGAATTTCTAGACCACCGGGCACCATCCGGTCAAGGCTGGGGTTATGTGGCTTTCGGCAAAGTCATCTCCGGCATGGATGTGGTCACCCGCATCCGGCAAATGCCTACCGGCCCCGGCGGCCCCTTCCCTACCGATGCGCCTTTGAACCAGGTCATCATCCAATCCGCAACCTTGGTGAAATAAACATGTCAAACCCGCAAGTCGAACTGCATATCCAAGACCACGGCGTGATCACGCTGGAACTCGATGCTGACAAAGCTCCTAAATCCGTGGCCAATTTCCTCTCTTATGTAGAAAAAGGCCATTACGACGACACCATTTTTCACCGCGTCATTCCCGGCTTCATGGTGCAAGGCGGCGGCATGAGCCCCGGCATGAAAGAAAAAAAAGTCGGCACCAAACTCGAAAACGAAGCTGATAACGGTTTGACCAACGACTGCTACACAGTCGCCATGGCGCGCACCAATGACCCGCATTCAGCGACTTCGCAATTCTTCATCAACGTCAAAGACAACGACTTCCTCAACCACTCATCGCCCACGCCTTCCGGCTGGGGTTATGCGGTTTTTGGCAAAGTGATAGCCGGTACCGACGTGGTGGACGCCATCACCAAAGTGCCTACCGGGCGTAGCGGCTTTCACGACGATGTGCCCAAGGACGACGTGCTGATCAGCAAAGCTGTGCTGCTGTAAAACCATTGCGCCATGGCAGTTGTTGACCACCGGTTCCCACCGCTGCCTGCGTCTTTGGATGTACGCCAACTTTCTAATCTGGCCTTTTTATCGGATGTGCATTTAGACGCTGCTGACACATCCACTTTCCGGGCCTGGGCCGCCTACTTGCTTCACCTGCAAGCAGATGCTTTGTTCATTCTGGGTGATTTGTTCGAGGTCTGGGTTGGCGACGATATCTTGAGCGACCCGCAAGCGGCTTTCGAGCGCGATTGCCTGAGTCGCATACACGCTGTCAGCCAACGCATGCCGGTTTATTGGATGGCCGGTAACCGCGACTTTTTGCTGGGCAGCGCTGCCTGTGAAGTCAGCGGCATGCAAGCTTTGAACGATCCCTGTGTGCTGCACACTTCTGAATCTACTTGCTTACTCAGCCACGGCGATGCTTTGTGCCTGGAAGACACCGACTACCAGTTGTTCAGAGCCAAAGTGCGCTCATCCGAATGGCAAAACGCTTTTCTGGCCAAGCCTTTGCAAGAGCGCACACAAGAAGCCCGCGCTATCAGGGCGCACAGCGAAGCGCGCAAGACCACCAACCCTATTTGGGTGGATGTTGACGCGGCGGCTGCCGTCGGCTGGCTGACAGACCACAAAGCCAGCTTGCTGTTGCACGGGCACACGCACCGTGCCGCTGTGCATCAACTCGGCAACGGCTTAGAGCGTCAAGTACTGAGTGATTGGCATGCTGATGCAGACCCGCCGCGCCTGCAAGGCTTTAGCTGGCAGGCCGGGCGGGGGTTTGAGAGAACAGATTTGTCAGCCCCGGCTTAACGCTTGAGCAGCACCCGCAGCACAGTTTGTACCCGCTGAGCAGCATCCGCGTCATAACCGGATTGCAACACAGACGCCACATCCTGTGCCCAGGTTTGGGCCGGTGGCGCATCGTTGCGTTTGGTCAGCAATTGCAATTGCAGATTGCGACGCGCTTGCTGATGGTCTGCCGGGGTGTTGACCTCAGCGGCCATTTCCAGACGCAACAAGGCGGTGGCTGCATCGCCTTTGGCGTCTGTTTGCAAAGCCTGCACCCAGGCCTGACGTTGCGCTGCATTCACGCGGCTGCCCAATTCCTTGGCTGGCGGCAATTGATCTGCTTGCCTTTGCTGCCAGGCGGACAACACATGCACAAGGGTTTCGCCGTGCGCTTGCATGGCCAGTTTTTTCAAAACGTTTTCGGCTTGTTCGATGGCGTTGCGTTGGGCGCGGAAAGCGGCGTCGCCCAGACGCGGACCCCGGTCTACAAACGGTTCGCGCTCGCGGCCACGACCTGGTGCATCACGCTCGTTGCGTCTGCCGGGTGCATCGCGTTCGTTGCGGCGCCCGCCGGGTTTGTCGCCGAAACGGCCAGCCACCACAGGTTCGGTTTTCTTTTGACCGGGCCGGTCGTCGCCTCGCACGGCCACCACTTTTTTCACAGGGGCCGGCGCTTTGACAGGGGCAGGTGCAGGCGCATCGGCTGCCTGTGTATCTGCCTGAGTTTCATCAGATGCAGTCTGCTCAGCGGCTGTATCCGGGCTTGATGGCTCGACTTCGGTTGACTGTTCGGCGACGGGCGTTTCTGTCGCAGGCACATCTTCAGCTGGGCTTGAAGGGCTTGCTTGGGCAACGACTGGCTCGCTTTCCTGCGCAACTGCAGCAGCAGCCACGGCCTTGCCGGTGATGACCAAATTCAAATGCTGCATGGCCTGACGGATCAGCGCTGCGTCACCTTGGCCAATGGCTTTTTCCAAGGCATTCGAGGCATCAAGCACCGCCTGGTCGTGCGCCGACAAAGCCTGGGTTTGCACCGTGCGTTCCTGGGTTTTGCGCTGAAAAGCTTCGTCAAGCGGTTGTCGGAATGCGTCCCAAAGTTTTTGCGCCAGCTTGCGGTCCAGCGCAATGGATTGCGATTCGGCTTGCCAGCGTTGCTGCAAGGCCTTGACCGCGTCTATGCGCAAGCTCGCCGCTGCCGCCAGTTGTTTGGCCTCTTCGATCATGGCGCGACGCCGGGCAATGCTGGCGTTCTCCGCCTGTTCAAGTTCCGCATGCGCGGCTGACATGGCGGACTTCCACTGGGCTTGCATTTCAGCAAAAGCTTTTTCGCTCAAGTGACCGCTGGTGCGCCAGCGTTCGGAGAACTGGTGCAGTTCACGCGCCTGTTGTTTCCAATCGGTATTGCCTGCGTGGGCCACGGTCCAGGCCGCGACTTCGGCCAGCAAAGCCAGACGCTGATCACGGTGCGCTTGCGATTCGGCCTTGGCTTTTTCCAGCCATTCCTGCACAAACGGGTAAGCGCGGTTGCAGGCCTGGTCAAAACGCTTCCACAAAGCGTGGTTGGGTTGGCCGCCCTGGTCGGTTTGCTTCCAGGCCTCGCGCAGTTGTCGCAAGCTGTCTTGCAATTTGCGGCCGGTGACCACCGGTACCCATTCAGTCACTTGTTGCGCTGCAGCCGGGGATTTGCCTTTGCCTTTAATCCGGACTTTGACCGGTGCTTGCGCCTCAGCGGATGTTTCTGTAGGTGTTTCTGTAGGCGTTTCAGCCGTTGCTTCAGTTGCAGAAACAGGTGCCGGCGCATCAGTTGTTGCTTCAGCATGGGGCAGAGCTTCAAGCGGTGCGGCCTCGGCTTCGGCTTCGGGCGCTATTGACACAGCGGCCTCAGCTTCGGGCGCTACTTCAGACATAGAGACATCGTCGCTTGCGTGCGACGGTTCAACAGCTGATGCAGTTTTGTCTTCTAGAGGTTTGAGCGGTTTGAGCAAGGCTTCGGCTTTGGTCACCAGTTCGGTACGGATTTGATCGGCGCGCCAGCGTTGCCAGCCTTCGAGTTCAGCCGCCTTGGTCAAAGCCTGTTGGGCCTTGGTCTCGAGTTCATGGTCAAGTGCCTTGGCGTGTATTTTCAAAGCCTGTTTCAAAGCAGCAGCAATTGTTGTGGTGGCTTTGCTATGGCCTTGCAAGAGTTCGGCCTCGAGCTGTTGCAACAATTCCTGCACAGTTTGCTGCGCCTGTTCACGCAAGGCCGGGTCCACCGGCGGACGCGCGGGCGCAGCCGGAGCCGCTTTGACCGCTTCGCCGCGTGACTGCCGCAACTGGTCGGCCCAGGCCGGCACCGCGGGCAGAGGCAGGCTGGCATCATGCGCTGCAGCCTGAGTTTGCGCCAAAGCTGCTGAAAAAGCGTCCCATACCAGCTGAATGTGCTGGGCGCTTTCATTCAGCGTCTGCGGGTATTTGGGGTCCAAGCTTTGCCAGTGGGCGTCGCCGCCCAAGGTCTGCCATTCCTGACGGAAGCGTTCGATGTCGTGGGCCAGCGTGGCCTGCAATTCAAGTGCCTCGGTCCAGGGTTTGGTCGACAGTACTTCAATGCGTTGGGCCATCAACAAGGCCGATTCGCGCAATACCTGGGCACGGTGCGCCAGATCTTCAATGTGCTTGACCCGGTCGGCCAGCGCCAGGCGCAAACCCGCCAGCGGTTCACGCGACAGCGGCGCGCCGGCCTTGGCCGTGTCGCGGGCCCAAGCCATGGCGTCGGCCACGTTCAAACGGCTGGCAGATAGCAAATTTCGCGCTTTTTCAGCCCATTCTTCAGCCAAGCTGTCCTGGATTTTGGCGCGACGCAGTTCGTCGATTTTTTCTTTCACCGGCTTGGCTGCGCCCTTGTCGCGCGCACTCAATTCTTTAAAAACTGTTTGCAGCAGGTCAAGCGCAGGCTCGGTGCTTAACCATTCGCGCACACGCGTCAAGCGCTCGCCGGAAGTGGCGGCTGTCAATGCTCCGCCGGTGATGGCGTCCAGGGCGGTCAGGTCAGGGGAACTGTGGGTAGGGGAGTTCACGGCGTTCAATTCGCTAATTTGTACCCGTTCGGGCTAAGTTGCATATTGTGACAGGGTCGAGAGGGTCAAAGCTTAAAATACCTGGATGCAAATAATTGAAACCTTCAAGCGATCGGCCAAAGTTTTCATGTCCGACGTGGGCCAAGGCTTTTTTCTGATCACGCACAGCGGCCTGGCCTTGCTCGGTCTGGCGGTTTTTTGCTTTTTGGTGGTCTTCAGTTCTCAGCCTGATTTGCGCTCCAGCGTCGAGGTGGAACTGATTGACTGGCTACAAAGCCGCCACGGCCTGGATTTCGGTTTCAACGAAGACGCCAGCGCGGTTGACCGTGCCACCGCAGTTGATCCCCAGGACTTGCCGAAAGAACAGGCTGCCGTAGCCATGTGGCTGAGCCGTAAATACCGGGTCGCGCCAGAACCTATCAGCGCACTGGTAGCGGAAGCCTACGAACTCGGACCGCAGAAAAAACTCGAGCCCACGCTTATCCTGGCAGTGATGGCCGTGGAATCCAGTTTCAACCCGTTTGCCCAAAGCTCCATGGGCGCGCAAGGACTGATGCAGGTGCGCACCGATGTACACACCGAAAAATACGATAACTTCGGCGGAGAATTTGCCGCTTTCGACCCGATTGCGAACTTACGCGTCGGCGCCAGTGTGCTGCGCGAATCCATAGACCGTAACGGCGGCGTTGAAGCCGGTCTGCGTCAGTATGTGGGCGCGGGCAATAGCGGCGAAGACGGCGGCTATGTGGCCAAGGTGCTAGCAGAACAACAAAGGCTTAAAGACATTGCCAGCGGCAAGCACGTGTCCATACTCTCCAACAAATTGCCCGCAGAAGACGGTCTGATCGAACTCTTGGACAAGGCCAGAAGTCTCAGCCCCTTCAAACCCGCCGATGCCACACCCTGATATTTTCAACGGAGAAAACATGTACCCACGCTCACATCTGATGGCTCAAACCGACCCTGAACTCTGGGCTGCCATACAGGCTGAAAACCAACGCCAGGAACACCATATCGAATTGATCGCGAGCGAAAACTACGCCTCACCTGCCGTCATGCAAGCACAAGGCACGCAACTGACCAACAAATATGCCGAGGGTTACCCGGGCAAGCGTTATTACGGCGGCTGCGAAAATGTCGATGTGGCCGAACAACTCGCTATCGAGCGGGCCAAACAATTGTTCGGCGCAGATGCTGCCAACGTGCAACCGCACTGCGGCGCATCGGCCAACCAGGCGGTGTTTCTGGCGTTTTTAAAACCTGGCGAAACCATCATGGGCATGAGCCTGGCCGAGGGCGGTCACCTGACCCACGGCATGCCGCTGAACCTCTCGGGCAAATGGTTCAAAGTGGAGAGTTACGGCCTGAACGCCAAAGAGGAAATCGATTACGACGCCATGGAAGCCAAAGCGCTTGCCACCCGCCCCAAGCTGATCATTGCAGGCGCATCGGCGTACAGCTTGCACATAGACTTCGCCCGCTTTGCCAAAGTAGCCAAAGAGATAGGCGCCATTTTTCTGGTGGACATGGCGCATTACGCCGGTCTGATCGCGGCCGGCGTCTATCCCAACCCGGTGCCGCATGCGGATGTGGTCACCTCCACCACGCACAAGAGTTTGCGCGGCCCGCGCGGCGGCATCATTCTGATGAAAGCCGAACACGAAAAAGCCATCAACAGCGCAGTGTTCCCCGGCTTGCAAGGCGGCCCGCTCATGCATGTGATCGCGGCCAAAGCGGTGGCGTTCAAAGAAGCGCTTGACCCAAGCTTCAAGGTTTACCAACAACAGGTGTTGAAAAACGCTGACGTTGTGGCGAAAACTTTGACCGAGCGCGGCTTGCGTATTGTCAGCGGCGGTACCCAAAGCCATGTCATGCTGGTCGATTTGCGCGCCAAAGGCATCACCGGCAAAGCCGCAGAAGTGGCGCTGGGCAATGCCCATATGACCATCAACAAAAACGCCATTCCCAACGACCCCGAAAAACCCATGGTCACCAGCGGTGTGCGCATAGGCACCCCGGCCATGACGACACGCGGCTTCAAAGACGAAGAGGCACGCGCCACCGCTCATTTGATTGCCGACGTGCTGGAGCACCCGAACGACGAAGCGCATATCGCAGCAGTGCGCGCCAAGGTGCATGCTCTCACCAGCCGTTTTCCGGTCTATGGGTAATCAAGCATGAAATGCCCTTTTTGCAGCCATGTGGAAACCCAGGTCATGGAGACCCGCATGTCTGAAGAGGGCGACTCTATCCGCCGCCGCCGCTCCTGCGGGCATTGCGAAAAACGTTTCACCACCTATGAACGCGCCGATGTCAGCTACCCGGCGGTGGTGAAAAAAGACGGCAGACGCATAGACTACGACCGCAGCAAACTGCGCGGCTCGCTGAATCTGGCTTTGCGCAAACGCCCGGTCAGCACCGAGCAGATAGATGCAGCGATCGAGCGCATAGAAGAAAAGTTACTCACGCTGTCACAACGTGAAGTAGCTTCAACGCGCATAGGCGAACTGGTGATGCGTGAATTGAAAAAGCTGGACAAAGTAGCCTATGTGCGCTTTGCCAGCGTCTACCGCAGTTTTGAAGATGTGGACGAATTCAAAACCTTGGTCGATGAATTCCGCCGTTAACACATCACATCATTTGAGTTAACAGCGCACAGTTTCAGCGTTTGTTTTTTTGCAAGATGGCGGACATGTATCCGCCATTTTTTTTGATTCCATCAAGCCGCTTTTCAGGCGCTCCAAAATCAGCAAGACTGTGTGTGCGGCGTCAACACAATGGCTTCAGCCTGCCTGAACTCTGCGTGGTTGCCGCACTGATAGGCATTGCGGCTGCCATGGCAGCCCCGGCCATCGGCCAATGGCAATGGCGTGCGCGCGTGGAAAACACGGCGCAGGCCTGGGCCGCAGATTTGCAATCGGCGCGTTTGCATGCCTTGCGCACCGGCCAGGCCATGCAATTTCAGCGCCTGAACAATTGCACGCCGAACAAGTTGCCCAATGGCGACTGGCGCTGCGGTTGGGAACTGGTCAACCCGGCTGACAACAGCCAAACCGCAGTGCTGAGTAATTCCCTCAACGGCGATCTCAGTGTGATGCTGGCACCGGCGCAAAACCAATTACCCATCAATGCACAAGGTGAACCTGTGGCTGGCGGTTTGCGTCTGGTCATACAACCTGCGCAGCCCGGCAGCAAGCTGGTACGCAGCATTTGCATCAATACCGCCGGGCGCTTGCGCATGGTCAACGCGAACAGTTGCTCATGAAAAACCTGAGGCACCGAATGCAAGGCTTTTCCATTTTGGAGGCCATGGCAGCGCTGATGGTGCTCAATCTGTTGTGCCTGGGTTTGATGGCCTGGCAACTGCAAGCCATGCAGGCACAGCGCCAGGCCCTGGCATTGCAGCAGGCGGTAGCCATGGCGCAAGACCTGTGGCAACGCATGCAAGTGCATCCCGGTGCCTGGCAGTGGTACCAGTTGGAACTGGATGGCGCAACGCCCGCAGGCGATTGCAGGCAAGCGGCTTGCGATGCACAGCAATGGGCACAGGCCGATCTGGGCGAATGGCTGAGTGAATGGCGTCAACGCCTGCCGCAGGCACGCGCCCGGCTGCAAACCACACCCGGCAGCGACCCGATGGTGGATTTGCTGCTGGCCTGGCCGGGCGTCAGCGAACCGCCCAGCCCGGTGAGCGTTCCTGATTGCCCGCCCTCGCACAACTGCTGGCAAACCTCATGGCGGCCATGAAGCACAAACAACCCAAGCAGCAGCAAGGCCAGGGGCTGGTGCAATGCATGGTCGGCATGAGCCTGAGCCTGCTGGTGGTCATGGCGGCATTCAGCGCGTTTGCCTGGATACAGCGCAGTCAGTTGATGCTGCAAACACAAGCAGAAACCCAGCTGCGCCTGCACACAGCCGTGCAGTTGTTGCGCGATCGCGTACAACGCGCGGGCGCACCTGAACTGTCTGTCGACGCACAAGGCATGGCGGTACTTAGCCGCTTACCGGCGACTCTGAGCGGCAGCGACACCACTTTGCAATTGAACCAGTGGCGCAGCCTGACGCCCGCAGACTGTCAGGGCCATGAAGCCTCCACCCTGCCCTGGCTGCAAGACGATTTCAGACGCAACAGTCAGCGCGAACTCAGTTGCAAGGACACGGCACGCAGCAACACCACCTACCAGGCGCTGGCCGAACAAATCGACGATTTGCGCCTGCGGTACGCCGAGCAAACCGGGCCGCCAGGCGCTGCCCCCGCCGCACAGCAATTGCAATGGCGCAGCGCAGCGCAGGTCAGCGACTGGCAGCAAGTACGTGCTGTCGGTCTGTGTCTGCAAATACGTCCGGACGGCCTCACTCTCACTCCAGGGAATCTGTCATGCAACACACAATCGCCTCTGAAAAACGGTGCCAGCGCATGGCGCACCGTGTTTTTTCTCAACCATGCCGGCCCATGAAATCTCAAAAATTTTTCCACCAACAAGGCCTGGCGTTGCCAACCGTATTGGCGCTGTCCATGCTTTGCAGTGTGCTACTGCTGGCTTGCTGGCGCAACATCGCTTTGTCGCAAGGCTGGAGTCGCAGCAGTGTCGAGCGCTGGCAATTGCGGCAAGCGGCTTTATCAGGCATATGCAAGGTAGCGACAGCCATCTCTTCGCCCGCAGCGCAAGCCAATAACAATATGCGCTTGTCTTACCCGGTGGATGCTGCCCAATGGGCGCAATTGCAAACACATTTGCCTGTCAACGGCTGTGTCCAAGGTATTTGCAGGCCACTGCTGCATCTGAGCAACCACCGCAGCGATTGGCTGAACCGCACATCAGGTGCCAACAGTTTGCCGGATCAAGGCGATATCAGTCTGGTGTACTGGGTTGAAATATTGCCAACAACAAGCATTGCAAGCCAAGCCGGCGGCGCGTTCACCTACCGCATCACGGCGCTGGCGCAGGCCTCGGGTCGAAACACGCAGGCCGCCTGGCAAGCGGTGTGGCAACCCGCCACCACCACGGTAAACGACACGGCGGTCAGGTTGGCGGATCTGCAAACTGTGCTGGAGTTGCAGCCATGACATTCAGCCATTCGCAAACCGGATTCAGCCTGATTGAATTGATATGCGTGATGGCCATCATCGGCCTGCTGACAGCTTTTGCCATGCCGGTCTACCAGACGGCTCAGTCACGCAGCCAGCGTCAGCTGGCCAAAGTGGCATTGATGAAATCCGCTCAATGGCTGGAGCAAGCGGCGACCAGCCAAGGCAGTTACCCTGACACTTTGCCCGAAAGCGTATGGCGCACAACAGAATTGCGCTACCGGCTCAGCCTCAGCAGTCAGGGCCAAAGCTACCTGTTGACCGCGACACCGGTGGGCGCGCAAAGCACAGACACATGCGGTGCACTCACGCTCAATCAAGCCGGGCAAAGGGGTTCGCAAGCCGATGTCAGCAGTTGCTGGTCAAAATGAATGCAAGCTTATTTGTTTATGGGTATTGCTAAGTATGCAAAACCAGTCGTGGAAGAACCCATTTTGAAGTGTCGCCGTGGCGTATTTACGGTATTGCGACTCGGGCGGAAATCATCTAAAATTAATACTTTTAAATTTAACTATTCAGGAGTTGCTTTCATGTCCCGGATCCATCGGTATATTCCCGTGTTTCTTCTTTCCCTGGGTCTGTTATTCACTGTGAATGCCAAAGCCGCCGGTTCGGTGGAGATGCAGGTTGAATCCATCATCCGCCAGGCGCTGACCGGTTACAACAATGCCATGGAGGCTGAAGACACCGCCGATTGGGTGAAATATTTCTCCGATAACGTCACCCGTCAAAGCCCATTGACCAACCAAAGCGGCAAAAAAGATTTCACCGAATTCTTCAACGCCGAGTTCAAAGCCTTCAAAGCCAAGTACGAGGTCAAGCAAATCATTGTCCACGGCCGTACTGCCGCCATTGTTTACATCTGGGAAGCGCAGCACAAAGCCAGCGGGGACTTCTTCAAAGTTCCCATGGTCGCCATTTACGACATGGACACCAGCGGCAGATTTTCCGCTGTCACCTATTACTTTGACACCGCCAAGCTAGGCAAGTTCAGCAAGGACATGGCAGGTAACTGAATCACTCTCTTCCCCTTACTATCAACCGGTTTTCACCCATGAACATACTCTCACACCCCGCCTGGCGGGTCACCTTGACAACGCTTGCATTGGTCATCACCTCAGTACCTTCTGCTTATGCAGAAGAAAGCTTTGTCTGCCCTCTTGAAAATGAAAAAGAATGTGCTTTCGAAAATGAAAACCTGTCTTTGTTCATCAAAGGTCGGGATGCTTATGACCGCGGTCGCGAAATAGGCGATTTGTCAGAGGCCAGAGAAATCGGTTATCAACTGGCTGCGCGCAAGAACAAAAACGGTCGGGTTCTGTTGAAAATGATTTATATGGAAGTTCGCATGGGCGGCCATAAAAATTATGTTCAGGCCTATGACTGGGTAGAGGAAGCCATGCAGCGCAATGAGAGCTATGCGCGCCTGGATTTTCAATCGGTTCTGGACAGCTTGAAAAAACGCATGACCCCTGAACAACTCGCCGGTGTTCAGGCCAAATACCCGGCCAAATAAGCAAGCAACTATTTGTAAAGCCTATCCACAGTTTATAAAAACAAAGGCCGCGTAAGCGGCCTTTTCATTTGCAGCAAAGTGACAAAGCTTATTCCTTGAGCTTGATCACTGTTTTTATGTAAGCGGCCACCTGACCGATTTTCTCGTCATCAACAATGCCTTTGAATGAAGGCATGCCTTTGGATTGACGACCTTTGGAGACAACGTCAGCAACTTCTTCAACGGTCAATTTGGTCACACGTAAATCGGCACCGTAACCGCCTTCGTTTTGTCCGCCACGCCCGTCGGGCATGTGACAGGTTGTGCAAAACCTAGTAAAAGTCTCTTTGCCACCCCCGCGAGGTACCACAATGACCGGACGGTCCTCTTCTTCTGCAACTGCCGCAATCGGCAAACATGCAGCAAACACTTGCAAACACAGGGCCAGATTCCGCAGCAAATTTGATGTCAGGACTTTCATCACTTCAACCTTACCTTTATCTTCAAAGAAAAAATCATTTCACAATTTAAACAAAAAAGCGGTCCGGTGTCAGACACCAGACCGCATTCTTTCACGCCTGCTTAAGGCAGAGCGAAAACGTAAAGCATGTTGCTAGGAACCTGAGCTTTGAGTTCAGGTGTAGCAGCCACAAACCACTGTGGCCATGCGCCGCCGAGGCCGACTTCAATGGCAATGTATTGCTTGCCGTCAGCGCTGAAAGACATGGGAGGTGCGTTGATGGCTGAGCCAGTTTCGAATCTCCACAGTTCTTCCAAAGTGTTTGCATCGTGTGCAACCACTTGGCCTTCAGCATAGCCTGAGAACACCAGGCCACCAGCGGTGGACAGCAGTCCGCCGAGTTGGGGGTGCTTGGTGTAGGCTTTCTTCACGACCTTGCCGCTGGCCACTTCGATAGCCGTGATACTGCCGCTGATACGGCCGCAGTTCGGGTCATCAAATGTAGAGAACGGTGCGCCGCCGAGGAACAGCTGACGGGGCTTGAGGGCGCCCGGCTCAGTAACTTCGGCAAAAGCTTTGTTACAACCTTCAATGGTCGGGATGTAGTACATACCGGTTTGCGGGCTGTAAGAAGTCGGGGGCCAGTTTTTGCCACCCATGTGTCCGGGTTCCAAAACGCCGTCAATAGTGCCGCGACCTTTGGTGGCGGTACCACGGGCAGCTGCTGTGCCCTTGACATAATTTTGGACGTCAGACTTGGCGTCGTAGGTCTTGGGCTTGCACTTGGAATCCAAGCCACCGCTCCAGTTCAACTTATCGACGAACTGGGTTCCCCACAAGCACTCACCGGTTTTACGGTCCAGCGCATAGGCGTAGCCGTTGCGGTTGGCGTGCAGTGTGGTGCGGGCAAACTTGCCGTTAACCTGTGTGTCAACGAATGTGTTTTCAGACACAGAGTCGTAGTCATACGGGTCATTGGGAGTGTGCTGGAAGCCCCACTTGATTTTGCCGGTGTCGGCGTCCAGTGCTATGGTGCTGTCGGTCCACAGGTTATCGCCGGGACGGTAAGCATTGTCCCAGTCAGGACCAGGATTGGCTGTGCCCCAAACAATGATGTTCAGCTCAGGATCATAAGAGCCAGTCACCCAAGTGGAGCCGCCGCCTGTTTTCCAGGCACCGTGTTTGTCTTTCCATGTTTCATGGCCGGCTTCGCCGGGACCAGGAATCGTGTAAGTTCTCCAACGACGCTTGCCGGTTTTGATATCCAGCGCTTCAAGCCAGCCGCGAACACCGTACTCGGCACCGGCCATACCAGTCACGACCATGTCTTTGACGATCAGGGGTGCGTTGGTGATGGTTTCAGATTTACCTGGATCAGCAACTTGGGCTTCCCAAATCTTAGAACCGTCAGTTTTGTTCAGCGCAATGATGCGTCCGTCGATGACGGGAGAGATGACCATATTGCCAGACAACACAGCGCCACGGTTGTTGATGCCGCAACACGCCACGGTGGTGGCGTAGTCGGGATCAGCAGCGGGGTTGTATTGCCACACCATGCGCGGTGTACCGCCACGTGTGTCGAGCTTGGTGACCACGCCCCAACCTGTTGTCAGGTACAGGAAGCCGTCTTCAGCCACAGGTGTGCCTTCCAGACCAGAGTACTGGTACTGAATGACTTCCTTGCCGCCACCTTGTGTTCCACCCATAGCCCAGGTGAAAGCAACCCGCAGGTTTTTGACGTTTTTGGCGTTGATCTGATCCAGACCGGAGAAGCGGTGGGCTTCAAGGTTGCCGTGGTGATTGAGCCAGTTGCCTGGTTCTTTTTCGCTGTTTAACAGCCTGTCGGTGGTGACATCACCAGCGCTTGCACCCAAGGACAGCATGACACTGGTCATGACTACCCCGAATGCAGCACTGAGTCGCCGTACATTTTTTTTCATTCGTTTTCCCCTGAAAAAATTGACTTGCACACACATTGTGGACTCTTGCAGAAATTGCAAAAGGCCCCCGCATTCTGCATTCCGAATTCAGTAAATTGATCAAGGGTTGTCCCTAGGGTTGGTTATAAATCTAAAAAATTTACCGTTCATGAGAAATGTATATAAATTTTGTCAACGTCTGTTTGATCGCCTTGCGGCAATCACACTCCCCCGGCCAAGGATAATCACTGCATGCTCTTTTCCCCGACAGATTTCACACACATGCGCCATGCCCTGGCGCAGGCGCAACAGGCCTTGTTCATCACCTCGCCCAACCCCCGCGTGGGATGTGTCATCACATCGGCCAATGGCGAACTGTTGGGTCAAGGACACACGGAGCCGGCCGGTCAGGCGCACGCGGAAATCATGGCCTTGCGCGATGCGCAATCCCGCGGCCTTGATGTCACCGGGGCGACCGCCTATGTCACGTTAGAGCCTTGTGCGCACCAGGGGCGCACCGGGCCGTGTTGTGACGCATTGATTCAAGCCGGTATTGCGCGCGTGTTTGCCAGCGTGCAAGACCCCAATCCGCAAGTCTCCGGTCAAGGGTTGGCCCGCTTGCGCGCCGCCGGTATCGAGGTGCACACCGGCTTGCTCGAAGACGAAGCGCGCGAACTCAACATCGGTTTTTTCAAACGCATGCAACACGGCACGCCGTGGCTGAGACTGAAAACCGCGCAATCGCTTGACGGCCAGACGGCCTTGATCAATGGTGTCAGCCAATGGATCACCGGCCAAGCAGCCCGCGATGACGGCCACCACTGGCGCGCGCGCGCCTGCGCCGTGCTCAGCGGCATAGGCACGGTGTTGCAAGACGATCCGCTCTTGAATGTGCGAGCGGTGGACACGCCGCGCCAACCGGATTTGCTGCTGGTGGATTCACGCTTGCAAACACCTTTGAACGCCAAACTGTGGCAAGTCAAACGCCGTGTGGTGGTGTTTCATGCCTTGCGCGATGCCGAAAGAGAAGCTGCGTTGAAAGCGCAAGGCGCCAGCCTGGTTTGCCTGAGCGGCCCGGGCGACAAAGTGGATTTGCAGGCCATGGTGCAGCAGCTGGGGCAACTCAACTACAACGAAGTCCATGTGGAAGCCGGGAACAAACTCAACGGCTCCTTGCTGAATGCGGATTTGATAGACGAATTGCTGGTCTATCTGGCACCGCTGTTAACCGGCCCCGGCCAGAGCATGGCGGCCTTGCCGACACTGACAAACCTGGCTCAAGCGCAGACTTGGCAATTCCATGAAACCAGCCAAATCGGTGCTGATTTGAGACTGTTGCTCAGACGCACTCGCTGATCTGCGAAAATACACGCATGTTCACCGGAATCATTACCGGCGTGGGGCGCATCGCCGCCGTTCACGACCTGGGTCGCTCTTTGGATCATGGCAAACGCCTTGAGATCAGCACACCTGCGCATTACCTGGACGACGTCGCCCTCGGCGACAGCATTGCCCTTAACGGTGCCTGCATGACAGTGACCAGTTTCAATGCCGAACAAAACCTGTTCACCATAGACATCTCTGCCGAGTCGCTGGACAAAACCGCTTTGCTTAATGTGATCGGCACCACCCTGAATCTGGAAAAAGCGCTGCGGCCCAACGACCGCCTCGGCGGCCATATCGTCTCGGGCCATGTGGACGGTGTCGGTCAGGTGGCGCGCTTTGAACTGGTTGGTGAAAGCTGGTTGTTGCAAGTGCTGGCTGCGCCCGCGCTGGCCAAATACCTGGCTTACAAAGGCTCAATCACGGTCAACGGCGTGAGCCTCACGGTCAACCGGATTGAAGACAAGGCTGACGGTTGCCTGGTCTTTATCAATCTGATTCCACACACGATCGAGAACACGGCGCTGGGCAGCTTAAAGCCCGGCAGCCCCGTCAATCTTGAAATAGATACCGTGGCGCGTTATGTCGAGCGCATGCTGCAATTCGATTCGCCCCGCCCCTCTCACCAGAAAGCCGACGCATGAGCGCCTCACAGCCATCAGTGGCCATTTCACCTTTGCAAGACATCATTGAAGACATGCGCGCCGGTCGCATGGTGATTCTGGTGGACGAAGAAGACCGCGAAAACGAAGGCGACTTGGTGCTGGCCGCCGACCATGTCACACCCGAGGCTATCAATTTCATGGCGCGTTTCGGTCGCGGTCTGATTTGCTTGACGCTGACGCGCGAGCGCTGCGAGCACTTGAATCTGCCACCCATGGTGGCGCGCAACGGCACGGTGCACAGCACTGCGTTCACAGTTTCCATCGAGGCGGCTCAAGGCGTGACCACTGGTATTTCCGCCGCCGACCGCGCCCGCACGGTTCAAGTCGCCGTAGCGTCAAACGCCAAGGCCGCCGACCTGGTTCAACCCGGACATATTTTTCCGCTGCAAGCGGTGGACGGCGGCGTGCTGATGCGCGCCGGTCACACCGAAGCCGGTTGCGATCTGGCAGCCATGGCGGGTTGCTCGCCAACTTCTGTGATCTGCGAAATCATGAAGGACGACGGCACCATGGCGCGTCTGCCCGACCTGATGCAGTTCGCCGCCGAACACGGTTTGAAAATCGGCACGATTGCCGACCTGATCGAATACCGCAGCCGCACCGAGTCCCTGGTGCAAAAAATCAGCAGCCGGCAAATGACCACAGCGCACGGCACATTCACGGCTCACGCCTACAAAGATTTACCCAGTGACAGCGTGCACATTGCGCTGGTGCGCGGCACTTGGACAGCGGCTCACGAAGTGCTGGCCCGTGTGCACGAACCCTTGTCTGTGCTGGACGCACTCGAACCGCAACGCGTCATGCATTCCTGGACCCTAGACGCCGCGCTCTCGCGCATCGCCGCTGAAGACGCCGGTGTGGTGGTCTTGCTCAATTGCGGTGAAAGCGGCGAAAAACTGCTGGCTCAATTCGAAGGCGTGGCGCGTTCAGCGCAAGCGCCCGAACGCGGTCGCATGGATTTGCGCACTTACGGCATTGGCGCACAAATACTGCGAGACTGCGGCGTACACAAAATGCGCCTCATGGGCAACCCCCGCCGCATGCCCAGCATGGCGGGCTACGGACTTGAAATCACCGGCTATCTGGCCAAGGAATAAGCATGCACCAACCTGAGCTCAGCGCAACACGCAACGACATGGACGGCAGCGGTTTGCGCATCGGTATCGTGCAAGCACGTTTTAACCCGGCCATCACCGGCGCATTGGCAAAAGCCTGTACCGATGAATTGAAAGCCCTGCAGGTGGACGCCATCGACATTGAGCACGTGCAAGTACCGGGCGCACTCGAAGTGCCGGTGGCTTTACAGGCCATGGCGCAATCTGATCAATTCGATGCTTTGATCGCATTGGGCTGCATCATTCGCGGCGAAACCTACCACTTCGAACTGGTGGCCAATGAATCGGGTTCGGCCATCACCCAATTGGCGTTAGACCATGGCCTGCCGATTGCCAACGCCATATTGACCACCGAAAACGAAGCGCAAGCGATTGCGCGCCAACACGACAAAGGGCGCGACGCAGCCCGGGTCGCTGTAGAAATGGCTTTATTGATGAAGACCTTGTCATGACCGATACGCCTGTTCCAGCCGTTAAAAGCAGCAAGCCTTCCGACATGCGCCGCGCCAGCGCACGCGCCGCCCGCACACGCGCACGCGGCTTTGCCGTGCAAGCGCTTTACCAGGTACTGGTCGGGCGCAACCCGCCCGAAGACGTAGACAGCTTCACGCGCGAACTCAGCGGTTTCAACAAAGCCGACAGCGTGCATTTCGATGCTCTGCTGCACGGTTGCGCGGCGCAAGCCGAAGCGCTTGACGCGCACATCTTGCCCTTGCTGGACCGCAAGCTGGCAGAAATTTCACCGATTGAACACGCGGTGTTGTGGATTGGTGCCTACGAGATGCAGCATTGCATAGATATCCCCTGGCGCGTGGTGATCAATGAATGCATAGAACTGGCCAAAGAGTTCGGCGGCACTGACGGGCACAAATACGTGAACGCGGTGCTCAACGGTCTGGCGCCTGCCTTGCGCCCGTTAGAAGTCGCGGCCGACAAACCCGCGCCTGCCGTCAGCGGCACCGACTAAAGCCATGCGCATCAGCCAACGCGCCAGCCGCATCGCACCTTTTTACGTGATGGAAATGGCCAAGGCTGCTTCGGCGCTGGCACAGCAGGCGCGTGGCAGCGACAAACCCATGGTGTTTTTGAACATAGGCGAACCCGATTTCACCGCCCCGCCGCTGGTACAGGAAGCCGCCGTGCGCGCCATCCACCAAGGCCGCACCCAATACACGCAGGCGCTGGGGCTGGACCGCTTGCGCGAGCGCATCAGCGGCTGGTACACAACGCGCTTCGGGGTCAATGTGCCTGCCAGACGCATCGTGGTCACAGCCGGTGCGTCTGCCGCTTTGCAACTGGCTTGCCTGGCCTTGATCGAAGCCGGTGACGAGATATTGATGCCCGACCCTTGCTACCCGTGCAACCGCCAGTTTGTGCAAGCCGCCGACGGTCGCGCGGTGTTGTTGCCCACCGATGCGACGCAGCGTTTTCAATTGAGCGCTGCGCAGGTGGCTGTACATTGGAACGCACACACACGTGGCGTGCTGCTGGCCTCGCCGTCCAACCCTACCGGCACCTCGATTGCATTTGACGAATTGAAACGCATACATCACATCGTCAGTGACAAGGGCGGCATCACCATGGTGGATGAAATCTACCTCGGCCTGAGCTATGACGCATCTTTCGGTCAGACTGCTTTGGCGATAGACGACAACATCATCAGCATCAACAGTTTTTCCAAATACTTCAACATGACCGGCTGGCGTCTGGGCTGGCTGGTGGTGCCGGATGCACTGGTGCCGGTGATTGAACGCCTGGCACAAAACCTGTTTATTTGCGCCAACAGCGTGGCGCAATACGCTGCGCTGGCCTGCTTCGAGCCGGAGAGCTTGGCCATTTACGAAGAGCGCCGTGCTGCTTTCAAGCAGCGGCGCGACCATTTCATTCCGCAACTCAAGGCTATGGGGCTGCCGGTACCGGTGATGCCCGACGGCGCTTTTTACGCCTGGGCCGATTGCCGTAGCGCCTGCGCCAAACTGGGCCTGGCCGACAGTTGGGCGTTTGCCGAACACGTCATGCAACACGCGCACGTGGCGCTGACACCGGGGCGCGATTTCGGCGAGCATTCGCCCGGCGACTTTGTGCGCCTGTCCACCGCCAGTTCGCTGTCCGACTTAGACACTGCCGCTGGCAGGCTGCGCCAACTGCTGGAGGCCGCATGAGCTTTCATTTCCCTGTGCGCGTGTATTGGGAAGACACAGATGCCGGTGGCATCGTCTTTTATGCCAATTACCTGAAGTTTTTCGAACGCGCCCGCACCGAGTGGCTGCGTCACCTCGGTTTGCAGCAAAACCAGTTGAAACTCGACACCGGCGGCATGTTCGTGGTGATCGATACCCAATTGAAATACCATAGACCTGCGCAACTCGACGATTTGCTTCAAGTCAGCGCGGTCTTGCAGGACAAGGGCCGCGCCAGCCTGGTGATTGCCCAACAGGCCTGGCGGCCTGAAAGCGACGGCACGCAAACCTTGCTCTGCGAAGGCAGTATCCGCATCGGCTGGGTGAATGCAGCCAAAATGAAGTCCGAACGCATCCCTTCCTCTCTACTGGAGTTGTTGTCATGAACCAAGATATGTCGATCGTTCAACTGTTGTTGAATGCCAGCTGGGTGGTACAGGCTGTGGTCCTGATACTGATGCTGGTCTCGGTCATGAGCTGGGCCGCCATCTTCCGCAAGCTGCTGTCGCTCAAGGAAGTGAAAAAACTCAACGAGGAATTCGAGCGTGAATTCTGGTCTGGCAAAAGCCTGAACGAGTTGTTTGCCGGGGCGCAGCAAAACGTCAAAATGTCCGGCCCCATGGAGCGCATATTTGCCAGCGGCATGCGCGAGTATCAGAAACTGCGCGAACGCCGCATCACCGACAGCGGCTTGCTGATGGACGGCGCACGCCGCGCCATGCGGGCCAGCCTGCAACGCGAAATGGACGCCATCGAGTCCAATCTGTCCATGCTGGCCTCGGTCGGCTCGGTTTCCCCCTATGTCGGCTTGTTCGGCACGGTATGGGGCATCATGCACGCCTTCACCGGTCTGGCGGCACTTCAACAAGTGACCCTGGCCAAGGTGGCGCCCGGTATTGCCGAAGCCCTGGTCGCCACTGCCATTGGCTTGTTCGCGGCGATTCCTGCGGTACTGGCCTTCAACCGTTTCTCGCGCGACATAGACCGCGTTGCCAACAAACTGGAAACCTTCATCGAAGAGTTTTCCAACATCCTGCAACGCAACGTCGGCACACCGCCGACCACCACGCGTTAAGGCCGGGGCAAGCACATGGCCGCCAACTCACCTGCACGCAGAGGCCGTCGCACCATCAGCGACATCAACATGGTGCCGTTCATCGACGTGATGCTGGTGCTGTTGATCATCTTCATGGTGACCGCTCCCTTGCTGTCGCCCAGCGTCATCGATGTACCCACCGTCGGCAAAGCCAGCACTGCACCGGATCAGGTGATCACCATCGAAATAGATAAACAACTGCGCATCACGGTCAAGTCCAAAACCTCTGCCCAAGGCACCGGCCAGCAAACCCGCCAGGAAGCGAACATGGACAACGTCGCCAAAACGGTGTTGCAAATGCAGGCAGGTAAAGCCACCACACCGGTCATCATCAATGCCGACAAAGGCATTGTGTATGACAACGTGGTCAAGCTGATGGACAAGTTGCAACGCGCCGGCGTGCAACGTGTCGGCCTGGCGGTTCGCCAAAGCGACTGACCGGTGTCCATGAGCCAGCACGAGCATCTCGCCTTTGCGCCACCGGCCGACCCCGGTTTCGGTCGTGCGCTGCTGCTGGCCTTGCTGGTTCACTTTTTGCTGTTACTGGCGCTGACCTGGGGTGTGACCTGGCGCAGTACACCGCAAGACGATGCGATTGAAGCCGAACTCTGGTCTGCCATACCTGAACCGGTTGCCCAGCGAAACGAAGAACCGGTGCCGCCTACCGAGGTCAAACCGGAAACGCCGCCCAAGCCGGTTGAACCGGTGAAGCCGCCACCGCCCTCCACTGCTCAACCGGCACTTCCCGACAAAGCCAAAATTGAAGCCGACATCGCCATAGAAAAACAAAAGAAAAAAGATGCGCTTGAGCGCGATCGTCAAATCGAGCTAGAGAAAAAAGCCGCCAAAGCCAAGGAAGAAGAAGTTCGACTGAAAGAAGCCAGCGCCAAAAAAGCCGAGGAAGAAAAAGAAAAGAAAGCCGCTCAGGAACGCGAAAACACCAAGCGCCAGGAAGAACAAAAACGCAAAGACGACGAAGCCCGGGCCAAGGAAGAGGCCAAGCGCAAGGAAGAGGACGAGGCCAAACGTCTGGAAGAGGAAAGCAAACACAAGGAAGAAACGGCCAAGCGCAAAGAAGAGGAAGCCAAGCGCAAGGAAGAAGAAACCAAACGATTGCTGGAAGAAAAGAAAGAAACAGAGCAACGACGCCAGGAGCAGATCAAACGGCTTAAGGGTTTGGGTGAAGCCAGCACCGGTCCGACTGACAAAGCCAGTGCCGCCAAGGCCTCGGCACCCAGCGGCACTTACCTGGGCAGATTGCGTGCACGCGTGCGGCCCAATATCACTTTCCCTGAATCGCAGCTGCAGACCGTCAAAGGCAATCCGGAGGCGGAAGTCGAGGTCACTTGCAGCGCCACCGGTGAAATTCTCAGCAAGAAACTGATCCGCTCCAGCGGCAACCCGGCTTGGGACGCGGCGGTCATGAATGCGATTGAAAAAACCGGCACACTGCCGCGCGATGAAAACGGCAATATGCCACCGAAAATATCATTCGGCTTCAGGCCACGCGACTAAGCCGCCGGCCCGAGTGTGCCGGTCGATGCTGCCAGCGGCACCGCAAATCCCATCATGCTTCCCTTGCCCTGTGTGCTTTGCATGCGCAAGGGCATCCGCATTTTTTCAGTCATTTTCTTGACACTGTACAAACCCAGGCCCTGGTGGTCAAAGTCATCTGCGTTTGACTCAAAGCGGCGGTAAGCCTGCGTGCATTGCTTTAATTGCTCGGGCGACATGCCTTTGCCGTTGTCCAGACAAAAAATCCACAGTTGACCAGCCCGGCTGCGACAGCCTATCAATACCCGGCCACCGGCAGGTGTGTACGCCAATGCATTGTTGATGAGGTTGCGCAATATGCGTTGGACCGCAGGCACGTTGACTTGCAACATGCTGTGGTTCTTGCGGTAGCGCAAACTGACCCGCTGCCAGTGCGCCAGCGACTGGCACTCGGCGATGAGTGGCGCCAGCAATGCGTCTGCAGTCACCATCTGTTGTTCGGACAACCAATGCGCTTCCCCCTTGTGCACGCCCGACAAGATTTGCATTTCTTGCATGAAATCATTCACATGACCGGCAGCCAATTGCATGCCATTGACTAAACGCGGCAACTGCTCCGGCCCGGCCTGCGTCATGGCGTGCGCATAAAGCTGCACCGATTGCAAGGGCTGCCACATATCATGCTGCACCAGCGCCAGTTTCTGTTGTAAATTTTTTCGTTGCGACATCAGTCGCCAACAGTTTGCCCAGCCCGTCAACAGAATGGCAGACACACTGATCAAGCTGGACAGCAGCAAGGCATCAGCAGGATGCAAGTGCAGTTTGTCCGCCCATGCGTAAACGCTAAGCGCCAGCGTATAAAGCAGCCAAACCGCCGCATGGCAGATACTTTTTAAATTGATTTTTTGTTTCAAATGCCCAGCACAACACAGCAGCATGAACAGCATATGGACTGACAGTATGTAGCCCGTCATGCTGTGGTCATGTACAAACCACAAACCGCTAGACAACAGAATCAGCAAGCCAGCGCACAAGCCCCAACAACGCAGACTTTTGCCCAGCAGAACAAACTTGTTATCTAGACACACTGCCGACCGCATATGAAAAGTACTCAACACCACCCACAGACAGATTGCCGACTCAGCTGCAAGCACTGCATGCGAACGCTGTAAGGCCGGCATCAGCATTCGCCCCAGCCCGCTTGTCCAGCACAAAAATGCAAAATGCATAAACAACATACCGATGAATACAAACAGCGCCTGTCTGTCAAAAAATCTCAGCAGACAGAGCGCGTAAGTCATGACCGTCAGCAGCAAAACCAGTAATACCCCGTACATCAATGCGTACTTCCATTGCAAGCGCATCAAGGTCTCGGGCTTGTGCAACCACAGCGGCAACTGCACGCGGCCCGGGTTTTGAATTTTGAGCAACACATCGATATGTCTGAGGCTGGCATCGTGTATGGCCCAGACCGGCAGCAGATGACCTTCACCGGGCTGGGTCACCCGCTGCTCGTGTTCCAGCGGTTGTAACTGCCAGTCGCCCCGGTTCCAGCGCAACCACAATTGCACATCAACATAAGCCGGTAAATGAATGCCTAACCACACCGGCAACTGTTGCGTGACAGCATCAGGCAAGCTCCAAGCGGCCCACACCACCTTGGCGTCAATCGCTTGTATGGCCTGGTGCGGATGGCTTAAATGCGTGACTTCCTGTGACAGGCTGTGCTGCCACGCCTCGTTCGCTGTCCATTCACCATGGCTGTCTTTGATGACCCGCATGGCCTGCCAATGCGGGTAGGTGTGAAGTTGATCCTGCGCGTTCGCAAAACCGCTTGCCAGCAAAAATACGCATTGCAACAGCAATGACGCCAACCGAAGATTGCATCGTTCAGTGGTGGCCGCGTCCATGACCGGCTGCCCATAACCAGTAGCGGGTGCTTGCCTGTGACTTGTTGACCACACCCAAGCGGCGGTAAATCGCATGCATATGGCTGCGCACCGTGGATTCAGTGATATTCATTTGTCCGGCAATTTCGGCGCAGCTTTTGCCATGCGCGAGTTGCGATAACACCAGACGCTGGTGATTGCTCAGCACGGCTAATTCGTCGTTGTGTTGCAGTATTGCCGCAGAATCCTCCAATGGTTCAAAGGCATCTTGCTGCACCGCCAAAGAATGCAACAAAAACGACATCAGCTGCGGCAAAGGTGCTGACTTGCACAAATAGGACACGCGGTTGGACAAGCAGATTTGCGGCAGTGCCGGGTCTTGTAATGAGCTAAACACCATCAACGGACCGTCCGCGCGCAGTTGACAAACAGCGTTCAAAGTATCTACGCCTTGCGAATCCGGCAGGTTTAAATCCAGCACCACCAGATCAATAGGCGAATGCTCAAGCAGCATCTCCAAACCGCTTGCCAGGTCATAGGCCAGCAGACACTGAACCCGGGGTAAGAGTTGCAGCACATTCATGCGCAAGGCGTCCGCCAGGATAGGGTGGTCTTCGACGATCAACAATCGGGATGCATGCATTTGTCACCTCCGTTAACGAATAATGACAAATAATCACGGATGTAAGCAAGTGGGGAATATTCAAAATGTAAATTTATTCAGATTCGAAAGAATGTGCAACCGGCACTGAAACAGTGCGTAACCTGAGGGCGCAGAGCAAGGCTGCCAAAGCCACCGGCATGGCCATGACAAACACCTGTTGCAAGCCGAAACGCGTGCTCAAAGCCGCGCCGCCCAAGGCGCCGATGACACCAGTGAAACCGTAGCCGATCACCGCATACAAAGCCTGTCCTCTGCCGCGCAAGCGCCCCGGGAAATGTTGTGACAACCAGGCGATGCTGACTGTATGTTGCACCGCGAATGTGAAGACATGCAGGCATTGCGCCAACAGCAACACCGGCAATACAGGCGCATAAAACGCCGTCATGCCCATGCGCAACACCATCAGCCCGGTACACACGCACAGCCATACCGGCAAACTCAGTAAATGCAGCCATTTGCTCTGCGAGAAAAAACCCATGATCTCGACAATCACAGACACCGCCCACAGCACGCCAATCATGTCCTTGCCGTAACCGAGTTCATCCAAGTACAGCGAGAAAAACGTGTAAATGGACACATGCGACAACACGTGAAAAAACAGGGTGGCAAAAAACCAGCGGCTTTGTGCTTGACGCAACACTTGCCAGAAACCGGCTTGCCCGTGCACATGCGCGACTGACTCGCGTTTGTCCGGCAAACACCAGGTACTGATGTTGACTGCCAGCAAAGTCAATACCGCCCAATAAGGAAAGCCCGACATGCCCCGGGCTTCAAACCAGGCGCCGGAAACAAACACCGTCACCAGAAAACCGACCGAACCCCATAAGCGTATGCGCCCGTAACGGCGCACATCCAAGGTGCCCATGTGGCTGACCAGGTGCGCCATGGCCGCTTCACTCATGGGCATCATGGCGCTGGTGTGAATGAACATGCCAAACAGCACAGCAGCCAGCCACCATGGCGACGGATCAAACAACAAACCAAATGAACACAACAAAGCCATGCCCGAGCACCAGCGCATCAAAGGCACGCGTGCGCCGTTGCGGTCGCTCAGCCAGCCCCAGATATACGGCGCGAAAACGCGAGTGACCGCCTGCATGGAGGTCAGCAAACCTATCATCCACAAACTCAAACCCAGGTGTTTGAGCCAAAGCGGCAAATACGGATTGAAAAAACCGATATGAGCGAAATAGCCGGCCGACAAGACGGCGAACGGCACCAGTTGACGCCGCGTGGCGCGCGGCGCTGTTGCAGTATTCATGCGCTCAACCGCCGCGATGCGCGGGGATAGGCGACAGCGGCATCACCACATCGCCGCATTGGGCGCGATGGCGCAATGCGTGGTCCATGACCACCAGCGCCAGCAAGGCCTCGGCAATCGGTGTGGCGCGTATGCCGACACACGGGTCGTGCCGACCCTTGGTTTGCACTTGCGTGGCAGCGCCGTCGCTGTTGATGGTGTTGCGCGGCGTCATGATGGAACTTGTCGGCTTGATGGCAATGCTGACTTCCAAATCCTGGCCGGTGCTGATGCCGCCCAACACGCCACCGGCGTTGTTGCCCGCAAAGCCCTCTGGCGTGAGACTGTCGCCATGGGTAGAACCGCGTTGCGCCACGCTGGCAAAACCCGCGCCTATCTCTACTCCCTTGACCGCGTTCAAGCCCATCATGGCGAATGCGATGTCCGCGTCCAAGCGGTCGTAAATCGGTTGACCCAAACCGACCGGCATGTGCTGCGCCACCACGCGTATGCGCGCCCCGCAGGAGTCGCCCGCTTTGCGCAAACTGTCCATATAGCTCTCCAAGTGCGACACGTCAGCCACCGGCGCGTAAAACGGGTTGTGCGGCACATGCGACCAGTCTTCAAAGCCGATCTGGTGTTCACCCAGTTGCGTCATGCATCCTTTGAACGTGGTGCCGTATTTCTCCAGCAACCATTTTTTAGCGACAGCACCGGCGGCCACCGTGGGCGCGGTCAAGCGCGCGGAGGAACGGCCGCCGCCGCGCGGGTCACGCACGCCGTACTTTTGCAAATACGTGTAATCAGCGTGGCCGGGCCGGAAGGTTTGCAAAATGTCGCCGTAGTCTTGGCTGCGCTGGTCGGTGTTTTGAATCAAGAGCGCGATAGGCGCGCCGGTGGTCACGCCCTGGTAAACGCCGCTCAGGATTTGCACTTGGTCCGGCTCCTGGCGCTGGGTGACGTGCCGGCTGGTGCCGGGACGACGCCGGTCCAAGTCGTGCTGTATGTCGGCCTCGCTCAAAGCCATGCCGGGCGGGCAGCCGTCGATGACGCAGCCGATGGCCGGGCCGTGGGATTCACCGAAGTTGGTGACTGCAAATAAGGTGCCTAAGGTGTTTCCGCTCATCTGAGGGATTATCCATGAGGGCAGGCTCAGGGGGTGAGGCGGGTTTGGATCATTGCGAGAAGCTCTGATAGTACAAGGCATCGCCGCCATCGACCACCCATCACTTCGGCTGCATGGTTTGTCAGGTCGAATGCAAGGTGTGCACTCAGTTTCCATCAACCTGTCGTACCGCATCACATTGGAGTTGCTGATTCACGATCAAAAAATCATTCCTTTGAATGTGGGCAACCATGATGCGGTCTACTGAAACTGCCTGAAGCTAAATCAGGACCAACTTTAAATCTGTCTCAAAATTGCAGGTCAATGGCCGCTAGTTTGAAGGCATGCTTCACAATCACCACCTCCACCCTAGCCTGAGGTTCCCATGCCCGGATACGCCGACCCCCATTTCGATACGCTGGCTCTGCACGCCGGCAGCCAGCCTGACCCCGCCACCGGCGCGCGCGCTGTCCCGATTCACCTGACCACCTCGTTTGTCTTTGAGTCCTCGGACCAGGCGGCGTCTCTTTTTAACCTCGAGCGAGCCGGTCACGTCTATAGCCGCATCAGCAACCCGACCACCGCTGTTTTTGAGCAGCGTATCGCCGCTTTGGAAGGCGGCATAGGCGCCATCGCCACTGCAAGCGGCCAAGCCGCCTTGCACCTGAGCGTGGCCACGCTCATGGGCGCGGGCTCGCACATCGTCGCCAGTTCGGCCCTGTATGGCGGTTCGCACAATCTGCTGCACTACACCATGCGCCGCTTCGGTATTGAAACCACTTTCGTGCATCCCAATGACATAGACGCATGGCGTGCCGCCATCCGCCCGAACACCAAGCTGTTGTTCGGCGAGACCGTGGGCAACCCGGGCTTGGATGTGCTGGACATTCCGGTGGTCTCGCAGATCGCGCATGAGCACGGCGTGCCTTTGCTGGTCGATGCCACTTTGTCCACGCCGTATTTGCTGCAACCGCTGTCTTTAGGTGCGGATCTGCTGTACCACTCAGCGACCAAATTTTTAAGCGGCCACGGCACGGTGATCGGCGGTGTGGTGGTCGACGGCGGTTCTTTTGATTGGGAAAAGAGCGGCAAATTCCCCGAGTTGACCGAGCGCTACGAAGGCTTTCACAACATGGTGTTCTCCGAGGAAAGCACGGTAGGTGCATTCTTGCTTCGCGCACGTCGCGAAGGCTTGCGCGACTTCGGCGCCTGCCTGAGCCCGCACTCTGCTTGGTTGATTTTGCAAGGCATGGAAACACTGCCTTTGCGCATGGAAAGGCATTTGGCCAACACCGAAAAAATCGTCGAGTTTTTATCGGCGCATCCGCTGGTATCGCGCGTCGGTCACCCGTTGATGGAAAGCCACCCCAGCCACGCGCTGGCGCAAAAGCTGTTGCGTGGCGGTGCCAGAGGCGCGGGCTCGGTGTTCAGCTTTGACATAGCGGGCACACGCGCGCAAGGTCGTGCGTTCATCGAAGCATTGAAACTGTTCAGCCATTTGGCGAATGTGGGAGACAGCAAATCGCTGGTGATCCACCCGGCCAGCACCACGCATTTCCGCATGAGCGACGAGGCGTTGGCGTCTGCCGGTATTGGCGCTGGAACTATCCGTTTGTCTGTCGGACTGGAAGACCCGGCCGATTTGATCGATGATTTAAAGCGTGCCTTGCGTGCCGCTGAAAAAGCCGCTTAAAGGAACACGCCATGTACATCGATGTGAACGGTCACCGCAGTTACGCCTATACCGGCGGCAAAGATTTCAATCCGGCTCAACCCACGCTCGTGCTGGTGCACGGCGTGTTGTGCGACCACAGTGTGTGGCTGCTGCAAAGCCGCTACCTGGCGCACCATAGCTGGAACGTGCTGGCTATTGACCTGCCCGGTCACTGCAAAAGCGCAGGCGCGCCACCGGCCACAGTGCAAGAAGGCGCAGCCTTTGTCAAAGGTTTGCTGGACGCGCTGGACATTAAACAAGCTGCCTTGACTGGCCACAGTTTCGGCTCGCTGATTTGTTTGCAAGCTGCGGCTGACTTGGGCGCACGGGTCACGCATTTGGCGCTGGTCGGCACGGCTTACCCGATGCAAGTCTCGCAAGTTTTGCTGGATGCGTCACGCGACACACCGGCCAAAGCCTTGCAGATGACGAATGTGTTTTCACGCGCCACACTTGCGCCGCCGTCGGGTGCGGGCAGTTGGGTGTTCGGCGCCAGCCTGGCGCTGGGGCGCCGCGTGTTAGCCAGTAACACCGGCGTGAATGTTTTTTACACCGGCTTTAACGCTTGCAACAGCTACGACCAGGGCTTGCAGGCCATGGCGGCGGTGAAGTGTCCGGTGTTGATGGTGCTGGGCGACGCCGATCAAATGACCACGCCCAAAGGCGCACAGCCTTTGATCAAACAAGCCAAGGAAAGCGGTATTGCGTTGAAAGTGGTGATGATCCCTCACGGTCACCACCAGATGAGCGAGTCGCCGGATGAAACACTGGATGCCTTGAATGCGTTTTTAAGCGGAACCTGATTTATATATGCGCTGACACAGCCTAACGCTTGTGTCAGCACTTTCGCACTAAAGAGAATTCACAAAACTCAAAAGCGACTGGCGATCCACAGCCGGTAATCGCTTGTAACTGTCCGCCGCTTTTTTGGCTTCACCGCCATGCCACAAAATAGCTTCCTCGACATTGCGTGCCCGTCCATCGTGCAGCAAAAACATACCGCCGTTGACGCGATCTGCCAAACCGACGCCCCACAGCGGCGCGGTGCGCCAGTCGTTACCGCCGGCCTTGAAATCGGGCCTGCCATCTGCCAAATCAGGGCCCATGTCGTGCAACAGCAAGTCGGTGAACGCGGCAAATGTTTCGTGCTCTATGGCCGGTAACGCCGGGTAGCTGCCGGTTTTCATGTAAGGCACATGGCAAACGGCGCATTGCAAGTCGGCAAATAATTTTTCACCACGCTCTGTTTGCGGGTCGTTGTGCTTGCGCGCACGCGGTGCCGCAGTGGCGCGCATGAAAAAATTCACCGCGTTCCAAGCCTGGTCGTTCAACTCGGGTTTGGCGTATTTAGACACAGATTCGTAACAAGCGGTTTGAGTCAGTGTGCAATCCTGGTCCGGGTAAAGAGACGTGGTCACACCGACATCTCCCAGATGAGCGGCAGCCACCTGTTGGTTGATGGACGGCTGGTTGGCTTTCCAGCCGAAACGACCGAGTTTGCGTTTGAAGCTGGCGTCGTCCGCCACGTAGTTCGGGCGGCCGTTAAAACCCAGCGCTTTTTGCGCAGCAGCAATAGCCAGTATGTCAGCCTCAGGCACGGCTTCCAAATAACCCAGACCGAACAAGGCAGGACCATTTCTTACCGACTTCAATACGTTGTCATCGATAGGGCCGAATTTTTCATTGGTGATTTTCAACTCGGGCCGGCGCAGTTCGACTTCTGTGCCATCAGCCAGCTTGACTGTATGCGGCAGCCAGCGGATATACACATCGGCTTCGCCGGTACGGGGTTCGACCACGCCGCCCTCTAAAGTAAACACCTGTAACTGGCTGTCATACGCTGGATGCGGCATGGTTTCGTCTGTGCCGGGTTTGGGTACAGACAAACGCACCAGTTGTTGAAACACCGGTTTATTGAGTTGTTGGGTGGTGATGCCGCGCCCGTTGTTGATGTGACAACCCGAGCAAGCGTTGGCCAGAAAAAACGGGCCCATGCCCCAGACACCATCCAACCGCGGCGCAAACGTCCAGATGGTGTTGAAATGATTTTTTCCGGCCTCGTGCAATTGCATTTGATCCGGGTCGAGCTTGGCCACTGGTTGTAAATACAACTGGGCATCAGGCGTACATTGTTTGGTGACGGCATTCCATACGCAATCGTCATTGGCATTGGAATACCCGGAGCTAACGAACAGCGCCATGCCTGCTAGCACCAAGCCGTTAACAACATGACGTAAATGTTTGTTCATCCGACAATTTTAAGTTCGGCTGTAAATGACTTGTATTGCGGATATCCCGCGTTTTTATATAAAAACAGGTCTCCGTTCAGGGCTGAACAGGCTTATCAGGCGTGTGATTTGTCTGCGGTATGGGCTTCAGCCGCCAGAAAATCAAAGCCGGTATGAATCACTTCCTGCAGCTGAGCCCTGGGGATTTTGCGGCGGCTGCTCATTTGTAAACCTTCGGTGAAAACGGACAGGTAATTACCCAAACGCTTGGCCAGCGGCTGCGGGCAGCCCATTTGCACAAACCATTCGACACGCCATGCATCCATGACTTCCAATTTATCGCGCAGGATTTTGACCAATTCGTCATCCACATCAGCCAATTCAACCGCGATATTCACCAGCATACAGCCCATGTGCGCCCGGGGGTTTTGGGTATGCACAAAATTGGTGAGGTACGCCTCGCGAATATCTTCTACAGAGATACCGTTCTTAGAGATTCGCAGATGGTCTTTGTTAATACCGTCCAGGTAAGTGTCTAGGCAATCAATAAATAAAGACTTTTTGTCTTTGAAGGTGGCGTAAAAACTGCTTCGACCGATTTGCATGCGCTCGCATAACAAATCCAGCGTAGCTGCCTGATAACCCTTGCTCCAAAATAATTTAATCGCCGCTTTTTTAGCGGTTGGAATATCAAATTCAAGATGTCGTCCCATAGTCAATATCTTAATACATATTTCATAAAATCAAATAATTAATTAATAAATTTAAATTTACATTTATTAAGATAGCATTAATGAATTAATTAAAATAATCAAAGTTTTCTTATTTCCAAGCTTTGTTCTGACATCACATCAGCCAGCACCCAATCTTGCCACTGCCGGTGCATGCCACCGCTACCCGGCTCCTGCGCCAGCAGCAAAACCGACATCAGCGGTGCCAGGTGCGTAGTCTGCGTATCGATCAGCAACACATAACGCGGTGCCTGCCCGGGCGTGTCTTCGTTCAACAACCCCACCCAGTCCAGTTGCTGTAATTGCTCCAGCACCTGTTGCATTTGCAAAGGATCGGCTTGCAGGCCTTCAGCCAAACTGGTCAATGAAGCGCCGTGCAGCCCGCCGGTTTGTGCTTTCTTGAGTTCGCGCAAAGTATCCAGTGCCAGTTGGAAGGGCGCGCCGGGCGCTTGCGTATCCCGCACATGGCCCATGGCCAGGCCCGGCCAACTAGCGACCAACACGGCACCCAGCAGCACAATCACCCAGGACATGTAAATCCAGACCAGCAAAATCGGCAAGGTGGCGAATGCGCCATAGACCAGCGAAAAAGTCGACATGTTCGCCAAGTACCAGGTCAATAAACCGCGGGCGATTTCCACCACCAGTGTGGTCAACAAACTGCCGCCCAGCACCTGTCGCCAGGGCACATGTGTGTTCGGCACAAAGCGGTAAAGCGCTGAAATGCCGCCCCACAGCAGCACAAACTCCAGCACATCCAGCGCCTGTTTCATGGCCGGGCTTTGGCTGCGCAGCGAACCGCCGGACCAGGTGATGACCGAGGCCATGGTCACCAGACCGGCGGCCACCAGCACCGGGCCCAAGGTCAGCACCGCCCAATACAACAACAGCCGTTGGCCCCAGGGTCTGGGTTTGGTGACCCGCCAGATGGCGTTCAAACTGCGGTCTATGGTGAACACCAGCGCCAGCGCCGAAAACATCAGCGCCGCAAAACTCACCACGCCCAAGCGGCTGGCCTTGTTGGTGAACTGAGTCAAATAGCCCAGCACCTGGCGCGAAATACTGTCGGGGATCAAGCTTTCAATCAACCAGCGTTGCAACACGTTTTGAAACTGGTCAAACAGCGGAAACACCGTCACCACGGCCAGCGCAACAGTGATCAGCGGCACCAATGCAATCGTGGTGGTGAAGGTGAGCGCACCGGCGGTCTGGCCCAGACGGCCTTCAGCAAAACGCTGGCTCAGGCGCCGCCCGGTCTTGCGCCACGGGAACTGTTGCAGCTTGCGCAAGCTGGCAGAGATATACGAGACAATCATGGTCTCTATCATGCCATTGAACACAACCCCTACCCCTGCTGCTTTCAGACACGCGCAACTCACCCGCATACTGGCGGTGGGCAGCCTGCTGGGGCTTATTGTGTTGTCGCTGGCATGGGAACTGTGGCTGGCCCCGCTGCGCCCCGGCGGTTCTTGGCTGGTGCTTAAAGCGTTGCCCTTGTGCCTGCCGTTGGCGGGTTTGCTGAAAAACCGCATGTATACCTACCGCTGGGTCACACTGGTGGTGTGGCTGTATTTCGCCGAAGGCGTGATACGCATGAATGGCGACCGCTGGCCAAGCAATCTGTATGCTGGAATTGAAGTGGCGCTGTGTCTGGTCTTGTTCGCCGCCAGTGCCATGCATGTGCGCTGGCGACTGAAAGACGCGGCCTTGGCTCAGCAGCTTGCCGACAGTGCTCAGCCTGTATCTGAAACACCAGTTGAAGACTTGAAACCTTGAACAGCTTGATAGAAACGCTTAAGCACATTGTCGGCCCGACACACGTGCTGACTGGTGAAGGCTTGACGGCTTATGAGCGCGACTGGCGCGGCCGTGAACACGGGCGAGCCCTGTGCGTGGTGCGACCGGGCAGCACCGCCGAAGTGTCTGCCGTGGTGAAAGTCTGTGCGGCGGTCGGCGCACCCATGGTGCCGCAAGGCGGCAACACCGGTTTGGTGATGGGCTCTACGCCCGACACCTCGGGGCGCGAAGTCGTCATCAATCTGCAGCGCATGAACCAAGTGCGCCACACAGACCCGGCCAACGCCACCCTCACCGCAGAAGCCGGTTGCATTCTTCAACAGGTGCAACAGACCGCCGACCAAGCGGGATTTTTGTTTGCACTGAGTCTGGCGTCCGAAGGCAGTTGTACTTTGGGTGGCAACTTGGCCAGCAACGCGGGTGGCACGCAAGTGCTGCGTTACGGCAATACGCGAGACCTGTGCCTGGGCCTGGAAGTGGTGACCGCGCAAGGCCATGTATGGCAAGGTTTAAGCGGCTTGCGCAAAGACAACACCGGCTACGACTTGCGGCATTTGTTCATAGGCAGCGAAGGCACGCTGGGCATCATCACCGCCGCCACCATGAAACTGTTTCCCAAACCGGCGGCGCAACGCACCGCTTGGGCCACCGTGTCCAGCGTGCAAGCCGCCATCGATTTGCTGGGCATGGCGCAGCAACAACTCGGCGCGGGGCTCACCGGTTTCGAGATGATGTCGCAAATGGCGCTCAGCCTGGTCGCCCGCCATTTCCCCGCATTGCAAGTGCCGCTGTGGAAGGATGCGCCCTACTGCGTGCTGCTTGAACTCAGTGACACCGAGTCCGAAGCGCATGCTGAACAACGTTTGGAACAACTGCTGAGTGCGGCGCTAGAAAAAAACGTGGCCGGTGATGTGGTGATCGCACAAAGCCTGGCGCAGTCGCGCGAACTCTGGCAGGTTCGCGAAAGCATTTCATCGGCGCAGGCGGCAGAAGGCCTGAACATCAAACACGATATTTCGCTGCCGGTATCGGCCATCGCCGCGTTTGTCAAGCAAACCGATGCGGCTTTGGCAAATGCATTGCCGGGCATTCGCGTGGTGAATTTCGGGCATTTAGGTGACGGCAATTTGCACTACAACATCCAATGCCCCGAGGGCGCAGATGCGGCGCATTTTTTAAAGACACACGAACCCGCTGTGAACGACATGGTTTACGACGCCGTCATGTCTTTCGGTGGATCGGTCAGCGCCGAGCACGGCATAGGGCGCTTAAAAGCAGACAGCTTGCCGCAATACAAAGACCCGGTGGCGCTGCTGCTGATGCACAGCATCAAACAGGCGCTGGACCCGCAAAACCTGATGAATCCGGGGCGGGTTCTGATGAAGTGATGCGATTGCATCAGATACAATGTCATGATGCGTACCACTTTAGACCTCGACGAAGACATTCTGGCCGTCGCCAAGTCCTTGGCCAAGGCCGGACAAACCACGGCCGGGCGCATCATTTCCGACACCATGCGCCGCGCCATTCAACTAGGTTTGGCAGATCCTGCACAGGCCCGCCCTTCAACGGTTGTCGCCATGGAGCCGCAAGCGGTTTACGGTTTTGTGCCGCTGACCGCCCCGGGACAGCACATCGTCACCAGCGACATGGTGCGCGCCATACGCGACGATATCGGCGAATGAAACTGCGCGCCTTGCTCGACACCAGTGTGTTGATTGCGCTGCTGGATGCCAACCATATTCACCATCGCTTGTGCAGCCAATGGCTGTCCAAGCACACAGCGGGCTGGGCCAGTTGCCCCATCACGTTGAACGGCTGTGTGCGCATACTCTCGCAAGCTGCTTACCCGAACCGCTTGCCCATGCACACCGTGGTTGCCGGTTTGCAGCAAGCCTTGCGTCACCCCATGCACGCGTTCTGGTCGGACGACATCAACCCATTGGATGCAAACGCTATTGACTGGCAGCAAGTGCTGCGCCCTGCGGACATCACCGACGCTTACCTGCTGGCGCTGGCGGTGCGGCACCAGGCTTGTCTGGTCACCTTAGACCAAGGTATTTCAGTGAAATGGGCGACGGGCGCTGACGAACAGCATTTGTTGCGCTTGGCTTAAACCCAAGGACTTGTGGCGGGTCAAACCGGAAAAGGCAGGCATTTCATCTTCCCAGAACAACTTCCTATGGAATAATCCTATATGTTATTCCTATATGGAGAACCTGCGCCATGCAAACAGTCAATGTATCCAGTCTGAAAAACAACCCGAGTGAAGCACTTCGCAGCGCGCGCACTGACTTAGTGGTGGTCATGAACCGAGACCAACCGGACGCTGTGATGATCGGCCTGCAGTCCGGAAAACTTTTGTCCGAGCCCGGTGCACGTGCGGCATTGGCGACTGCCTTGTTTCGGGATGGCGGTTTGTCACTGGCACGGGGCGCAAGAATGGCGCAGATGCCCATGGCCGACTTCATCACCCACGTGTCCAGACTGGGCATACCAGTGATCACACACGATGCCCAAGAAGCAACGCGCGACATGGACACTTTGGACCAATGGCTCGCTACGTCATAAGCGATGCAAGCCCATTGATAGGGCTTGCCATCGTCAATGGACTGGATTGGCTTCCCGCCTTGTTCGGCACAGTGTGGATTCCACCATCAGTTCAGCTAGAAGTGCTGCCGGGAACCGGTGCACGCGGTGAAACAGAAATAGCCCTGGCGATTGAAAGTAAACACATCAGTATTTGGCGTAAAAAAATACCAGCGCCGCCACCAAATATGCTCAGCCTGGATCAGGGCGAAGTCGAATGCATTTGCCTGGCTTTGACACAACCCGCCGGGCAAGCCCTCGTGCTGATAGATGAACGCGCAGGCAGAGCCATTGCGAATGAGTTCGGAATACAAGTTGCGGGAACGGCTGCCGTGATCGGCTTTGCCAAAAGACATGGGCTGATCGAATCTGCCAAGGCTTGCTTTGAGCGTTTGCATTCCTCGGACTTTCGCATCAGCAAAGAAGTGATACAGACCGTGCTTCGCAATGTGGGTGAAGGTTGATGCTGTCAATCTGTGATCAGTTCAACCACAGACTTCAACGCCGCCTTATCGAGCGTCAAAGGAATGTGCCCAATACCCGGCAGCAACTTAACCGGCCAGTGTTTTCCTGCAGTTTGCACAATGCCTTGAAGCTCTTGCGATTTCAGTAACTCATCGGCGTCGCCAGCCAATATGGCCACTTTGCCCTTGGCATTCAACAAGTCTTGCCGATAGTCTTGGCTGGCAGCAAAGTTCATGTTTAAATTGAAGTCATATTCAGGTGTTAAATATTTTTTCGCCTCCTCTGAGAGTGCAAACCGTGTGACAGGCAAATGGTTCCAATAGTGAAGGCCTAGCTTGTTTAATGCCAGCAAAGCCACGATGCGAGGCACACCTACCGACACCCAACCACCGCTGTCAGGTAAGTAGTTTGGCGCGGTGTGTCCCAAAAAAGGAGCCAGCAAAAGATAACTGCCAAAAGCAGATTGCATTTCGCTGGCCGCTATCCGCAGCACAAAACCACCGCCAGAGCTAAAACCAATAAGCGTGGAGGGATGAACCGGTTTGACTGTGTCAACAAACGACTTCATGTCGGATTCCAATTGACCGATGTAGCCGATATGTCCCTTTGTGCCTGATGCGCCGTGGCCTCTGATGTCCAGCGCAAACACATGCACGCCGGCAGCGGCCAGCGCCTGCGCTATAGGGTGCATGGAGTCGCTGCTGGCAGACGAACCGTGCACCAGCACGGCGCTACCCTTGTGTGTTTTTCCTGCGGCAGCGTATTCCCTGAACGACAAATAGACGCCGTCCGCAGCTTTGAAAGTTTGCCGCGGCGGCTTGGCTGAAAAATCCGCTTTTAAAAACGGATCGTTGATGCTGAGCATGGGCGGTGCGGTGCCGGGGCCGCCTAGCCAAAGTACCAATGCAATCATGAAAAGCATCAACGCAAACAGCGCAGATGAAATCTGTAAATAGTTCTTCATGGTTGGTAATTACGCAAATATTTGCTGTAGGTGTAAAAAACTTCATCCCTCACCCATCCCAGGTCTTCATACGCAGCTTGTGCCGGGCTATTGGTTTTCGCGGTGCTTAAATCCATCCTGGATTTACCGTGTTCCAAAGCAATCTGTTCTGCGGCTTGCAGTAGTTTTTTTCCAGCACCCGATCTTCTTGCATGAGGTTTGACAAACAAGTCATACAAGACATAAATGTCTGTGGCTTCAACTGAACAAAACGTCGGGTAAAGCTGACAAAACCCGATGGCGTGTTGCGTATCGTCAAAGGCCAACAAAATCACCGACTCAGCGCTACGCATACGCTGTTCTATGAATTGTTTTGCAAGCTTCAGGTCAGGCGCTTGTTGATAAAACTGTCGATAGGCATCAAATAAAATTGATACAGCCTCAAGATCAGCGAGAGTCGCCTGTTGAATACGTGTGATTGTCATTTGTTAACCGATTACCTTTATTATGAGCTATTTTTAATTAATTTTATTCTAGCTTGACTTTCATTTATCGGATTGTCAAACTTTGCGCTACAAAGTAACTGGCCAAGCCCCAAGAACGACGACTTCAACTAGCCCATTCTTCAGGTATGAGGTCCTCATTCTTTATTGAGTGCGCCATGAAGCTCCGCTTTAAACTCTCCCCATGACTTCCGCCATCATCCCCACCCCCTACGAAGATTTCATGCGCCATGTGTACACGCAAGGCGTTGAAAAATCCGACCGCACCGGCACCGGCACGCGCAGCGTGTTCGGCCACCAGATGCGCTTCGATTTGCGCCAAGGATTTCCGTTGGTCACCACGAAAAAGGTGCATCTCAAATCCATCATTGTTGAGTTGCTGTGGTTTCTCACCGGTTCGAGCAACAACAATTGGTTGAAAGAACGCGGCGTGAGCATTTGGGATGAATGGGCCCGGGCTGACGGCGATCTGGGTCCGGTCTACGGCGTGCAATGGCGCAGCTGGCCCACGGCTGACGGCCAACACATAGACCAGATCAGCGATGTGATTCAGACTTTGAAAACCAATCCGGATTCGCGCCGCATCATCGTCAGCGCGTGGAACGTCGCCGAGTTATCCAAGATGGCGCTGATGCCTTGCCACGCGTTTTTTCAGTTTTATGTGGCACCGCCGACTGTTGCTGGTGGCAAAGGCCAGCTCAGTTGTCAGCTGTACCAACGCAGCGCAGACATCTTTTTGGGTGTGCCGTTCAACATCGCCAGCTATGCGCTGCTCACCCACATGGTGGCGCAGCAATGCGACCTGGAGGTCGGCGACTTCATCTGGACCGGCGGGGACTGCCACATTTACAGCAACCACCATAAACAAGTGGAATTGCAGTTATCCCGCGCACCGTTTGCCGCCCCTACTCTGCACATCAAACGCAAGCCCGCATCCATCTTTGACTACGAATACGAAGACTTCGAAGTGCGTGACTACCAATGTCACCCGGCGATCAAAGCGCCGGTGGCAGTTTGAAAAGCCCAGGCATTACCCGGCAACAAGTGTTGGCGCTGATCGCGCTGACCTTGATGTGGGGCATCAATTGGCCGATGATGAAAGTCGCAGTGCGCGAGCTGCCGCCGCTCTACCTGCGCGGACTCACCATGTTCCTGGGTGCCTGCTGGTTGATGCTGTATTTTCGTTATCGCGGCCTGCGCTTGTGGCCGGACTCGCCGCGCGAGTGGCGCGACATCGTGCTGTTAGGCATACCGAATATTTTCATCCTGCACACGGTCTCCATTCTGGGCATTGTGTCGCTGTCGTCCGGGCGCGCCGCCATACTGAGTTATGTGTTCCCGGTGTGGACGGTGGTGTTCGGCGTGGTGTTCATGGGACAGCAATTGAACAAACGCGTGGTCATCGCTGTCATCGCCGCGTTGCTGGGCATAGGGCTGCTGATCTCGCATGAATTGACAGCACTACAAGGCAAACCCATAGGTGTGATGTGGATGGAAATCGGTGCGATCAGCTGGGCCATAGGAACGCTGTGGATGCGACGCATACGCTTTACGCTGCCGGTGCAGTCGCTGTCTGTCTGGATGATGATGATCAGCAGCCCGCTGATCATTCTGCTGGCGATGGCTACTGAAACCTGGCCCACGTGGGACATCTCGCCCATGGCTTGGGGCGCTTTGTTTTATTCGGTGTTTGTGAATTACGGTTTTGCACAACTCATTTGGTTCGGTTTTGCGCGGGATCTGCCTTCATCAACCAGCGCCATGAGCATCATGGCCGTGCCTTTGATAGGCACCTTGTTCGCCACTTTCATGGTCGGCGAATGGCCGCATTGGCAGGACTATGTGGCCCTGATCTGCGTGCTGACTGCGATTGCGGCGGTGTTGCTGCCGTCGCGTTCGCAACCCCGGGTCAATGACTGAAGGGCCATGACCGACAATGTGTATTGAGTATTTTTATATGCCTGTTTTGCCATGCCACTGCATTTGATTTACGCCTGCTCGCGCAATAACGTCATCGGCGTCAACGGTGATTTGCCTTGGCACTTGCCGGAGGATCTGGCGCATTTCAAGCGAACCACGCTGGGCCAAGCGGTGATCATGGGCCGCGTCACCTGGCAATCTATTCCTGAGAAATTCAGACCGCTGCCCGGCAGAAGCAATGTGGTGGTGTCGCGCCAACCGGATTTTTCTGCACCCGGCGCGCAGGTGGTGAATTCTTTGCAAGCTGCGCTGGATTTGTTTCCTGCTCGCGAAACAGTGTGGGTGATAGGCGGCGCGCAGTTGTATGCGCAGGCCATGCCGCTGGCGCAGCAATTGGTGGTCACTGAGATAGATGCCGACTACCAAGGTGACGCCTTCGCCCCTTCATGGAACCAAGCTGAGTGGACAGAGACCCAGCGCACGACACACACCTCGGCGCAAGGTCTGGGCTATAGCCTCGTGACCTTGCAAAGAAATTAATTGCGGAAATTGGGGTCAGGTTCCAATTAATGAAATTGGGGTCAGGTTCACTAGTGTCCGGAGATTTTTATTTGAATCGATGTAAATTGTTGATTTCAAACATATATTTCGAGTTTCCTGCCAAATCTATTTGAATTCCATCTCGCATTCCCTTCAAACTGTCTCCCTTTTGGGAGGCAAGAA
>CAMDKD010000022.1 GCA_945901125.1 Bordetella parapertussis
CGCATTCAACTGATCAGCGCCTGCGCCGCCGAGCATGGTCTGGTTTAGCGTCAAAGATGCTCCGCTCAGATAGTCGTTGCCATCCCCGCCATCCAATACATTCAAGCCTTGGTCATCCGTCAGCGAATCATCTCCTGCCCCGCCAAACAACATGTCATTGCCTAACCCGCCCGTGATTCGGTCGTTGCCCTCGCTACCAAACAATGAATCATTGCCATCTCTGCCGTAGATATAGTCACTGCCAGCCAGTCCATCTATCCAATCATCGCCAGTGGTACCTTGCAAATAGTCATTGCCCGCAGTTCCCGTGAGAATTTCTTTGACATCTATAGAAGCGCTTTGACCAGACACGTTGACTACAAGCTTTTCAATGCCTTCAACCACAGCGTCCTTCGCAAGAGAGAGCTTTATTTTTCCAATCCCATCCACTCCGTTTTGGTCGACAACAAATGAGCCTGTCAGTTGACCGCTGGATAAATCAGAACTGTCTATTCCGGTGATGGTGTAGTCGATGGACGAGCCCCACTCCACATTTTTCGTATTCACCTGAAACTCTACATCTTGTCCTTCAAAATAGGTTTGCTTCGCTGTAGAAATTTCATAACTGGCAGGCATCCCGCCATATTCAATGACATAGCCACTGCCGCTTCCCTCTCCGTAGTAATACTGCTGGTTGGCGCCCAAGTCATCCCAGAAAATATGGTTTTCCCAACCAGGTACTAAATTTCCCCCGACTTGTGGCACTTGCGAAATCAGATAGTCATATTCTGTAGTGCCATTGAAAACCCATGACGCAGAGAAATTCGAGTATTGATTGGTTGCACTTGTTATATCGCCCGGCCCATTAGACTGCGCAAAAACTGTACCTTTCTCGGGGCCATCTACCCAGACCCACTCGCCTTCTTTGGCTGCATCGCTTCCAGCCAGCCAGGTGCCTTGATAACCGCCAAAATTACCCCACCCGGTGATATCCGAATTATTCACAATGGTGTGGTGGACAAACTCATCTTCAGCTTCTGAAGTGATGGTCACTAGATAGCCTTGCAGGCCTCGATAGCTTGAGCTATCAGCCGCACTTAACGCTTCATTCCAATTGACATTGTCAGCAACTGCCTGGTAATAGTGGCCATTGGCGGCCATTATTGTTGGAGTAACAGGAACTGAATCAATAGATTTGAAATTGATAGCAGCCAATTGTGCAGTTGATAATGCCGCATATTGATTAGTGGTCAAACTCTTGATTTGACTGTTAGTCAAAGATGCAATCTGCCGTGTTGACAAGCTTGCCAATTGAATGGTGGTCAGTGAGGATATTTGCTCTGTTTTTAGTGAACTGATCTGACCAGTACTCAAGCTCAGCAATTGCGCTGTTGATAGAAAGACTATTTGCTTAGTGGTCAAGGCTTGCAGATCATTGGTTTCCATAAAGGAAATCTGATTTGTACGCAGTGCTGCAATCTGCGTTGAAGTCAATACATTGACTTGCGCCGTAGTCAATGCCATCACTTGCGAAGTATTCAGGTTGGATATTTGCTTCGCTGTCAGAGCAGTTATTTGTCCAGTAGTTATCGCTGCCAAGTCCTCGGTCTCGATGAACCCTATCTGCTCGGTGGTCATGGCAGCCAATTGACTACTGCCCAAATGACTGAACTGGCTGGTTGTCAGTGCAACTATTTGTGTGGAGGGTATCAATGCAGCAATTTGCGCAGTAATCAAGGCATAAACCTGATTGACAGATAAGCCTTTGATGACGCTAGTGGACAACGCCTTGATTGAGTCTGTGTTGATCGCTTTAATTTGAGACGTGCTTAATTCAGCGGCCTGTGCGCTCGATAAATTCGCCAACTCAGCAGGCTTGATAGCCGCTATGTCAGCAGTTGCCCAATTTTTTACATTGGCAACCGGAATTGATGAAATTCCACTAATAGACATACTTTATAAACACAAAAAATTAATTAAAAAGCATTTAAATTCCAAGCAATCGACTCAATACACAATGTGGTGAGTCTTCTAAATCGACATCAAGTTACAATTCTTTAATTAGAAAGATTATTCTTTTAAAATCTTTAAGGCAAGAGAATTTGATAGTTAAATTGATAGCCTCCCTAGAAAATATCAATTAAGTCTTGAAATATGATAAAAATAAAGGGTAAACGCTATGCCCAAGGTGCTGAGGCAGGGTTTCAACCGCAAGCTATTTCACAAGATATTAAGGTTGAGCCGAAATTTTTGAATCAAGTCTTGTATTCGCCTGTTCACAGCAGATGCTCTGCCAAATGACAGCATTCTGTTAGTTCTGCCAATGCGATTTATTTGCTTCAATATTAAAATTAAAAATCACCGAGGTAATTTTTAAGATATTGGTGGGCCCCCCGTGAGTCGAACACGGCACCAACGGATTATGAGTCCGCTGCTCTAACCAAGCATGAGCTAGGGGCCCGAAGCGGTCATTTTACGCATGCCTCACCGCAATCATGAGAAGATACATTTTTTGACTCAAAGAGACCCGCTATGACTATTTCCATGTACCAGGCCAGTGTGCCGCGCATCGCCAATATGTTGACCAACCTCGACCATCTGCTGAGCAAAGCGCATACCCATGTTGAAAGCAAAAAATGGAGCGAAGCCGCATTGACCCAGTTCCGGCTTTACCCGGACATGTTTCCGCTGACACGCCAAGTGCAAATCGCTTGCGATACCGCCAAGGGCCTGGTGGCCCGCCTGGCCGGTGTTGACATTCCTGCCTACGAAGACAACGAAGTGACGCTGGCCGATCTGAAGCAACGCGTCGCTAAAACCATTGCCTTTGTAGAAACTTTTAACGCCGCACACATTGACGGCACCGAAGACAAAGACATCGTCACCAAACGCGGCGATGTGGAAACGCATTACAAAGGCATGCAGTTTTTACTCAATCACGCCATGCCGAATATTTATTTTCATGTGACCACGGTTTACGCCATCTTGCGCCACAACGGCGTCGAATTAGGTAAGCGGGATTATCTGGGCAAAGTCTAAACAGTCCACTTAAAAAGACACCGCCGGTTCGCAAGCCCTTGCACCGGCGGTTTTTATTTGTGACTGAGGGCGTTACTCACCAGCTTGGCCGTGATGTCCACGATTTGAATCATGCGGTCGTAAGGCATGCGGGTCGGGCCTATGACGCCAAGCGTTCCCACCACCTGCCCGTCGACCTCGTAATTCGCGCTGACCACCGACAGTTCTTCAAACGGCACGATCTGGCTTTCGCCGCCTATGTAAATGCGAACACCTTCGGCTTGGTTGGACATATCGAGCAAGCGCATGAGTTGCGCTTTTTGCTCGAACACATCAAAGGCGCGGCGTAACTGCCCCATGTCACTGGAAAAATCAGAGACCGACAACAGGTTGCGCTCACCGCTGATGACCACCTCGTCCTCGGTGGAATTAATGGTTTCTGAACTGAATTGCACCGCCGCCTGCATGAGAGCAGCAATTTCACTGCGCAGCTTTTCCACTTCTTGTTGCAAGCGCTGCCGCACTTCTTCTATGCCCATGCCCACATAGTGAGCGTTCAAATAATTGGACGCTTCAATGAGTTGCGACTGCGTGATATCGGTGTCGGTGAAGATGACCCGGTTTTGCACATCGCCCTCGGGCGACACGATGATGACCAGCACGCGTTTGTCAGACAGGCGTAAAAATTCGATATGGTGAAAAACCGAACCCCGGCGCGGCGACATGACGACGCCGACAAAATTGGACAGGTTAGACAACAGGCTGGCCGCATTGACAATGACTTTTTGCGGCTGCTCGGGTGCCAGCGTTGGCGCATGCAGGTCTTCGCGATTGACGGTCAGCATGGTGTCGACAAACAAACGGTAGCCTCTGGCCGTCGGTATGCGTCCGGCCGAGGTATGCGGGCTGACAATCAAACCCAAGTCCTCCAGATCGGCCATGACGTTGCGCACGGTGGCAGGCGACAATTCAATGCCGTTGGCGCGTGACAATGTGCGTGAACCCACAGGTTGGCCGTCCGCGATATAGCGCTCAACCAGGGTTTTCAACAGCAACTTGGCTCGGTCATCCAGCATGTTCATCCTTTCGAAGCATTTTAATGATGTAATTTGCCCATGAGCCTGACTTTTCGCCACATTGCCTTGATAGGCAAACACCACTCCGCTTTCAACAGCGCACCGCCCGCCCAGGCCAGACAGGTATTGACTTCCCTGACCCAATGGCTAAAGCAATCGGGGGCAGAGGTGTTTCTGGAAAAGGACTCGGCCCAGCAAATCGGGCTGGAGGTTGCGCCGACTTTGGATATTCAAGGCATTGCAGACCAATGCGATCTGGCGCTGGTGGTAGGGGGTGACGGTACCATGCTGGGCTTTGGGCGACAGCTGGCCCCGCACGGCGTGCCTTTGATAGGCATTAACCAGGGCCGCTTAGGCTTTATCACCGACATTGCGCTGAACCAGCTTGAGGCCAGGCTGGAGCCCATGCTGCACGGCGAATACGAGGAAGACCACCGGGTCATGCTGCACGCCCAGGTCTGGCGCGGCGCAGAGCTTGTGCTGGAGTCGCAGGCCTTGAACGACGTGGTGGTCAACCGAGGCGCCACCACCGGCATGGTTGAATTGCGCGTGAGCGTTGACGGCAATTTCGTGGCCAATCAACGCGCTGACGGCTTGATCATCGCCACGCCCACAGGTTCGACCGCTTATTCTTTGTCTGCGGGCGGCCCTTTGCTGCAACCCTCTCTGGGGGGACTGGTGATGGTGCCTATCGCTCCCCATACTTTGTCAAACAGGCCGTTGGTGCTTGCTGATGCGGCAGAAATCCAAATTGAACTGGTCGCCGGGCGCGACGCCAGCGCCAATTTCGATATGCAGTCACTCGCCTCATTGGTCATTGGCGATCAGGTCAAGGTGCGTAAATCACAACACCATGCGGTATTTCTTCACCCCCGGGGCTGGAGTTACTTTGACACACTCAGGCAAAAACTGCATTGGAACGAGGGAGGTTCATGAGTCTGCAACGCATCAGCCTGCGCGACTTTGTCATCGTGCGCCAGCTAGAACTCGATGTAGCCAACGGCTTCAGCGTGCTCAGCGGCGAAACCGGTGCCGGTAAATCCATTTTGATAGACGCGCTGCAACTGGTGCTGGGCGCACGCGCCGACGCCGGTGTGGTGCGCGAAGGTGCAAGCCGCACCGAAATCAGCGCAGGCTTTGTGGTCAACCCAACAGTGAACAACTGGCTGCAAGACAACGGTTTCGATCAAAGCGATGAACTGCTGCTCAGACGCAGCGTGGACACCCAAGGCAAGAGCCGGGCATGGATCAACGGCAGCGCCGCCACCGCCGCACAGTTGCGCGACATCGGTGACCAACTGGTTGATATACACGGCCAACACGCCTGGCAAAGCCTGACCAAGCCCAGCGCAGTGCGCGGTTTGCTTGACGCGTATGCCGGTGTGGATTCGCGCAGCCTGCAAAAATCCTGGGACGACTGGCGCGCCGCGCAGCAAACCCTCACACATGCACGTCTGGCACAAAACCAGTTGCAACAAGAACGCGAACGCCTGGCCTGGCAAATCGGCGAAGTCGACAAACTGGCACCCCGCGCCGACGAGTGGGATGAACTCAACGCCCAGCACTCACGCCTCTCCAACGCACAGTCACTGATAGAGGCTGCACAAACGGCTGTGCAGCACTTGAACGGCGAAGACGCCAGCGCCACCATGGCCTTGACCCATGCACAAAACGCTTTGCTGGCGCAAAGCCATATCGAGCCCGAGTTTCAAGTGCTGGCCGACCAACTGGCAACCTGTCTGGCACAGGCCGAAGACGCGGCCCACAGCCTGCAAGCCTGGCTGCGCCGCGCCGACCTGGATCCGCAAGGACTGCAAGAACTTGATGAAAGACTGGGCTTATGGGTCTCGCTGTCGCGCCGCTACAAACGCACCCCGGCTGAATTGCCGGATCTGTACACGGGCTGGCAACTCGAATTGCAAAAGCTGGACGCCGCCGCAGATTTGGCAGCACTCGAAAAAGCCGAGCTGGCCGCCGCCCAAGCCTTCATGAAACAAGCCAAGCTGCTCAGCAAAGCCCGGGCTACGGCCGCGCCCAAATTGGCCGCCAACATCACAGCCGGCATGCAAAACCTGGGCATGCAAGGCGGGCGTTTTGAGGTCTTGCTGGAAAACCTGGCCGAACCCGCCAGCCACGGATTGGAAGACATACAGTTTCTGGTCGCCGGTCATGCAGCCAGCACACCACGCCCGGTAGGCAAAGTAGCCTCCGGTGGCGAGTTGTCGCGAATTGCGCTGGCCATCGCCGTCACTACCAGCCAGTTGGGCACGGCACAAACACTTATTTTTGACGAGGTCGATTCTGGTGTCGGCGGCGCGGTGGCCGAAACCGTAGGACGATTAATGAAACAACTCGGGCGCGACCGCCAGGTGCTGGCTGTCACCCATTTACCGCAAGTAGCCGCCTGCGCAGACAACCACTGGGTGGTGTCCAAACAATCCGATAAACAAGGCAGTTTCAGCGCGGTCGATGCGGTCACCGCTGAACAACGCGTGAGCGAAATCGCCCGCATGCTGGGCGGCGAACGCCTGTCTGACACCACCCACGCGCATGCGCGCGAAATGCTGCATGCCATGGCCGTGAACACCGCCGCCAAAACCAAACCCCGGGCGACCAAAACATGAAACGCGAACTCGTGCTGATCACCGGCATGGCCGGCTCGGGCAAGTCGATTGCTTTGCACGCGCTGGAAGATGCAGGCTATTACTGCGTTGACAACCTGCCGCCCGAATTGCTAATGCCGTTTGTTCAACTCGAAGACCGCAAGCAAACCACTAAAGTGGCCATCGCCATGGACGTGCGCAGCGCCAACGCCTTGCATACCGTGCCGGCGCAACTGGCCGAATTGCGCAAACAGGACGTGAATGTGCGACTGCTGTTTCTGGACGCAGGCTCAGACACGCTGCTGCGGCGCTTTTCGGAAACCCGGCGCAACCACCCGCTGTCGCATGCTTCTGCCGACGGCAGCCAAAGCGCCTTGGATTTGATGAACGCCATCGAACTCGAACGCCAGCTGCTGGCCGACTTGCGCGAAGAATCCCACATCATCGATACCAGCCAATTGCGCGCCAGCAAATTGCAAAGCTACATACACGACCTGGTCACCGCCGCCAGCTCGCAATTGACATTGATGTTTGAATCCTTCGCCTTTAAACGCGGCATTCCCGTTCATGCAGATTTTGTGTTCGATGTGCGTATGTTGCCTAACCCGCATTACGAAGCGGGCTTGAAAGAGCAAAACGGACGCGACGCGCCGGTGGCTGATTGGCTTGACCAACATGCGTCTGTACACGCCATGGAAAATCAAATCAGCGGCTTCATGGACCAGTGGTTACCGTCTTTGAAAGAGGATCACCGCAGCTATGTGACCGTGGCCATAGGTTGCACCGGCGGTCAGCACCGCTCGGTCTACCTGGTCGAACGCTTGCACCAGCGCTTTGCAAAAGACTGGGTCAGCTTGAAACGCCACCGCGAGCTGGACGCGGTTTAAGCAACAGCGGCTCCAGCAATTTGCGCACCGGCGCGGGCAAACCCATGACAGGCCATTGCGCGGCGCTGAACCAACCGCCCTCACCCAAGCTTATCTTTTGGGGCAACAGCACGTGACAGGCATGCAAATGCAAATCCTTGTGCGTCAACACATGCACAAATGCAGGCTCCAGCCTCACTGAATGGCGCAAGCGCTCAGGCAGCGCTTGCAGCAATTGCTGCTCTGACTCAAACAGCGGTTGGGTATACAAACTTGCCCATACCCCTGTCGAAGGGCGCTGATTCAACCAAACATCTCTCTCTTGGGTTGAGGCGCACAGCAGCCACAGGCTTTGCGCGCTGCGTTTGATCTTTCGGGTTTTGACCGGGTAATCCAACGGGTTGGCGGCTGCCGCTGCCACGCAATCCGCGCGCACCGGGCAGCGCGGGCAAGCCGGTGAGGATCGGGTGCACAAGGTCGCGCCCAGATCCATGATGCCTTGTGTGTAGACCGGCATATCGACGGCTTTCAATGGCAGGCAGTTGTCAGCTATGGTTTGGAGTTTTTTTTCATTGGCTGATGATGACAAATCCAGCGCAAAGCCCTGGTGCCGAGTCAACACGCGTTTCACGTTGCCATCCAAAATGGCGACACGCTGCTCGAAACACAAGGAGGCAATGGCTGCAGCGGTGGAAGGCCCTATCCCCTTTAGCGTTTGCAAGCCTGCCATTTGCTGCGGAAACACGCCGCCGAATTCACTCACCACTTGTTGTGCACAAGCGTGCAGATTGCGCGCCCGGCTGTAATAACCCAGACCGCTCCACAAACCCAGCACCTGATCCAAATGGGCAGCCGCCAGCGCGTTGACATCGGGAAAAGCCGCCAGAAATCGCTGGTAATAGCCCAGCACGGTGACCACCTGGGTTTGCTGCAACATGATTTCAGACAACCAGACGCGGTAAGGGTCACGCGTGTTTTGCCAGGGCAAATCATGGCGACCGTGCAGCCTTTGCCAATCCACCAAACGCCGGGCAAAGCTGTTCACGGCTTTTGGCAGACAGGGCAGAAAAACGTCGAACGCTGGCCTTGCACTATGCGCTTGATGGAAGTGGCGCAAACCCGGCAAGGCTGTCCTGCTCTGTCGTACACCTTGGCTTCGAGCTGGAAATAGCCGTTTTGACCCTGGGCATTGGAGAAATCGCGCAAGCTGCTGCCACCTTGAGCCACAGCACGCGCCAGCACATCGCGTATGGCCTGGTGCAATTTGGCGGCGCGCGGTTTGCTGATGCGCGAGGCCCGGGTGGTCGGGCGTATGCCTGCCAGAAACAAAGCCTCACTGGCGTAAATATTGCCGACACCGACCACCAGTTCGCCTGCCAGCAGCACCTGTTTAACCGGTGCCTGTCTTTTCTTCAAACCCTCGGCAAACATGGCGACATCAAAGCCCTCGCCCAGGGGCTCCACCCCCAAGTGTCCGAGTAATTTCTGCGCCACGGCGTCTTGCTCGTTGTCGGCATAAACAACCGCGCCGAACCGCCTGGGATCGTGTAAACGCAACAAGCCATGGCTGGTCAACAAATCGAAATGGTCGTGTTTACCGGCAGGCAAGCCCGGCGGCCCGAAGCGCAAAGAGCCGGACATGCCCAGATGCACCAGCAGCAGCCCGGTGGATAAATCAATCAACAGGTATTTACCCCGACGCCTGACCTGCAAGACCTGCCTGCCGCGCAAGGACTGCGGATCGCAACCCAACGGCCAGCGCAAAGGCAGCCCCAGGCGCGCATCCACGACCTGCGCACCGGCAATGGCCAGGGCAAAACTCAGCCGGGTGACTTCAACTTCGGGTAATTCGGGCATGCGGGGCACTCATTCTGTGGCTGGGATTATCATTCCCGAATGAATACCTTCCAACGTCTGATTTTTTCGCCCCGTACCCGAGCAGGATTCGCTTGCTGTTTACTCACGGGTGTTTACCTGCTCCCGGCGCATGCCCAAGTTTCCGACAAGGATTCTCCAGCAGCAGCGCCGGAGGTGATCAAGAACTCCAACTTGAATGCCGATACGGCCTTGTTGATCATGCTCGGCGAATTGCAAGCTGCGCAAGGGGATCCGGGTGCCGCTTATTCTTTGTTACTGGATGCAGCACGCAAGACCGGCGATCAGTCTCTCTATAAACGCGCGATAGACGTTGCCCTGAACTCGCGCAACGGCACCGCTGCGCTTGACGGCGCAAAAGCCTGGAAAAAAGCTTTTCCCTTGTCGCGTGACGCCAACCGCTATGTGCTGCAAATTCTGGTGGCTTTGAACCAGTTGGCCGAAAGCCTGATGCCGCTGCGCAGCTATATTCAACTGGCACCCGAAGCAGAGCAGGTGCTGCTGATCAACGGTTTGCCGCAGATTTTCGCCCAGGCCAAAGACCAGGAATTGGCCGCCGCCGTGGTGGAACAGGCACTGGTGCCGTTTGTAGACAAACCTGCCACAGGCGCAGCCAGTTGGACAACGATAGGCCGCATGCGGGTGACCGCCAAGAAATTGCCCGGGGCATTGGAAACCATAGACAAAGCATTTGCCATCGATCCCAAAGCCATAGAACCCGGCTTTCTGGCACTGGAACTTTTGTCTTTGGGCATGACAGAAGCCGAGCCGGTTTTAAAACGCATCCTCACGCCGGATTCACCGCCAACCATGCGCTTAACGTATGCGCGCGTATTAATAGATGCCCAACGTTTGCTGGACGCCAGCGAGCTGCTGCAGTCCCTCAATAAAAGCCACCCGGCTTTCAGTGAAGCCTGGCTGGTGCAAGGCGCATTGTGGGTCGAACTCGGCAAAGACACCGAAGCCCAAGAGTCCTTGCTGCGTTATATCGAGTTGGAAAAAAACAAAGAAGACGCCCGGCTTTCACAGGCTTATTTGATGCTGTCGAAAATCGCCAACAACCAGAAAAAAACAGCTGAAGCTGAAAGCTGGTTGAACAAGATTGACGACCCCGAGTCGCTGGCCCAAGTGCAGATTCAACGCGCCAATATGCTCGCTTCACGCGGAGAAATGGCCAAGGCACGCGCCATGCTGGCCGATTTGCCGCAGAACACGCCCCAGGATAAACGCGTTCGCTTGCAAGCTGAACTTCAATTGCTGCGTGACTACAAAATGTACGAAGCTGCTTATCAGGTGTTAACCAAAGCCAGTAAAGCCGAGCCTGAAGATCTGGACTTGCGCTACGAAGTGGCCATGGCGGCCGAAAAAATCAACCGCGTCGACGAGATGGAAAAACTGCTGCGCAGCATCATCGCGGCCAACCCGGAATTCCAACACGCTTACAACGCCTTGGGTTATGCCTTGGCCGATCGCAATATGCGTTTACCAGAAGCCCGTGCGTTGATCGTCAAAGCGCTTGAATTTGCGCCTGAAGACCCGATGATCACCGACAGCCTGGGCTGGGTTGAATTCCGCATGGGTAACAAACAAGCCGCTTTGGCCATACTGCAACGCGCTTATGACACCAAGAACGACCCCGAAATAGCCGCGCACCTGGGAGAAGTGCACTGGAGCCTGGGCTTGAAAGACAAAGCCATGAAAATCTGGCGCGATGCATTGAAATCCAACCCTAAAAATGATTTGTTACAGGAAACTTTAAAACGCTTAAAGGTCAAACTTTGACCAAGCGGCTGGCTGCCATCACCGGCAACTGGCTGCTGCTGGCTACTTTGTGCTGTGTGCTCTCGGCTTGCGGTCTTTTTTCTACCAAAAGCAAGCACACGGCGCTGGCCCAAACCGGCAATTGGGAAGGCCGGCTTAATTTAAAAACCCTGACCAAGCCGCCCGAACAATTCAGCGCGAATTTCACCCTTCAAGGCACGGCAGCACTTGGCGAATTGACGATTTACACGCCTATAGGCACCACACTGGCCGTGGCCAGTTGGAATGCTGAAGGCGCGGTTCTCGAAGAAGGTTCACAAAAGCTGAAGTTTGTATCCATGGAGGCGCTCACCAAACATGTGACCGGTGCCAGCCTGCCCTTGACTTCGCTGATGTCCTGGCTCAATTCCGACGGAGAAAATATCCCCGGCTGGGAAATCCGCTCTGAAAACCAGCCGGGCGGCAGACGGTTGTTTGCCAAACGGGTCAGCCCCATGCCGCAATTGCAGTTGACCTTGATATTAGACCCACCCTGAACCGCACATGGCAGTTTTAAAGTCATTGCACAGCGTGCCGGCCCCGGCCAAATTGAATCTGTTTTTGCATATCACCGGGCGCAGACCTGACGGCTATCACCTGCTTGAATCGGTGTTCATGCTGATCGACTGGTGGGACATATTGCATTTCGATCTTCTGCCCGGCGGCGAACTGCAACGCCGCGACCTCACCATGGCCTTGCCGCCGGATGATTTGTGTTTGCGCGCTGCACGCCTATTGCAGCAAGCCAGCGGCATCACTGACGGCGTTTGCATCAGCATTGAAAAAAGGTTGCCTGCCCAGGCCGGCATGGGCGGCGGCTCATCCGATGCAGCCACCACTTTGCTGGCCTTGAACCGGCTTTGGGGTCTGAACTGGCCGCTGTCGCGCCTGTTGCCGCTGGGTTTGTCGCTGGGTGCCGATGTGCCTTTTTTTCTGCGCGGCAGAAACGCCTGGGTGCAAGGCATAGGCGAGCAAATCCAACCCCTGTTTTTACCGGCTGCGCGGTTCGCCGTGCTCAAACCTGAACAAGGTCTGGAAACCGCGCTGATTTTCAAGGATGAGGCTCTGATCAGGGACAGTTCTCCTGCTACAATGGCAGACTTTGCTGCACGGCCTTATGCTTTCGGGCGTAATGATTTGCAGGCAGTTGCCAGGCGTTTGTGCCCGCAGGTTGACCAATCCTTGGAGTGGTTCAGCCGTCAGGGATTACGGCCCGGAATGACAGGTTCAGGCAGCGCGGTGTTTGCGCGCATTTCGTCTGATACAGTGCTTTCCGATCCGCCGGCGGGTTGGCAGTTGCAGTTGTGCAGCAATCTGGAAATTCATCCCCTGGCCGGATGGGTTTCTTGCGACGTTTGACGGAGGCTTGTTGAAAAACAGGTTTCCCGTGTAGGGGAGTCGCCAAGTTGGTTAAGGCACTGGATTTTGATTCCAGCATGCGAAGGTTCGAATCCTTCTTCCCCTGCCACTCCATTGCTGTATGACGAGAGCAGCCGGGTTTGACGGTCACACCGTCACCTGAATGCTCTCGATTTGTTAACTTCAGGTCGTCAAGATGTCGCACCCCGTCACCCCGGATTTCATGGTTTTCACCGGCAATGCCAATCCCGGCTTGGCTGACGAGGTTGCCGGACATCTTGGAATTTCGCTCGGCGCGGCTGACGTCGGACGCTTTTCTGACGGTGAAGTCACCGTCGAAATCAACCAAAACGTGCGCGCCCGCGACGTCTTCGTGGTCCAGTCCACCTGCAACCCCACCAATGAAAACCTGATGGAACTGCTGATCATGGTCGACGCGCTCAAACGCGCCTCGGCCGAACGCATCAGCGCCGTCATCCCCTATTTCGGCTATGCGCGCCAGGACCGGCGTCCGCGTTCCTCACGCGTGCCCATCTCCGCCAAGCTGGTGGCTGATTTGTTGCAAACCGTGGGCGTAGCACGCGTGCTGACCATGGACTTGCACGCCGACCAGATCCAGGGGTTCTTCAACATCCCGGTTGACAACATTTACGCCTCGCCGGTGCTGTTAGGCGATTTGCGCTTGAAAAACTACGACGACCTCATCGTCGTGTCGCCCGATGTCGGCGGCGTGGTGCGCGCCCGTGCGCTGGCCAAGCAACTCAACTGCGACCTGGCCATCATCGACAAACGCCGCCCGCGCGCCAACGTCAGCGAAGTCATGCACGTCATAGGTGAAATTGAAGGCCGTAACTGCGTCATCATGGACGACATGATTGACACCGCAGGCACCCTGCTCAAAGCGGCTGAAGTGTTGAAAGAACGCGGCGCTAAAAAGGTTTACGCCTACTGCACCCATCCTATTTTTTCCGGCCCAGCCATAGACCGTATTGCCAAAGGCGCAGCGCTGGATGAAGTGGTGGTCACTGACACCATTCCGCTGAGCCTGCAAGCGCAGGAATGCCAAAAAATACGCCAACTCTCTGTCGCACCGCTGATCGCTGAAACGATTCAGCGCATCGCCAAGGGAGAGTCGGTCATGAGTTTGTTCTCCGACCAGGATCAGCTTTTTTAAGCTGTGACTGTCGGCGTTCAATGTTGTGAGGCAGTTCGCTGCCTCGTTTGTGAAACCGGAGTCACACTGGTCGCGGTGGACTTCTTCAGGAGAAAACTATGAAATTCGTCGCTTTTGAGCGCAACAAGCAGGGAACGGGTGCGAGCCGCCGTCTGCGTATCACCGGTCGCACGCCCGGTATCGTGTATGGCGGTAAAGCCCATCAACCGGTCAATATCGAACTTGACCACAATGCCTTGTGGCATGCACTGAAAAAAGAAGCTTTCCATGCCACCATTTTGGAAATGGAACTGGCCGGTCAAACTTCCAAAGTGCTGCTGCGTGACGTGCAATACCACCCGTTCAAGCAACTGGTGCTGCACATCGATTTCCAGCGTGTCGAAGCCGACACCATGCTGCACATGAAAGTGCCTTTGCACTACAGCGGCCAGGAAAATTCACCTGCCGTCAAAGCCGATGCCTGCTTGGTCAACCCGGTCATGACTGAACTCGAAATCGCCTGTTTACCTTCCGATTTGCCCGAGTTCATCGCCATCGATTTGAGCGGCTTGAAAAAAGGCACTTCTTTGCATGTCAACGACGTTGCTTTGCCAAAAGGCGTGAAAGCTGTTGTTCACGGCAAAAACAACCCGGTGCTGGTCAGCGTCGTGTCTGTGGCCGAAGAAGTCGCCCCGGAAGCAGCTGCACCTGCAGCCGCACCCGCCAAGGGCAAAGGCAAGAAGTAATTCGCTTTTGCTGCTTGAAAAAACCCGCTGTGGCGGGTTTTTTTGCGCCTGATAATCCCCCATCATGATCAAACTGTTTGTCGGCCTGGGCAACCCGGGCACTGAATACGAGTACACCCGCCACAACGCCGGTTTTTGGTGGATAGACCAATTGGCGGCGCAACTCAAAGTCAGCTTGCAACCCGAGAAAAATTACCACGGCTGGGCGGTGCGCACCCAGTTCGAGGGCCAGACCATTTGGCTGTTAAAACCAGCCACCTTCATGAACCTGTCGGGTAAATCTGTGGCGGCACTGGCCAAATTTTTCAAAATCCAAGCCGAAGAAATACTGGTGGTGCACGACGAGCTTGACGTGGTTCCCGGTGAAGCCAAGATGAAACTCGGCGGCAGCCACGCCGGTCATAACGGATTGCGAGATATCCATGCCCAACTGGGTACCGACGCTTATTGGCGCTTGCGCTTAGGCATAGGCCACCCCGGCGTCAAATCTGAAGTGCTGCATTGGGTATTGAAAAAGCCAGCGCCAGATCAAAAAACAGTGATTGACACTTGCATAGACAGAAGCCTTAAAGCCGTAGCCTTGATGGTGAGCGGTGACATGGTGAAAGCCACGCAACTGGTACACACCAGCAAACCGCCCAGGCCCAAACCGCCAAGACCGGCGGCGGCCACTCCCTCCAAGGAAGGCGATCTGCATGAAAAATCCAAACCCCCTGACACGGGCCATGGGCCTGCTTCTTCTTAGCCTGTGTTTAGGTCTGACGCAGCCTGCGCTGGCCAAAAAACAAGCCCCGTCACTTCAGTGCGAACAAGATGGCGTACTCAGCCCCTGCCCTGACAGCAAACCCCTGTCCGGCAAGACTGGCAAACCTGTCAGCTTCAAAGCACAAACAGACGAATCCGTGACAGACAAACCGGTGAAGAAAAAGAAAGCCAAGAAGACCGGCAGCAAAAAATCCAAGCGCGCAAAAGAGGCAGAAGAATAAGCCGGGGCCTACAACACGCGTCCGGCCTCGGCCTGCAGTCTGCGGTATTTGGCCCACAGCGTGTCGCTGCTCTCGACATGCTGTGGATTCAGCGGAATACACGCCACCGGACACACTTGTACGCACTGAGGTTCGTCATGGTGGCCTACGCATTCCGTGCATTTGGCCGGGTCGATTTCATAAATCAACGGCCCCATGTAAATGGCTGCATTCGGGCATTCGGGCTCGCACACATCGCAGTTAATGCATTCGTCGGTGATCATCAAGGCCACGTTGAGACCTCAGGCTTTGCGGCGGGCTTGCATGAAACGGTGCACGCTGGGTGAAACAAACTGAGCCACATCGCCGCCGAGTTGCGAAATTTCCCTAACCAAGGTGCTGGAGATGCACTGGTGTACGTCCAAGGTGTTAAGAAAAACCGTGTCTATGGCAGGAGCCAGTTTGCGGTTCATGCCGGCGAGTTGAAACTCGTAGTCGAAGTCGGTCATGGAACGAATGCCGCGCACCATGGTTTTGGCTTGCAGTGTTTTGGCGAACTCAATCACCAGCCCGTCAAAGGTTTCCACGCGCACGTTCGGGCAATCGGCCAGGGCCTGGCGCGTCATCTCCAGTCGCTGCTCCAGATCGAACATGGTTTTTTTGTGATGGGCGCGGGCCACGGCGATCACCACCACGTCAAACATACGCGCGGCGCGGCGCACAATGTCTTCGTGCCCCAGGGTAATGGGATCAAAGGTGCCCGGGTACAAAGCAATCACTGGCTGAGACATAAAAGTCCTTGTGGGTACTGATGCGCCGGATTATGCCGCCGGTCGTAACAAATGGGCATGAACCGCGCCGGCCTTCAAGTGCCGGTGCAAATGCCAACCTGCAACCAGCAGCGCGTCCGCAGGCCAAGCTTTGGCGGATTCCAGATACACAAAACCGCCGGGTTTCAAACAAGCGAGTGCCGATTGAAGCGCGCTGTCGTAATGCGGGAAATCGTAAGGCGGGTCCAGAAACACCAGATCCAGACTGTTTGGCGCTTGCTGGCGCAACATAGATAAACCGTCACCACGCTGCAAGCGTATGCCTATGGCTTTCAAACGCTCGGCATTTTTTTGCATGACTTCTATGCAAAGACTGCTGCTCTCACCGAGCAACACAGAGGCAGCGCCACGCGACGCTGCCTCAAAACCCAGCGCCCCGGTGCCGGCGAACGGGTCGGCGCAATGCCAACCGCTCATGTCCTGCCCCAGCCAGTTGAACAAGGTTTCGCGCACGCGGTCCGGCGTGGGGCGCAAGCCGGGTAAATTGGCCACCGGCAGCTTGCTGCGCTTCCACTGTCCGCCGATGATGCGAACCTCGCCGCCGGGTTTCATGGCGCCGGGCCGAGCACCACCGTGACCATGCGCTCGGGTTGCAGATTGCGGGCAAATGCCTGCTGTATGTCGGCGACGGTGATTTTGTCGACCAGATCGGTCCAATGGTCAAGGTAGTCCAGCGGCAAATCAAACCAAGCGATATTGCTCAAGTTGTCCATCAGTTTGCGGTTGCTGTCCAGGCGCAGTGCAAAGCCGCCGATGAGAAAGTTCTTTGCCGCTTGCACCTCTTGCTCGGTCGGGCCGTTTTGCACAAACTCGCTCACCACTTTGGTCGCCAATTCTATGGCCTGCTCAGCCTGATCAGGCCGGGTTTGCAAACCGACGGTGAATGCACCGGCGTGCTGACCCGGTGAAAAATAACTGTAGACGCTGTAACTCAGGCCGCGTTTCTCACGCACTTGTTCGGTCAGCCGGGAGACAAAACCGCCGCCGCCAAGCACATAGTTGCCCACGATCAATGGCAGGTAATCCGGGTGCTGACGGGCTATGCCGGGCTGTCCGATGAAGACATGGGCCTGGGCGGATTCAAACGCTATGTCCACGCGCCTGGCTTGCTCCAGCGGTTTGACCTCTTCGACCAGCGGTAACAGCTCGCAACTGCTGCCCGAAGGCAGCGAGGCCAGCAATTGTTCGACCATGTCGTTGGCCTGTTCACGTCCTATGGCGCCGACGATGCTGATGCGGGCGCGGCAAGGCACAAAGTGACGGGCATGGAAATCAGCCATCATCTCTGTATCAATATTGCGCAAACTCTCTGCGCTGGTTTCCGCGCCATAAGGATGACCGGCATAAACCGCTTGAGAAAACGCTCTGCTGGCCAACACAGAAGGCTTGGTCTCTGATTCCTGAAGACTGGCAATCCAACGCTCGCGCTCGGTTTGCCAGATGTCGCCAGGGAAGGCAGGAAACGCCAGTTGGCGCGCCGCCAGTTCAATGGCAGCGTCCAGCAACTCCGGGCGCGTCAGGCTGCGCAAACTCAGGCTCATTCGGTCCAGGCTTGCGTTGGCACCGACGATGGCACCCAGATCAGCCCAGGCTTCGCCCAACTGGTTTTCGTCCAGCGCCGCCAGATTGCCTTGCGCCTGAATCCCTTTGCTCATCATCATGGCGGTGGCTTGCGCCAGCCCGCTGTTGGCCTTGCCGTCGCGCCGCGAACCGGCATCAAACTCGAGCTGAAAATCCACCATGGGCAGATTGGGGACTTCCATCAAATACACCCTGGCACCGTTATCCAGCATCCAGAATTGAATAGGTATGCCGGCCATGGCCGGAGACAGCAACAGGCATGACAGGCATGCCAACAAATATTTTTTCATCGTGTACCTTCCGAGTGTCTGGCACCGGGTATGGGTTTGCGCATGGCAGGTCTGGGACCGGCCTGCGGCAGCAAATTGGCCACCGTCAGTTGTTCATCTACAAAATACTTTTGCGCCACTGCTTGCACTTGTTGCGGTGTGACAGCCACCAGCGCTTCGACCAGCCGGTCAGGACTGTCCAGGGGCAAGCCTTCCACCCAGTAAGTGCCCAATTCACGCGCCTGGTTGAACAGCGAATCGCGCTGGTAAATGGTCGACGCCAGCCACTGAGCCCGCACCCGCTTCATTTCGGACTCGTTGACGCCGTCGCGCGCAATCTCGGCGATTTGCTCGCGCAACGCGGTTTCCAGTTGCTCCACGCTTCTGCCCTTGGCAGGTACGCCGTCGAGCACGAACACCTGCGGCCCGCGCCCGCTGAAGGTGTGCGAGGCGCCGACGCTGTCAGCCAGGCGGTTATCGCCTTGCGCCAGCGCACGTTCCAGACGCGCGCCTCTGTAACCGTCAAGTACCGCGGCAAGCATGGTCAATGCCAGCGCATCCTGGTTGTCGGCTTGATCGTCAAATGCGGTGAAGCCAGGCACTTTCCAGGACATGGCCAGGTAAGCCTGTTCAGCCGGTGCTTTGACCTGAATGCGGCGGGTTCCGGTTTGCGCCGGTTCCAGACGCGGTTTGCGCACGGACACAGGCCGGGCCGGAATCACGCCGTAAAACTCATCGGCCCATCGCTTGACCTGTTCGATATCCACATCACCGACGATGACCACCGCTGCATTAGCAGGCACATACCAACGCTGGTAAAAATCGCGGGCGTCCTGCGGTGTCATGGAATCAAGATCGCTCATCCAGCCTATGACCGGCCGGCGGTAAGGCGAAGCGACAAACTGCGCCGCGTTCAATTGCTCATACAACACCATGCGCGGCGAATCGTCGGTGCGCATGCGTCGCTCTTCTTTGACCACTTCGATTTCGCGCACAAATTCATCGTCCGGCCATTGGTTGTTGGCAAACCGGTCTGCTTCAAGCCGCATCACGTCAACCAAACGGTTGGCCGGGATTTGCTGGTAATAACCGGTGTAGTCTTTGTTGGTGAACGCGTTTTCGCGTCCGCCCAGAGCCGCCACCTTGCGGGAGAAATCGCCAGGTTTGACGCTGGGCGTGCCTTTGAACAGCATATGTTCGAGCACGTGCGCCACGCCCGAATAACCGTCGACTTCGTCCATGGAGCCGACGCTCAGCCACAGCATATGTACCGCTGTCGGGGCTCTGGCATCGGCTTTGACGATCAGCGTCATGCCGTTTTGCAATTTGAATTGCTGAACGTCCTGGGCCTGGGCCAAGCCCGCCAAAAACAAACCGCTGACCATGGCCAGCAAGCGCCAGTGGAGGCGCAATCTTTCAACACAATGGGGTTTCATAGAATGACCTGAGATGGGGCGTGCCTGTTGCACGCATCTCACATTGTAGAAACCTGCAGCCATGTTCAATCTGTTCAAGCGAAAACCCCCGAAAGAACCCGGCACAAGCGCGCGCAGCGCCGCCGAGGTCGCCGCCCAAAGCTGGCTGGGACGCTTGCGCAGCAGCCTGCAACGCACCGGCAGCAGCATTGCCGGGGTGTTCACCGGCAAACCGATTGACGACGATTTGTACGAAGAACTTGAATCGGCGCTCTTGATGGCGGACGCAGGCATGCCAGCCACCCAATTCATTTTGCACAACCTCAAACTCAAAGTGAAGCAGACAGGCAGCAAAGACGGCGTCGAGGTCAAGGCCTTGCTGGTACAGGTTTTGACCGAACTGCTGCTGCCCTTGCAGCGCGAGCTTGACATCAGCCAGCACCAACCCACGGTCATCATGGTGGCCGGTGTCAACGGTGCGGGCAAAACCACATCCATAGGCAAGCTGACCCGGCATTTGCACGACGCCGGCGCCAGCGTGCTGTTGGCGGCGGCAGACACATTCCGCGCTGCGGCCAAAGAACAATTGATGGTCTGGGCAGACCGCAACCAGGTCGACATCATCAGCCAGGACCAGGGCGATCCGGCCGCCGTCAGCTTTGATGCGGTCACGGCCGGCAAGGCACGCGGACGTGACGTGGTGCTGGTCGATACCGCCGGTCGCTTGCCGACCCAGCTTCACCTGATGGACGAATTGAAAAAAATCCAGCGCGTGGTGCAAAAAGCCGATGCCACTGCGCCGCACGAAGTGCTGCTGGTGATCGACGGCAACACCGGCCAGAACGCACTGGCGCAGGTCAAAGCATTTGACGACACGCTGGGACTGACCGGCCTGATCATCACCAAACTCGACGGCACGGCCAAGGGCGGCGTGCTGGCGGCCATCGCTTTATGGGCAGCGCAGCGCCAGACCACTGCGGCCAAACCGCTGGCGGTGTATTTCATAGGCATTGGTGAAAAACTGGAAGACTTGCAAAGTTTCAGAGCCGATGAATTTGCCCAGGCCTTGATCAGTTGAGCCGTTTCACAGGAATGATGCATGTACAAAGTTGCTCACTCACCGAGTCTTAAAGACCAAGCGTATGTCTGCCATCTGCCATGTTGAATAACGCAGATGCAGACCACGCGGCGCTGCTGCCTGCTTTGCGGCGCATGGGCTTACTCAAAGACGGACAGGCATTTGAAATAAGCGCATTGACCGGCGGCGTGTCTTCGCTGATCGTCAAGGTCAGCACGGAAGAACACAGTTTTTGCGTCAAACGCGCATTGCCGCAACTCAAAGTTGCGGCTGTGTGGGAAGCGCCGGTAAACCGCAACCGTGGCGAAGTGGCCTGGTTGCGCTACGCCAACCGCATCATCCCCGGCTCGGTACCGCAAGTGCTGGGCGAGGACGAGCAGGACTGTATTTTTGCCATGGCGTATTTGCCCTCAACGCAATTTCCGGTATGGAAACAGCAGTTGCTCGACGGCGTGGCAGACAGCCAGACGGCGACCCGCGTGGCAGAGTTGCTGGTCAAGGTGCATGCGGCCAGCGCGCGCGACCCGGCTTTGCTTGCCCGTTTTGACCATGACGAGGATTTTGTCGCCATCCGCTTGTCGCCGTATTTTTTGCACACAGCGCAAAAGCACCCCGATTGCGCCGCAGCTTTGCATGCACTGGTGCAGCAAACATTGGCGCACAAACATGTGTTGATTCACGGCGATGTCAGCCCTAAAAATATTCTCAACGGCAACAATGGCCCGGTGCTGCTAGACGCCGAATGCGCCTGTCTGGGCGACCCGGCTTTTGACCTGGCTTTTGTGTTGACTCACTTGTTACTTAAATGCGTTCACTTGCCCTCCAAGTCAGCGGATTTTCTGGCCTGCTTTGATGCACTCGCTGACAACTATTTACGGCAAGTGGATTGGGAACCGGTGGTTGAACTTGAACAACGCGCCTGCGGTTTGCTCGCAGGCATGCTGCTGGCGCGGGTTGACGGCAAATCGCCGGTGGAATACCTGACACGGCCTGAGCAACACGACTTCATCAGAGGCAAAACCATAGCCTGGTTACAACAACCCGTCACGCGCTTATCCCTCATGCGCCAACAGTGGACATATTCATGAAAACAGCCATAAAACAAATCCAAGCCCGGCGCATTTGGGACTCGCGCGGCCGACCCACGGTGGAAGTCGATGTGCATTTGCAAGACGGCAGCACGGGGCGCGGTGTAGCCCCTGCCGGTGCATCGCGCGGCAGCCGTGAAGCACTTGAATTGCGCGACGGCGGACCGCTGCTCGGCGGCTTAGATGTGTCGCAAGCCGTTGCCAATGTCAACGGTGATATAGCCAATGCATTGCACGGACTCGATGCTTTGGACCAGGCAGGTGCCGACAAGGTATTGATTGAACTCGACGGCACACCGCTGAAAAGCCGCTTAGGTGCCAACGCCACCATTGCCACTTCGCTGGCAATAGCCCAAGCTGCTGCGGTGTCGCAAGCCCTGCCCTTGTGGCGTTACCTGTCAAACGGGCAAGCGGTAAGTCTGCCCATGCCGCAAATACAAATTTTCGGCGGCGGCGCGCATGCGGGCAGACGTGTAGACATACAGGATTTTCTGGTCATGCCCATAGGTGCGCAGTCTTTTGACGAAGCGCTGGTGATGGTGGCCAATGTTTACCACGCGGCCGGGCGACTCATGGAGCAACGCGGCAAACGCGCTGGCGTGGCGGACGAAGGCGGCTGGTGGCCGAATTTCTCTTCGAACGAAGAAGCCCTGCAAACTTTGACGCTGGCCATAGAAACAGCCGGTTACAGGCACGACCAAGTAGGTATTGCGGTCGATGTGGCCGCTTCCGAATTCGGCAGCAACAGTCAATACACCTTAGGCTTAGACAAGCATGTGTACAGCACAGAGGAATGGCTAGAAGTGTTGCTGCGTTGGGTCAACACTTACCCGATCATTTCGGTTGAAGATCCGTTTGCAGAAGACGACACAGCCGGTATGCAAGCTTTCACCCAAGCCGTGGGCGAACGCATACAAGTGATTGGCGATGATTACCTGGTCACCAGCGTGGCTTTGATTGAAGCAGCAGTGCGCGACAAAGCTTGTAATGCGGTGTTACTTAAACCCAACCAGGTCGGTACTTTGACCGAAACCTACCAGGCCATGTTGACTGCACGCGCGGCGGGCATGGGCATGGTGGTGTCGGCGCGCTCAGGCGAAACCGAGGACACGGCCATTGTGCATCTGGCTACCGGCTGGAATACAGGGCAACTCAAGGTAGGTTCTTTTGCCCGGTCTGAGCGCATGGCCAAATGGAACGAAGCTTTGCGTATCGAAAGCTCAGCCGCATTCACAGGCGGGTTTGCCGGGATTCAGGGCTTGGCGGCTTTAGGCAGTCGCAAAATGAGTGGCTGAATCCACAGACTTATTCGCTGCATGTTTTCACTGAAGCATTCGGCTTTTGATCTTTCATATCAACAGTATTAATGCATTCGGTTGGCAGCTTTTTTTTCAGAATGATGGACTTTTGCAAAGCGGCAGGAACCACCAAGCTGGGGTTGATGGCGCTGGCATTTAAATCCGGCTGGACGTAAAACACACTCTTGGGATCGAATGCGGTATGGAGTGGCTGCGCGACCAGTAAGCTGGGTTGCGGTACGTCATTGCCTACCAGAATGCTCTCAATGCTGCTGGTGATGTTGTCCACATAGTTGATGTTGTAGTTGGCGCTGACGTCAGCGTTGCCGCTGTCTTTGATCGTTACGCCACTGGCGCGCACGGTTTTATCGCTACCCGCGTTCTTGTCCAGGTAAGCCTGCGAGCCTGCTGTATTGACTGATTCGCCTGCGCCTGCTCCGGCAATAACGCCCACGCTGCCTGTACCGGGCGCATTTGTTGTGCCGTCATAGGTCTTGCTTGTTTGAGTCGCTGTCACCGTCAAATCGGCTTTGTTGATCACGCTGCTTGTGTTGTCTACATAATTGATGTTGTAGTTGTCGCTGACGTCAGCGTTGCCGCTGTCTTTGATGGTGACGCCACTGGCACGCACGGTTTTGTTGTTGCCTGCGTTCTTGTCCACATAAGCCTGTGAACCCGCAGTCTTAACGGATTCACCGGCACCCGCACCGGCGATATCGCCTACGCTGCCTGTGCCGGGCGCATTCGTTGTGCCGTCATAGGTCTTAGTTGTTTGAGTCGCTGTCACCGTCAAGTCGGCTTTGTCAATCACGCTGCTGGTGTTGTCCACGTAGTTGATGTTGTAGTTGGCGCTGACGTCTGCGCCGCCTGTGTCTTTGATGGTGACACCGCTGGCGCGCACGGTTTTATTGTTGCCTGCGTTCTTGTCCAGATAAACCTGTTTGCCCTTGCGCTTAACGGTTTCACCGGCACCCGCACCGGCGATATCGCCTACGCTGCCTGTACCGGGCGCATTCAATGTGCCGTCATAGGTCTTAGTTGCTTGACTCGCTGTCACCGTCAGGTCGGCTTTGTTTATGTTTGCCAAGCCGGTGTATGTGGTGTTGATTAAATAGCCTTGCTGGTCAGAATACAAATCAAGGTCGCCTTTGACTGCACCGGCATTCTTACTGCTGAGCGAGATCAAACCCGTACCAAGCAATTGTTTACCTGCAATCAATGAAGCAGTGTCCAGCGTATATTGACACGTAATAGAGACACAGGCAGTGGTTCCATCGTAGGTTTTACTTCCGCTCACACTGACAGTGACATTCAATGGAGTCAGAAAACTGCGCAGCAAGGGCGTGGTCTTACCTTCATAGATGAACCAAGTGTTGGTGAAATCAAAGCCAGTGAAATTAGAAGCGTGCAACATTTGATTCGCAGACAGACCTTCGGTGCCATATGATTGCGTTGGATTCTTCGAACGATCGTAATAGTTTTCATAGAAGGAACCTAACCAGCTTGGACTCGTCAAAGGATCGGCAGAGGCACTAGGTGCATAGGCTTGAAGATTCATTTGCACAAAGTTATGGTGTACATCACCATCAGACGACGCTGTTATGCCTCCGATAGTGTCATGGCCTTTGATACTGCCCATGGCGTAGTTGTCTGAAATGACCCCTCCATTTAAATTTTGACCAGCCAAGCCGCCTAAGTCAAATCCAACAGGTGAATCCATGTTGACATTCGCATAACTGTTCTTCAGAGTACCGCTGTTTAGCCCTACTAAACCGCCGACAGTGTTAAATCCTGCACCTAGGCTTGAAAAAGTTGTCGTAGCGTAGTTGTTTTGTACCGTGCCAAAGTTAATACCTACCAGCCCTCCCATGTCCTGAGTGCCGGTCAGTTGACCGTTGAAGGAACTGAAATTCACACTTGCATATTGATCAATATGGCCTGCTATGCCTCCGATTCCTTGGCGGCCGGTCACATGCCCGCTAAAGGAACTGTTGTTGATCGCCCCCGATGCCCCCGCCATACTCGGGATTAATCCGACCAAGCCCCCCACAAAGAGATTGCCAGTGACATTACCGTCTATCTTGACGTTGAAGATATTGCCTAGGCCCTGACCCACCAAGCCACCTATTCCCTCTTGATTTCCGGTGACGTTGATATTGGTCAGTTGTAAATTGCTGATGACTGAGTCCAAACCCGTTGAACCGAATAAGCCCAGGTATTTTCTTGTATTGTTATTGATATACAAGCCATCTATCTTGTGCCCCAAGCCTTCGAACTTTCCATTGAATGAATTGCTTCTGTTGCCAATGGGAGTAAAGCCCTTACCAGAGTTCCAAACGGCGGTGGAATTGGCATCAATGTCAGCACCCAACGCGTAGTAGTTATTCAAATTGGTGGTTCGCGCCATGGCTTGCAAGCTATTGGTTGCTGAAGAAGTAATTTTGAAATCTTCCCATGAGCCCAAACTGGTGATCACCCAATAGTTGTAAGTAGGTCCGCTGCTGCCCAGTTGCGTGCTGAAGGTATAGCCAGACTGCAAGCTGACGGGCGCATTGATCTTGTAGGAAGCCGTTACGCCGTTAATCACGCCATAGGTACTGCCCTGGCCGTAGTAAAGCTGTAGATTACCATTAACGCCACTTGCGCTTATAGGCGCGTTGATGTTGATGTTTCTATAGGCTTTCAAGGTGAGCATGTTGTTACTTGACCATGCCACCCGATCATTGATTTGTATGTCCCCGTTGCCATTGATTGCTGCACCTGAGTTGGCGTAGTTCAGGGTTGCAGGGCCATTGGTTGTTTCAATAATGACACTAGTGCTATTAAGCATATTACCCAAATTAGCCCCTGTGATATTGCCTCCACTGGCTGCAACCACAAAATCATCCGGGTCTATCAGCCACTCGCCAGTCTTGCCTTGTGCGCTTTTTGTGCTGATGTTTGCTGTGTCTGCTAACTGTACCGTGTGTCCGCTGGTTTCAATGAAGCCGCCATCGCCGGTCTCAGGTGCAGACGCATCGAGTTTGCCGTCAATCTTGGTGTTGCCGGTTTTCATGCCGCTGACCAGCACAATTTTTCCGCCCTGCTTGCGCACGGTTCGCGCTTGTATGACGCCGGTATTGTTCACCGCACTGCGCAGCAAACTGCCTTGTGCACCAGCCTTTAACAGCACCTGGCCTGCATCGGCGCGAATGACGCCACCGTTCTCAGACATGGCGTCCAGCAGGCTTTCATAAACCTGTAAGCCCAGCAACTGGTTGTTGTTGAATTGCAAATCCACCGCGCTGCCAGCGCCCATGGCCACCGTACCGGCGGGAGCATTGATCTCGCCTTGGTTGCTCAGCCGGTGCCCTAGCAAAGTCACGTAGCCGCCGTCTGAGGCATTCAACAGCCCTGAGTTGGTGACCGCAGCAGTGCTGTTGCCGCTGAACCTTTGTGTGCCCGTCAAACTGCCCGGGTTGGCTGTGTCCAGCGTGGTTGCCACCAGCCCGCCCACATTCACTTGCGCGTTTTTCCCGAAAACGATGCCGTTAGGGTTGATCAACCAGACCTGTCCGTTGGCATTGATATTTCCCTGAATACTGCTGCCTTGGCTGCCGAGAATGCGGTTGATCGCCAGTGAGGACGCATCAGGCTGAACAAAATTCACCCGCTCTTTCTCGCCGACATTGAAACTTTGCCAATTGATGGAAACCTGAGGTGTGCTTTGCTTGATGGTGGTAGTGGTTGCGCCAGAAGCGCCGGTCTGGTTGATTTGCGCTTGCCCCTTGACCACTTGCCCGCCAGTGGGTTCAGCCAGCACCTGGGCAACTGCCATGACCACCAGGGAAAGTGCCAGTATTTTTTTCAGATAGACAGGTGAGTTATCAGACTTTCTTGTCTTCTTTGAACCTGCAAAAATCTGCTCACCGGTCACACTTGCGGAAAGTTTTCGTGTAAGCAGATTGTCAGTTGATTCAGCTTTTGGCATATCAGACTCCTGCAAAGTTAAGTAGGTGATTCACACTTTAAAGCACAATTTAGTTTTTTAGATGTAATTAATTTAAATTTTTTTAATTCTTAGTAATTAATTTAAGCTTGAATATTAATCATAATTGAATATGAATAAGTTTTTAATAAATTGGCATCGCAGGTCGATTAGCACTCATACAGCAAGAGTGCTAAAATGGCTCTTGTCGCTCTTACGACAAGGAAAAACACATGAGTTCTCTTGCAGTTTCGGTCCCTTTCAATGCCTCTTTGGCCGCCAATCCCTGGGCGGTTTTGCCGCCTTTGGGCAACCTGGATGCTTATATTTCTGCGGTCAATCGCCTGCCCATGCTGACGCTTGAACAAGAGCAGGAATTCGCCAAGAAGTTGAAAGAAAACAATGACTTGGAAGCAGCCAGTAAACTTATTTTGTCGCATTTGCGACTGGTTGTATCTATTTCACGACAATATGCCGGTTATGGCTTGCCACATGCCGATTTGATTCAAGAAGGCAACGTGGGTTTGATGAAAGCAGTCAAGCGCTTTGACCCTGAACACGGTGTGCGTCTGGTCAGTTACGCCATGCATTGGATCAAGGCAGAGATACACGAATACATCATCAAAAACTGGCGCATGGTCAAGCTGGCCACGACCAAAGCACAGCGCAAACTGTTTTTCAATCTTCGCTCCATGAAGCAGGGTTTCCGTGCTGATGCAGGTGAAGACCACGATGCCGCTTTAAAGAACACTTTGAGCGAAACACAAATTGACAGCGTTGCCAAACAACTCAATGTCAAACGCGAAGAAGTCAAGGAAATGGAAGCGCGCATGGCCGGCGGCGATGTGCTGTTAGACCCTACTTCCGGCGATGATGGCGAAGAAGCTTTCGGCCCTATCGCCTACCTGGCCGATACCCACCACGAACCTACCGCCATGATTGAAGCGCATCAGCGCGACATGTTGTCCAGTGACGGCATCACACAAGCCTTGGCGGTGCTCGACGATCGCAGCCGACGTATTGTGGAAGAGCGCTGGCTCAAGGTGAACGACGACAACTCCGGCGGCATGACGCTGCACGAACTCGCCGCTGAATACGGCGTCAGTGCAGAACGCATACGCCAGATTGAAGTGGCTGCCATGAAAAAAATGAAAGCCGCTTTGATTGAATACGCGTGATTTAATTCACGCTTAGCGTCACCGCTTGCAAGCTTCAAAGCCTCAAGCGGTTTTTTTATTTCAGCAACTGCGCAATATCAGCCGCCATGGCTGCCGGCCCCAAACCATAACGGGCGTACAAGCGCAACCGGCCACTGGTGTCGTACACATAAGTGCCTGCACTGTGGTCCATGGTGTAAAAGTCACCAGTGCTTGAAGCCACTTTTTTGTAATAAATCTTGAAACTTTTAGCCAGCGCTGGCAAGTCTGAGACAGACGGGATCAAGGCCAGAAAAGACGGATCGAAATTGGCCATATAGGCTTTGAGTAATTCGGGCGTGTCTCTTTCAGGGTCGAGCGTGATGAAAACGGCTTGCAGCAAATCGCCCTTGTCAGCCAAGGCCTTCTTGACTTGCACCCATTCGCTCAAAGTCGTTGGGCAAAAATCCGGGCATTGGGTGTAGCCAAAAAAAACCACGACCACCTTGCCTTTGAAATCTGCCAGTGTGCGTTTTTGACCATTCTGATCCGGCAACTCAAAGCCCAGAGCGTAATCAGCGCCGGTCAAATCAATCGCTTTGAAAACGGGTTTGTCCGGTGTGCAAGCCATCAATACACCCAAGAACAAATACAAACACAAACGCCAAAAAATCATTTTCAACTTCCCGGTATGTAATGGTCGATCAGGAATGCGGCAAACAACAGACTCAGATGAACCAATGAAAACTTGAATGTCTTGCGCGCGAGCTCATCTGAATACTGACGCCACAAGGCCCAACCGTACCAACAGAACATCAGACTCAAAATCAAAGCGCTGACCAGGTAAAACCAGCCGCTCATGCGGTAAACAAAAGGCATGAGACAAGCTGCCAGCAACACAATGGTGTAGAGCAATATTTGCAGCCGCGTGAACTCATTACCGTGCGTGACCGGCAGCATGGGCAAGCCCGATTTGCGGTAATCCTCGACCCGGTAAAGCGCCAGCGCCCAGAAATGCGGCGGCGTCCACAGGAAAATAATCAAGAACAAAATCAGTGCTTCAGGCCCCACCTCGCCGGTCATGGCGGCCCAACCCAGCACCGGCGGCATCGCGCCTGAAGCGCCGCCTATGACGATGTTTTGCGGGGTCAAGGGCTTGAGAATCACGGTGTAAATCACGGCGTAGCCAACAAAGGTGGCAAAGGTCAGCCACATGGTCAAAGGGTTGACCCAGATATACAAAATCACAGAACCCAACACACACAAGACAGCAGAGAAAAGCAAGGTGTCGCGGTCTGTGAGTTCACCTTTGGCTGTCGGACGCCAGGCGGTGCGCTTCATGCGCGCGTCAATCGCTTGCTCGACGATGCAGTTGAATGCTGCCGCAGCACCAGAGACCAGCCAGATACCCAAGCAGGCAATCGCGGCGAGCTTGATATCGGCCAGGCCGGGCACACCGGGCACAGCCAGCACCATGCCGATAAGGGCACAAAACACAATCAGCTGAATCACCCTGGGTTTGGTCAAGGCATTGAACTGCTGCCAACGCAAGGGCATGAACTCGGAAAGCTTTTTCATAGCATGTGTCTGTTGAAGGTAGCCGCAATGCGATCGGAACGGCGCGCCCGGGTGGATGCCAGCGTCCATGTCAAAACCAACAATAAAGCTGCGGCTGAGCCCGTATGCAACAAGGCCGCCAACATCGGCCAGCCCAACACTGCGTTTGATATACCGGTGACAAACTGCAGGAACAACAAAGCTGACAACAGACGTGCCGGATTCTTCAAACCTGCCTGAAACCAACCGGCAGCAACCAGCAGCAATAAAAGCGCGGGCAAAACAGCGTGCCAACGGTGCACCATGTGTATAGCTGTCAAAGCTTGGAAAGGCAAAGCCTGTCCGTCTGCATCCAGGCCCAGGCCGCGCCATAACTCGAAGGCCTTGTCCATGTTCATGTCAGGCCACCAACTGTTCTGGCACATCGGATAGGTGTCACAGGCCAGCACCGCGTAGTTGCTACTGACCCAGGCGCCCAAACCTGTTTGAATCAAAACGCTGATAAAACAGACCAAAGTCAGCACATACAACCAGACCGGTATCGCTTGTTGGGTAGCGAGGTTGCCAGCATGGCGTTGACGAACAAGTTGCACCATCAACAGCACTAACAACAGCATGCCTCCCAGTAAATGCAGCGTGACAATCAAGGGAAACAATTTCATGGTCACTGTCAGCGCACCGAATGCCCCTTGCACACAAACCCAAACCAGCGTCAACGATGGCCACACCCACAGGCTGCGCTCGGTGCGCCAGGTGAAAGCCGCCAGCGTCAGTATCAAAATGCCCACCAGCATGGCCATATACCTGTGAATCATTTCTATCCAGGCTTTTTTCAAAGTGACAGGACCTGTAGGCATGGCTGATTGCGCTGTAGCAATGGCTTGGCTTGCACCCACCGGGCTGGCGTGCCCGTAGCAGCCTGGCCAATCCGGGCAGCCCAGGCCGGAATCTGTCAACCGCGTGAAGGCACCGAACAGCACCAGATCAAAAGTCAGAAACAAGGTGATCAGCGTCAGGTGGCGCATGCGATGCGCAACCTGAGTGTGTCTGTTTTTCATCCAGACCCAGCTCAACGGGGCAATGGCTAACAAAACTGCGAGCGCAAGCAGCTGCAGCAAAGGGGCGATGTTGAACAAACTGACTTCATTCATATGGGTTCACGACCTGGCAGGTCCCATGAGACTGCAGCGCGCAGTAACCGCTCCAAGTCTTTTTTCAACAAAGCGGCTTGATCCATGGTCAATCGGGCCGGGAAACGCATCATCCAATCACCACGGGGATCGACCAGGTACAAATGCTCATTCAAGGCATGTCCGGGCGCAGGATACAGCCAATTGGCTAATTGCTTTTGCGGTATCCGGACAATCACAGCACCCACCATGCCGGATTGCAATGCGGCATCGACTGGCTCGTCATCGGTTATCAGCCAAACCCAATCGGTACGGTCTTTTTCACGGCCCAGAGAAGCTCGGATTTGCCGTTGATACAACAAGGTGTTCTGGCAATCAGTGGTGCAAGAGCCTGAGGAGACACTGATCAACAGCCATTGGCCTTTGAGGCTTTGCATGTCTATGGTCTTGCCGTCCAGCGTGGTGACCGGGATAGCAGGAAGGGCTTTGACGGGCTGAATCAGTTCGCCAAAATTGCGTGAAGACTGCGGTCTGATGACGTAAAAAGTGAGGTAAGAAGCTATCACTGGTGCAGCACACACCAGCATAACAAGCAACATACGCAGTCGACCGCCGGCAGTTCGGCGCGCGTCACCGTCTGCCACCGCGACCGGATCGGGCAGGTCGTACACCGTCAAGCCCAGCGCTTGCGGTTTATGTTGTTCTTGATTGTTTTCTTGCATGACGCAGAGGCCCTATCCATTGAAACCATACATACAACAGCGTTACTAAAGCGCTCAGGCTGAACCATTGGAAGGCATAAGCCATGTTTTTTTCCGAACCCACACCCACCAAGAACCAGTCACGACGCAAACCTTCACTGTCTGCGTCAGTCTGTATCACCAAGCCGGTGACCTTGTCACTGACCATGGCTTGCATTTGCGACAAATCCAGATTCGCTTGAATTTTCAATCCTGATGAACCAGCCGGACTCTCTGCTTTTTTCAACTCCACCATCTGCGACAGCCCGGTAGCAATTCTGCCAGTGATGGCCGTTTCGGACTGTGGAGTCATCACGGGCGCTGCCTTGGCTGCGTCCCTGGCGTCCCGCACCACCCAACCGCGCTGTACCCAGACCACTTGACCTGGCGCCCAGCGCAAAGGCGTCATCACCCAAAAACCGGATTGACCGTGGTGTACCCGGTTGTCCAGATATACCGTCTTATCTGACAACCACTGACCCTCAAGAGTCACGCGCCTATGGGTTTGCTGCCACAGGCTAGAGTCCTGCAACAAATCCTGCGCCCGCAACGGCGTCAGAGCAGTTTGCGCTTCAACAGCTAGTTGCAAAGCGCGTTTTTCTTCTGCTCTGGACAATTGCCAAAATCCCAGTCGTGCAGTCAAAGCCGCTGACAATACCGCCGCCAGAAAAATCAGCCAAGCTTGCCGAAACCTCGGTTTACCGGATAAGAAAGCAGGGGTTGAATTCACTGGATAATCGGAGTTATGAACATACTAATTGCAGTTGCATTTCTAGGCATATTAGCGGCCTTATCCACCGCATTTTTTTTCATGATGAGGGGTGACGCTGAAGGCGCGCCCAAGTCAAGCCGCATGATGCGGGCGCTGGCTTTCAGGGTAGGTATTTCCATCGTCTTATTCCTTTGCATTTTGATATCCTGGAAGATGGGTTGGCTGCAGCCCACCGGTATTCCTTTGACCCCGAACTGAACAAGATAGCCATTCAAAGAAAAAGGCCGCTGTCGCGGCCCTTTTTCATGCGACTCGGTTCAGAGCCAGTAGACCAGGATGTACAAGCCCAGCCAGACCACATCCACAAAATGCCAGTACCAGGCTGCACCTTCAAATCCGAAATGGTGATCAGCAGTGAAATGCCCTTTTTGCAAACGCAATGTAATGAAAAACAGCATCAGCATGCCGATAAACACGTGAAATCCGTGAAAACCGGTCAGCATGTAGAAGGTAGAACCGTAGACGCCTGAGGTCAATTTCAGATTCATCTCTTGGTAAGCATGGAAATATTCATATCCCTGAACTCCCAAAAATACAAGACCTAACAATACAGTCAGCCACATGAATTGAATGGTTTTGGCACGCTGGTTTTCCAACAAGGCGTGATGCGCAATGGTCAGTGTCACTCCTGAAGACAACAACAATGCGGTGTTGATAGTCGGCAACCAGAATGGGGTCATGGTCTGGAATGGCTCGATGATGCCAGCAGGAGATGCGGTCATGCCTGCCGCGATGGTGGGCCAGACCGCTTTAAATCCTGGCCACAACAGTGCGTTTTCACTGCCCCCGAGCGCGGGCACTGAATGCACCCTCGCCCACCACAGGGCAGAGAAAAATGCGCCAAAGAACATCACTTCAGAGAAGATGAACCAACTCATGCTCCAACGAAAAGAGAGTTCAACTTTGCGGCCGTAGTGTCCGGATTCGCTCTCGGAAATCGATTCGCTGAACCATTGAAACAATACGGTTAACCAAATGGCTAAGCCTAGAAGCAAGGAATACTTACCCCAGCTGACATCATTGACCCACTGGCTGGCACCAAAAATAACAAAAAATAAACCCAATGCAGCCACCGCCGGATGGCGGGAAGGCTCAGGGACAAAGTAATAAGGCTTGATGCCATGGGATGTGCTGCTCATCTCGACTCCTTTTATTTCGCAACCACCAGATTGACCACAACAATCAATCCGATCACAAACAATAAACCTCCCACAAAACCTACACCCAGAATATGCAAGGGAGTGATTTGCGACAAATCTTCTTGAAACTCACTGTTCTTTCGTATGCCTATGAATGACCATGACACGGCAACGATGGCGCGCCATAAAGGCTTCTTTACCTGTAAAGGCTTATCCATCACAACCGGTTCGCTGCTCATACACCGGCTTTCTGTCCACCGACTAAGGAAACAGTACCAGAAGGTGCAGGCGGTGTTTTGCTGCCCACCTCAAAAAAGGTATAGGACAAAGTAATGGTGGTCACGTTTTTAGCCAATTTCGAGTCAACCACAAACACCACTGGCCACTGTTTTTTCTCGCCTGGTGCCAGCGTGTACTGGTTAAAGCAAAAACATTCGACCTTGTTGAAATACGCGGCAGCTTCTTGCGGCGCATAACTGGGAATGGCTTGAGCAGACATGATTCGATCTTGCACATTTTGAAACTCGTACATCACGGTGTTCAATTCACCTGGGTGTACTTGCATAGAGCTTTGCATCGGTTTGAAATGCCATGGGCCGCGCGCATTGGCATCAAACTCAACCGTGATTGTGCGACTGGTATCAACCTGAGTATTCTTAACATTCTCAAGCCTGGCATTGCCTGAACCGGGCAATTCCTTCTCACTCAATGCCAATATGTTGATGCCGGTGATTTCGCAAATTGCCTTGTAAAGAGGGATCAATGCATAACCAAAACCGAACATACAAATAGCTACCACCACAAGCTTTCGCAGCATGCGCAGGTTATCAATACGAAGACCGAAGGACATTTTCAGCTTTGTGTGAGAAAAATGATCTTGACAAGAAAGCCTAGAAAAAACAGCAGTGCGATTGAAGCAAGTATCAGCCCCAGTTTCAGGTTATTTTTATTCTGTTCGGGTGTCATGGGGCCGTGCTTGCGTCAATAGTCTCAGGCAACGATGCGAGTTGCGTCTTTGTTGAGCTTGGGTGGAGTTTCAAAAGTGTGGAAAGGTGCGGGTGAAGGCACTTCCCATTCAAGGCCTTCGGCTCCTTCCCAGGGGCGCTGGGGAGCTGGTTCACCTTTACCACGCATGGCAGGCAGGACAATGAAAAGGAAGAAGAACACCTGGGCAAAACCAAATGTGAAGGCACCAACAGATGCTAACGCGTTGAAATCAGCGAACTGCATGGGATAGTCAGCGTAACGACGCGGCATACCGGCCAATCCCAGGAAATGCATAGGGAAGAAGGTCACGTTGAATGAAATCAGCGTCCACCAGAAATGGATTTTGCCGCGTGTTTCGTTGTACATCACGCCAGTCCACTTGGGGGCCCAATAGTAGTAACCGGCGAACATGGCGAACAGCGAACCGGCGACCAGCACATAGTGGAAATGAGCCACCACGTAATAACCGTCCTGCAATTGCAAATCGATGGGGGCCATAGACAAAATAAGTCCAGTGAAACCACCCATAGTGAACACAAAGATGAAACCGACTGCAAAAAGCATAGGGGTTTCAAAAGACATGGAACCGCGCCACATGGTGGCAATCCAGTTAAAGACCTTGACACCGGTAGGTATCGAAATCAGCATGGTTGCGTACATGAAAAACAACTGTCCGGTCACCGGCATGCCGGTGGTGTACATGTGGTGCGCCCATACGATGAAAGACAAAATGGCAATCGATGAGGTGGCATAAACCATGGAGGCATAACCAAACAATTTCTTGCGCGAGAACGCAGGCACGATCTGGCTGACGATGCCGAAGGCCGGCAAAATCATGATGTAGACCTCAGGGTGTCCGAAGAACCAGAAAATATGCTGGTACATCACAGGATCACCGCCGGCAGCGGGGTTAAAGAACGTAGTGCCGAAATGCCGATCGGTCAAGGTCATGGTGATGGCACCGGCCAGCACAGGCATGACAGCAATCAACAAATAAGCAGTAATCAGCCAGGTCCAGACAAACAGCGGCATCTTCATCAGCGTCATGCCGGGAGCGCGCATGTTCAAGATGGTGACGATGATGTTGATCGAGCCCATGATGGAACTCGCACCCAGAATATGCAGCGCGAAAATGGCAGCGTCCATGGAGGGCCCCATTTGCAGAGTCAAGGGTGCATAGAGAGTCCAACCAGCTGCCGGTGCACCGCCAGCCATAAAGAATGAGCCAGACAACATGAGTGCAGCAGGAATCATCAGCCAGAAGCTGAAGTTGTTCATGCGGGCAAACGCCATGTCAGCTGCGCCGATTTGCAATGGAATCATCCAGTTAGCAAACCCGACAAAGGCCGGCATGATGGCACCGAACACCATGATCAGACCGTGCATGGTGGTGAATTGGTTAAACAACTCGGGATTGACCAACTGCAAGCCGGGTTGGAACAACTCGGCACGGATCAACAAGGCCAATATGCCGCCGATGATGAACATGGTGAAAGCAAACAGCAAATACAGCGTGCCGATGTCTTTGTGGTTGGTGGCATACACCCAGCGTTTCCAGCCGTGTGGGGCTCCGTGGTGGTCATCATGTCCGTGGCCAGCTGCACCGTGGCCGTGGGGATCAAGAACTGCGCTCATATGGGTTCCTTAGAAATCGGGGGATTTATTGACGGGCTGCGTGCACATCGGCAGGCTGAACCATCTGACCGGTTTTGTTCGACCAGTTGTTTTTAGTGAAACTGATCACAGCAGCGATTTCAGAATCGCTGAGTTGTTTCCAGGCAGGCATGGCGTTATTTTGACCATTGAGCAAAACCTTGATTTGTTTAGTGATATCGGTATCAAGCACCACGGCAGCACCATCCAGAGCCTTGATAGGGCCAGCGGCCTTGCCGCTGGCCTGGTGACAAACCTGGCAATTGGCGGCGTAAATCTTTTCGCCTTTTTGGGTCAACTCAGCCAGTGTCCATACCTTGGTCGGGTCGTCTTGTTTGGCTGCCAGTTTTTTATTTTCAACGGCGACCCAGGCGGTGTATTCCTCGGCGGTCACAACCTTCACATGAATTGGCATATAAGCGTGTTCTTTGCCACACAACTCCTGGCACTGGCCATGGAAATCACCGGTTTTCTCTGCACGGAACCAAGTGTCACGCACAAACCCGGGAATCGCATCCTGCTTGATACCAAAGGAATTCACAGCAAACGAATGGATCACGTCGTTAGAAGTGGTGATGATGCGGATTTTTTTACCGACCGGCACCACCAACGGATTGTCCACTTTCAACAGATAGTCGTCAGTGGGTTCGGGCTTGCCCGAGTTAGACATTTCGCGTTGCGCGTTGTCCAGAGTAGAAACAAAACCGATGCCTTCTCCCTCACCCTTGATGTAGTCATATCCCCATTTCCACTGATAACCGGTGGCTTTGATGGTGAGATCTGCATTAGAAGTGTCCTTGCTGGCAACCACGGCCTTGGTGGCAGGCAGAGCCATCAGAATCACGATCACGAATGGAATAACTGTCCAGGCGATTTCGACCTTGACTGATTCGTGGAAGTTGGCGGCCTTGTGGCCCACCGATTTGCGGTGTTTCCAGATGGAATAGAACATGACACCGAACACCGCCACAAAAATGACCGTGCAAATGATCATCATGAACCAGTGCAACCAGACCTGCTCCTCAGCGATTTTGGTGACAGGAGGGTGCAAATTGAGTTGTCTGACAGCAGGGCCGCCCGGCAAATCGTTGACGGCCCATGCGGCAGTTGCGCCATAGGCTGCTATAGCCAAGAGGGCTGTTTCCAGTTTTTTGAGAAGGTGGTTCATCATGTTTGTAAAAATTCGACAGGAAAATTCATGCACTAAACCATGAGATTGTAGCAACGGACAAGCAGCTAGAGCCTGACGCGAAGCTTGCTGCTCAACTAAGAAAGTATTTGTGCAAATACTCAGGTGCCCGATTCATCAACTCGGGGCCCTGCTTTGTCTGCCGAGATCATGTTTTTCATGTCTTGCAGGCTGACAACGGTCACATCCTGTACTCGTGCAACCGGCGCTGCCTTGAAAGCGTGGCCGTAAATAATTTCAAGAGTCAGCGTCAAAAGCCCCTCGTGCTTGGGGGAAATCAGTTGAGCCTCCATTGCTTTGCGGAGTTGCTCAAGCCATGTACGTCCTCGAAGTGCGGCAAATCGCCCGGGATCTAAATTTCGCCCCCAGGCCCGCAAGTCTTTCAAAACCTCATCAGGTGATGCATAGGTCAGCGTGATCCGCTCCATGTCCATCACAGGCTGACCAAAGCCTGCTTGCAACAACATATCTCCCCAGTCGTGCATATCGGTAAATGCGTGGTGCGGCGCCGGCCACTGCCGGCCCCGGTAAAGGCCGCGCAACTCCAGCAAGCTGTCCGGCCCAAGGCAGGAAAACATCACAAAACCATGCGGATTCAATGCCTGACACCAGTCTTTCATCAATGCTTCAGGTTGTGCGTTTTGATGCAGCAGCATATTGCTCCAGACCATGTCAGCCTTGCCATCGGGCTCTGTCGCATAAGACACTTTGGGTCTGTTCCAGATCCGCCACCACGGTGTTTTTTGTGCTTGCGCGACCCATTGCAGATCTGCCGGATGCGGCTCCAACACAGTAGCCGAAGCCTCGGGGTAGAACGACTGCACCAGTGCCAATGAGGCCAGCCCGCCGGTTCTGGGTTGCCAATCAATCCAGGTGGCAGGCGCTTTGCGTATCAATGGCAAACGCTGAGCCATGCGAGCCGCCACTTCATCCTGCAACCAGGCCGGGCCTGCAAGACTGGTTTTGCGGGCGGCAAGTTCGGCAGCACGCGCATCCAGCGGCGGCAATGCATCACTGCTATCAGGTGAGGCGCTCACAGACATTTGTTTGATTGATTCCTACATTGATGGCATGTCCACCGTTCACAGAGCATACCGAAGTTGGCCGGCTTTCAAGGCTATTGAGCGCGGTTTTCGCACACTTGCGCGTTCCGGGATGTGCAGGACCTGCAACTGCTGGTGTGAAGACGTGCTGTGCAGCCCGTGCATGCAAAGGTATGTGAACCGTCAAACGCGTTGCCGCCGCTGCGCATTGCCATGCGCGATTGATATCTGTGACCTATGCCGAACCGCGCCGCCGCCGTGGACACAGGCTGCAGCAGCTGTCAGTTACGCCCCGCCCTGGCGCGACATGATCATCGACTTCAAGTTCCGCGAGTACCCTGGCTTGCATCGCTTTTTCGCGAAGTTACTGATGGCAGATCCTGCCGCGCAGGCCTTGATTGCGAATGCAGCTTTTGTGCTGCCCGTGCCTTTGGCCGCGGAGCGTTTGCGCGAGCGAGGCTTTAACCAGTCCGCCTTGCTCGCCGGGTATTTGGCACCCGGGCGTATGAGCCATCAGACCTTGTGGCGGCTGCGCCATACCGCACCCCAGGCGGGGCTGGACCGCACACTGCGCCAGCTCAATCTGCGTCATTCAATGGCAGTCAATCCGTCCATGTCGCAGGCCATTCGGGGCAGCCGCGTGTTGCTGGTCGATGATGTCATGACCACTGGCAGTACCTTGAAGGCATGCACCGAAGCATTGCTTGAAGCCGGTGCCAAAGAAGTCAATTGCCTGGTGTTTGCCCGGGCCGATGCTGATTCAAGGTAACAATGATGTTTTAAATTCGCCTGAAATATGTTCAATATCGTACTGGTCCAACCCGAGATACCGCCTAACACCGGCAACATCATTCGCCTGGCTGCAAATACCGGCTGTGCATTGCATTTGATAGAGCCGCTGGGCTTTTCCATGGACGACAAAAGCATGCGCCGCGCAGGACTGGATTACCACGAATACGCCAGTGTCAAACGCCACCAAAGCTGGGCGCATTTCCTGCAAAGCGAACAACCCGACAGCTTGCGCAGCTTCGGTCTCAGCACCCACGCCAGCATGAGCCTGCACGAGGCTCGTTTTTCGAGTGGCGATTGGCTGGTCTTCGGCTCAGAAACACGCGGCTTGGATGCAGAACTCAGAGAAAGTTTTAAGCCGCAGCGCTTGCTGCGCCTACCCATGCTGCCAGGTCAGCGCAGCCTGAATTTATCCAATGCCGTGGCCGTGGTGGTGTACGAGGCTTGGCGTCAACAAGGCTTTGCCATGCCCGCAGGAGTTGGCGATCAGGCGTAGTGGCGCACCACCGATTCGGCCACGCACACCGGCTTGTCGCTGCCCTCTCGCTCTACCGTGACTTTCCAAGTCATTTGTATGCCTTTGGGCTCTATGTCTTCGCAGGCCAGCAAATGCAAATGCCCGCGCAAACGGCTGTCTACCGGCACGGGTGAGGTAAAACGAACCTTATTCAAACCGTAGTTGATGCCCATGCGGGTCTGGTCGTTGGCATAGGCTGATTCGAAAAAATTCGGCAGCAAAGACAGCGTCAAAAATCCATGGGCAATGGTGGTTCCGAAGGGACCGGCCGCCGCCTTTTCCTTGTCGATGTGTATCCATTGGTGATCGTTGGTGGCGTCGGCAAACAGATTGATCTGGCCTTGGGTCACGGTTGTCCAGTCGCTGATCGCCACATCCTGACCGACACAGGCTTTCACCTCTTCAAACGTCTTGAATTGTTTTTTCATGTTGCTGGGTATCCTTGTATTTGCTTATGCGGTCTGGCCACGTCTTCACACCGCCCTGCCGTCAACTAAAATGATTGTTTTTACATTTCACCAGACCCGTCCATGAGTGCATTCTTAGAAGAAACCGTCCTGACAGTTCACCATTGGACCGATCGCTTGTTCAGTTTTACCACCACCCGTGACATGGCATTGCGCTTTTCCAACGGCCATTTCACCATGATAGGCCTGAAAGTAGACGGCAAACCGCTGCTGCGCGCTTACAGCATCGTCAGCCCGAATTACGAAGAGCACCTGGAGTTTCTCAGCATCAAAGTGCAAGACGGCCCGCTGACCTCGCGCTTGCAGCATATTCAAGTGGGCGACAAAATCATTGTCGGACGCAAACCCACTGGCACCTTATTGATCGATTATTTGCTGCCCGGCAAAAACCTGTATTTGCTAGGCACCGGCACCGGCCTGGCGCCGTACCTGAGCATCGTGCGCGACCCGGACACTTATGAGCGCTTCGAGAAAGTCATCATCGTGCACGGCGTGCGTGAGGTGAAAGAACTGGCATACCAAGACTACCTGACGCAAGAGCTGCCGCAGCACGAGTTGCTGGGTGAAATGGTGACTGAGCAAATGCTTTATTACCCCACCGTCACCCGCGAGCCCTTTAAAAACCAGGGCCGCATGACCGATTTGATTGCCTCAGGCAAATTGTTTGCAGACCTGGGCCTGCCCGCTTTCAACCCCAAAGACGACCGCGTCATGCTTTGCGGCAGCCCGCAAATGCTCAAAGAGTTGAAAACCATGCTGGAAGAACGCGGCTTTGCCGAAGGCAATACCAGCACGCCAGGGGATTTTGTGGTGGAACGGGCTTTTGTTGAGCAATAAGAAAGGCCGCATCAGCGGCCTTTATGTTTTCAACAGCGTGACTTAAACACGCTCGATGATGACAGCAATGCCCTGCCCCACACCGATACACATGGTGCACAAGGCATAACGTCCACCCGTGCGGTGCAACTGGTTGGTGGCGGTGGTCACCAACCTCGCGCCGCTGGCACCCAGCGGATGACCCAGGGCAATAGCGCCACCATTCGGGTTGACGCGCGGGTCGTCGTCTTGCAAACCCAGCATGCGCAACACGGCAATGCCTTGCGCGGCGAATGCTTCGTTCAATTCGATCACATCCATTTGCGCAAGCTTCAAGCCGGTCAGTGCAAGCACTTTTTCGGTCGCGGGAGCCGGGCCTATGCCCATGACGCGCGGTGCAACACCCACGGTTGCCATGCCGACCACGCGGGCGCGCGGCGTCAAGCCATGCAGTTTGGCGGTGGCTTCATCGGCCAGCAAAATCGCGCAAGCGCCGTCGTTCACGCCGCTGGCGTTGCCTGCGGTCACCGTGCCGTCAGGGCGCACCACGCCTTTGAGCAGCGCCAGTTTTTCCAGGCTGGTTTCGCGCGGGTGTTCGTCTTTGTCAACGATGATGGCCTCGCCTTTTTTCTGCGGAATCGTGACCGACGTGATTTCTTCGGCCAACGCGCCTGACTTCTGTGCCGCCACGGCTTTCAACTGGCTGGCCAGCGCCATGCGGTCCTGGGCTTCGCGCTCGATCTTGTAATCGGTGGCCACGTTCTCTGCGGTCTCGGGCATGGCGTCCACGCCGTACATGGCTTTCATGATCGGATTGATAAAGCGCCAGCCAATGGTTGTGTCAAAAATTTGCGGGCTGCGGGCAAAAGCTGACTCGGCCTTGGGCATGACAAAAGGCGCGCGGCTCATGCTTTCCACCCCGCCTGCAATCATCAGTGTGGCCTCACCGGCGCGAATAGCACGCGCGGCTGTGCCCAAGGCGTCCATGCCCGAGCCGCACAAGCGGTTGATGGTGGCTCCCGGAATCTGCTGCGGCAAGCCTGCCAGCAGACTGGCCATGTGCGCCACGTTGCGGTTGTCCTCACCGGCCTGGTTGACGCAGCCATACAGCACATCGGTCACAGCTTGCCAATCCACATTCGGGTTGCGCGCCATCAGCGCGCGCAAGGGAATGGCGGCCAGATCGTCTGCGCGCACGGAAGACAAAGCGCCGCCATAGCGACCGAAGGGCGTGCGGATGGCGTCACAAATAAAAGCTTGGTTCATGAAATTCTCTGGTTGACAATAGGCGGCATGTTCAGTCCCTCACAACAAGACGTCCGACGCTTCTTCTGCCAAGTCTATGCCAAGCTGACCCAAGGCCGGTTGGTCGATCCGCTGGAGACGCTGGCCGGCGAATGGATTGCCTTGCACCCCGAGTACCACACGCTGCTGGCAGACGAGGAAAGCGCTTTAAGCAGTCAATTTAACGACAGTCAAGGCAACCCTTTTTTGCATTTGTCCATGCATTTGTCCATCAGCGAGCAATGTTCAATCGATCAGCCTCAAGGCATTCGCCAGGCGGTTGAATTGCTGGCCGCCACCCGGACGCATCTGCACGAAGCGCACCATGAGGTCATGGAATGCCTGGGAACGATGTTGTGGGAGAGTCAGCGCAGCGGACGCTCGCCGGATGGCCAAGCCTATATCGATGCGGTGCAGCGCCGGGCCACGCGCGATTGAAAGTTTGAAACGCCATGAAAAAAGTCCACCGCAGTGGACTTTCTATCTTTGCATTCAGCGATGTGATCAGCGGAATTTAGACTGTGGCAAGGTTTGCAAATCGCCTTGCTGCTGGTTCACATAAGCTGCCAATTCTTTCAACTCTGCAAGTGTGAACTGCTTGGCAATACCGCCCATGACGCCATTGTTGCGTCCCCAGGTTGCTTGGTTTTCTGACTTGTAGGACTTGAGTGCCATGTATACATAGTCTTTGTACTGGCCTGCAATTTTGGGGTAGCCGGGCACCATGGGTTTGTTCAGATTGGCACCGTGGCATGAGGTACATGCGCCTTTGGCGACCAACTCAGCAACCTTACCGCTTGCTTCAGCGGCTTTTTCAGGGACTGCCAGTGCGCTGTCTTTGCCATGAGATTCGTAATAGGCTGCAATATCAGCCATGTCCTTGGGTGTCAATGAAGCAGCAATGCTTCTCATAGTGGGATGTTTACGGTCGCCTTTTTGGTAAGCAGTCAAGGAAGAAACAATGTAGGCAGCGGTCTGTCCGGAAATTTTGGGAACCTTATATACCTCAGGGAAACTGGCCTGATAGCCTTTGATGCCGTGGCAACCTATGCACATGGCAATTTTGGTTTCGCCTGCTTTGGCGTCGCCTGCTTCCTGGGCGTTGACTAATGAGGTCGCAGAGGCGACAAACAACACGAGGAGAGACGTATAAAACTTGTTCATTTTGGACAGACAATCATTGAAACTCCAAAGATTATATCGACGCGGTTTGTAAGCTCCGCGTCAATACCAGAAAAGGCTGAAAAAATGAAGTTCCAAGGTTCAAAAAATTACGTGGCCACGCAGGACTTGATGCTGGCGGTCAATGCGGCCATCACCCTCAAACGCCCGTTGTTGATAAAGGGTGAACCGGGCACCGGCAAAACCATGCTGGCCGAGGAAGTCGCGGCAGCCTTGAACATGCCGCTGCTGCAATGGCATGTGAAATCGACCACCAAGGCGCAGCAAGGCCTGTATGAATACGATGCAGTCAGCCGTTTGCGCGATAGCCAGATGGCGGATCTTGACGGTGGCGAGCGGGTCAAAAACATAGAAAACTACATCATCAAAGGCGTGTTGTGGCAGGCATTCACCGCCAAAGAACCGGTGGCTTTGCTGATCGATGAGATTGACAAAGCAGACATTGAATTTCCCAACGATTTGTTGCGCGAACTCGACCGAATGGAGTTTTACTGTTACGAAACGCGTGAACTCATCAAAGCCGCCACACGTCCGCTGGTGTTCATCACCTCGAACAATGAGAAAGAACTGCCGGATGCGTTTTTGCGCCGCTGTTTTTTCCACTACATCAAGTTCCCCGAGGCCGACACCATGCGGCAAATCATCGACGTGCACTTCCCGAATTTGAAAAAAGATTTACTCGCTAACGCACTCAAAACCTTTTACGACGTGCGCGGCTTGCCTGGCCTCAAGAAAAAACCGTCCACCTCTGAATTACTGGATTGGCTCAAACTCTTGGTAGCCGAAGACATTCCGCTGGCCGCGTTGCAAACCCAGGACGACAAAGTGGCTGTGCCGCCGCTGGTGGGTGCGCTGCTGAAAAACGAGCAAGACTTGACGCTGTTTGAAAAACTGGTGTTCATGCAAAGCCGTAACCGCTAAAGCCAAACCATGCTGATAGACTTCTTCTACACATTGCGCGCCGCCAAACTGCCGGTGTCGGTCAAAGAGTTTTTGATGCTGCTCGAAGCCATGCAAGCCAACGTGGTCGGGCCGCAAAGCGATGCGTGCAGCATGGACGATTTTTATTACCTCAGCCGCACTGCGCTGATCAAAGACGAAAAACACTTCGACAAGTTTGACAAAGCCTTTGGCGCGTATTTCAAAGGCGTGGAAATGCTGACCGATTTCGCCGCCGATGTACCCATGGAGTGGCTGAAAAAAATCCTGGAAAACGAACTCACGCCCGAGCAAAAAGCCGCGATTGAAAAAATGGGCTGGGACGAGTTGATGGAAACATTGAAAAAACGCCTAGAAGAACAAAAAGAACGCCACGAAGGCGGCAGCAAATGGATAGGTACCGGCGGCACCTCGCCCTTCGGCAACGGCGGCTACAACCCGCAAGGCATACGCATTGGCGGCAAGGGCGGCAACAAAAGCGCGGTCAAGGTCTGGGATCAGCGCGCGTACCAAGACTATGACGACAGCATCGAGTTGGGCACGCGCAATATCAAGGTGGCACTGCGCCGCTTGCGCCGCTTCGCGCGTGAAGGCGCGGAAGATGAATTCGATTTGGACAACACCATACGCAGCACAGCGGCCAACGCCGGTTACCTGGACATCAAGATGCGGCCCGAGCGGCACAACAGCGTCAAGTTGCTGCTGTTGATGGACGTGGGCGGCACCATGGACGAACACGTTAGCCGCGTGGAAGAATTGTTTTCAGCGGTCAAGGGCGAGTTCAAACATCTTGAGTTTTTCTACTTCCACAACTGTGTTTACGATTTTTTATGGAAAAACAACCGGCGGCGTTTCGCTGAAAAGTTTGACACCTGGGACTTGATCCGCAAGTACAACAAAGACCACAAACTGGTGTTTGTCGGCGACGCCACCATGAGTCCGTATGAAATTTTGCAGCCCGGCGGCAGCGTGGAATACAACAATGAAGAAGCCGGTGCTGAATGGATACAGCGCTTAACCCACGCCTACCCCAAGTTCGCCTGGATCAACCCCGAGCCCTTAGGCGTATGGCAATACCGCCAAAGCATCAGCATCATTCAGCAACTGGTCAGCAACCGCATGTTTCCGCTGACGCTCAAAGGGCTGGAAGATGCGATGCGTATGTTGAGCAAGTAAGCAGCTAGGGAATCTCTGCATAAGTCATCCACAGCACTGACTCAAGCGTTATAGGTAAATGAAACAAACTACCTTTGCCAACACCGGATTTGAATTGGTTACCAAGCGCACACGCAAGCGTGAGTTTTTGGAAGAGATGAACCTGGTTGTCCC
>CAMDKD010000023.1 GCA_945901125.1 Bordetella parapertussis
ATGCGGCCGTCGCGGATGGCGACATCTTGCACCAGCGGTTCTGTGCCGTTGCCGTCGAATACCAAAGCCTGGCGAATGAGAATATCTGCGTGTGAGTCGGGGTTCATGGGTAAGGTTTGCTCAGGGAAAGTAAAAAATCTGCGACTGGAATGCGTGTGTCAATCCGGCATTCAAAGAGAAGAGTGAAGAGTGCCAAGTTCAGCGGCGCAGGGAATCCATTGACCTTTGGATGTGACGGAGACCGCCGCGCGCACTGCGCACAACACGGCTTGCGCCACCACTTCGGTGACCAGTGAGTGCATCAACATCGTATCAAGTGTGAGATCCGTTTTGCCTGTGCTCAGCGCAAACAGTGTGTCGCCGTCAAACGGTGTGTGTACCGGGCGAATGGTTCTGGCGAGGCCGTCGTGACCGATTTGCGCCAGCCGGGTGGTTTGCAGCGGGCTCAGCCTGGCATCTGTGGCGATCACGCCTATGGTGGTGTGTTGACCGGCGGTCAGCAATGCACTGGACATGCCTTGCAAATGCGCCTGGTGGATGTTGACCAGCTCGCGGCTGTCGGCATTTTTTCTGGCACCTGCGATCACGCGTCCGCTGTTTGGGTCAATCACGTCACCAAGCGCGTTGCAAACGATGAGAGCACCTACCGTCACACCGTGTACCCGCAAGGCTGCGCTGCCTATGCCGCCGCGCATGCAGTGTGGGAATCCGAATACCTTGCCCACGGTGGCACCGGTGCCAGCGCCTAGGTTGCCGTGCTGCATGGAATTTGCCGAGGCGGACTCGCAAGCCTGGTAACCGTTGTCAGCTGTTGGTCTGATATGGGGGTTGCCGGTGGCCAGGTCAAAAATGACCGCAGAGGTCACGATGGGCACATGCACGCCGCCAACTGAAAAACCGTGTTGGCGCTCTTCCAGCCAATGCATCACGCCGCCTGCCGCGTCCAGCCCGAAGGCCGAGCCGCCGCTCAACACCACAGCGTGCGCCTGTTGCACCAAATTGCCCGGGCGCAGACTGTCGGTTTCGCGCGTGCCCGGTGCGCAGCCGCGTACGTCCACCCCGGCGACTGCACCATCTGGCGTCAACACCACGGTGCAACCCGTCAATGCCGTGGCGTCGGTGTAATGACCGACAGCAATACCGGGTACATCGGTGAAACTCAATGGCTTGTCATGCATGGCAAGATTTTAGATGCAGCACCGGCGTGTCATGTATGCCTCATAACGTGACTGCCGCCGCGCCTGGCTAAATGGTATCAACCAAGGCAACGAGTTGCGGGACTGGCTTAAGATCATTTGTATGGATAAAGGTGTTTCATGCGTTTGACCGGATTCAACATAGGTTGCTGCTTGCTTGCACTGTCGGGCTTGCCTGTTGCGGCTGCGACCCGGCAACCGGACATGCTGTATGTCACGCCGGCGAATTGCAAATTGATCAGCGGTTACGGCAAATACGATTTAGAAGGCGTTGCCAAAGAATTCAAAGTCAAGCCCGCCAAAGTGCGTTACCTTAAGGCCGAATGGGGACGCGCCCAGGACGGCAGCCCACAATGCAATATGGTGTTTGATACGCCTAAGGGCAACAAATCCTGCAAGGTGTTCACCATCATGCACGATGAATTCACGTTCGGGATGGCGGTTCCTGTTCCCGGTAACCACGCGATTTGCAACGATTAAAGTTCAAAAGTTATTTGGTCGTTGGTGCAATAATTGATAAAGATGTTTACTTAACAGGTTTACCCATGATTCGCAATATACACATTGACGGTTTCAAGTCAATCCATTCACAAGAACTATCGCTTGGCAGGGTAAATTGCTTTATCGGAGCCAATGGTGTGGGGAAAAGCAATGTGCTTGAAGCCATTGGTTTATTGGGCGCATCGGCCAATGGAGTAGTGGATGACGAATCGCTGATGCGGCGCGGAGTTCGTGCCGGATTGCCGCGGTTATTTAAAAGCTCATTTGATTCAGAGACTACCCCGACGCACATTGGTGTTTCTGCTCAAGGGGATTTGGGTGAGATTTATCGTGTTTCGCTTCTCAACCCATTAACAGAGCCTGAGCCCGCTTGGACTTACAAAACAGAATTTTTGAGCGATGGACAAAACGACATAGTTTCAGACGGAGTCCGCAACAAAAAAAACTTGAATCCGCAAGCTGGCTTGGCTGCGTTGAAGTTGGTGGATGTGAGATCGGATAACCCAGCTGCCAAATTGATGCAGTGTTTGCAAAACTACGCCATTTACTGTCCCAACACACCCACGCTCAGAGGCATCAACCCTGATGCTCAAGCACGTGATCCCGTCGGGCTCAATGGCGGTCAATTGGCAGAGGGTTTTCAAGAAATTCAAAAGCGATTTTTAGATGACCCTAGTGATGTGCTGGATGAATTACTGACATTGATTGATTGGGTATCAGATATCCAATCCACGAATCATGGCGCAAACTTGTTGTCACCCAAAGTGCCGCGCACCAAAGTAATGCTGAAATTCAAGGATCGCTTCATGAACAAGAATCGCAATGAATTAACGGCTTATGACGCCAGCGAGGGTGCTTTGTATGTGATTTTTTGCGCTGTACTGTGTCTGTCTGCCAAATCGCCATCGTTATTCGCCATTGATAACTTAGACCAGGCGCTCAATCCGCGTTTGGTTTCAAGTTTAGTTAGTCGGCTTTCGGGCTGGTTGCGTGCTGGCGGAGAAGACCGGCAAATGCTGTTCACGGCACACAACCCGGCTGTGTTGGATGGCTTGGATTTGTCCGATTCTGAAATTCGACTTTTTGCGGTGGAGCGCAACAGCAATGGCTTGACGTGTATTCGACGACTTGAAATCACACCAGAGCTGGCTGCACAGAATCAAAGCTATCCCCTCTCGCGTCTTTGGATAATGGGCAATTTGGGGGCGGTGCCCAATGTCTGATTTGCGCATTGCCCTGGTGTCAGAGGGGCCGACGGATGATGTGCTTCTTGAATCAGCTCTAAAAGCGATTCTGGGTCAACAAACTTTTGTTTTGACACTTTTGCGACCTGAAGCCACCAACCCCGATTTTGGTGGTGGTTGGGGCGGAGTTTTGAAATGGTGCGCAGCCACTGCTAAGCGTTGGGATGGTTTGCTAGAGGATGATCCCTTGCTTGTTAATTTTGATTTATTGATTATTCACTTGGACGCAGACGTTGCACATCAAGCTTATGCAAATTGTGGCCCGGCTGTTGAAGCCATGGCCTCTCAAAATAATTGGCCTGTCTTGCCTTGCAATCAACCTTGCCCTCCTGTCGAGCAAACATGCAAGGCGCTGCAATCCGTGTTAACGGGCTGGCTTAGCCCTGTTGTTTTGGGTGCTAAAACTGTCGTGTGTTTACCTGCGCAATCTACGGGAGCTTGGTTGGCGGTAGCCACGTTACCTTCGACGCATGCGTTGTTGAGTAACGTGGAATGCAATCAGGCGGTAGAGGATTCCTTGGTGTACTTAACAAAACAGCTAAAGGTCAAGAAAAGTGTGCTTGGATACCGCGCTAAGGCAGACGCTATTCGTCAACATTGGAACCAAGTTAAAGCTTTGTGTGGTCAGGCTGCGCATTTTGAAAGTGCTGTTCAAACGGTCTTGCGTTGAAGTTTTCAGCGCTGTGTAATCTTGGCTTGGTATTTGTTTCAGCAACAAATTGTTCATGTCGCTCGCTATTTTTAAACCGAACGCCAAGCGGTAAGTTTGTTATCAGCCAGTTATGTTTTCATACTCCCCATCAACCACATCACCTAGGAGCCTCTTATGCAAGACATAGTCATTGTTTCAGCTGCCCGCACCGCCGTGGGCAAATTCGGCGGCAGCTTGTCCAGACTCAGCGCCACCGAACTTGGCGGCTTGATCATCAAAGAAGTGGTGGCGCGAGCAGGCATAGACACTGCCCTGGTCGGTGAGGTCATCATGGGCCAGGTGCTGGCCGCGGGTGCCGGTCAAAACCCGGCGCGACAGGCGTTGATGAAAGCCGGTTTGCCCAAAGAAATTCCGGGGTTGACTATCAATGCGGTCTGCGGTTCAGGCTTGAAAGCAGTCATGCTGGCGGCGCAGGCCGTGGCTTACGGGGACAGCGACATCGTCATTGCAGGCGGGCAGGAAAACATGAGTGCCGCGCCGCACATTCTGAATAACTCGCGAGATGGTCAGCGCATGGGCGACTGGAAAATGGTCGACAGCATGATCGTCGACGGCTTGTGGGACGTTTACAACCAATACCACATGGGCATCACGGCTGAAAACGTGGCCAAAGAAAACGGTATCACCCGGGATATGCAGGATGCGCTGGCATTGGCGTCTCAGCAAAAAGCCGCTGCGGCCCAAGCCGCCGGTAAGTTTCAGCAGGAAATATCTCCTGTGCTGTTGCCGCAGAAAAAAGGCGAGCCCGTGGTGTTTGCGCAAGACGAGTTCATTAACCTGAAAACCAGCGCCGAAGCCCTGGCCGGTTTGCGCCCTGCGTTTGACAAGACCGGCAGCGTGACTGCCGGCAATGCCTCCGGCATCAACGACGGCGCTGCCGCAGTTATGGTGATGAGTGCAGCGCGCGCCAATGCGCTGGGGTTGACGCCACTGGGGCGCATTGCTTCGTTTGCCACTACCGGCCTGGATCCGGCGACCATGGGCATGGGCCCGGTGTCTGCGTCTCGTAAGGCGCTACAGCGCGCCGGCTGGAAAGCCGCTGATGTGGATTTGTTTGAATTGAATGAAGCATTCGCCGCACAAGCCTGTGCGGTGAATCAGGCTTTGGATATAGACCCCAAGCGTGTCAATGTGAACGGCGGTGCGATTGCCATCGGTCACCCCATAGGCGCGTCAGGTTGTCGCATTCTGGTGACCTTGTTACTTGAAATGCAGCGCAGCGGCGCTAAAAAAGGATTGGCCGCCTTGTGCATAGGCGGCGGTATGGGTGTGTCGCTGACGATTGAGCGCTGAGCCGTTAAGGCTTGTTAAATCACTCAGCCGCCAGTAATTCGGCGACTTGTTTTTTACCCAGTTTTCTGACCGCAGCGATAGCGTTCATCTGGCTGGCACGTGGCTTGGCTTTGCCTTGTTCCCATTTGTAAACGGACTGGCCGCTGACGCCTAGCAGAGCGCCCATTTCGTTGGCGGAGACGCCGAGTTTTTTACGCAGACTGGCAAAACCTGCGACGCGAAAGCGCAAGGATTTTTCATCGTCTTCAGTGGTCACGACTTCAGCACCGGCTTTGGCAGCTTGTTTGCCGATTTTGCCGACCATGGATTCCAACGCAACCAAGCGGCGTTTCAAGCCGGCAATCTCTGAACGGTATTGGGTAGAAGCTTTTTTCAATGCAGCGTTCTCTGCCTTATTTTCTTTTTTTGCGATACGTGCAATTTCGGACTTCAATTGATTTGCAAATGTGCTCATGATTACTTTCTAAATAATTAAAATTACGTTACGTATTTTGACAGATTTTCTATCTCTTCTGAAAACATTTGCCCTTTTTCAGCTTGCACCAGTTTCTCTTCAGGGTTAAAAATCAGTGTGGTCGGTATGCTGCGTGGTTTGTAAATAACTGTTTTAAGCTCAGGGTTAAGCCAGACACTGTCAAAGTTGTAGCCGTGTTTTTGAAAATGGGTTTTGGCGTTTTGTAATTGCTTATCAACGGAAATACCCAGCACAGTCATGCCTTTGTTTCTGACTTTTTCATGCAGTTTTTGCATCTCCGGTGTCTGCTGCGCGCAAAACGGACACCAACTGGCCCAGTAATACAGCACCAGCCATTGCCCTTTGAGTTGCTGAGGATTCAGTACTTCACCGTTGATCAGTGACAGCGCTTCAAGTGGCAAACGGCTGCCAATAGCGGGTAGATCAGCTTTTTCGTTTTCAGCATGCAGCAAAGCCCCGGGCAGCGCAAGACCGACGCCGGTCAAAAGAAAATCGCGTTTGTAAATATCCATTGTGTGGGTGACTTTAGTCTGGATTGCACTGTAGAGCTTAGCCGGATTTATTCAGCAGTTATTGATGTAAATCATGCTTTGACTAGAAAGAAAAATCAGGCTTTCATTGTCATATTTGAAGCTGTTTTTTGTGTTAACTTAGACGTTTCCAATTCGCATTAATTTTTCTTCTGACTTCGAGGGTAACTGATATGCGCGCTATTAAAAAAGCCAAAAAAATCATTGAAAAAACGCCTGACCAGGCGTTTGCCAAAGTACTTTCGCACCTGGTCTTGTCGTTGGAGTCAGACACCGATTTCCAAATACGTCAGCTTTACGACTTGCCTCAAGCCGAATTCGATTTCGCCATGCAAATCTTGAAGGAGTGGCGTATTGACAGGCATTACATGGGCAAGGCCAAGACCTTTGATGCCGCCTATCACGCACACGCGGTAACCAGTCCCGCTGCTTAAAAACGCTATACCGCGCCGGGCTTAATCGTCACGCGGATGTAATTCAAACGTCACCAATTTGTCACGCTGACTGACGAGACTCTGGTTTTCACTCCTGAGTCGATTGTCTTGAAAAAACACCACGCAGAAAAACTGGCCCTGGCCTTGGTTTTTATTTTTAAATGTCTGTTGCCCGTGTTACCCGCTGTGGCCGGCTTGTTGTTCTGGAAAAAGCAATACCTGCTGAATTACAGGCGCACCCTGGACAAAATGAAAATCCATTTAAATGCCATCAGCAACGGGCCGGTGCAGCATTATTTCGAAGATATTTTGCGTTTCAACCCCGAGGTATGTGAGCCCGTGCAAGGCCATTGCTCGCAATGCGGCAACTGCTGTTTGAACCGCCAATGCGTGTTTCTGGAGCAATCCGGCACCGACACCTATATTTGCGGCATTTACAGTTCTCCGCTGCGCCGCTTCTCCAATTGCAGCTCGTTTCCGATCAACGGTCACGACATAGAGCGCTACCAGTGCCCGACTTACCGGGTCGTCAGCCCTTACCCGGTGATGCATTTGCAGCAGATTTAAGCCGGTTTGTGCATCCAGCCCAAGCCGCCTGAGGTGCCACCGGCAACTGCGCCCAATGCAGGCCGGTATTCGCAGCCCAGCCAACCGTCCCAGCCGCACTCTTTGGAGATTTGTTCAATCGCTTTGAACAAAACGGCGTAGTTCAATTCGCCGGTGTCGGGTTCGTGGCGTTGCGGCACACCGGCTATTTGCAAATGCGCGACCCGCCCGGTTGGCAGGTAATGGCGGATTTTGTTTTCCACATCGCCTTCCACAATCTGGCAGTGGTAAAGGTCAAACTGCACTTTCAAGTTGGGGCTATTGACTTCCTGCACGATGGCATGCGCATCGTCCTGGCGGTTCAAAAAGAAATGCGGAATATCACGGGTGTTGATAGGCTCAATCAGCACATCCCGCCCAACGGCAGCGGCTTGTTCGGCGGCCCAGCGCAGATTGCGCACATAGGTGTCACGCATAGGCCCCGGTGTTGAAGCGTGCGCTGCGCTGGTGGCTAAATGCACAGGCAAATGGCTGGCGACGCGAAAGCCTTCAGGCACCAGACCGGCCATCACGTGTATGCGCGGGCAGTTCAAGGTCTCGGCGTATTCAAGGGCCAGCATGAAACCGCGTTTGAACTCGTCTTCCCGGCCCGGCAAACAGGTGGTGCCGCGCACGCCCTGGTCCCAAGCGGCTTGTGCGCTGTCGCGGTCATGGCCGGCCGGCGGGGCGTTGAACAGCACTTGTTGCAAACCGGTGTCTTTCAGGGCCGCAGCGATTTCCTGTTTGCTGAAAGCGTAGGGGAACAGGTATTCCACGCCTTTGAAGCCGTCTTTGGCGGCGGCTGCAAAGCGCTCCATGAAAGGCAGTTCGTTGTACAAAAAAGAGAGGTTGGCGGCAAATTTCAACATGTTGTTTCTTTCGTTCTCAAGGATTACCAATGGGCGCCAAAGGTCTGGCGCAATTCTTCAATGCTTTTTTCTTCAAGCGCTGTGGTCTGCGTCAACAGACTCAGGCGAGCGGTTTCTTCGAGTTCTTCCAGCGTGGCCATGGCTTGTGCCGGGCTGTCGTGCCAGACGTTAGGGCCGAGGCGCGAAAGCATGACCGCGTGCAAAGGCAATCCTTGGTCAGCGTAGCAGGCAATCGCCTGTTCGACGGCATCGGCAGACGCCACATCGCCTGGCTTGTGGTACGGGATCAGCGGCACATGACCGACTTTAATCACAAAGTAGGGCGTGACAGGTGCCAGCAATTCCGGGCCCAGCGCGGTCTGCAAAGGCGTGTTTTTCAGGCTTAAGGCCACCAGATGCGTGCTGTGACTGTGAATCACGCAAGCGGTTTGTGGAGAAAGTCGTTGCGTGGCGCTGTAAATCCGTCTGTGCAGCGCCAGGGTTTTGCTGGCGCGCGCGCCGCTGAGTTGCACGCCATTCGCGTCTAAATGTGCCAGATCGTTCGGGTCCAGAAAACCCAGGCAAGCGTCGGTAGGCGTGATCAAAAAACCACTCTCTATGCGCATGCTGATATTGCCGGCAGTAGCGTGCACATAGCCGCGCTCAAACAGGCTGCGACCGACCCGGCACATGTCTTCGCGGGCCCGGTTCATGGCACTGTTCACCAACACCTGGCTCATGCAGCGCTGCCTGGTTGCAAACAAGTGAAAGCCTTGCTGAAAAAATCCGTGCTGCCGAAATTGCCGGACTTCAAAGTCAAATGCAGGCTGCCGTGCGAGGAAAAGCTGCACGGCGCGTGGCACCAAGGCACACCCGGGTCAATTTGAGCGCCAATGGACATCAGCGTCACGCCCAGCGCCTGTACGCAAGCCCCCGATGTTTCGCCGCCGGCCACCACCAGTTGGCCCACGCCCAGCTTGACCAGGCCGCGCGCCACCATGGCCAGCACCTGCTCGGTGTGTTCACCGGCTTGTTGTGTGCCGCGTTTTTGTTGCACAGATTTCACCTGCTCTGCGTCCGCCGTGGAATACACCAGCACCGGGCCATTGGCTAGCAGCGGCGTGGCCCAGGCCAGCACATGCGTGGCGATTTCTGCGGCCGGCGCATGGTCGGGCCAAGCCAGCGGATCGAGTTGGTAAGCGTGCCCGCCGTGCTGCACAAAATGCGCAACCTGCCCCTGGGTAGCGACTGAACAACTGCCGCTGATGATGGCTTGCTGGCCTTGCGGAGCTGGCAATCGTGCGCTGTCTGCGGCAGCTTGTATGCCCCAGTTACCTGGCAAGCCTATAGCGACGCCTGAACCGGCTGTCACCAGTGGCATGTGCTTGAGCGCCGGTCCCAGGCGCAGCAAATCTTCGTTGGAGAGCGCATCAACCACGGCAATTGAAAAGCCTTGCGTTTTCAACTCGGTAATGCGCTGCTCGATGGCCTCGCTGCCTTTGGCGACACAGCGGTAATCGATCAGACCAACGCGCTTGTTGCACTGGGCTTGCATGACGTTGACCAGGTTGGCGTCTTGCATGGGTGTGAGCGGGTGGTTTTTCATGCCGCTGTCGCTCAGCAACACATCGCCGACAAACAAATGCCCTTTGAACACGGTGCGCTGGTTGTCGGGAAACGCCGGTGTGGCAATGGTGAAGTCGCAGTCCATGGCCTGCATCAGCGCTTCGGTGACCGGTCCGATATTGCCGCGCACCTCGCCCTGGTAAAGGCTGTCAAAAGTGGAGCAGTATTTGAAATACACCTGTTTGACTTGTTGCGATTGCAACCAGTGCAAGGCCTCAAGCGATTGAGCCACGGCCTCTTGCGGCGCGATGGTGCGTGACTTCAGCGCAATCACAACCGCGTTGCAATCTGCGGGCAAGGGCGCATCCGGCACGCCTATGGTTTGCACCACGCGCATGCCTGCGCGCACCAGGTTGTTGGCCAGGTCGGTGGCCCCGGTGAAATCGTCGGCGATACAGCCGAGTAACAGGCTCATGCCAGCACCTTAGGTTGAAATTTTGTGTATTTTTTGGAGATGCTTGCCATATTGAGATTCTTTCAAAGAGAAACCTGCCAAGTAGGTTTTGCACAGGGCAGGGCGACAAGCATACCTAATGTGCTTTCAGGGTTTAGCCCCATGTCAAAATCAAACAAAGCTTGGACACAGCACTAGCGCTGATACGTCTGTGGCTTGAATGGATTTTTTTAAAAAAGGTATGCCGACATGAATTATGTTTTTCAACCGCAAGCCGTCAACGCCTTGCCCGTCGCAGGAAGCGCCTCCTTGTTTCCCGTGCGCCGCGTGTATTGCGTGGGACGCAATTACGCTGCGCACGCGCGCGAAATGGGTTTTGACCCGGACCGCGAACCGCCGTTCTTTTTCTGCAAACCCGGCGACGCCCAATCGGTGGTGGCGGTACCTGCTGATCAAACCGTCAGCATTCCTTACCCGCCCTTGACCGCCAACTTTCACTATGAAATCGAACTGGTGGTGGCCATCGGTACCGGCGGTAAAAACATCGCGGTTGAACAGGCGGCTTCGCATATTTACGCTTACGCCGTCGGCCTGGATATGACGCGGCGCGATTTGCAAATCAAGATGCGCGAACAAGGACGCCCGTGGGAAATCGGCAAAGCCTTTGACTTCGGCGCGCCGGTTGGTTTGCTGCATCCCAAGTCAGCCATTGGTGAATTGCTGAGCGCAGATATTGCGCTTGATGTCAACGGTGAAACCCGCCAGAGCAGCAACCTCAGCCATTTGATATGGTCTGTCAATGAAACCATTGCCAACCTGTCGACCTTGTTTGAACTGCAAGCCGGCGATTTGATTTTCAGCGGCACACCTGAGGGCGTCGGTGCCGTCAAACCCGGCGACACCATGCACGGGCGCATTGCCGGTTTGACGCCTATTTCTGTCAAGGTGGCCTGAGCCTCAGTCATTCATTGGAGTAGGACGTATGAACATTGTTCATGCTTTTTTGAACCGTGCCCGCAGCCACCCGCAGCTGGCGGCGGTGACTTGCAGCGGTCACACGATCAGCTTCGCCGAACTCGCCGCACGCAGTCACGCGTTGGCTGCTTTCATGGTGCAGGACTTGCGCCTGACGCCAGGCACCCGGGTGGTGATTTGCATGGAAAACCGGGCAGCGTTTTTTGAAACCCTGTTTGCCAGCTGGATCGCGGGCTTGTGCGCTGTTCCGGTGAATGCCAAATTGCACCCGAAAGAAGTCAGACAAATTGCAGGAGACTGCGGCACGGCGCTGGTGTTCACCAGTGACTATTTGCTGCAAGGCTTGCAACCGGTGTTGGCAGATCTGGCGCAGCCCGCGCCCCTGGTGTCCGTGGATGATGATGCTTACCAGGCCATGCTGCGCCACGCGCCTGTGGCTTGCATGGACATGCAGCCCGATGATCTGGCCTGGTTGTTTTACACCAGCGGTACTACTGGCGTGCCCAAAGGCGCCATGCTGACGCACCGCAATCTGCTGGGCATGAGCCTGCATTACGGCGCTGACATCGATTACGTCATGGCGGGTGACACCATGCTGCATCTGGCGCCGCTGTCGCACGGTGCCGGTCAGTACAGCTTGCCGCATATTTTTAACGGCGGTCACCAGGTGATAGAAAAGACGTTCAGCCCTGAGCTTTTGCTCGATGGTTTACAGCGCTACCCGCGTGTCTCCTTGTTTGCCGCGCCGACCATGATCACCCGCGCCTTGCGCGCGGCTGAAGGTCTGAGCCATGCAGGCGGAAATTTACAGACGCTGGTTTATGGTGGCGCACCCATGTATGTGTCCGACTTGCTGAAAACGCTGGACGTGTTCGGGCCGCGTCTGGTGCAAATCTACGGTCAGGGCGAAAGCCCGATGACCATCACGCAGTTGTCGCGCCAGGATCACCAGGGCAGCGGCGATGCAGCGCATCTGGCGCGTCTGGCTTCGTGTGGCATTGCCCGCAGCGCGGTGCAGGTGAGGGTGGTTGACGACGAAGGCCGTGACTTGCCGACAGGCGAGCCCGGCGAAATCATCACCCGCAGCGACACACGCATGCTCGGTTACTGGAACAACCCGGTGGCGACGGCCTCCGCCATACGCGACGGCTGGTTGTGGACCGGCGACATCGGTGCGTTCGACGAACTCGGTTACCTGACGCTGCGCGACCGCTCCAAAGACATGATTATTCGCGGCGGCAGCAATATTTACCCGCGCGAAATCGAAGAAGTGCTGTTGCACCATGCAGCTGTGGCCGAGGTGTCTGTCATAGGCGCAGAAAGCGCAGACCTGGGTGAAGAGCCGGTGGCCTTCGTGGTGTTGAAAAAAGGCATGAGCGTGACGGCACAGGAACTCGACACGCTGTGTCTGGATAACCTGGCGCGTTTCAAGCGACCCCGCGAGTATTTTTTCCCTCAAGACCTGCCGAAAAACAATTACGGAAAAATCCTGAAAACCACTTTGCGCCAGCAACTTAAACAAGGAGACACCACATGAACACTGTGTATATCGCCGGCACCGGTTCGACCCGTTTCGGCCGTCACTCTGACACGACGATTGAAGCCTTGGCGGTAGACGCTGCAGCACGCGCCATTGTGGAGTCAGGTATTGATCGTTCACGCATAGGCGCGGTCTATTTGGGCAATTTCGTCAGCGGCCCTTTAAATGGCAAAGAAGTGCTGGCCGGCATTGTGGCTGAGCGACTTGGATTGCACGGTATTCCATGCACCAAGGTCGAAGGTGCGTGTGCCTCGGGCGGTATCGCTTTCAGGCATGCTTGCATGGCGGTGGCCAGCGGCATGTGCGACGCGGTGCTGGTCGTCGGCGTCGAAACCATGATGCATGCCTCCACACCGGAAATCACCTCGGCGTTGAACTGTGCCATGGACAATGAAAACGACGGTCCCAGCGGCCTGACTTTTCCCGGCGTGTTCGGTCTGGCCTGGCGTGTGCATGCAGAAAAATACGGCACCACCCGCGAAGACATTGCCGCCGTCATCATCAAAAATAAGGCCAACGGTTTGAAAAACCCGCTGGCGCAAATGGGCGCAGACCTGACGCAGGAGCAAATCGCTTCTTCCGTCATGATTGCCGATCCTTTGCAGTTGTTTGACTGCTGTCCGCCCAGCGACGGTGCCGCTGCCGTGGTGGTCAGCCGGCGTGAATTGCTGACAGACAAAGCGCGTCAGCAAGGCATTCGTGTGCTTGCCAGTGCCCAGACCAGCGGCTCAGCGCGTATTTCGCACCACCCGGATTTGTGCTCTTTCGATGCCACCGTGTTGGCCGCTCAGCAGGCCTATGCCCAATCCGGCTTGCAAGCCGCGGATATCGACCTGGTCGAATTGCACGATTGTTTTTCCATCGCAGAAATCATCGACAGCGAAGACCTGGGCCTGGTGCCGCGCGGTCAAGGCGGTCATTGGGCGGCCGAGGGGCGCACCGGCATGCAAGGCGATATCGTCATCAATCCCAGCGGCGGTTTGCTGGCCAAAGGCCATCCGGTCGGTGCCACTGGCGTGGGTCAGATTTATGAAGTGATTCAGCAATTGCGCGGCGAACATGCCAACCAGGTCAAAGGCGCGCGCACCGGCATGACGCACAACCTGGGCGGCGTCGGCGTGGCTTGCACCGTGCATATTCTGGGAGCCGATGCATGAGCGACATACCCCGGCTGAAGTTTCACGCCTGTGCCGCTTGCGGCACGCTGGCGAATACCGACATACTGATTTGCGCCAAGTGTCTGGGCAACGAGATGCAAAACGTCGAAGTACCTGCCAGCGGTACGCTGGTGAGTTGGACCACCATACGCAAGCCGCCCTTGCGCTTCAAAGCCGAAGGCAGTTACCACGTCGGCGTGTTCGATCTGGACAACGGCCAAAGGGTCAGTGGCCGTTTTCTGGCGGCTGAAGGCGACAAGCCGGGCCAAAGAGTGGTGGCGACAGACACTACCGCCGCATCCGGTATAGCTACTTTCAAAGTGGAGTCACATGTCTGATATCAATTACGAACACCACGGCGCAGTGCGCTTGATCACCATCAACCGCGCCGCCAAAATGAATTCGCTGGACTTTGCCGCCAATGACGAACTGGTGGCTGTATGGCGCGAGTTTGAAAACGACGACGAAGCGCGTGTGGCCGTGATCACCGGCGCTGGCGACAAAGCGTTTTGCGCCGGTGCCGATTTGACCAACTACACGCTGAATTTTGCGCAAGCCCCGGCGCCTGAATTCAGGCGCAAATTCACCAACGGCCCGGGCTTTGGCGGTATCACCCGCAATCTGGATATAGACAAACCGATTCTGGCCGCCATCAACGGCTTTGCTATTTCCGGTGGTTTCGAACTCTCATTGGCTTGCGACATACGGTTTTGTTCGCCGAATGCAGAGTTCGCCTTGCAAGACGCCAAATGGGGTTTTCATGCCTGCGATGGCGGGCTGATCCGTTTGCCGCAAATCGTCGGCATGGGTCACGCCATGGAAATCATTTTGTCGGGTGAACGGGTAGACGCAGAGCACGCTTTGCGCATCGGTTTGGTGAACCGCATTTACGCGCAAAACGAATTGCTGGCCAAAACCTTGGCTTATGCCCAGATGTTGGCTTCACGCTCGCCTTTGTCACAGCGCTTCGCCAAAGAAGTGGTGCGCCGCTCGGTCGGCATGCACATGGATGAAGCCTTGAAATGGGAATCCCGCTCATTCCGTGACGTGGCTTTCACCGACGACTTGAAAGAAGGCCTCGCCTCGTTCAAAGAACGCAGGCCGGCGGACTTCAAAGGTAGCTAACCCCCTGTTTTGTTACTCGTGCCGGTTTTGAAAAACACCGGCTGGTGGAAACTTGAGCCTTGAAAAACGTAAAACCTGTAAACAAGTGTAAATAACGTAAAAAAAACTAAAGTTTAGGCAAACGCTGTTTCTGCTCGTATTCTTGCCGCACGAGATGTCGCGCTTTCGCTCTGAAAGCCGCTCGCATGCAGGAGAACTTCATGATCAGCAGCAGCAACGCTTCCAGCCTGGTTTACGCCAATGCTTTGAATTCAGCCAATGCCCAGGCCGCCAAATCGTCCGAGCGCATCAGCACCACGTTGAAAATCAACCGCGCATCGGATGACCCGGCGGGTCTGGTCAAGGCCATGGGCTTCAAAACCGAGGTCGGTTCCTACACCCGGGTGCTGGACAACCTCAGCAACACCAACGAGGTGATCCAAAACGTATCCAGCACGTTGACTGACATTTCCAGCATCATTGACAACATGAGCGCCTTGGCTTTGAAGGCGACGACAGAGACCGATAGCACCGTGTTGGCGGCTTACCAGACCAGCTTTTCCAATTACCGCGACGAAATAACAAACTTGATTGAGGATGTCACGGTGGATGGCAGTTCGGTCATGGACGGCACCACCACCACGATTTCAGCCCAGGTAGGTATAGATTCCGGCGACACACGTACTTTCACCATGATTGATGCGTCTACCTCAACCTTGGGTATCAGCAGTCTGGATATTTCATCGGGTGCAGCGGCGGCCATCACCGCGCTGAGTACTGCCTCGGACACGGTCGACAGCTATATCTCGACCATGGGCGCTTACGGCAACATCATGGACATACGCACCAGTTTCACCAACTCCATGATCACCAACAAGACCACGGCGTATAACAATTTGATGAGCGCCGACATAGCCAAGGAAACCGCGAATCTGGCTGTCGCCCAAATCCGGCAGACGGCAGCCAGCGCCATGTTGGCCCAGGCCAATACGATCAACAAGGATGTGGTCAGTTATTTATTGAAAGGTACGCTGAACTGAGGCCCGGCGGTTACTCTGTTCGGATGATGCGCCAGCCCCGGTCCATTTTGCGGAACACAAACTTCCAGTCCAGATTGCGCGATTTACGAAGATAGTAGGACAAGACCCGCAGGCTTTCGGCTTTTTTCGCGTCTTCGCTGAATATGCTGTCGCCTATCTCCATGGACATTAACGTGGTCACGTTGTCGTGTGGTTTGATGCGTTTTAAGTCAATAGGTTCAACAATCATGGCCGCGCCCCTTATCCGGTATCAGCGGTATCGGCCTATGTCTGAATTACTTTAATCACTTCCGGCGTCAGCGCTTGTATGGCCTGGTAATTGGTCAAAAACACCTGGCCGCTCAAGTGCTGCAAAAACTCGGTGCGATGCAATTTATCCATCACCGGCCCCTTGATTTCCGACAAATGCAAGGCGATGCCTGCATCGTTCAAGCGCTGCGCAATCGCTTCCAGACTTTCCATGGCGCTGGCGTCTATGTCGTTGACCGCAGAGCATTGCAGCAGCACGTGTTTCAATTCTGGGCGTGTGGCTACCTCGGCGTTGACCCGGTCTTCAATGCCGCGTGCGTTGGCGAAAAACATGCTCGCGTCCACGCGCAAACACAGCAGGCGCGGGCTGACTTGCACATCGTGACGAAGCACATTGCGGAAATGCTCGGTGCCCGGCACCAGGCCGACGGTGGCGATGTGCGGCCGGCTGGCGCGCCATAAAAACAAAGCCAGTGACACGGCCACACCGGTGACCAAACCTTGTTCGACGCCGACCAGTAAAGTTGCCATCAGCGTGGCGCTGACCGCGATGAAGTCTGGTTTGGAAAACACCCAGGTCTGTTTGAAGATGCTCAGGTCGACCAGCGACAACACCGCCACGATGATGGTGGCCGCCAGTGTGGCCTGCGGCAAGTAATACAAGGCCGGGGTCAACAGCAGCGAGGCCAGCGTGATGCCGACAGCAGTAAACACGCCGGCGGCTGGCGTGACGGCACCGGCATCAAAGTTCACCACCGACCTGGCAAAACCGCCGGTCACCGGAAAACCGCCGGTGAATGCAGCCGACAAATTGGCCGCGCCCAGCGCCACCAGTTCCTGGTCGGGTTCTATGCGCTGGCGGCGTTTGGCGGCCAGCGTCTGGCCGACCGACACTGATTCGACAAAGCCCACCACACTTATCAACAGCGCGGGTACCAGCAGTTCCTGCCACAGCGCCAGATCCCACAACGGCGCAGTCAAAGGGGGTAATCCTTGCGGCACCGTGCCCACGAGCTTCATGCCCTGGCCTTGCCAGTCGAGTTGCCAGGCCAGCAGCGTGGTCAAGGCAATTGCAGCCACCGGTCCGGCTTTGGCCGTCATGTCAGCGGCGCGCGCCTGTAGCCCCCAACTGATCAGCAGCGGTTTCAGGCCTTTGCGTACCCAGAATAAAAATACTGTGACAGCAATACCTACCGCCAGCGTCAGCGTGTGCGTGTGCGAGATTTGCTGGGTTAATGCGCTCAGCAGGTCGACAAAGTTGTGTCCTTCGGCTTTGACGCCCATCAATGTTTTCAACTGGCTGGCGGCGATCAGCAAGCCCGAGGCGGAAATGAAGCCGGAGATCACCGGGTGGCTCAGAAAATTCGCCAGAAAACCCAGGCGCAGCAAACCCATGAGCAACAACATGCCGCCGGATAAAAATGCCAGCGTCATGGCGACTTGCCAGTAAGCGTGCGTCCCAGCGGCGGCGTGTTCGGCAACAGCGGCTGCCGTCATCAAGGACACCACGGCCACCGGCCCCACGGCCAAGACGCGGCTGCTGCCTAGCAAGGCATACAAAAGCAGCGGTGCCACGCTGGCATACAAACCCACCTCGGGCGGCAAGCCTGCAAGCAAGGCATAGGCCAGACTTTGCGGAATCAGCATGACGGTGACGATGACAGCCGCCACCATGTCGCTGCTGAAACTTTGTTTGTTGTAGCTGCGGCCCCAGTCCAGCACTGGCAGCGAGGGCAGCCAGACTCTGAGCGAAGAATGCGTTTGATGTTTCAGAACATATCCTGTGTGACGCCAGCTTCAGTGCGGGTTAAGTTCAGCTTTGCGAGGCGCATGTATGAAGCGGTCCATCAACTCAAAACCGACCATGCCTGCCAGCATGGCAAGGACGAAGATGAAGGCTTTGGGCTGACCTGAGGCCATGGACACCAGCGCCGGGCCGGGACAAAACCCGGCCAGGCCCCAACCGGCGCCGAACAACAAACTGCCGATGATCAGCGGTTTGTCAATCTGGTTCTTGGCAGGTAAGCGCAGCATGCCGCCAAGGAAATTGGTGGTGCGCTTTTTGGCCAGCGTAAAGGCAAAAAAACCAACCGCTATGGCCCCGCCCATGACCAAGGCCAAAGACGGATCCCACAGGCCGAAAAGGTCTAGAAAACCGGTGACTTTGCCCGGGTCGGTCATGCCCGAAAGTATCAGCCCCAAGCCGAACAAGAGCCCGACCAGAAATTCGCTGACGCGGTGAAGAATGCTGTTTTTAATCACGGCTGTTTCCTTAAATGATGTGACGAACCAGATAAACGGTGACGAAGCCCGCGCCCATGAAAGACAGCGTGGCCACCAGCGAGCGCGGCGACATGCGCGACAAACCGCAGATACCGTGGCCGCTGGTGCAACCCGAGGCGTAGCTTGTGCCTATGCCGACCAGCAGGCCGGCCAGGATCACGCTCAATTCAGTCGCATCTATGCGAGGAGTAGACGCAAAGCCAGCAGGTGCCAGTGCGTTAAACACCAGCGGGGCGGCGAACATGCCGAGCAAAAAAGCCACCCGCCAAACGCTGTCGCCGGCCTTGGGTGGCAGAAAGCCGCCCAGAATGCCGCTGATGCCGAGGATGCGACCGTTGAGCAGAATAAACATGGCCGAAGCCACGCCTAAGAGAACGCCGCCGCTGAGCGAGGCCCAGGGGGTGAAATGCAACCAATCGAGATTCATGCTTTGTCTCCTGTGTCGGGTTCACAAAATTGCTGGTACATCACCGCCATGACCGCCAATGCCTGCGGGCTGGAGATTTGGTAATAAATATTTTTGCCGTCACGCCGGGTGGTGACGAGTTCTTCTTCGCGCAAAACGGTGAGTTGCTGCGACAACGTGGGCTGCATGATGCCCAAAATTTCTTCGAGTTCGCCGACGCGTTTTTCGCCCAACGACAACTGGCACAGCAGCATGAGTCGGTCCGGGTTGGACATGACTTTCATCAACCGCGAGGCCAGCGCAGCCGAGGCTTTCATTTTTTCAAGGTCAAAGGTAAGGGCTTGCATGTAGTGATTTCCTGAGCTTTGGGGAGTGGATGTGAAAAGTATATTGACAAATAGTTTGTTTGTCAATATATTATATAAAAACTAATTCACAAGGATGTCCATGACCACAGTCGCTAATCAGCCCCAAGTCCACGGTATGTTCGACCCGGCCACCTGGACAGTAACTTATGTGGTGTATGAAAAACCGGGTTCCGCCTGCGCCATCATTGACTCGGTGTTGGACTATGACCCCAAGTCCGGGCGCACCAGCCATGCCAGCGCCGACAAAACCATTGCCTTTATCAAGGCCAACGATTTGAAGTTGGAATGGATTTTGGAAACCCATGCCCATGCCGACCATTTGTCTGCCGCGCCGTATTTGAAACAGCAACTCGGCGGCAAAACCGGCATTGGCGATCAGATCACCGGCGTGCAAAAGGTGTTCAAAGGCATCTTCAATATGGAGAGCAGTTTCAAGCTCGACGGCTCGCAGTTCGACCATTTGTTCGCTGACGGCGAAACCATTCACATAGGTAATATCAGCGGCCACACCTTGTTTGTCCCTGGCCACACACCGGCTTGCGTGGCGTATCAGTTCGGTGACGCGGTGTTTGTGGGTGACACCATGTTCATGCCGGATGTGGGCACGGCGCGCTGCGATTTCCCCGGCGGCGACGCCAAGACTTTGTACGCCTCGACCCGCAAAATTTTGAGCCTGCCATCTGCTACCCGTTTGTTCATGTGCCACGATTACCCGCCAAATGACAGACCCGTGGTGTTTGAAACCACGGTGGCTGAACAGCGCGCCAAAAACATACATGTGCACGACGGCATCAGCGAAGCCGAGTTTGTCGATATGCGCACCAAGCGCGATGCCACGCTGGAAATGCCGGTGCTGATACTGCCGGCGGTGCAAATCAATATCCGTGCGGGCGAGTTGCCACCCAAGGAAGACAACGGAATCTCCTACGCCAAAATTCCTTTGAATGCACTTTAAAGCCGCTTCTGATTAAGTAAAAAGGCAAGTCCATGGATGTAAACCCGCTGGCAGGCAGCGTTGTCAAAGCACCCGAGCATTTTCTGAGCCCGTCAGACTTGCAAAGCCTGCGCGCCAGCGACAGCAGCGGGCGGCGCGATTTTCTGGCCCGTGCGTTTGCGGCGGCAGGGGCTGTCGGCACCAGCGCAGTTGCATACGCGCAAACCAAGCAGGCAGAGGGCGAAGCGGAGATATTGAACCTGCCGGCGCACACCATTGGTCTTGGTCAAGGCGTGGTTGCCAAGCCTTATGGCCAGCCTTCGCAGTTTGAAGCCAATGTACAGCGTCGCCAAAGTCCGGGCTTGACTCAAACCACGCAAGCCTCGGTGTCGTTCGCGCCTTTGCAATCGCTGTTCGGTATTGTCACGCCCAGCGGTTTGCATTTCGAGCGGCATCACCAGGGCTGGTGGGACATAGACCCGACCAAACACCGTTTCATGGTCAACGGCCTGGTCAAAACCCCGCGCGTATTCACCATGGACGACTTGATGCGGCTGCCGTCTGTCTCGCGTTTTCATTTCATCGAATGCGGCGCCAACACCGGCATGGAATGGGGCAACGTGGCCGTGCCCACGGTGCAGTACACGCACGGCATGTTGTCTTGCAGCGAGTTCACCGGCGTGCCCTTGATACATGTGTTGAACCAGTGCGGTGTCGATTTGAAAACCGCGCAGTTTGTGCTGGCCGAGGGCGGCGACGGTTCCTCCTTGACCCGCACCATTCCCATGTCGCTGGTCACCTCAGGCGAAGTGCTGCTGGCCTACGGTCAAAACGGCGAAATGCTGCGTCCCGAAAACGGTTACCCGCTGCGACTGGTGGTGCCCGGCGTGCAAGGGGTCTCTTGGGTCAAATACCTCAGACGCATCAAAGTCGGCGACAAGCCCTGGGCGACCAAAGACGAAGCCGTGCATTACATGGACTTGATGCCCGACGGGCAGCACCGCCAGTACAGCGGCATACAGGAATGCAAATCGGTGGTGACCACGCCCTCAGGCGGTCAGTTGCTGCAAGGCAAAGGTTTTTACAACATCACCGGGCTGGCGTGGTCTGGCAAAGGCGCGATCAAAAAAGTCGATGTGTCGGTGGACGGCGGCATCAACTGGAAACCGGCGCGCATGGAAACACCGGTGATGCGCAAATGCTTGACGCGTTTCAACATGGATTGGGTATGGGATGGCAAGGCTTGCATCATCCAAAGCCGAGCCAGCGACGACACCGGTTATGTGCAACCGACTTTGGTGCAACTGCGCGCGGTGCGCGGCACACGATCCATTTATCACAACAACGCCATTCAATCCTGGCTGGTGCAAGAAAGCGGCGAGGTGAAAAATGTGCAAACCACGTAAATATTTGCTTGCCGCGCTGTGTGGCTTGTTTTCATTGTCGGCGCTGACACAGACGACTTTGTACCCCGGTGTTGGTCGCAATGCGACATCGGCTGAAGTGGCGAAGTGGGACATCGATGTGCGCCCGGACTTTGCTGGCCTACCCAAAGGCCAGGGCACGGTGGCGCAAGGTCAGGTCATATGGGAAGCCAAATGCGCCGCTTGCCATGGCGTGTTCGGTGAGTCCAACCAAACCTACAACCCGATCAGCGGCGGCGTGCAAGCGCAGGATCTGGTCAGCGGGCACGTGGTCAATTTGCAGGACAAGGCTTACCCGGCGCGCACCACCTTGATGAAACTCGCCACGGTGTCAACGCTGTGGGATTACATCAACCGCGCCATGCCTTGGTACGCGCCCAAGACCCTTAGCACTAACGAGGTTTACGCGGTGACCGCCTTTGTGCTGCACTTGGATGGCATCGTTGCAGATGATTTTGTGTTGAACGAAAAAACCATCATGCAAGTCCAGCAGCGCATGCCTAACCGGGATGGCATGAACACGCGCCACCACCTGTGGCCGGGCAATGAATTCGGCGGATTGGCGGCACCCGATGTGTCCAACGTGGCCTGCATGTCGGCATGCAAAACCGAAGTCAGCATCACGTCCTCTTTGCCTGAACACGCGCGGGACGCACACGGCAATCTCGCAGATCAAAACCGCCTCGTCGGCCAGCAAAAAGGCGTGAACACTTTGCGTAAAGAGAAAACACCGCGCACTTGTGCAAAGTCAGAGAACTGCTGACACGCCATAAACCCGCCCGTCGGCTAGCCACGGGTGTCAAACACTGAAATCGAAAAGGAAACACTGTATGCAAACACGACGTGAAGTATTAAAGCGCAGTGGCATGGTCGCCGCCCTGTTGCTCGGGGCAGGATTGTTGCCGGGCGCAGCGCTGGCCTATCAAAAAAATGCGTTTGAAGCCAAGAGCATGGAGGACGCGTTCAAAGCCCTGGGTCTGCCCATGCCGGTGGAAAGCGCAGAAGTCATGCTGACCGCGCCTGATATCGCTGAAAACGGTGCGGTGGTGCCTATGACCATGGCCAGCAGTTTGAGCGGTGTGAAAAAAATGCTGTTGCTGGTTGAAAAAAATCCTTCGCCTTTGATTGCCCAGTTCATGGTCAATCCTGCGGTGGATATCCAGTACCAGACGCGTGCCAAGATGGGCGAATCCTGCGACGTCTACGCTGTAGCAGTGATGGCGGACGGCAAAACTTTCTTCGCCCGAAAAGAAGTCAAGGTCACACTCGGCGGTTGCGGCGGTTAATTCGATCAATCAAGGAGACACAATATGGCAGATCCGATGCGCATACGCGCACAAGCCGCAGGTTCGAAAATCAATGTACGCGTGTTGATGAGCCATGAGATGGAGTCAGGCCAGCGCAAAGATGTCAACGGCGCACCTATTCCCGCTTGGCACATACAGGAGGTCAGCGCTACGCATAACGGCGCTGAGGTATTGAGCGCCGAATGGGGCCCGGGTGTATCCAAAAACCCGTACCTGCAATTCACTGTCAAAAACGGCAAAGCGGGTGACAAGATCAGCGTCACCTGGAAAGACAACAAAGGCGAAAGCCGCACCGACGAAGCCACGGTGAGTTGATATGGGCGTTCATGTATTTCCGCGCATGGCTTTATTGGTGCTCGCAGTGTGGGTCAGTGCGCCGGCTTTGGCGCAAAAAACCGCCAGCGACAGCATCGCCGAATACCGCGCCATGTTGCAAGACGGTAACCCGGCCGATTTGTTTGAGGCCAAAGGCGAAGACTTGTGGAAACAAGTGCGCGGGCCGAACAAAGTCTCGCTGGAGAAATGTGATCTTGGCAAAGGCCCCGGCGTGGTCAATGGTGCCTGGGTAGAGATGCCTCGCTACTTTGCCGACACACAACAGGTGCAAGACTTGGAATCGCGTTTATTGACCTGCATTGAAACACTGCAAGGTTTTGACGCGCAAACCATACGCAACACGCCCTATGGCAAAGACGAGCAGGCCAACATCACTGCCTTGGCCACCTGGGTGGCGTCGCTTTCCAAAGGCATGGCATTCAAACTGCCGCAAGCGCACGCCGAAGAAAAACGTTTGTTCGAATTGGGCCGGCAATTGTTTTACTACCGCGCAGGCAGCCACGATTTTTCCTGCGCCACTTGCCACGGCCAGGACAACAAACGCATTCGTTTACAAGACTTGCCCAATCTCACTACCAACGCTGGTGCCGGACTTGGCTTCGGCGCCTGGCCGGCTTACCGCGTGTCCAACGGGCAAATGTGGAGCATGCAATTGCGCTTGAACGACTGCTACCGGCAACAGCGTTTTCCGTACGCACAGTTCGGCACCGAGGCAGGCATTGCGCTGTCGGTGTTCATGGGTGTGACCGCCCAAGGCGTGGAAACCACGGCGCCTTCCATACGCCGCTGAGCGCAAACGGATAAAACATGAAGAAAACAACTGTCTTCTTAAAGATCTTTGGCGTCATTAGCTTGGCGTGCGTGGCATCAAGCGGCGCATCACTGGCACAGCAAGCTGATGCGGCATTGCAAAAAACCTTGAACGCATCTTTCCGCGCCGAAGGCCAGGCCGGCATGGACAGGTTGGTGCAAGACGAAGCCAACCGCTTGTGCAGCCAGGCCGATGCCAGCGGCAAAACTGTCAGCGACGAAGACGCAGAACGCATACGCCAAAGCAGTTTCAAAGCCATCGCCTGGCCGACTGACGGACAGTTTTTCGGCGATTTCAAACTAGGTGAAAAACTGGCGCAAGACGGGCGCGGCAAAACCTGGTCTGACAAACCCGGCTCCGAGAACGGCGGCAATTGCTACAACTGCCACCAGATCAGCAAAAGCGAAATCTCTTACGGCACGCTAGGCCCCAGTTTGTACAACTACGGCAAATTGCGCGGTGTCAGCGACGTGAACAGCGCCACCGCCAAGCCGGTCATCGACTACACCTGGGGCAAGTTGTGGAACCCGCGCGCTTACAACGCGTGCTCGAGCATGCCGCGCTTTGGTCACAACAGCCTATTGACGCAGGCGCAACTCAAGCACCTGATGTCATTGCTGCTGGATCCGCAATCGCCGGTCAACCAGTGAATGTTTTGACATGAATTTATCCAAACGCGAGTTCATGCAGGTGCTGGGTGCAGGTGTCATGGCGGGTTTGCCCATGGGCAGTTATGCGCAAACACATGCAGGCGACGCCGAAGGTTTGTATGACATGCCGCGTTTTGGTCAGGTGTCTTTTTTGCACATGACAGATTGCCACGCGCAGCTGCTGCCCGTGCATTTCCGCGAGCCGCATATGAACCTTGGCTTGGGCAAGGCCAACGGTCAATTGCCGCACCTGGTGGGCGAACATTTGCTCCGGGCCACTGGCGTGCAGGCCGATACCGCGCTGGCGCATGCGCTGACCAGTCTGAACTTTGAAACTGCGTCGCAGCGTTATGGCAAGGTCGGTGGTTTTGCGCACCTGGCCACGCTGGTCAAACGCATGCGTGCTGAGCGTCCCGGTGCTTTGCTTCTTGACGGCGGCGACACCTGGCAGGGTTCGGCGACAGCCTTGTGGACACGCGGCCAGGACATGGTCGACGCTTGCAGACTGCTGGGTGTGGATGTGATGACCGGGCATTTTGAATTCACCTATGGACAGGATCGGGTGAACGAACTGCTCGAACAATTGCAAAACAGCGGCACGGCATTTGTGGCGCAGAACATCAAGACGCGCGACTTCGGCGATCCGGTGTTCAAGCCCTATGTGATGCACGAGATGAACGGCGTGCCTTGCGCAGTCATCGGTCAGGCGTTTCCGTACACGCCGATTGCCAACCCGCGCTACATGGTCGCGGACTGGGAGTTCGGCATACAAGAAGACAACTTGCAAAAAACTATTCAAGATGCCCGGGCTCAAGGCGCTCAAGTGGTGGTGCTGTTGTCGCACAACGGCATGGATGTGGATTTGAAACTGGCCTCGCGTGTCAGCGGCTTGGACGCCATCCTCGGCGGTCATACGCACGACGGCATGCCGGTAGCCAAAGTGGTTGCCAATAAATCCGGCCAAACGCTGGTCACCAATGCCGGTTCCAATGGCAAGTATTTAGGCGTGCTGGATCTGCAAGTGAAAAACAAACTGGTGACAGATTACCGCTACAAGCTGATGCCGGTGTTTGCCAACCTGTTACCGGCCGACGCGCCCATGCAAGCCTTGATAGACCGCATTCGCGCGCCTTACCTGGACAAGCTGCAAACCACGTTGGCCGTCACTGATGGCGGCTTGTACCGCAGAGGCAATTTCAACGGCACAGGCGATCAATTGCTGCTGGATGCCATGCTTGACGTGCAATCGGCCGAGATTGCTTTTTCACCGGGTTTTAGATGGGGCACCACGTTGTTGCCCGGTCAGGCGATCACGCGCGAATGGCTGATGGACATGACGGCGACCACTTATTCGTATGCCACCGTCACGTCTATGCGCGGCAGCATGATCAAAACCATATTGGAAGACGTGGCCGACAACTTGTTCAACCCTGATCCTTATTACCAGCAGGGCGGTGACATGGTGAGGGTAGGTGGCTTGAGTTACAGCTGCAGCCCGCTGGCAGCCATGGGTCAGCGCATTCTGCGCATGGAGCTCAAAGGCAAACCCATAGACCCGGACAAGGTTTACAAGGTGGCAGGGTGGGCGCCAGTATCAGAGGAAGCAAGCCAACAAAAGCTGCCGGCTATCTGGGACCTGGTTGAACAATGGTTGGACGCGCAAGGGGGCAGGGTGACAACGCGCGCGCCGAATATTCCCAAGTTAGAGGGCGTATTGCCTAACCAGGGATTCATCTGAGTTCAGTTCAATGGTATTTGGGTTTACCGAAGCGTCCAAAGCGCAGCAGCAAGGCCGGCAGTATCAGTAAATTCAAAATCGTTGAAGTCAATAAGCCACCGACAATGATGCAGGCCATGGGGCCTTCAATTTCACGCCCCGGCTCCCCGCTGCCTATGACCAGCGGAAACAAGCCTATCGCCGTGACAATGGCCGTCATCAAAATAGAAGGCAGTCGCTCGGACGCACCGCGTACAGCGGTTTCCAGTCCCCAAGGCAGTCCTTCTATTTCAACCAGGTCTTTGTAGCAAGACACCAGCATGATGGTATTGCGCAAAGTGATACCGAACAAAGTGACAAAGCCGACCAGCGAACCTATGGATAACCAGCCGCTGGTCAACATCACCGCCAGCACACCGCCTATCAGCGCAAACGGCAGGTTCAAAAAAGTGATCAACAGATTGCGCAAATTACCCAGAGCCAGATACAGCAACACCATGACGCCAACCATGGCCAGGGCAGCGTGAGTGAGCAATTCATTGCGAGCTTGCGCGACGGCGACGGCATCGCCGCCTATGCCTACGTAATTGCCGGGCGCCAGGCCTATGCGCGCCACCACCTCTTTAACCTCATTGACAAAAGCCGGCATGTCGCGCCCGCTGATGTTGCAGGTGATGGTTTGAACCCTTTTCCCGTCCTTGCGCAAAATCTTGCTGCGCCCGTTGGTCTCTCTCACCTCTGCAATATCTGATAAAGCGAAGGAGCCGCCGTCAGCCATAGGAAAACGGAATTGATGGATGCGGTGCAAAGCCGTGCGCTGGTCGAGCGTGGCAATCGCCACCAGAGGAATAACGCGGCCTTCCTGCACCACCTGGCCGACTTCCATGCCACCGTAAAACGTGCGAATCAAATCCAGCACATCGGTGGTGTGCAAACCCTTTTGTGCAATCCGCTGCGGATCCAGCCTGAACTCGAGTTGCGGTGTACCGGGTTGCGACTGGGTGGTGACATCGCGCGCACCCGGAATAGCTGCGATGGCCTGGGCCAACAGTTTGGCGTCCCGGTCCAGCAAGTCCAGGTCTTGTCCAAAAATTTCAACCACAAACTCAGCGGCGTAACCCGACACGGTTTCTTCAATGCGTTCGGCCAAAAACGTGTTGATGCCGAAACTCACGCCGGGAAACGGCGTCACGCCAGGCTTGCCTTCGACTGTGTTGAGTTTCTTGCGTATGGAATCAAGCACTTCTTTTTGCTCGCGGGCCGGCAGCGGTCCGATTTCCACTTCGATTTCGCTGTAATGCATGCCAAAGGTGTCAGCGCCGTTTTGCGCGCGGCCTACCCATTGTGTGACGGATTTCACGCGCTCCACACTTTGTATGGCTTGTATGACCTTGGCGCCTATGCGCAGCGATTCGGATTCCGAGGTGCCGGGCAAGGCTGTCATGTGAACAATGTAATGGCCTTCGCGCAACTCGGGCACAAATTCAATGCGAAACAACGGCAGCGCTGCCATGCCAAGCAGCACTGCCATCAAGGTCGTGAAGATCACCGGTTTGGCTGAACCTTCAATGCCTCTGAGCAGTTTTTCATAACGATGTTTGAGCCAGTGCACCAAGGGCGGGTCGCCGTTGCGAAACGATACGCCGCGGTGCAGCATCAAATAGCACAGGGCCGGTGTCACTGTCAGCGCCACCAGCAGCGAAGCCAGCAGCGCGTAAATATAGGTCAGCGCCAGCGGCTGAAACATGCGCCCGGCAACGCCGGATAAAAACAGCATGGGCATGAACACCAGCACCACGATAAAGGTGGCATAAATGACAGAGCTTCTGACTTCAAGCGAAGCATTAAGCACCACCCGCCAGTCGGTGCGCGGGTTGCCGAGTTCGCGGTTTTCGCGCAAGCGGCGGAAAATATTTTCAACGTCAATGATGGCATCGTCCACCACTTCACCCAGCGCAATCACCAGGCCGCCCAGCACCATGATGTTCAAGGACACGCCCTGGTGTACCAGCACAATCACAGATGCCAGCAGTGACAGCGGAATGGCAATCGCCGATATCAAAGCAGCCCGGACATTGAACAAAAACAAAAACAGCACGGCCACCACCAAGCCAGACCCGAGCAATATGTCACGTTGAATATTGCTGATGGAGGTCTCTATGAAGCCGGCCGGTCTGAACAGGTTTTTATGCACCGTCAGACCTTCGCTCTTGAGCATGGGCTCAAGTTGCGCCAGCCGTTCTTCAATCCGCAAGGTGGTTTCATACGTATTGGCACCGAGTTGGCCTTGCACCATCAGGAACACGCCTGGCGTGCCGTTGATGCTGGCTGCACTGATGGACGGCGCCGGGGCTTCTACGATGTTCACCACATCGTGCATGCGCAATACCTGACCGCCGCGCATGACCAGCTTGGCCTGTGCCAGTTCTTCCACGCTTTCGATCTGGCCGTCGGCGCTGACGATCACGCGCTGGTTGCCGCCTTCGACAAAGCCACCAGGGCGCAAACCACTGGCCCGGCGCGTGGCCTCAATCACTTCTTGCACAGTGACACCATGGCGTATCAAGGCCTCGGTATCGAACTGCACTTGCCACTGACGCACTTTGCCCCCGAACACATTCACATCGGCCACGCCTGTGGCTCCTAGCAAATGCGGTTTGACAGTGTATTCAGCGATGTCGTTCAAATCCATCAGATCGCGTTTGTCCGAGGTCAAGCCTATGCCCAGCACCGAACTGGCCGATGAGGTCAGCGGCGTGATGTTGGGCACGGCCACGCCCAGCGGCAAATGATTGGTCAGCGTGGTCATCTTTTCGCTGATCAGTTGCCGGTTGCGGTACAAATCGCTGTCGTCGCCGAAAATGACGGTGACAATCGACAGACCGGGAATCGACTGGCTGCGCATGCTGGCGACACCGACGGTGCCGAACATGGCGGATTCAATGTGGCGGGTGACCAAGGACTCCACCAGTTCTGCTGAAAACCCGGGCGCCTCGGTTTGAATCACCACCTGTGGCGGCGCAAATTCGGGAAACACGTCTAGCTTGGCAATGCGTGTCGAGTAGATGCCGTAAGCCAGCACCATGAGTGCCAATACCAGCACCACCGTCGGATGGCGAATCGAAAATCGAATGGTTTGAACCAGCATGTGCGGCTAGTCCTTATTCTCGTTTTTGATCTGGAAACGGAACTCCTCGGACAGCAATAACTGTGTGCCGCCGGTCACCACTGCTGTGCCGGCATCAAATGCATCGGTGAAAAATCCTTCACCCATGGCGCGGTCTACAGTTAAGGGCATGCGTTCAAACCGTTCTGCTTCGGTCTGCACATACACCCAGTTCTTGCCGGCGAAGCGAATCATGGCCGACACCGGTACCAGCACGCCTTTTTGCGGTTTGCCTTGTTGCGAAATCACCCGCACCCGGGTACCTGTTCCGGCACCGGTGGGCGAGGTTGTCAACAACCAGTTTTCCCCTTGCAAGCCGGGTACGGATTGGGATGCACGGCCTATCAACACTGCAGATACGCCGCTTGACTGCGCGGAAGCGGCTACATCCACGCGCCACTGCTGGTGTTGCGGTGTGGATCCGTATGGCATGGCAAATTGAACCACTTCAAGCTGATGGTTGATGGCGCGCGCCACCAGCCCGTCTTTCTCGCCTAAGCGCCCGGCAAATGCATCGCCCCACTGCATGCGCACACCGTCGACGACAGCGCGTTGCTCTGCTTGCAAGGCTATATCGTGTTGTTCTTCGGAGGCCAGAGCGGCGCGTGCGGCTTCCAAGTCGCGTTTAGATGCATTGCGCCCGTCGTCGTAAAGGCCTTGGGTGCGCGTCAGTTCATTGCGACGCTGTAGCACTTGCGCTTGCGAGCCGGCAAGCTGCGCGGACAAGCTGACGAAGCGTTGCCTGGCTTCAACCAGGGCGCGCAAATCGAGCACCACGCCTGCGAATTTTTGCGAGGCCGAGTATTTGGCTTCCCTCAAAGCTTCAACCGCTATACCAGCTTGCTTTTGCGCTTCGGCGTCGATCACCACCACATTGGGTTCGGCATGCCCGTGTTCAGCAGCGGATACCTGGTCATCGTCTTCGTGTGCGTTTTGAAACTCGTCTCTGCCCATCCAGGCCAAGGCCCACACCAGCATCAGTATGACCAGTGCCAGCACGAGGATCAGTTTGTTCTTCCAGGGTTTTTCCAAAATACATTCCCCGCACTTTATTGAGTGTTAATCGTTGTTAAAGGTGTTTGCATGGCCAGTTCCAATTCCCAGCGGGCCCGCATGAGTGCGGCACGCGCATCGAAAACCGCGCGTTCGGCCTGCAATTGCAAACTGCGCGCATCAATCAGGTTCAAGGCATCTACATTGCCTGCATCAAATTGCGCAGTGGTCAGCTTGACTTGAGATTGTGCCGCTTTCAGAGAAGCCCTAGCGATGTTCAAGGGTTGGGTCAGTGCCAGCGCGTTCAAGCGCAAACGCTCTACCTCGCCGATGATTTCCGATTGTTTGGCCAGCACCGCCGCACCTTGGGCGCTGCGGTTGGCTTCGGCGGTTTGAATGCCGGCCAGATTACGGTTGAGCAAAGCGGCCGGCAGCGAAAAAGAAAACTGCCACACCGAGTCGCCCTGGCTCCACAACAAACCCGGTCCTAGCTTTAAGTTGGGAAATTGCCTGGCTACTTGCAGCCTGAGTTCAGCCTCGGCCATGTCGTACTTCAAGCGCTGACGCGCAAACTCCAATTGATTCTTCAAAGCAAGCTGGCGTGTGGTTGCGGCGTCGGCAATCTCTGGCACCGGCCAGTCATCCATGCGCATGTTGTTCAATGATTCAAAAGAAACCGCCAGCGCAGTGGCCAATTGGGCTTGGGCGGCCACCTTGGCAGCGTCTGCCTCGGCAGATTCACGGCGTGCGTCTTGCAAACGCTGCGCGGTGAGTTGCACCTCCATGGCACCGGCCACGCCGTAGCGTTCGCGCACAGCCACACTTTTCTCGCGAGCCTGGGCCAACTCAAGCCCGGTCGCTGCGAGTTGCACGCGGCCCAGTGAGAGTTGCCGGTCCAGCATGGAGACGCCAAGCGCGCGGTACAAACGCCAGGCGGTGTCGCCAGCGCTCAATGTGACTTCCTGAGATTCAATGCTTGCAGCCTGGCTTAACGCGGATTTCACTGAAGCGGGAACCAGTTCCCATTGCAGACCTGCGCCGACCGCCCAGGGTGAATTTTTGCCGTCGCTGGTTTGGCTGTGGCGCTCCATCGTGGTGGTGAGTTCAGGTGCTAAGGGCTTTAAACCGGCTTGTATGCGGGTAAGCGCGGCAACGACTTTGGCGCGGGCCGCGCGTTGCTCCGGGTGTATGTTGAGCAAGGCCGTGGTCAGTGTGTCCCGGTTCCAGACGATGTTGGGCCAGCCTGCGGTATCTTGTCCGTTGGCGGCCAACGCGGCTTGTACGCTGTTGTCGTCCAGGCGGCGCGCGGCATCCAATTCGGCGGCCTTGGGCAAATCAAGCGGTGCCGGCGTGTAAGTGCGCCATGCGCAGCCTGAGAGGGCGGCCAGCAAAAGCAGTCCGGGCAAGCGCGTGCAGGTATATTTATTCATGACAGGCTGAGCGGAGCTGGGTACAAACGGGCACGGGCAGTTAAAACAGCTTGCATCATAAGGAAATGGGAGCTGCAGGGTTTTAAAGGGTAAGACGGCGTAAAAACTGACTAATTTTCAAGTTGAAGTCATAGCTAGCTTGCTGGACACGCTTGATGCCAGAGCGGGTAAGTTGCCGGGGTTTGTGGCTGTTTAATCCAAAAAAACTACCCCGTCACATACCCCATTTGCGTCGGCAACCACAGCACTATCTGCGGAAACAAGGTCATCGCCACCAGCAGTGTCAGCAGCATCACCAGAAAAAGCCAGCCCTCGCGCACCATGGCCTTGATGGGAATACCGGTCAGCGCCTTGGTCACAAACAGCAACATGCCGAACGGCGGGTGTATCAGGCCGATCATCATGTTGAGCACCACCAGCACGCCGAAATGCACTTTGTCTATGCCCAAGAGGCCGACAGCGGGCAACAGCATGGGCACAAACACCAGCAGCAGTACCGACACATCCAGAAAACAGCCGAGCACCAGAAACAGTGCATTGACCATGAACAAAAACGCCACCGGTTGCAAATGCTGTTGCTCCACCCACAAAGCCAAGGCCTGCGGCACACCTTCAGCGGTGAAGGCGTACTGCAACATGAACGAGCCGGCCAGGATGATGGTGATGACGGCACTGGCGCGCGCCGACTCGATCACCACATCCCAGAAGGCACGCAGACTCAGTGCTTTGAAAACAAAGGCCGACAACACCAGCGCATGCAAAGCCGCCACTGCTGCGGCTTCGGTCGGCGTGAACACGCCGGCGTAAATACCACCGAGCAACACCACCGGCAGCGACAGCGGCGCTGCCCCGCGCCACGCAATGCCAGCCCACTGGCTGCGCGGTATGGGTTCGTCACGCGGCATGTTTCTTTTGGTGGCGATGATGTGCACGGTCAGCATCATCAAGAGCATCATCAACACGCCGGGCATGACGCCGCCCAAAAACAAAGCACCGACCGACGAGCCCGACACCAGCGCGTAAATCACCATGGGGATGGACGGCGGAATCATCGGGCCTAAGGTGGCGCTGGCCACCACCACCGCACCGGCAAAGCCCGGTGTGTACTCGGGCTTTTTCAGCATTTGTTTGATGGTCACCAAACCGGGCCCGGCGGCGTCTGCCAATGCGCTGCCACTCATGCCGGAGAACACCACGCTCACCAAAATATCAACTTGTGCCAAACCGCCGCGCATGCGACCGACCAGAATGCGGCAGAAATCAAATATGCGTTCACTCACCGTGCCCGCATTCATCAAATTGGCGGCAAACACAAACAGCGGCACCGCCAGCAGCACATAGCTGTTGTACAAACCCTGGCCGACTTGCTCAATCACCAGCGCCATGTCCTGGCCTTTGACTGCCAGATACGCTGCGCCGGACATCCACATGGCCAAACCGATAGGCAAGCCCAGCAGCATGCCGACCACCACCACGGCAATCATCGTTAATAAAGCCAGCGTCATACGCCTGCTTTCACGGCTTGCACCATTTGCCACACGCCGCGCAACACCAGCATGACCAGCAACACCAGCAAAGGTAAAAACACCCAAAACAATGGCAAACCCAGCACGGCGGTGGCTTCGCGCCGCATGAACAGCAAATAGTCCCAGCTTGCGGGCAAGGCTTGCAAAGCGAGTGCGCCTAACAGAACTTGGCCTAAGGTTTGCAGCCACAGTCGCGGTTTGTCTGGCAACCTCGCCATCAGCAGATCCAAAGACACATGCGAGGCCGCAGGCACCATGAAAGCGCAAGCCCAGAAAATCGTCCATATGTAGAGCACGACAGCGAGTTCATCTGTCCAGGGCAGCGGTTGGTTGAATAAAAACCGCGCACCTATTTGCAATATGAATACGGCGAACAAAGCCAGAAACAATGCACCGCCAATATGGTCCAGCCAACGCTTGAATGTGTGCATCTGTCAGCGCACCGCCTGAATGCGTTCGAGCAAACCGGGCGGCCAGCTTTTGCCTATGTCAGATGCTTTGTAACTGTTGGTCACTTGCTGACGGAACGCCGCCACATCAGGCGTGCTGATGCTCAAACCCTGTTGCTTGAGGAAATCAAGTATTTGTGTTTCTTCCTGCAAGCGGTTGTCGTTGTTGTAGCGTGCGGCAGCTTGCGCGGCTTGTTGCACTTTGGCTTGTTGCGCCGGTTTCAGGCTGTCCCAGGTTTTCTGGCTGATGGCAATGAACAATGCATCGACCAAATGACCAGTCAACACGACTTGTTTGCTGACTTCATAAAACCGCGCCGCACGCACCGTGGTCAAGGGGTTGTCTTGGGCGTCTATGGTGCCGGTTTTCAAACCCATGTAGACCTCGCCGAACGACAAAGGTGTGGCAGTCGCGCCCAGCGATTCACCGAGAAACAACCATTCTTTGGACGCCGGCATGCGCAGCTTGATACCTTTGAGGTCGGCTGGCGTTTTGACAGTGCGCGGTTCGCGCAACACCAACTGTCGAGTGCCCAGGTAAGCGGTGGCCAGCACTTTGATGCCCATGCGTTCGGACACTTGCTTAAAGCCTTCTTCTCCTATCAGACCGTTGAACACCTTTTGCTGGTGCGGTACATCACGCAATACATAACCAGCGGTGAACACCGAAAAGAAAGGCACCTGGCGCGACAAGTCCGCGGCAGACACGGTGCTGAGTTCTAAATTGCCTCGCGCCATGGCAGCCGGCTCAGCGGCTTGTTTGAACAAACTGCTGTTGAGGTAAATCTGCACATCAAATTCACCGGGCGCGCTCGCCTCCAGGGATTCTTTGAAGACGGTCCACATTCTGGCGTGCCAGTCTTGCGGCACGGCGGGTGTAGAGATGCGCAACACGGTTTTGCTTTGCGCCCAAGCGGTGTGGGGCAGGGCGGTGGCGAGCAGGCTGCACAGCAGAGCGGCAGGGGCGAGACGTAGGAAAAATACATTCATGGGTAGATTCTGACATTGACCCGGCGCGAGACCGCTGCTCTGCTAATATGAAGCCGTGAAAACGCTACGTCTCTTCTTCGCCTGCCTCTTGGCTGTGGCGCTGCCTTTGCAAGCCATGGCAGCGGTTTTGCCTGATGCCTGTCACCTCAGCGATGACGCTTTGGTCAGCCATACGCAAGAAGAAATGCACGACATGCAAGAAGCGCATGAACATATGCACGCGCAGGACCTGGCTGGTACTGCCTCTCACAGTCATGATCAGCAAGCTTTCTTCTCAGAAGCCGACCCTTATGGGTTGCACGCTTCTTCTCCGGACAACAGTTGCAAACATTGCGCTCCTTGTTGCATGGGTGTGGCCGTATTGCCCGCCTTAGCCGGGTTCAACCCGCCTGTTCTGGCTCAGTCCACCCGCCCTTGGACAGCCCCTGCGCTACTTTCTATTGCGCCCCGTTTGTTCGAGAGACCTCCTAAACGCTTTGCGGTCTAAACGCTGCTGCCACTAACGGCAGACACAGCGTCTTCAGGTGCAAGCTGAATATGTCGGCTTGCTTTTTCTGTGGATTAGCAATGGGTTATCCATGTATTTATTTTTTCAAAAGCGTCGTCACGCCATGCTACTGGCCGCTGCACTGTGCAGTTTGACCGCTTGCGTCAGCTACGACGTCAAGCAAGGCATGCAAAGCACTGCGCAAGACACGGCCTCTTTCAGCGGAGACAGTTTGTCTTTGGCCACCACCGGAGAAGAACGCCGTCAACGCGCATTGTTGACACAACAACTGCTGTCAGTGCCCTTAGGGCAAAAGCAGGCAGTGGATGTGTTGCTGGTCAACAGTCCGGCGTTTCAAAGCCTGTTGGCGCAGCACTGGGCGCAGGCCTCGGCTACAGCGCAAACCGGGCGAATCAGCAATCCCACTGTAGCTATAGAGCGGATAGTGACAGGTAGCGAAACCGAGTTGAACGGCTTGTTGACATTTGGTTTGCTGGATGTGTTGACCTTGCCGCAACGCGCTGACATCGCGCGTTTGAAACTTGCACAAGCGCAGATACGTTTGAGCGCAGATGTGGTGGATCAAGTCACCTTGGTGCGACAGGCCTGGGTGCGTGCCGTGGCCGCCAATGCGTCACTGCATTACGCGCACATGGTGGCAGACGCGGCGCAAGCCAGCGACGAGTTGGCGGCGCGCATGCAAGCGGTAGGCAACTTCAATGCGCTGACCCGAAGCAGGCACCGCATGTTCCATTTACAAGCTCAAATGCAACTGGCCGCCGCGAAACAGCTGAAGTTGTCGCGCACTGAAGAACTGGTCAGATTGCTTGGACTTGATGCGGCACAGGCGATGCAATTACAACTGCCCGACAAATTGCCGGACTTGCCGTCTCAGGCTCTTGATATTCAAATCGCTGCCACGCAAGCGGTGCAACAGCGCCTGGACATACGCATGGCCAAGGCCGAATTGGAGACTGCAGCCCGTGCCCAGGGATTGACCGGCATCACCAGTCGACTGGACGTGGAATTGACGGTGATAGGCGGCACGGTCAACAGCAGCGGCACCACCACCAAACACAGCGGCGCACAGATCAGCTTCAAACTTCCCTTGTTCGATGCTGGAGATATGCAACGCACACAAATGAACGCACAAACATTGGGAGCGGCTAACCGCTTGCAGGCGACAGCCTTAGAGGCAGCTTCGGGTTTGCGTGAAACACACGCGGCTTACCTGAGCGCATTCGGCATTGCGCGTCAATTCAAAGACGAGTTGTTGCCGCTGCGCCAGCGCATAGCCGATGAAAACCTGCTGCGCTACAACGCCATGCAAATCGGTGTGTTTGATTTGCTGGCAGATGCCGCCGACCAAAGCGCCACCGTTTCAGCAGCCATGGATGCGCAACAGCAGTTTTGGCTCAGCGATGCCGCGCTGCAATCCAGCCTCATAGGCAGGCCTTTGTCATTCAGTTTGTCCGTCAGCAAGAACGACAACAACAGCGGCGCTGCCGCCCATTAAGGATTACATCAAATGTCAAGCAGAAGAGATTTTTTCAAATGGGCCGGTGTGGCAGGGGCTGTCTCAGCCGCCGCCGTCAGCCGATATAGCTTGGCCGCTATTCCTGAACCGCACAGCCATGTCAGTGCCACCACCATGCCTCCATTGCCATCCGAGTCTGTGCCTTACCAACCCGTGGTCACCTTGAACGGCTGGACCTTGCCCTGGCACATGAAAGACGGTGTCAAAGAATTCCATCTGGTGGCAGAACCCGTGGTGCGCGAATTGGCACCTGGCATGAAAGCGCGTTTATGGGGATACAACGGGCAAAGCCCGGGCCCGACGATTGAAGTGGTCGAAGGCGATAAGGTGCGAATTTTTGTGACCAATAAACTGCCGGAGCACACCAGTGTGCACTGGCATGGTCAGCGTTTGCCCAATGGCATGGACGGCGTCACGGGACTAACCCAAAAAGGCATAGAGCCCGGCCAAACATTTGTTTACGAGTTTGTCGCGCGCCGGGCAGGAACCTTTATGTACCACCCGCATGCGGACGAGATGACGCAAATCGCCATGGGCATGATGGGTATGTGGATCACACACCCGCGTCAGCCGCACCCACTGATCAGTGAGGTGCAGCGGGATTTTTGTTTTTTGATGAACTCGTATGACATTGAGCCCGGTAGCTTCAGGCCCAACATCATGACCATGACGGACTTCAATTTGTGGACTTGGAACAGCCGTGTTTTTCCGGGGATTGACAGTTTGAATGTGCGCTTGAACGACAAGGTTCGCATACGCATAGGCAACCTGACCATGACAAATCACCCCATACATTTGCACGGCCACGAGTTTCAAGTGACCGGCACCGATGGCGGTGCAATACCTTTAAGCGCCCGCTGGAGCGAGGTGACCACGGACATTGCTGTTGGCCAAATGCGGCAAATTGAATTTGTGGCGGATGAGGAGGGCGACTGGGCGTTTCATTGCCACAAAAGCCACCACACCATGAACGCCATGGGACATAAGTTACCGACCATGATCGGTGTTGAGCAAGCGGACTTGGCTAAAAAAATCAACCGCTTGATTCCGGACTACATGAGCATGGGTCAACACGGCATGGCAGACATGGCTGAGATGGAAATGCCCATGCCGGACAACACATTGCCCATGATGACCGGCCAGGGGCCGTTCGGCGGCTTGGGCATGGGCGGCATGTTCAGCGTGTTGAAAGTGCGACGTGACCAGGCACCTGGCGATTACAGCAACCCGGGTTGGTACCAACACCCGCCCGGTACGCTTGCAACCGAGTACCAGGGCGAAGTCGCCGCGCCGTTGCATTCATCTGATGATTTGTCAGAACCAGCTGCTGCTATTGAAGTGCAAATACGCAAGCCTGGCGGGGGACACAATGGACATGAATGATGATTCCGGTGATAGGCTGAGTGCAGAGGCTGGATTTCAAACAAGCATTCAACGAATTTAAACTTATTTAAACGGAGATACACATGAAACTGCATTCCTATTTTTTGGCGTTCGCTGTCTGTCTGACAAGCACCATGGCGCTGGCACACGGTGACGGCAAGCAAGAAGAAGATTTCGGTCAGCCAGGCGATCCCTTGCAGATCAACCGCACCGTCAAAGTCGAGATGCGCGACAACATGCGTTTCTCGCCAGACAAAATCAAGGTGAAAAAAGGCGACACGGTTTTGTTCGTCATACACAACGGCGGGGCGATAAAACACGAGTTTGTGTTGGGCACTGAAAAGGAATTGAAAGCCCACAACGAATTCATGAAGCAAAACCCTGACATGGAGCACGACGACGACAGCATGGTCAGTCTTGCGCCTGGCGACACCGCTGAGATCATCTGGAAATTCAGTCGCAGCGGTGCTGTGAATTTCGCTTGTTTGCAACCCGGGCATTACGCTGCGGGTATGAAAGGCAGCGTGTCAGTCATCGGGTCACCCGGCAAGCACTCAAGCGCCAAGCATTGATTTCATCAGCTTTGAAAGCACGTCATGAATTTCTTCAGAAGATTTTTTTTCACTAGCGCACTCTTATTTCTAAGTTGCCTGTTATTGACTGTGCCGGCACGGGCGGACACCGACAAGTTCATGGCCGAAGGTGTGGTGCGAAAAATTGACCCCGACAACCGCAAAATCACGCTCAAACACGGTGAGATCAAAAATCTGCAAATGCCCGGTATGACCATGGTGTTCCGTTTACAGGAAACGGTCAACATAGACAAACTGCAAGCCGGTGACAAAGTGCTGTTCCATGTGGAAAAGTTAGACGGCGCATTTGTGATCACGGATTTGCAAGGGTCTCCCTGAAGACACACCGCTTAAATACCGATGCGTTCTTAGAATGCAATTTGATCTCTTTTGAACAATCCCTGTCATGACCGCCGCTGCAACCGATACTATTCCGCTTTTCCCCTTGTCTCACGGGGTGTTCCCTGATGGTATGTTGCAGTTGCAGATATTTGAAGTGCGTTACCTGGACTTGATCAAACGCTGCCACCGGGAACAAAAACCGTTTGGCGTGGCCTGGTTAAAAAAAGGCAGCGAGGTACAAGTGCCTGGCGAGCAGCCGCTGATGCACTCGCACGGTTGTTTGGCGCATATCCGGGAGTTTGAACAACTTCAACCCGCCTTGCTGCGCATACTGTGCCAAGGCGGTTTGCGCTTTGAATTACACGATGTCAAGCCCGGGCCATATGGCGTATGGCAGGGCAGCGTGACTTACCTGCCGCAGGATCCGCCGATGGAGTTGCCGTCCGATTGGCAGTTGCATGCTGATCGTCTGGGGAAATGGATTCGCACAGCGCAGCAGCAAGGATTGCAGGACAGATTGCCATTGTTTGCGCCTTACCATTTGGACGAATGCGGCTGGGTGGCTAACCGTTTTGCCGAGGTTTTGCCTATGGAGCCTGAGCAAAAACTTCAGCTCATGCTCGAATCCGACCCGGTCAAACGCATGGCGGCGGTGGTCGGTTTTTTGTCAGAAGAAGAGGGATAGTCCACGAAAGCATCTCGGTCGCTGTTGAACCTCAGCCTTCGGGTTGGCTTAGGATTTATCTAGCGGGTTTTTCAGCAGCTTTTTTCCAGATAAATCGTTGTCTTTTAAGGATTTGCCAAATGCGGGTGAGTTAAGTGAATACCTGCCAGTGGAAAACAGAAATCCGATCACGGCAAAGATTCCCAAAATAATGAGGCCAGTTTTGCTCATATACGTCTCCTATGTAAAGTTCTTTTGATCATAATTCATTCACGTCACGCGGGCAGGACAGGGTGGTGTCGTAAGTCATGCCAAATCGTACTTGACCAAAGCAATTGATTCACTCTTTTTCAGATACCTTGGCCTGCCGTTGCTTGGCCCGAAGCGGCGTACCCAGCAGGTACAACACCAGCCCCAGTGGAATTACGCCGTAAAGCAGAAAAGTGAAAATCGCGCCCAGCACGCTGCCGTTGGAGGCCGTGGCCTCAACCACGCTCATCAGTACAACCACGAAGATCCAGCCTATGGCGACGATGTAAAGCATGCCGGTTATCTCCTTGTGGGCATCAGTTTCTTTCAGCGAAGGATTACACTGAAACAACTGACTGCCATGAACTCTATCTTACGTACTAGTTTGCTGCTGATGCCGTGTTTATTTCTGGCTGCTTTGAATGGTTGTGCCAATACACAAAATATTCTGGCGTGTAACCGCATGTCCTATGAGCAGGCGCCGCCTGTGTATGAACGCGCGGCAGCGCTGGAGTTGAACCGCTGTGCGAGTGGCATGGCCACGCCGGGTTTGCAGTCACACAAGCTGGGTTTGGCAGCCAACCCATTTTTTTGCGAGCAGTGGGCGCAGGATCGGGATATCAATTACGACGCGCGGCGCGCCATTTTCGAGGCGTGCACCAAAGGTCAGGTTGCAACCAATGTGCCTGCGGTTGTGTCGCCACGGTGAAAGTTCAAACGCAAGGGTAGTTGGCCACCATGATTTCGCGCACCACGCTGGCGGCGTTGTAACGCATCAGTTCCGGCCTCTGCTGCAATTGAAGAATCACCAACTCTGTGATCTGGTTGATCTCGGTTTGTTCCTGCATACAAATAGGCGCTGATTTCATTAGCATCAATGTATCGACCACACCCATGATGTAGTTGCGCCCACTGAAACGAATGTCTTCTTGAGGCGAAAGCAGACTGGCTTGTAATTCGGCAGCCGTCAAAAAACGTATGCTTTTCGCCGCATGCACAGATGTCAGCGGGACTAAACACAATGCGCTGGCCAGACAAACCGCTTGAATCAGTTGCTCAGGGCGCTTCAACCGTGACCTTGATGCTGTTGAACCAGGCGGAGAGTTGCGCAATTTCCGCATCTGTCAATGGCTTGGCTATGTAGCCCATTACCTCGTGCTGGCGTTTGCCGCTGCGGTAATTTTTCAATTGTTCGCTCAGATAAATGGCTTGTTGACCGGCCAGGTTGGGTGCGCCAGGCATGGTAGCTACGCCGTTGTATCCGTGACAAAGCGCACACGCCGTATCGGCTTTAGCGCGGCCTTCAGCCGCGTCATCTGCAAAACTATTGAAGGCGACTAGCGCCAATACAAATACAAATTTCTTCATTTTTTTCTCGTGAAAAAGCGGGGCCTCGTGAGAGACCCCGCTACAGAAAAGAACACAGGCCGTAGCCTGTGATCACACCTGATTACTGACCGGTGTAGCTGATGCGGTAGATCGCACCGGCGTAGTCGTCAGACACCAGGATGGAGCCGTCAGGCAGGTTGGCCACGTCAACCGGGCGAGCCAGCGCGCGGTTGGTTTTCTTGTCCAGGAAGCCGTCAGCAAACACTTCGGCAGGACCTGCATTGCCATCGGCCTTGATTGGCACGAAGTTGATCAGGTAACCGCTAGGTGTGCTGCGGTTCCATGAGCCGTGTGAAGCCACAAACAAACCGCCCTGGTATTTGGCAGGGAATGCGGTGCCGGTGTAGTGGGCCACGCCCAGTTGCGCCTGGTGAGCAGGGAACTCGACTTGCGGGTACACGTTACCTGCGGGTTCTTTCATGTCGGCCAGGTCAGGCGCGGCAGCTGAACCGGCGACTTTGAACTTGCCGTTGTAGTAGGGAAAACCGAAGTGTTCGCCAGCAGCGGTCAGCTTGTTCAGCTCGCCTGGAGGAATGTCGTCACCCAGACCGTCAACTTGGTTGTCGGTTGTCCAGATGTCGCCCTTTGGCCCGATGGTGATACCGGCAGGGTTACGCATGCCTTTGGCATAGACCATGCGGCCTGAACCGTCGAGGCCGTTGTAACGAACCACACCACCGATGCCGACTTCGTCATACAAGGCGACTTTGTCTTTGGGTTGCACGTTGTAAGGCTGGCCCAATGTCACGTAGATTTTGCCGTCAGTGTCAACTTTACACACGCGACCGGTGTGGTTGAAAGACTGCTCTTCCACGGGGATCAGCTTGCCTTCAGGAACGATTTGGCCGACAGCAACGTCCGGACCTTCGTAGAAGTATTCAGCGGCGGGGAAGTGCAAAATGCGGTTGGATTCAGCAACGACCAAGAAACCGTCTTTGGTAAAGCAAACACCGTTGGGGTTGCTGAACTTGATGGAGGGTGCGAAAGGTTTGACTTCAGTGGCAGCGTCACCGTTGTTACGGTTGGTCACGGCCCACACTTGGGTTTTGCGGGTACCGACAAACAACATATTGGTTGAAGGAGCAACAGCCATGTAACGTGCGTCAGGAACGATGGCGTACAAGTCAATCTTGAAACCATCGGGCAACTTGATTTTCTTCAGGTTGGCGCGGATGGCGTCTGCATTCTTACCTTCCTGAGGGACGGTAGGAATGTTCATGTTGGTGTCTGTGTTGCCCATGCGTTGCAGGGTGGACAGGTTTTTGTCCTGAGCAAATGCAGAGGTGGCAACCAAGGCTGAAACGGCCAAAGTGATGGCAGAGATTTTTTTAAAGCTCACTTAAAGATCCTTAAGCAGAAAAACAGGCAACATAGCCTGCGCGGGATGTTAGCAACATATATTTTTCAAATAGGTAATACCCCTACTAGGGTTTACCTTTGCTTTGGCATTAAAAATGACAAAAAATGTCAACTTAGGAATTATTCCTGATATAAGCCTGACACGCGACAGACTCAGCCGACAGGTTTGCGCAACATCAGCGCAGAGCGTTTGCACGAAGCCACCAATACGTTGTGCTGGTTGTAGCCCCGGTGTTCAAAAATCACGATGCCGTTTTGCGGCCGTGATTTGCTGTCGCGCATTTCCAGTACCTCGGTTTCCACATGCACCGTATCGCCATGGAACAGCGGCTTGGGAAAACGCACCTCGTCCCAGCCCAGATTAGCCACGGTGGTGCCCAGCGTGGTGTCGCCCACCGACACGCCGACGATCAAACCCAAAGTGAATACGCTGTTGACGATGCGTTGCCCGTATTCGGTGTGGTTTTTGCAATATTCCTCGTCCAGATGCAGCGCCGCCGGGTTGTGCGTGAGCGCAGAAAACATCACGTTGTCCATCTCGGACACGGTGCGGCGTATCGCGTGCTTGAAAGTTTGTCCGATAAAAAATTCTTCGAAATACAGGCCTGCCATGTTCAATGTCCTTTGCGTGTGGCCAGCAGACGCAGGGCTTGCGTCAAATGCGGCTTGTCAATCATTTTGCCGTCGAGTTGCAAGGCGCCGGCACCGCCGGCCTGAGCGAACGCGTCGACGATGCGCTGCGCGTGTTGCAGTTCTTCAGGCGTAGCGGTAAAGCCCGCGTTGATGATGGCTACCTGGTCCGGGTGTATGGCCAGCTTGCCGCTGAAGCCCTGACGGCGTGCACGCCGCACATCAGCTTGCAAGCCTTCGTTGTTGCGAAAGTCAACCGTCAATGTGTCTATCGCCTGCACCCCGGCGTGCGTGGCTGCCAGTAGGCACAGCGAGCGCGCCAGCACAAATGCGTCGTCAAAATCGCCGTTGTCTTTTTTATTGCTGGTGGCACCGATGTCGGTGGCCAGGTCTTCCGCGCCCCAGGTCAGTCCGGCAAGCCGTGTTGAACAACCGGCGTAACTGTCGAGTTGGAACATGGCACCGGCGACTTCAGTGGCCACCGGCAGTATGCGTGTGCGGCCAAGCGCAATGCCTTCGCGTTGTTCGAGTGCGCTCAAAAAATGGTCGAGTTGACGCACATCATCGGCGTTCAAAGGCTTGGGCAGCATGATGCCTTCGGGTTTGCCTGGCATGACCGCAACCAGATCGGGCAGCGAGAACGCTGTGTTCAATGGATTGATGCGCACCCACACCTGTTGCTGAGCGCGGTCGTGGCTTTTCAAGTAGTCCAGCACCAAGCCGCGTGCCAAGGGCAGGCGTTCGTGGGATACCGAATCTTCCAGGTCGATCAACAAGGCGTCTGCGCCGGTGCTGGCGGCCTTGGCCATTTTTTTCTCGCTGTCGCCGGGTACAAACAGCAGGGATTTGATAGTCATGTCGTGGTTCCTAGTGTTTGGCAGGCATGCTAACAAACCCTGTGTCAAGGTTGTTTTACGTTACTGGCCTTAGAGACCTTCGGCTTCAACGACAATCGCTGCATTCCATTACTGACGTACAACCTCTTACCCGGACCCTCATGACAGTTATTTCTACAGAAGCGGCACAGTCTGCACTTGATCCGCTGGAGCTGCGCCGGTGTCTGGGTTCTTTTGTCACCGGTGTCACGGTGATGACAGTGCTGGACGCTGACGGCAAGCCTGAGGGCATCACAGCGAACTCATTCAGTTCCTTATCTCTGGATCCGCCTTTGATTGTGTGGAGTTTGCGTTTGAGTTCGCGCAGTTTCAACACTTACAAAAACGCAATGCGTTTCACGGTGAACATTCTGGCCGAAGATCAGGTGAACATTTCTAACCGTTTTGCTGCTTCGGGTGCTGATCGTTTTGAGGGTGTGGCTTATACGCCGGGGTTGGGCGGCGTGCCCTTGATAGACGGATGCGCTTCTTATTTGGAATGCAGTCTGGAGGCAAGCTACCCTGGCGGTGACCATGTGTTATTTGTCGGCCGGGTTGAGCGTATTCACATGAATGAGCGCAGGCCCTTGGCGTATGGTGGCGGCGGTTATTTGTCGGTACAACCGCACGAGGGTTCTATCTAAGCCGGTTCGATTTTTTGTGAGGTGTTCATATCGGTTTGATGTGAAGTGTTCACGCCACGCCGGTTCGCTTTTTTGTGAAATGTTCACGCCACGCCGGGACGGTCGCCGCTCACTGCCGCTGCGCGCCAATGTTCGCGTCGGCCCGCCCGCCATGTCGTCATCCGATCGCAGTTTTCTCCGACAGCATTTCTGAGGATCGATATACAAAGACACCATGAAAACCGAAATAGCGCTAGTACCTAAAACATCACAGAGGCCGACAGAGGGGGCGTTTTTTTCGAGCGAAAGCGCAGAAAAAAATCGCACCGGATGGGCGGCCAAAGCGTGTCTTAATCGGTCAGC
>CAMDKD010000024.1 GCA_945901125.1 Bordetella parapertussis
CTGCATGAGGGGCGACTTGACAAGGTGCGGCGGGTCAAAAGCAACCAAGTTGTTTCAATCCACGCCCCTGCATGAGGGGCGACTTTCAGTATGTCGGCCTAGGATGCGCACGATTTCAGTTTCAATCCACGCCCCTGCATGAGGGGCGACTCGGTGCCGCGCACGCCGTCCAGTTGACGCCCATGTTTCAATCCACGCCCCTGCATGAGGGGCGACCGTTGGTGATGGCAATGGTGACAATGGTTTGGGTTTCAATCCACGCCCCTGCATGAGGGGCGACCGGGCTACGGCCGACGAGATAGCGCGCAAGATTTGTTTCAATCCACGCCCCTGCATGAGGGGCGACGCATAGAGCAGGCTGGGAAACCAGATGAAGTTAGTTTCAATCCACGCCCCTGCATGAGGGGCGACCGTCAAACCAGTAAATGGTGCAGCTGGGCATGCTGGTTTCAATCCACGCCCCTGCATGAGGGGCGACCGCATAACGATAACACCAGACAGCACCTATCTTTCAAGCAATGATTCCGCTAATCACAAAAAAATTAGATAGAAATAAAAAAATCGAATGAATTAAAAAATTAAGTTGTTACTTATCATTAAGTTACTGCAACGCTAACCATCCAGCTAGCGACTGATTGCCAAGGGTTAGCGTTAAAGAATCAACGTACTGTGAAGCGGGTTTGACGTTGGCTTGGCGCCGCAATGTTCGACCTTGTCCACGCCGCGTTTACCCAACATATAAAAGCGCAGACTGTCTTGCGTGGGGTCATAAATACGCAGTAGCTCGGCTTTAAATTTCACCCATTGAGCAGGATCAACCTCGCATTCAAATACCGAGTTTTGCACACGCACGCCATAGTCCAAACACACTTTGGCAATGTGGCGCAATCGCTTTTCGCCTGCTCGCGTGGTCACATTCACGTCATAAGTCACCAACACCAACATATGATCACCTAACCACAAACGGCGTGTAATTTTGCATATCGCCACGCAAGTGACGCGCCAACAGCAAAGCCTGGGCGTGGGGCAACAGGCCAAGTTCAATGCTTTCCTCCAAATAGGGGTGCTTCAAACTTTCTTTCTTACGCTCTTGATAGGCAGTGAGAAACGCTTTGCGGGCATCGTCTTTTAAACGCACGGCACCGCTGGCCTCGGTCACAAAATCATTTGGCTTCATTTGCCCACGGTTGATGAGGGTCAGCACAAAACGGTCTGCCAAAGGTGCACGTAACTCTTCCATCAAATCCAAGGCCAAACTCTTTCGACCAGGGCGGTCTTGGTGCAAAAAACCTACATAGGGGTCTAGCCCAACACCCGCCAAGGCAGAAGCACATTCACTCGCGAGCAATACATACGCAAATGAAAGCAAGGCATTGACGGGATCAGCAGGCGGTCTGCGTACACGGCCAGAAAAATCAAACCCTGACGCACGCAATAGACTTGAAAAGACACCAAAGTAGGTACTGGCTGCTTCGCCCTCAAGCCCCATCAATTGGGGAACGGACTGTGCATGGCGAATGTTTTCTAACAAAGTTGCCAAGTGATGCGCTGCATTAGCTAGCACCTTATTTTCGCCGTGGTTACGCTGCTCGCGCATCAGCACGGCTCGGCAGTTGCCCACTTTGGCGGCGATCATCAAACGCGCCACAGACACCGACTTGGCATCGTCATCCGCCCAACGGTATTGCGTACGACGCAGCAGCACATTGCCTTTGGGCATGCCCATCACTTGCGCTTGAAATTTGCCGAACTCAGTGAAAAAAGTCAAACCAACCCCTACCTCAACACACGCCGCCATGAATGCAGGAGACACACTCACTTGACCGAAGCACAAAATATTTTGCAGCGCCAGCATGGGGAACTGACCCAGCTTTTCATCGCCCTGCCTGATGACCACTGTTTCACGCTCTTTGTGCAAATAGCAATCAGGGCGAGTAATGTAGAGCGTATTCAGCAGTTTTTTCATGCCTCGTCCTCGAATGTCGGTTCAAACAAGGCTTGGGCATATTGGGAAGATCGGTCTTTGCGTACCACAGCAGGTGCACACTCTTCCACCAATGAGCATGCCTTGCAACGCTTAACGTCTGCTGTAGGCGGTGGCGTGGTTTGGCTTTGCAGCACTGCACGAGCCGCGCCGATACAAGCCAGCGTCTCGGTGCGCAAGCGCTCATCCAAGGGCACAACTTCGCGCAAGCGTTCTTGCCAGTACCAGAGCGCCCCCTCCTCAACAACCGTGCTGCGCATCTCCTCCAAACACATAGCTTGCGCGCAAAGCTGAATGCGATCCCAATCCATCACCTTGCGCTTGCCGCGCTTGTATTCAACCGGTACATACCGCTTGCTGCCTTGCGGTTGAGTGAACACTTCTAGCAAGTCGAGTTTGCCGTACAAACCCAACCGCTCGCTGCGCACTTCAACTGAGCGCTCACTGCGCTTGCTGCCACGAGACTCAGCCTCTTGACTGTCCACCCGCTCATGCAACACATTGCCCTGCGCCGTGAAGTGGTTGTCACTCCATGCTTGCTCTAAATGAATCAAAGCAAACTGGCGCGGGCAGTAGGCGTAGTGCTGGAGGGCGGAGATGGCAATATGAATAGCGTCCATCACTCGGCGATTTCAGAGCGCATGAAAAAACCGCCAGAGCAAAAATGCTTCAGGCGGTTTTTCCGCCCCAAACATGGCGCAACTGAATTCGAATGTAAGGGGAGAGTCGTGGATAAAGTGTAATGCATCAGAATCGTTGTGAACAATTCAAAAGCCATCGCCAATTTCAGGCGCTAACCCCTCAAGCTCACTTATCTCAAACGAACCATCTTCATTAACAGTCAGGCTTTTGTGTACTTTGGCTGAAGAATATTTGGGAGTTTTTCCATTTTGTTCCCACCAGAACCAATGCAACACGCTCATGGAACCTTCCGGCCTAGCGGAGGATGCATCACCTTCAAAAAGTTTCGGCAACAGATCTTTGATGATGTGCGCGTCTTCATCGCTAAACCCAGTTCGCTCGGCAAGCTGTGGGGTGATGGCACCATAAGTAAAGTAAATTCCTTTGTCAACGCGGTGCTTCATACCCATGGTGTCAGATCCGCGTTTAGTCCCATCACCATCACCACTGACACTTTTAGTAATTTGGGTGCTGGTAACGGAGACAGGTTGTTTGCTGAAAGCTGATTGAATCGTTAAGGGACCACGGACTGGTATTGAAACGCCATTTGCATTACTTGCACCAGCATCTGCGCTCTCTGCTGTTTCTTCGCCTTTTTTTCCTTTCTTGGCACCCTTATCACCACTCCATGCAAATACCTGTCCAAAGGCACGAACATCAAACCATTTGTCACAAGCTTTTTTTGCAGTAGCTTCAGGAGTAATTCCTTTTTTTGCATCAAATTTGAATGCGTCTTCGCCTAATCCAACTTCGGAATCCGTTGCTCGATTTTTCAGACTGGTCATTGAATCTTTTTTTCGATCATCGGATTGAACAAAAATCGCATGTCCAGCATCTTGTAGACGATCTCTGAGTTTGCGCTTGAGACAGACATCGGTGATTTCTCCAAATCCCCCAAAATCTGTGCGGGGCCGATTGCCGTTGAGTGGGTCGCCGTTGGGGTTAGCGTTCTTGACTTCAATGATGAGGGCGAAGTCGATTTTTTTGCTGAGTGTCATCATGGGCTCCTAGGGTAAATTTAAAAAGGGGTTTACTCATCTGAATCAGGGGTGGAGGTTTGTGCAGTTGCATTTTTTGAAATCCACGCGCCTTTATTGAATTGATGCTGTTCGAACCACCGTCTTTGAAGGTGATAGCCCAACAGGTATTCGCCTTGCAACGAGTCATTGCTAAATCCTCCTGCCTGATAGACGACTTCAATTTGCTGCCCAATCAAATCCTTGTATGCGCCAACCAGTGAGGGGTAGTTGCTTTGGATGCGCATGAAATAGGGATGTAATGCTTCTTCAATGTTCTTCCATGTTGCTGTGGGTTGCGCGGAAAAACGCTGCATTAATCGCATTGCAGTTGTTGAACGCCTTTCTTTAGCTATATCAAGGGCCATGCTTTCAACCTTATCAGCTATGGCGAGAAGACGACCAAATGAATAGTCTCTCCCTGTGTTTGCGTCAATGTCCATGGAGTAATCCTTTCTTTCGTTTAAATTGATATGTCGTGCAAAAAAACCTTTGTAGAGTGCGCAGGCCACTCCCAAGTTGCGCTCCCATTCCCACACTTCGCATGCAAATGGATTGCTAACCCTATTGACCGCAGCTTGCATCAGCACACGAGGAAATGCTTCACTTTCGGAGATGCAGCGCAGAACGGAGGAGAAAACCTGCTTTTTGAGGTCATCACTCAGTGTTTTTCCATACACCGTTTGCGCTATCGCCAGCGGGGATGGCGGGGTTTCGATCCACACTGTTCTTTTCACTTTTTTGGATTTGCCCGGTTCGTCTAGCTCTTTGGTGATGCGCTGATACCAAGCAAATTCTTCGTACCAAGCACCAAGACGCTCGAAATAGTCTTTGGCAGAAAATTCACGGTAATAACCGATAGACATTCGCCCAGGTGTTGCCGAGTCCAAAACCATCAGACTGAGTTGCTCCGTTCCCACCAGCTCTTGCTGATAGCCTTTAATCTTGAGTTTGATTTTTCTCGTGATCCAGTGGCCAATGTCCTCGCTGTGCGGCACAGGCTCGTCATCGTCAAAGTCCGTTGAATCCGCCATGGGCTGCGGTACATATTTGCCAGAAATTGCCCACGCCACAGTGACTTGATCGCCATTGCGAATGCCCTGCCTTGTAACCAGCCAGCGCAAAGCGTTGTGCGCCTTTTGTGTCACATCAGTGCCAACAGAAGCGGCCTCTGCACTGTCGATGAACCGCCCGCGAAAAGTCATTCCATCTTGGTCGTTGGCAGAAATGATTTTTGCCTTATCCCCACTGTGTCGCAGCTTCGAAGGATGCAGTCGAGCAATCGGTGAACCTTTTCCTGTCACGAGACATAGGTTTTTGGATGACTCTTGAGTCGCCTGATATCGAATCCAACTCTCCCATATACTGGCATCTTTCCATGTGTCTTTCTCTGGGTCATTGAAAATTTCAACCGACCAGCAAACCAACGCAGATCCAGGTTCGATCACGCCACCTTCTTTTGGCATAGAGCCGAATATTTCTGGTGGATCACCACGATCTTTGGGCCAAGTGGTCAACACCATGTGATTCGAACTTGCTTCAAAAATAGCTGCTTTTTTAATTAAGTCTGTCAGTACTTCCCCCCTGCTGACGTAATCCCGAACAACCTCTACCTTGCGTGGTGCGCCAGCTTTGCACCAAGCGTCAAGTTGCTTAAAGTAGCTATCAAAAAATGGCTTTTTGCCTCCACCCCACGAGGGGTAGTCTTTGGCAACGTACTGAATTTTGTCAGCTAAGCCGTGTGGTGCATCCACGTTGGCACGGGCTTCAGATGCTTCAGTTGCAGGTAAAATGATCGGGGATTTTTTGAGCACTTTCGCCGCAACAAATTCTGCCTTTTCATTCAGCAAAATGTTGATGTGCGCATTTTGAATAGTGTGCCGAATCGGTGGTATCCGATCTTCTTGTGCTAAATCAAGTTGAGTCGCTTGTTCATAGGTGTCATACAGCCGCTGCATCCAACTCATTTTTGATGCTCCTTTTTGTCGGTATTTTTTTTCTTGCCATCCCACATCAAAGTGGCATGGGTTTGCTCTTGCGCATGCAACACAGAGCGGTGCAATTGTTCGCGCAGCAGCTTCACGTCTGGGATGTGAGCCATGTATTCAGCCACTCGAATATTGCTGCCTTGTACGTCCAGCAATTCCACTTGTTCGCTATCAGCTTGGGCGCACAAGATCAGGCCAATGGGAGCTTCTTCTCCTAAGGCACGTTCGTGTTTATCGAGCCACCGCAGGTACAACTCCATTTGCCCTTTGTGCGCCGCTTGAAATTTTTCCAACTTCAATTCGAGGGCTACCAATCGGCGCAAATGGCGGTGATAAAAAAGCAAGTCAAGATAAAAATCGTCAGCGCCAATACTCATGCGCTTTTGCCTGGCTACAAAGGTAAAACCCGAACCCAACTCCAGCAAAAAACGCTCCATGTCTGCGAGGATGCGGCTTTCTAAATCACTCTCGCTATAGTGTTCTGGCAGACCTAAAAAATCCAATATATAGGGATCACGGAACACCATGTCGGGTGTTATTTGCCCAGTTTCCCTGAGCGCTTTTAGTTCCTTATCGACGATAGTTTCAGGCTTTTTGCTGATGTTGGTGCGCAGGTAAAGCTGGCTGGCAATTCGGTCGCGCAGAGTGCGCACGCTCCAGCGCTCTATGCTGCACATTTGCGCGTAGTACTCGCGCTCTAAGGGTTGTTTGAGGGGCAGAATTTCAATGAAATGACTCCAACTCAATTGTCGTGAAAGCGATACGACAATTTGTCCATCTGGAAATGCTTCTGCAAACTTCACCATTCTCGTCAATGCCGACCCCGAGAAACCTTTTCCATAGTCCTTTGTTAATTCTTGCGACAGTGTCGCAAGAATTTCAGCTCCGTAGTCTGCACGCTTATTTAAAAGCACTTCTCGACGAATACGTTCACCTACCCGCCAATAAAGCAAGGTCAATCCGCTATTGACTGCCTGAGCAGTCTGCCAGCGAGCTTGATTAATAAGTGTGCGCAGTTCATCAAGCAATGGGGAGCCCGCTTTCGATGGAATAGACCGTTTGCCCATCACTCAGTCTCCACATCTTCTTCTGTAACAGGTTTCACGTTGTCATTGATTCCCCAAATCTTTGGAGTCATGGGGCGAACATGTTTACTTACCAATTGCAGATTTGGGGCATTAAATTGCAAGATGCCATGACGCATGGTGGCATGCCAAAAATTGGCGCACAGTTCATTTTTTCCAGTTTCATCTGGGTAGTCAAAACTGTGAAACATCAGGCCGTAGCCCAATTCATCTATGCCGTCATAAGCCCCATCACCCGAATCAAACTCGCAGGGCTCCACATAGCCTTGGCATTCGCGGGTTCCCAAAAAAATGTCTTGCCTGCCCCCCGCGTTCAGTGCTCGCGTGACCATGGCAAAGTGCTTGCCGTCATTGCGATCAGCCGCGAGGTGTGGTTGGGCTTCGTTCCACTCAAAGTGCGCCAGCACTCGGTATTCCACATCGCGCAGGTACGTGTAGTAGGCCAACGTGTTGCCACCTGTCCAATTCAATGGCTTCACGCCTTTGGCCTCTGTGCGTATGGCCTTCATCACACGCACCTTGTCCACCTTCCAAACGATAGTGGGTTTCCAGTAAATGGACTTGAGTACACCTTTAATTGCTTCGTATGTTGGCAGGTGGCAAGAGCATTTCTCACCCCCAATGCGAGTGATCGGGTCAGTGAACAAGGCATTGCGCCCAGTGAGTTTGAATTGAATGCTGTTTCTCATATTAAATCTCTCATGCCTTCCCCAAAAAAGCCCAGATACAGAGAACAAAAACACCAAAAAGCAACGTGAAAAAACGCGACGTTTGCATTAGGCGAAGCTCTTTGAGCACCTTGGGCAGCCAATCCATAAAGACAACTCCAGAATTAAAAATAATATTAATATATCATTTTTTCTGGTTGCTAGTATGTTAAAGTTTGGTTTTCGCTGATGCGTGGATTGAAATTGGTTACTAGTTATTGTTTTTATAAATAAGACTGGGAGGAGCGCTTTCACAGCACCCCTCCCAAATTTATTGATGATGTTGCTGAAGCTCCATCTATGGTCATGCCAAAAAATTGGTCGTAATGTTGATCCAGCAAAAAATATAAATCCGTATCTTGTATTGGTATCACTGCTTTTTGTTTGATCAGTTGAGTCCATGCATTAGGAAAAACGTTGACACTAAACTGTTGTGCTTGTTTTAGTTTTTTATAGAACTCGGGATAAAGTGGGTCAAGACGGCACAGGTCCGCTATTAAATTGGCACCTTCGCCAAACGGCACGATAACGACTTGGGTAGGAGCATCTATAGCTTTGAATGCTTTGCCAGCTTCCATGAATGACTGCATCAGCAGTTTTTCTTTACCCTGCTGTTCTCTGTTGTGATTTTTTCCACCATTACCTCCTTGTCCGCGTCGGTTGTCGGCGAGTAAGGTCAGTAAATTGCGCCCTGATCCATCACCCAATGGATAGTTCATCTGATCTTTTCGATCATAAAAAAAGTATTTGAAATACTGTTCAATTGCTTGAGGGGCAACTACCGTGCATTGCAAATGACCACTAGCTATTTCTTCAAGCACCCGTTGAGCGCAGCTTTTACCCACCTCAATCTCAGTCAACTTCTCTGTGTGCTCTTTATCAGGCTTGACCACATACACCTTGCCTTTCAAGGCCTGACCATTCGCGTCTTTAAGCTCACCGTTGCGGTTGCATCGACCAGCCGCCTGGGCGATGGAATCCAACCCAGCCAAAAATCGCACTACGCAAGCAAACGAAACATCCACACCCGCTTCAATCAACTGCGTGGAAATACACAGCACGGGTTTACCTACTTTTAAGCGCCGTTTGATGCCACCAGGGCCATCTAGTAAAGCTTTACGGTGTGCAGCGCATTGGTTGGTACTGAGGTGAAACAGTGCCTCTTGATCGACTCCAGCCTTCTTGCATTCTGAAAACAGCTTTTGCGCCCAGTCTTTGGTATTGACAATGACCAGAACACTTTTGGTTTGCGCAAACTGTTCCAGCACAAAATCGCGTATCACCTCCAGCGGCCAGCCCTTGGCTTCGCAAAGATTGACAACCTCTACGCGATCCAACTGGGTGAACACCTTGCCCAAGGCCGTACCGTCTCCAACTAACTCATGGTCTTCACCAAGGCGAATTTCTCCATATTTCGGCTCAGGTACTTTGTCTAATAAGGGCTGTGTGGCGGTGCAAAGCACAGCTGTGGTTTTTGCATGATCCACCAGAAAATTAAGCGTGTTGCAAAACATGTGCACGCATTGGATAGGTATCGTTTGAATTTCATCAAAGACCAAAACTGCGTTTGTCAGTTGATGGAACCGGCGAGGACTTCGAGTGCCTCCGGCAAAACAAGTCTCCAAGAACTGGACCATCGTAGTAAACACGATCGGGAAATCCCAGTTTTCTGTAAACAACTTGGTTTGCCAAGTTTGCTTTTCTGGCTCTAAATTGGAATGGTGCTCTAGCACCCAAGGTCTTGCATCGCTATCAGCTTCAATCACTTCGCGTACGGCTTTGGCATTTTGTTCAATGATGGAGGTGTACGGAATGATGAAAATAATTCTGTCGAGCTGATGCGTTTTCGCGTGATGCAATGCATAGCGCAAACTGGCCAAAGTTTTTCCGCCACCAGTTGGCACGCTGAGTGTGTAAATGCCTTGATGTGATGCTGCACGCGCATTGCATTTATCTGAAATTTCTTGGCGTATTTGATCTATGACCGATGTCTTATCAGCGGATTCAGAAACCTTCATTTGCAAGTGCGTATCTAGGCGCTGAATAGGAATAGCCCAGTCTGGCAGTGCTGTCGATCGGTGCGCTAAATTTTGAGGATTTTCAAAGTCGGCGCTGTCGATGCGATCTGCATCAATCAAAGCACTAAACATGAACCGGGTCAGCATACCCAGCTGAAATTCTTTAACTTTTTCTGACACCTCTGGTGTGTTCAGAATGCGCTTTACAACAACCCAAATATCATCCACCACCTTAGGCGTGCAAAGCGCCTTTGCTTTTTCCAACAAATCCGGTTCTACATTTTTTACACACTCAGCCAGATGTGTGTCCTTGTCGTCTTTGGCAATGCGCTTAATGAAGGTGTTTTTTCCATCAGCATCAATACAGTCGATCAGCCCACTGTGATGTGAAGCTATGCACAGCGCCAGCATTTGGGCGCAAAGCTCTTTTTTCTGTTCAAACGAATTTGTACCAAACGCTTCCTTCAAAGTCTGATAAATCCATTGGGCTCCTGCTGAAGAATGATCTATTTTTCCTTTTTGACTTTTGGCATCAACATAATCGCCATCTATATCTTGGTCTATAGCGCTGGGGCCAATTCGCCCAGTTGCCGAGTTGATGTAGTCGCGGAATTGAATAGAGTACTTGCCAAAATCATGCATCAACCCTTGCAGTTCATTTGAAGCACCTAAACCAATTTTTTGACCAATTACCCGAGCTTTTTCGCCTACACCGAGCAAATGCTGCTTGACCGTTTGTGGACAGCCATCAGAACCCCTTACATGCGCTACAAACAAGTTATCCCCCTTTTAGTTTTTCCGACACTGCAAATTCAAAGCATTCGTGCACGAAGGTATTACGCGATTAATTTCTTTGATTTCATTATGAGTGATATTTCTAAAATTACTTACCTATTTAGCTCATAAAACAAAAAATATTATTTAAAAATAATTAATTAAAGCTCATACTGTGAGCCTGCCTTCTGTTAACCAAGTAACCGTTATCTGCCCTGATTAACCATATGCCTTTTACCCTCAAAGAATGAGTCGTGAGATTTGTCATAGGACAGTCAAAACCCTAACCCACAGCCCCTTAATCCCCCACATTGACCACCCCATGCCCTGCGGTTACATTACTAACCAGCCAGTCATTAATATGTCAAACGTCCATTCCCTCACCCTAGAACACCCGGGCATTCACAAACGAGAACGCCGCAAAGAAGCGCGTCCCCAAGAGCTGCTGGACGCGGCGCTGACGCTGTTTGTTGAAAAGGGTTTTGCCGCCACCCGGGTCGAGGAAGTCGCCACCCGCGCCGGGGTGTCCAAGGGCACGTTGTTTTTGTATTTCAATTCCAAAGAAGATTTGTTCAAAGCGGTGATCCGCAGCAACCTGGCCGACCATTTCCCGGTCTGGAACCAGGAGTTCACCGACTTCATCGGCAACACTGCCGAGATGGTGCATTACGCCATGCAATCCTGGTGGGAACGCATAGGCAACACCACGGCCAGCGGCATCACCAAACTCGTGACCAGCGAGGCCTCCAACTTTCCAGACGTGGTGCAGTTTTATGAAACCGAGGTGATGCGCCCCGGCCATGAATTGTTCAAAAAGATTTTGCAGCGTGGCATAGACAAAGGTGAATTCCGGGCGTTTGACACCGACAGCGCGGTCTACAGCCTGGTCTCGGTGATTGTTTTTCTCAGCATGTGGAAACACTCGCTGTCGCCTAGCTGCGCTACAAGTATTTTTCAACCTGATATTTTTTTGCATAACCACGTCGATGCCTTGATGCACGGCTGGCTGCACAGATAAACCCCGGCGGAGTTTTTAGACATGACATTGCGTTCCAAATTCACCTGGCTGCTGCTGATCGCCGTGCTGGCCGGTGGTGCTGCTTACTGGCAAATGCGCCGCACGGCTGTACCTGCCGGCGCACCTGTCGCCCCTGCGGCTACAGCAGCTGCTGCGACCGAAGCGGTGGTTGAACTGCAGCCCGAAGATGTCAGCCATCTCAGCATGCAAACACTCACCCAAACCTTGCCGGTGTCGGGCAATTTGAAAGCGCTCAACAGCGTCAGCATCAAGGCGCGAGTCGCCGGTGAATTGCTCATGTTGCAAGGGCGTGAAGGCGACAGCGTCAAAGCGGGTCAAGTGATTGCCAAAATCGACCCGGTGGAATTTCAACGGCGATTGCGCCAGGCCGAACAACAAGCCGACGCCGCCAAAACACAAATCGATATCGCGCTACGCCAGTACGACAACAACAAAGCCCTGGTCGACCAGGGCTTTATTTCCAAGACCGCACTCGAAGCCTCCGAAGCCACGCTGAGCGGTGCACGCGCCACCTACAACGCCGCGGTCGCCGCTGCCGATGTGGCGCGCAAAACCATGGATGAAACCGTGTTGCTCGCGCCCATCAGCGGGCAAATTGCCGCGCGTCTGGCACAACCCGGCGAACGTGTGGCCATCGATCAAAAACTGCTGGACATCGTCGACCTGAGCAGCCTGGAACTCGAAGCCACGCTCAGCCCGGCCGACGCCATGGATGTGCGCATCGGTCAACAAGCGCAGCTGACGCTGGAAGGCCGCGACAAAACGCTTTACGCCCAAGTCCAACGCATCAACCCCAATGTGCAAAGCAACAGCCGCAGCGTGCTGGTGTATTTGCGTTTGCAAAAAGCCCCCGGACTGCGACAAGGCTTGTACGGCCAAGGCCAGTTGGAACTCGCCAGCCGTCAGGTGACTGCACTTCCGCTGGAGTCGGTCCGCACCGACAAACCCTTGCCGTATGTGCAATTGATCGTCAATGGCCGGGTCGCGCACCAGACGGTGACGACGGGTCAACGCGGCAGCATCACTGGCGGCAACCCGGCGCAAGTTTGGGTGGAAGTCAAAGGCGTGGCCGAGGGTGCTCAAGTGCTGTCGCCACGTACAGGTTCGCTGCGTGAAGGTATGAGCCTGCGTATCGCTTCCCCCGCATCACCTGCTGCTCAGCCCGCCACCGCGCCCGTCGCTAACAAGCCTTAAGCCATGTGGTTCACCCAAGTCAGTCTGCGCAATCCGGTGTTCGCCACCATGCTCATGCTCGCCCTGGTGGTGCTGGGCCTGTTTTCGTTCCAGTCGCTCAAGGTAGACCAGTTCCCGAATATCGACTTGCCGGTCGTGGTCGTGACCACCGAATACCCGGGCGCATCTCCGGAAATTGTCGAGAGCGAAGTCAGTAAAAAAATTGAAGAAGCGGTCAACTCGATTTCCGGTATCAATGCGCTGACCTCGCGCAGTTACGAAGGCTTGTCGGTCATCATCGTTGAATTCGACCTGACCACCAACGGGCGCAAAGCGGCTGACGAAGTGCGCGAAAAAACCAGCAACGTGCATCCGCTGCTGCGCGCCGAGGTGAAAGAGTCGCGCATTCTGCGCTTTGACCCGGCTAGCAGGGCGATCTGGTCATTGGCCGTTGTCTCCGACAACCAAAACCTGCCGCCTGGTGTGCAGCCGCTCAGCCAAGTGGAGTTGACCAACTGGGCCGATCAGGTATTGAAGAAACGCATGGAGAACGTGCGCGGTGTCGGCTCGGTCACCTTGGTTGGCGGCACCAAACGTGAAATCAATTTGTACCTGAACCCGCAGGCCATGGAGGCACTGGGCATCAGCGCACAACAGGTGGTGGAGGCGGTCTCCAACGAAAACCAGGACCTGCCAGTCGGCTCCATCCGCTCATTGCAACAAGACCGCGTGGTGCAAGTTCAGGGCCGCATGCTGCGCCCCGAGGATTTCGCCAACATCATCGTGGCCCGCAAGGCCGGCAGCATTGTTCGCTTGTCGCAGGTGGCGCGTGTCAACGACGGTGCGCAGGAACTGGAAAACATGGCCCTGTACAACGGCGAGCGCACGCTGCTGCTGTCGGTGCAAAAGTCGCAGGATGAAAACACCATCGAGGTGGTCGACGGTTTGATGCGCACGGTGGACGCCATGCAAACCCAGTTGCCGCCCGGCGTGAAATTGCAAACCATTTACGATGCTTCGCGCCAGATACGCGTAGGTGTGAACAATGTGAAAAAAACCTTGATCGAAGGTTCGCTGCTGACCGTGTTGATCGTGTTTTTGTTCCTCAACTCCTGGCGCTCGACCATCATCACCGGACTGACGCTGCCGATTGCCATCATCGGCACGTTCTGGATCATGTCCATACTGGGCTTTACTTTGAACATGGTCACGTTGATGGCCTTGTCGCTGTGTATAGGTTTGTTGATTGATGACGCCATCGTGGTGCGCGAAAACATTGTGCGGCACGTGCAAATGGGCAAAAGCGCATACAACGCCTCCATGGAAGGCACCCGCGAAATCGGTTTGGCGGTGCTGGCCACCACCCTCTCCATCGTCGCGGTGTTTTTGCCGATTGGCTTTATGCAAGGCATCATCGGCAAGTTCTTTCACGAGTTCGGCTTGACCATCGTGGCCGCTATTCTGATTTCCATGTTTGTCAGCTTCACGCTTGACCCCATGCTCTCTAGCGTCTGGCACGACCCTAGCATTCACCGCGACGGTAGTTCGCACGCAAAACGCGGTTGGTACGGCCACACCATAGGCCGGGTCACGCAATTTTTTGAAGACGCCAGCCTGTGGTTGGGACGTATTTACCAAAAGCTCTTGCGCTCCGCGCTCAACCACAAGCTAGCCACCGTGCTGCTGGCATTGGCCATCTTCATTGGCAGCATTTTCATGGTGAAACTGCTGGGCACAGAGTTTGTTCCCAAAGCGGATTTCTCCGAAGCCAGCGTGACTTTTTATGTGCCGGTGGGCTCGTCCTTGCAAGTGACCGAAGCCAAAGCGCGTGAAGTCGAGCGCATGTTGCGCAGCTTCCCTGAAGTGCGCTACACGCTCACCACCATCAACACCGGCAACGCCAACGGAAAGATTTACGCCAACGTGTATTTCCGCCTGCTGGATCGCCAATTGCGAAAATTCAATATCAACGATTTCACACCCGTCATACGCGAACGCCTGCTCGCCATGCCGGGCCTGACCGTCACCCACGTCGGCCTGCTCGACTCGGTCGGTGGCAACAAGCAAATCGAGTTTTACCTGCTCGGGCCGGACCAGGCTGAGCTTGAACGCATCGCCTCCGTGGTGATGCCTAAGCTCTACGCCATCAAGGGTCTGGTGGACATCGAGTCCAGCGTCAAACCGAACAAGCCGACCATAGACATCAGCATCAAGCGCGAAGCCGCCGCCGACTTTGGTCTCGGTGTGAACAGCATCGCCGGCCAGTTGCGCACCTTGGTCGACGGGCAAACCACCGGCGTGTGGCGGGCCGGCAATGACCAGACTTACGAAGTCAAAGTGCGGTTAGACCCGGCGCTCAGAACCTATCCGCACGACCTGGAACGCTTGCCGTTCAGCATAGGCCAGGCCGCAGACGGCAGTTCACGCACAGTGCGCCTGAACCAGGTGGCCACCGTCAGCGAAGGCGTCGGCCCCAACCAGGTGAACCGCCGTGAGTTGTCGCGCGAGGTGGCTTTCAGCGGCAATACCTCCGGGCGTGCCGCCGGTGAAGTCTCTAAAGACATACAAACCATGATGGCCGGCATACAACTGCCAGACGGCTACCGTTACCAGTTCGGCGGCTCGACCAAGAGCATGAAAGAGTCGTTTCAATACGCGCTGGTCGCGTTGGCCATGGGTGTCATTTTTATCTACATGATTCTGGCCAGCCAGTTCAAAAGCTTTTTGCAACCGCTGGCACTGATGACTGCGCTGCCCTTGACCTTGATCGGTGTGGCCGGTGCCTTGCTGGTGTTTCGCTCAACCCTGTCTATGTTTTCGGTGATAGGCATTGTGATGCTGATGGGCCTGGTGACCAAAAACGGCATATTGCTGCTGGATTTTGCGATCCGTGCCCGCGAAGGGCTTGAACGCGGCGACGGCAACCGCGAAGCGCCGCTGGGCCGCACCGATGCGCTGCTGATGGCTGCACGTGTGCGCTTGCGCCCTATTTTGATGACCACGCTGGCCATGGTGTTCGGCATGATGCCGCTGGCTTTCTCGGTCAGCGAAGGTTCCGAGCAACGGTCTCCTCTGGGACAAGCGGTCATCGGCGGGGTGATCACCTCTTCGATACTGACCCTGGTGGTGGTGCCTGTGGTCTACTGCTATGTCGACGACCTGAGCGAATGGCTTAAACGCCTGTGGCACGGCAAAACCAAGGTGCAGACAAAAAGCGCTGGCTAAAATCAGATTCCCATGAAAACACATACCGACATCGCCCCTGACATCGCCAGATTCAATATGGTCGAACAGCAGATCCGCCCTTGGCAGGTGCTGGACTTGAATGTGCTGTCCCTGTTGTCACGCTTAGACCGACACGAGTTTGTCCCCAAGGCTTACCAATCACTGGCTTACAGCGACACAGAGTTGCCGCTGGCCAATGGCGAATGCATGTTGGCACCGCGTGTAGATGCACGTTTGCTGCAAGACTTGCAATTACAAACGCATGAACACGTGCTGGAAATCGGCACCGGCAGCGGCTATCTGACGGCCTTGCTGGCCATGTCATGTGCACACGTCACCAGTCTGGAATGCCATGCCGGTTTCATTCCTGCTGCCCAACAGCGACTCAGTCACTGCGGTATCCGCAATGTTGAATTGGTGCACAGCGAGGGCATTCCCGCGCATGCCACCGTTCAGACTTATGATGCAATCCTGCTCGGCGGCTCGGTGGCTTCTGTACCGGTCGCCTTGCTTGCCATGCTCAAACCCGGCGGCAGATTGCTGGGAGTGATAGGCGAAGAACCGGTGATGTGCGCCACGCGTGTGGTCCGCCAGGCCGACGGTCAAGGCCACAGCCAGTCCTTATGGGATGTGGTCATACCCAGACTGCACGGTTTCGCTGAAAAAACTGCTTTCCATTTTTAATACGAAGTCACAAAGGAAGACCATGAAATTGTTTCGCACCCTGCCCTTGATTGCGGCCATGTCTCTGGCCTTCTCAGGGACTGTCCGGGGCCAGAGTCTGGTCGATATGTACGACGCAGCCAGAGATTTCGATGCAACTTTCATCGGTGCACAGTACCAGGTACAAGCGGCCCGCATGCGGATATTGCAGGCGCAGGCCAAACTGGGCATGAACGTCAACCTCAACGCCAACGTCAGTTTGAACAATGGCGGCTACTCCAAGCCTTCAAGCTCTCTGGGCAACCACACCTACAGCAATCAGACCGGCACCGTCACAGGCACGCAGCAGTTATACAAACCGGGCAACAACATTGAAGTGGCGCAGACCCAGTTACAAATGCGCCAGATCGAAGCACAGTTGCAAGCCGCTGAGCAAGACCTGATGGTGCGCCTGAGCCAGGCCTACTTTGATGTACTCGCCGCCAAGGACAATCTGACCTTTATTCAGGCGCAAATGAAAGCTGTGGCCGAGCAACTCGCCTCTGCCAAGCGCAATTTTGAAGTCGGCACCGCCACCATTACCGACACGCGTGAAGCGCAGGCCAGTTACGATTTGTCGCGCGCCCAGGAAATCGCTGCACAAAACGATTTGCTGGTCAAAAAAATGGCCCTGGAACAACTCGTCGGCAAATCCGATCTGTCACCCAAATCTGTGTCACTGACGGCCAAGCCGCTGGCGCCCCAACCTGAGCGGGTGGAAAACTGGGTAGCCTTAAGCGAAGGCCAAAACCCCAGCGTCAAGCAATTACGCACTGCGCTTGAAATTGCCGATCTGGAAGTTCGTAAAGCTCAAACAGGACTCAAACCCACTGTTGAAGCCCAGCTCAGCTACAGCTACAGCAATGCAAACGGGACTATCCTCTATCAAACTGAGCAACGATACGGCGTTGCCACCGGCGCTGTGGTGCTGAACTTGCCGCTTTACACTGGCAAGTCACTGGACAACCGTGTGCGTGAAGCCATGTCGCTCAAGCAAAAAGCCGAAGCCGATCTGGACGCCACTGCCCGCAACGTGGCGCAAAGCGCTCGCAGCGCCTACTTTGGCGTGATGTCCGGCATCAGCCAGGTGTCGGCCTTGCAGGCCGCAGAACTGTCCAGCCAGTCGGCCTTGGACGCCAACAAGCTTGGCTATAACGTCGGGGTTCGCATCAATATCAATGTGCTGGATGCGCAATCCAAGCTTTACGACACCAAAGCCAAGCTGGCCAAAGCACGCTATGACGCGCTGGTCGGACTGCTGAAACTGCGCCAGGTCAGCGGCGTGCTCAACGTAGAAGATCTGCAAAACGTCAATACGCTGCTGGTTCCCTGAACCGTTTCACAGCAAGGGCTTGAGCAGTTCAATACAACGCTGCACAGCACCTTGGTGCTGTGTTGCAAAGCTGCCGGCAGCCTCGGCCATATTGAGGCTCTCTTGACGGTTAACCGCCAGCGCATGGGCCCGGCTGACCGCCTCTGTCAAGTTAACTGTGCGCAAAGCCGCACCGCTGTGTAAGGCCAGTCTGGCGGCCTCGGTAAAGTTAAACGTATGCGGCCCCATCACCACCGGGCAAGCGCAGGCACAGGCCTCGATCAGGTTTTGACCGCCCAGCGGCTCGAAACTGCCTCCCAGCAAACACACGCTGGCGACACCGAAGTAAAAAGGCATTTCACCCAGACTGTCGCCCAGCACCACCGCGTCAGACCCCGCGAGCGGGCTGTCAGGCAACTGCGGGCCCCACTGGCTGCGCCGCACCAAGGCATGACCGGCGGAAGCCACCAAAGCGGCCACATCGTCAAAACGCTGCGGGTGGCGCGGCACCAGCCACCACTGCACATCGCGCATATAAGCCGGGTTGTCAGACAAAAGTTTGAGCAATGCCGCCTCTTCACCTTCGCGCGAAATCGCCAGCAACACCACCGGCCTTGAAGACTGCGCGCGCCAGGTCAGACCCGTGGCCAGCAAACGGGCATCCGGCACCGCATCAAATTTGAGGTTGCCCATCACCGACTGCACTTTGGCACCCAAGTGTTCCATGCGCTTGGCATCATCTGCGGTCTGCGCCCAGACGGCGTGCAAGCCTTGAAACGCCGGTTTTGACAGCGAAGACCAGCGCATGGCTTTGCGCAAGGATTTGGCGCTCAAACGCCCGTTCAATAAAACCAGCGGCACACCGTGCGCCTTTGCCAAAGCCACCGTGTTTGGCCAGACCTCGGTGTCAACCAGTAGGCCCAAGCGCGGCTGGAAATGGCGCAAAAAACGCTCAACCGCAAACGGTGTGTCCCAAGGCTGCCAGACCTGTGTGTCGCCGCTTTGCAGCAGGCTGAGGCCTTGCTCACGCCCTGTGGCCGTTCCGTGCGTGAAGATGAAACGTATGCCCGGATACGTCTGGCGCAAAGCCTTTACCAGCGCTTGCACCGCACGGGTTTCGCCCAGCGACACCGCGTGTATCCAAACCTTGCCCGAGTCTGCCGGCATGCTGTAAAACCCGAATCGTTCGCCCACCGCATGGGCATACAAAGCTTCGCGCCGGGCACGCCAGCGCAAGCGCAACAACAGCACCGGCACCAGCGCCAGCATCAACACCGAATAAATAAAACGCGCGACGCTCATACGCTGAGGCGTGCGGGCGCAGCCGCCAACACCTGTTGACACGCCGGCCACACCTGGTCCGCCGCCGGGGCTTGTGCGCCGCCGACCGCCTGCTGGTACGTGCGCCCGACCGGGCCGGCGCGCGCCACGCGCGGTTGACTGAAAATTTGCACCACCGGTAAATTGAGGGCGATCGCTAAATGGCTCAAGCCTGAATCCACACCGACCACCAGCGTGGCCGCAGCCATGTGTGTTTTTAATTCAGCCAAGGACATGCGCGGCCAGACGCGGCAAGCAGGCCCTAAAACACCGGCTAATTGCTGCGCCCATTGCAATTCTTGCTCGGACGATTGAGGCAGCGCCAGAGTGAAACCTTGAGCCAGCAATTGTTGGCCCAACGCCTCCCAATCCGAGGCAGGCCACAGGTTGTCGGCGCGCGTGGTACCAAATGCCAGCACGGCCAACGCAGGCTGCGCCGCAGGCATGGACGGCCACGGGTAGACAGGGGCATCCGCCAGCCACTGCGTTGCGTCCTGACCGCAGGCACGCGCGGCCAGACTGCGGTAACGCGCCACCGCGTGTATGGTTTTTTCCATGGGCACCGTGCGTTGCAATAGCCAGCGCACCGGCCATTCATACGAACACCAGTCGCTGGCATTGGCGTAAGTAACGCTGAAACCGCCCGGGTTCAAACGCGCCATGCGCGCCACGCGGGCCGATTTGATCAAGCCCTGGAAATCAATCACCAGGTCGTAGCTCTCGCTGCGCAAGGCTTGCCAAAAGGCTTGCCAGGCAGCACGCGTTTCAGATTGCCAGAAAGTTTTGCGCCAGCGGCGCTGGGCGATAGGAATGACTTTGTTGATGGAAGGTACTGTGCGCAGCAAATCAGCGAAGGCTTCCTCCACCACCCAATCGATGGTGCATCCTGGATAACGGCTTTGGATATCGTGCAGCACCGGCAGGGTTTGAATCACGTCCCCCAATGACGACAACTTGACCACCAACACCCTCAATGCGCAGCCTCTTGTACCTGTGCATCCGGTTTGACCTGACGCAGCAAGGCCATCATGTCTTGTTCTATGCGCTGCAAAGCAGCCGTGGTCTGACCTTCAAAACGCAGCACCAGCACCGGCGTGGTGTTGGAGGCGCGCACGAGGCCGAAGCCGTCGTCCCAATCGATGCGCACACCGTCTATGTCGCACAGCACTGGGTGTTGCGCGGCAGCAGGCAAACCTTGGGTGCGCGCCAGCGTCAGCAAATCAGCGGTCACCTGGTGCGGTTCGCCTTCACGGCACGCCACGTTCAGCTCGGGCGTGGATTGGCTGGTCGGCAAATCGTGCAACACCTGGTTGGCGTCTGCCGAGCGGCTGAGGATTTCCAGCAAGCGGCAACCGGCGTAAGTGCCGTCGTCAAATCCGTACCAGCGTTCTTTGAAAAACACATGGCCGCTCATCTCGCCGCCCAGCGGTGAATCAATGGCTTTCATTTGCGCTTTGATGAGTGAATGCCCGGTCTTGAACATCTGCGGCACGCCACCGGCTGCGCGTATGGCGGGCGCGAGTTGCTGCGAACATTTCACGTCAAACACAATGGTGCCGCCGGGCACGCGCGTGAGCACATCGCGGGCGAACAACATCATCTGGCGGTCCGGGTAAATCGTCTGGCCGTCGCGCGTGACTATGCCCAGGCGATCGCCGTCGCCGTCAAACGCCAGCCCGAGTTCGGCGTCGCTGTTTTGCAATGCGTGGATCAAGTCGCGCAGGTTTTCGGGTTTGCTCGGATCCGGGTGGTGGTTGGGAAAATTACCGTCGACCTCGCTGAACAATTCGGTGACCTCGCAGCCGATGGCGCGCAGTATCTGTGGCGCGCTAGCCCCGGCCACACCGTTGCCCGAATCGACCACGATGCGCATGGGCCGCGCCAAGCGTATGTCGGAGACGATGCGATCTGCATAGGTTTGATTCACAGACACAGACAGCACGCCGCCACCGCTTTGCAGCTGCCAGTTTTCATCTTGCATCATGCGGCGCAGGCCTTGAATTTCTTCGCCGTAAATAGCGCGTCCGTCCATCACCATTTTGAAACCGTTGTAGTCGCGCGGGTTGTGGCTGCCGGTGATTTGTATGCCGCTTTTGCACAAGGTGTGAGCAGCGAAATACAACTGCGGCGTGGTGACCATGCCGACATCAATCACTTGCACGCCCGTGTCTATCAAGCCTTGTACCAATGCTTGCGCCAGCGCGGGGCCGCTGAGCCGCCCGTCGCGCCCGACGGCAACCTGTGTTTGCCCGCAGGCCATGGCTTGTGTGCCGAAACTGCGGCCCAGTGCCAGTGCGACATCCGGGTTGAGTGAAGCCGGGACTATGCCTCTGATGTCATAGGCTTTGAAAATGGTGTTGTCTGTTTTCATGCGAAATCATTGTAGGGCCGCAGGTCAGCGCATCAGCCTTTATGATGACAATGAAAACCACTCCGACTATTTACCTATGACATTTGCCTTGGCCAAGCCCCCCGTGACACAAGCTCAGTGGCAAATGCCTATCAACACCCCGCTGGGCGGCATGACGCTGGTGGCCTCACAACAGGGTTTGCAAGGCGCCTGGTTTGACCACCAGGCCCACCGCCCGGATATAGCGGCATTGCCCTGGGGTTCGAGCCAACCTTGGTTGCGCGAAGCCCGCAAGCAACTGTGCGAATACTTTGCCGGCCAACGACAGCAATTCGAATTGGCTTTGCAACCCTACGCCGGCAGCGAGTTTCAGCGCACAGTCTGGCAGGCCTTGGCCATGATTCCCTTTGGACGATTTGTTTCTTACGCCGAGATAGCCAGGCACCTTGGCCGGCCGCAGGCGGCGCGCGCCATAGGCATGGCCGTGGGGCGCAACCCTTTGAGTATTTTTCTGCCTTGCCACCGCGTGGTGGCCAGCGACGGCGCACTCACCGGTTATGCCGGCGGACTTGATCGCAAGATCGCTTTGCTGCAACTCGAAGGCACGCTGTTGTGACGGCAGCGTTGCGTTGGCAACGCTGGCTGCCGGAATTTGTGCTGCTGGGCATGATCTGGGGCTCTTCGTTTGTCTTCATGCGCATGACATCGCAACAGTTCGGCCCGTGGACCACCGCCTGGCTGCGGGTCAGCGTGGCAGTGCTGGTCTTGTTGCCTTTTTTGCTGTGGAATGGTCACAGTGCTGCTTTAAAGCGGCATTGGCGCGCCGTGATGACCATGGGCGTGATCAATTCGGGTATCCCTTTTATTTGCTTTGCTTATGCGGTGCTGCATATCAGCACAGGCATGTCGTCCATCCTCAATTGCATTTCGCCGCTGTTCGGCGCATTGATCGCCTGGCTGTGGCTGGGCGAGCGCCCCGGGCACTGGCGCGCATTCGGCATGCTGCTGGGGTTTATAGGTGCGGCATTGCTGGCGGCCGGTGTCAGCGGCGGCCTGTCCTTTGATGCTGGTGCCAACGGCTGGGCGATGCTGGCCTGCTTGGTGGCAACCGCTTGTTATGGCACGGCAACATCGATTTCACAACGTTACCTGTCGGGGGTGCCGCCGCTGGTGATTGCCACCGGCAGCCAGATGGGCGCTTGTCTCTTTTTAATTTTGCCGGGTCTGTGGTTTCACCCGACGCAGGTGCCGACGGCATCCGCCTGGGTGGGTTTGCTGATGATTGGGGCGGTATCGACGGCGCTGGCTTATATGCTGTATTTCAGGTTGATTGCCAAAACCGGCGGTTCGCGCACTTTGAGTGTGACTTACCTGGTGCCCTTGTTCGCCAACATCATCGGCGTGGTGTTTCTGGATGAAACGCTGAGCTTGCGGATTTTGCTGTGCGGCGGTTTGATTTTGCTGGGCACGGCCATGGCCAATGGCATGTTCATGCCGGCTTTTTTGCGCAGGCGTTGATTGAACCGCATAAATGCTGTCGGAGAAAACTGCGAATGGACGACGACATGGCGGGCGGGCCGACGCGAACATTGGCGCGTAGCGGCAGTGAGAGGCGACCGTCCCGGCGTGGCGTGAACAGTTCACTCGAATTGAAGACACGCTTTGGCCGACCATCCGGTGCGATTTTTTTCTGCGCTTTCGCTCGAAAAAAACGCCCCCTCTGTCGGCCTCTGTCATATATTTGGTTGAAGCTTGGTTTCTTTAACCGCATAAATGCTGTCGGAGAAACAATCGGTGTCTGACGCCAATTACGAAGCAATTAAACGGCCAGGCACATCTCCAGAGCCATCCGGTGCAAGCGGTGATCCGGTTTAACCAATGCTTCAACGATGCTGAAATGGTTCAAGCCGTGCAACTCTTGGCAAACCGGCACACGCTGCGCTCCCCAGGCCTTGCGGATCAAACGGTTATGGCGCAAAAATTCTGCGCTTTCTAACGATCCCGCCACACTCAACATACAACCATGCGAGGGAGACGGCATCCAGGCCGGACTGCACTGCAAAATCTGTGCATCATCTAGCCGCAATTCAGATTGCAACATCGGCGAGCGGCTGACAGACGCCAGCTCATACAAACCGGAAACCGACAAGGCCGACTTCACCAAGTCCACAGGCAGATCCGCCGCATGACGCTGCCACTGACACGCCATCATCATGGCTGCCAAGTGACCGCCTGCCGAATGCCCTGCCACATGGATACGCGCGGGGTCCCCGCCCCACTCGCGGATGTAACGCCAGACCCAGGCCAGCGCCTTGACCATTTGCAGCACGATTTGCGGCACCGTGACCGCCGGACACAAAGCATAGTTCGGCACGACGACACACACGCCTTGTTTCACAAAAGCCGGTGCAATGAATGAATGATCCGATTTGTCCAAGGCACGCCAGTAACCGCCGTGCAAAAACACCAGCACCGGTGCCTTGGCGACGGCTGCCGGAAAAATATCCAGGGTTTCGTTGGGGCCCTCACCGTAGCTCAAGTCGGTCAGGCATTTCAGTTGGTCACGAGCCAGCGCAGAGTCTGCGGCCCATTGCTGCAAGTGTGTCGCAAAACCGGGCACCAGCGCCCGGTTGTTGTACATGCGGTCATACCACTCGGGCGTGGCGGCTTGGTACATGCCCGCTTTATTTGCTGTTTTGCGCCTGGCGGATGGCCGAATTGGCCTCTGCGCCGGCGGTAGTGCCACCGGCCGGGTTTTGAATCACCAGACCCAGCAATCGTGCGCCGTGCTCGACCGCGATAGAGCCGTAAGAAATGTCGCCGTGAACAATCGAATCTTTGTGGAACTCGACCCGCTCGGATGCATAAATATTGCCTTCGACCTTGCCGGCCACCATCACGCGATGAGCGGTGACATCACCGGAGACTTCACCGGTCGGTCCAATGGCCACGGTCACTTTGTTTTCCTTGGTGGTTTCGATATTGCCGACCACCTTGCCGTCGATACGCACGCTGTCGAGCAACACCAAGCGACCGTAAATTTGAGTGGATCGACCGATCAGTGTTTCAAAACGCTCTTGCGAACTGGCCAGGGGTTTGTCGCGCAATTTTTCAAACATGGGATTACTCCGGTGAGGGATTAGCTGGAGCCAAGAGGGAGTACTTGTGCAGGGTTAATGACCCTGTCTCTGATAAAAACTTCGTAATGCAAATGCGGTCCAGTAGAGCGGCCGGTGCTACCGACTTCGCCCAGCACTGAGCCGCGCTCGATCACATCGCCTACCAGCGCGATGCGTTTGCTTAAATGGGCATAACGGGTGGAGAAACCTTCGGCGTGTTGCACCTCAATGACGTTGCCGTAACCAAAGTCCCAGCCGGAGCGCGTGACCGTGCCTTTGGCAGTGGCAATCACCTGTGTGCCGGTGCTGGCAGTGAAGTCCAGGCCCTCGTGCATGGCCAGTCCGCCGGTGAACGGGTCGTTGCGGATACCGAAACCGCTGCTGATGCGGTAGTCACCACGCACAGGCAAGCCGGTGGGCAAGGTTTGCAACCAGTCGAGTTGTTTCTCCCAATTGGTGCGAAGCTCGGCCACAGCGGTCTGGGTTTGCACAAAATCCTGCAAAGTCTGATCGAACTCTATGCCCAACGGCTGGCGGAACAAACTGGAAAAGGCGCGCGGTGCAATCAAGGGGCCGCCTTTGTTATCGTCTTTGCGGTTGATTTTGTCGCGCACCACATTCGGGGTGGCCATTTCCATGAAACGGTTTTTCATGGTCTCCAACTGGCGGATTTCATTGACCGTGTTGTGCATGGACTCACGCAACTGTGTCAGGTGGTCACGGTAAACCGACTCCATGCGCTTTTGCTCGGCTTCGGTGGTCACACCGCCTATGCTGCGCGCCAGGTCCGGGTTGTATTCAACAGCAATTTTGAAACCGACGAAATGCAATAAAAAACCGGAAGTGACCAGGACAAATCCGATCACGACCGCAGCCGTCAAAACGGTGCGGGTGGTGATGGAGATGGTCCGGACATTACCGGTCGGCCCTGAAAGCCACATTAACTGCATGAGATTCCTGATCTGAAAAGCCCTGTTCACAACAGGGATCGACATTCTATGCAGATACCTGAGCCCGTCAAACCTTATTAAGCGGCATTCCATCGCATAAAGAACTGCATTTTCTATTTAAGTTAACTATTAGGAATACAAGACGCCAAAAGATAGCCAATGACTAAGGAAGAAAATGCTGCTCAAATTGACAGCCCATGACCAGAAGAACCGGTTTAGACCGAAAAACCAAAACACCAAAAAGTGGAAAACCAAAGCCACCGCCACAAACAATCCGACCCAGGCGGGACTTAGCAATGCCAGCGGAAACAAGCCTTCCCACAAAATAAATGCCCAGCTGCAACACAGCGCCACCCGTGGTCGGCGGAACACGCTGTCCGGTGCCAGTGGTCCATACAGTCCGCTGTTTAAAAACACGGTCAAGGCTTGGCCATTGCGCCACTCAGGTCGTTTCAATTTGACCCAGCCCGAGACAAAGTAGGAACTGATGGTTTGCAAACCTATGTAAGCCAGCGCCACCGACCAACCGGTGTCTGCGTCAGCCGCCAGACCGACAAGTTGCGCCATCAACAATCCGGTGACCGTGATCAAGGTCATGAAATCGCTGCCGCCGTTGAACGCGCCGCGCCAGCGCACCAGCAACAACAACTGACCGGTGAACAACACCAGCGCCAGCCACAACTGGTTACCCCAAGCCATCAAAGCCAGCGCCGCCACCGCACGCAACAGCAACTGCGCGCGGTAAAAACCGGGGCGGTATAAAACATCTAAAACACGGCGAACCCAGGCTGGCGAGGCCGGTATATCGGCTCGCTGCACTTGCCAGGCCCAAATACCTTGCGGGTCTGTGCTGTCTGCAATCCGCCAGTACTCCAGGCATTGCAAAAAAATGCTCAAGCCCCCAAGCAGCTCCAGCCAGCGCACCACCAGATCGCCGCTCATGCGGGCCACCGCATCGTTTTAAACGGTGTCACAGCGCCATCTCCGGGCTGCGCAGCACGGTGTCGCTGCTGAGCGCACCTTGCGGCGAGAACCGCTCCAGGCGTATTTCCAACTGGTAATGGCCGCCGGCTTGTTGCGTCCGCGCCGCTTGCGCCGCCAGCCTGCAAACCAGTTGGTAACTCACCAGGCGGCTGGCGTCGGCGCCCTCGCCCAGGTCTTTGATGTCGCTGGACAAATGATCGACCAAGTTTTGCTGCGCCAGATCGCGGTTGCCCCAGGGGTTGTGAAACAAGCGCCAGACACTGCGGGCTTGCCTGGGATACACCAGTTGCCAATCGCGCCATTCACCGCCGTTGGCTTGACTCCGGACATACAAAAGCGGCACAGAGCCGACCAGGTGATAAAACTGCCAGTTAGGAAAAAAGGCACGGAACAAAAAAAACCAGGGCCCGCGCACGGTGTGGCTGCGCCAAAACAGCCCGAGTGTGAGAAGCGCGAAATACAGCAGCAACAAAACAATGACGACGCGCATCCGACCTCCTCTATCCTTTTATTGATTGCAATGAATTTAGCAATTATTCAGTCCAAACCCTGCGTCAGCCCCAGCGTGTAAAGTCAGCGCCTTATGGTGAATGGCTCAAGGCCTTCAGTTTCACGGATTATTCATGCGTTCCAGTACCTCTTCCAAAAATTTTTCCTTTGAAATCAAGAATGTTCAGCTGCCGCTGATGTCTGTGGTGTTAAAGACTGCCGATTTGCAGCAACTCTCGGCTGACATGCAGCAGCGTTTTGGTGACACGCCTGACTTTTTTGACAACGACCCGGTTCTCATAGATTTGCAAGCGCTGGATGCGCATGACGGTGCCTTGGACATGCCCGGCCTGCTGGCTTTGCTGCGCCGCTTTCGCATGAACCCGGTGGCGCTGCGCGCCGGTCACCCGGTGCAAGATGCCGCCGCCACCCTGGCCGGTTTGTTTGTGACGCAAGACATGCGTGCGCTGCCGTCCAGCACACAAGAAATCGTGCGCGAAGTGGTGCGCGAGGTCGAGGTGGTGCGTGAAGTACCCGCCGCTTCGCAAAGCGCCATGGTCGTAGACAAGCCGCTGCGCTCGGGCCAGCATGTGTATGCACGCGGGCGCGATCTGGTGGTGCTGGCCATGGTCAACCCCGGCGCGGAAATCATGGCCGACGGCCATATCCATGTTTACGCCCCGCTGCGCGGCAAAGCGATTGCAGGCGCCAAAGGCGACACCACCGCCCGCATTTTCACCCTGTCGCTGGAAGCCGAACTGGTGTCTATCGCAGGCGTTTACCGCACCAGCGACACCGACTTACCGGCAGATGTTCGCGGCAAAGCAGCGCAAGTCTGGCTGGCTGAAGACAAGCTCCATATGCGGGCCTTGTAAACTCTGGTTGTTTCGCAGTGTCTATGGGGCATACCCTCAACACCTGCCATTGTTTTCTTTTAGATGGGATTTTTTTCAATGACAAAAATAGTCGTCGTGACTTCAGGCAAGGGCGGAGTCGGCAAAACCACTACCAGCGCCAGTTTTGCTTCAGGTTTGGCCTTGCGCGGCCACAAAACCGTGGTCATCGATTTTGACGTCGGCTTGCGCAACCTCGACCTGATCATGGGTTGCGAGCGTCGCGTGGTTTATGACTTTGTCAACGTCATCAACGGCGAAGCCACCTTGAACCAGGCGCTGATCAAAGACAAGCATTCTGATCACTTGTATGTGCTGGCCGCGTCGCAAACCCGCGACAAAGAAGCGCTGACACAAGACGGCGTCGAACGCGTGCTGCGCGATCTCGCCGGCATGGACTTTGATTTCATTGTGTGTGATTCACCGGCAGGTATAGAAACCGGTGCCATGATGGCCATGCACTTCGCCGATGAAGCCGTGGTGGTCACCAACCCCGAGGTGTCTTCGGTGCGTGACTCGGACCGCATACTCGGCATGCTGGCCAGCAAAACACTGCGCGCTATCCAAGGCCAGGAGCCGGTCAAAGAACATTTGCTGATCACCCGTTACAACCCGCTGCGGGTGCAGGAAGGTCAGATGTTGTCCCTCGAAGATATTCAGGACATATTGCGCATACCACTGATCGGCGTGATCCCCGAATCTGAAGACGTGCTGCAAGCCTCCAACCAGGGCGTGCCTGCGGTGTTGCTGGAAAAAAGCGATGTCGCCGAAGCCTACAAAGACGTAGTCGATCGCTTTCTCGGCAAGGAAATTCCTTTGCGCTTTACTGAAGCCGTCAAGCCCGGACTGCTGCAACGCGTGTTCGGCCGGAGATAAGCCACATGTCCTTGCTGTCCTTTCTGATCGGTGAAAAGAAAAAAACCGCCAGCGTCGCCAAAGAACGATTGCAAATCATTCTGGCGCATGAACGCTCTGGTAAATCGGCGCACCAGCCCGACTATTTGCCCGACCTGCAACGCGACTTGATCGCCGTGTTGTCCAAGTACGTGAACATCAATCCGGGCGACATCAAAGTCAACCTGGAACGCCAGGACAACCTGGAAGTACTGGAAGTCAAAATAGAACTGCCCGACGGGCGTTAAACACCAAGCTGACCCTTTGCGGGTCAGCTTTTTCACTTCATTTTTTAGGTAGTTTGTAGAAGCAGCGAAGCTGACAGGCTTGCGTCTTTATGCTTCTCGAACGACTAACCATTTTTAAATATAGTAATTTATTAAATAATATTTGCTATAAATACTATATTTAACAACCATTTAATGTTAAATGCAGAATTTTCCTGTAAAGTGCATACCAATTTGATCATTTGGACATTTTCATCAGTTTGCTATGTCTGTCGCTATCAACCATTTATCTGTGATCCTGATAAGTCAGGATGCGCTGCAATCCGTGCAGATAAGTCAGGCATTGGGCGCGTTTTCTCCGCTGCTGACTGTGTCGGCTCCAAAAGACAGCCTTAATGCGTGTCAGCAAGCACAGTCAGCCGTGGTCATACTTGACATGCGCCGTGGCGAAGACACCCTGTTTGACTGGATAACACAGATCAGACAATCACACCCCGCCACGGGCCTGATTTGCATCACCGAGTTCAGCCGCTTGAACGACAAACTGCGCGCCCTGCGCTGCGGTGCCGACCACGTGCTGACCAGCCCCTGGCAAGCGGACGAACTCAGCGCCATGGTTGACAACCTGGAGCAGCGCTTGACCGTCAACGACATGCCTGCCGCTCCTGTGGTCTCCCAGGATTTCGTGCTGCAACTCGACACAGGCTTTCGGGTGCTGCGTGGCCCCCAGTCGGAACAGGCTTTGTCACGCTCAGAGTTTTTATTGCTGGTGGCGTTTGCCAAAGCGCCGCAACACCAACTGGAAATTTGGGAAATTTACGATGTTCTACAAAAAAATGAGGATAACTTCCCCAAGCAAGCCCTGGAGGCGCAAATTTACAGACTTCGCAAGAAAATAAGAGACTCCGGTGCCGGAAAGCAAATCCTTAAAGCCATCAGGTTACAAGGCTATCAATTGTGCAATCCGATAAAAATCAACTGAAACTCCTAAAAATAATCTATTAATTTAACATTTAACATACAAAAATATCATATTTCGTCAGTTTTTATACGTTAAAGTAATTAACATTGGCATGTCAAACTTCAGGACATGATGATGAAAACCGAATCTGATCCCCAACTCAATACCAAGCTCTTGCAAGTCATTTGCCAGTTGCACGAATGGGAAAACCAGCATCTGGGCCTGGTGCAAACACAGGCCGGGCGCTATTTGTACCTGAGCCTGGTCAAGCAATTGATCGAGGAAAAACGCGACCAGCCCAGCGCCTTGCTCAAAGGCATTTACCACAACCAGGACCTGAGCGAACGCGCGTTGCGCTACAAAATCCGTGAGTTCGAGGAAGATGGCCTGATCACATTCGAGGCCAGCCGGGTCGATAAACGCTCCAAGAAAATTGTGCCCACCGAAGACTTGCTGCAAACACTGGAAACACACAGCACGGAATTCGGCCGCATCCTCGGCACCAAGTTTCTGGTGTTCCCCAAAAAGTAATGGCCTGGCGTTGCCGCTGAAACACGAGAGCGCAGCATGAGCACACACGAAACGATTCAACTGGTACTGTTGGCTTTGTTGCTGCTGGCGGCCGTCGGCTGGGCAGTCACTTTTTTGCGCAAGCAAAAGCTGCAAGCCGCATTGCAAGAACAAACCGACAACCAGCAACACATGCAAAGCTTCATGGCTTCCATGTCACACCATTTGCGCACCCCGCTCAACGGCATCATGGGGTACGCCGAGTACATACACAGCAGCTCCAAAGAGCCGATGATCCATTTCACCTCCAAAATCATTTTGGAGAACAGCTTGGAGATGCTGCACCTGGTCAACGGCATGCTCGACATTCACAAGATCAAAGAAGGCCAGTTGCAGTTGGCCGAATCGGAGTTTGATGTTTACGATTTGATCGAGTCGGTGCGCGAGTTGCATCAGCCGCGCGCCACACGTTTGAATATCGGGCTGCAACTCAGCACCAATCAGCAGGCTACGCTGCGAATGAAAGCCGACCCCTACCGCTTGCGTCAGGTGCTCAACAACCTGGTCGACAACGCCATTGCCTATAACCGCCCGCAAGGCCAGGTCACGCTGCAACTCTCGCACGACGAGGTCACCGAAGGTTTGACCTTCACGGTCACCGACACCGGCTTGGGCATTCCGCAGGACGTGGAAAAAAATCTGTTCACACGCCCCGGCGACCCGGCGTCCAACTTCACGCTGCGGCGCAAGGAAGGCGCAGGCCTGGGTCTGGTGCTCAGCCACCAACTGGTGGAATTGATGGGCGGACAACTCGACTACCGCACCGAAGCAGGCGTTGGCAGCTCGTTCTTTTTCACTCTGCCGCTTCGCAAAACACCAACCAACTCAGAAACGGCAGCTGCATGAACACGCGCCATGTGATCGTGGTCGACGACAACGAGACCAACCGCTTGTTACCCGGTTTGTTTTTACGACCGCTGGGTTACACCGTGCATGAATGCGACAGCGCCACCCAGGCCTTGGCCATGTTGCAAGACACGGTCTGCGATGTGTTGCTGCTGGACATTTCCATGCCCACCGTCAGCGGCATGCAACTGTGTTTGAAACTGCGTGCAGATCCGCGCTTTACCGACATGAAAATCATTGCTTACACGGCGCACGCCATGCCCGAGGAAATACAACAACTTGAGGCCGCCGGTTTCAACAAGGTATTGCTCAAACCCATACGCAGCCACGAGTTGATGGAAGCGTTGGATATTTAAACCTTGCTTGTCACACCACCGGCATGGCATGCCAGTCGGTGGTGTAGTCTGGCGATTTGTTCTCCTGCTTCATTTGCCACTGTTTGTACGCGCCTTGCGTTGATACCTTGACCGTGCCGCGCCCGTAGCGCTTGTTCAAACCATCGAGCGCATCCATCAAACGCGTGTCCACCGCTTGCGGCGGCTCCAGCCAATCGGTCTGGTAAATGCCTTGCGGCGAAATACCGCTGAGCATGACGCCGGCTTTTTTGTACTGGTAACCGGGGCGGAACATGCGCTCCACCAAATAGTCGGCCCAGCGGCTGACCACCAGACTGTCGTTGGTCGGTTGCGGCAGCGGCACCACCAACGAAGGCGAGTACTGCGGCAAGTCCTGGCGAAAACGGTTGGTCATCAAAAACACTTGAATGACTGACGCGTGTGAGCTTTGGGCGCGCAGTTTGGCGCAGGCGTTGGCCACAAACACACTGACCGCGTCTTTCAATACATCGACGGTTTCCACCATGGAGCCGAAGGAACGGCTGGCGATGATTTGCTGTTTGTCGGGTTCGACCTCTTGCAAATCGATGCAGGCCAAACCGTTCAACTCGCGCTGGGTTTTTTCCATCACCACACCGAATTCGGCGCGCAAACTGGGCACGTGCGCCAGCCGCAAGTCCTGCACCGTGTGTATGCCGTGCGCGGCCAAGCGCGTGCTCAAGCGTCTGCCCACGCCCCATACCTCGTCCACTGCAATGCGCGACAGCGTGTGCGCTTGCTGCGCGGCGCTGAGGTCGTTGTAATTGAAGACACCGCGCGAGCGCGGGTGTTTTTTGGCAATGTGGTTGGCCAGCTTGGCCAGCGTTTTCGTCGGGCCTATGCCGACACACACCGGTATGCCGGTCCACTTGAGCACCGTCTCGCGGATGCGGTAGCTGACCGCACGCAATCCGGGCGTGCCGCTCAGGTCCACAAAACATTCGTCGATGGAATACACCTCGGTAAGCGGTGAAAACTCGTTCAGTATGCGCATGACCCGGTTGGACAAATCGGCGTACAGCGCGTAGTTGGAGCTGAGCGCCAAAATGCCGTGTTGCTCGGACAAATCCTTGCACTCAAACCAGGGCTGGCCCATGCGTATGCCCAGCGCCTTGGCCTCGTTCGAGCGCGACACCACGCAGCCGTCGTTGTTGGACAGCACCACCAGCGGCACGCTCTTCAAGTCCGGGCGGAACAGCCGCTCGCAAGAGACGTAAAAGTTATTGCAGTCCACCAAGGCCAACTGCGGCAGCGCGGCAACCATGGCTAATACAGCTTGTGCAGGTTGTAGGTGACCACGCCCCAGACCGTGAAATCGTCCTCGGCTTTGATCAGGCGCGGCGGGTAAATGCTGTTTTCCGCCAGCAGCTTGACCACGCCACCGCGCCGGTAAAAGCGCTTGACCGTGAACTCGTTGTTCAGCAGCGCCAGCACGATGCACTGGTGCTTGGGGTCCAGGCTGCGGTCGACCAGCAAGGTGTCGCCCTCGTAAATACCGGCACCGGTCATGGAGTCACCTTTGACCCGGAACAAAAACGTGGCCTCTTTGTTGCCTATGAGGTGCTCGTTCAGGTCTATGCGTTTGCGCGTGTGGTCCGCCGCCGGTGAGGGAAAACCGGCAGGCACAGCCCAGCTGCACATGTCCAGCCACAGGGGCGAAGCATGCAGCGGGACGGGGAACGGAGCGGATGGGTCGGACGGATCAGGGGTTGGCATGGATGCATGATACTGTTTATTTGTACAGTATCATGAATGGCAATGTGTTGCGCCCTAAAGCTCTCTCACTAATCGATTGGCTATGTTGTCAAAGCTCGTCCACGCTTGTTCAAAGGTGAATTTTCCATCACCGTATACCAGCGGCAATAACACTTTGCGGTATTCCTCGTGTGATTGCGCATCATTTCCTAACAGTTGTAAAGCAGTCTGGAGAACGACCTTCGGGTTTTGGGCAAATGCCGCATCCTGATATGAATATTCATTCACGTCACCAGCCGTTAAAGTAACAAAGGCAGCAATGGCATCCTCAAGTACTTCTGGTTTTTTCAATACGATGCAGTGCACGTCGTAGATATGGCGCACCAGCGCTGTATCCCAGTCTTGCTGCATTTTTCCGGTACGGTGTTGCGAAAATCGTCTCAGAAAAGATAAGACTTTCTCAGCCAAAGTTTCTGCGACCGAGACAACCGGTACAGAGAAATTCACCCCAGCAAGTCCTGCAAGTTTATCTACCAAAGTTCCAATAGACGCCATTTCGGTCGATTTAACTGGTTCGCGCGCTGTTAATTCCAGTTGCAAGTTTGGACGCAGCGCAGTGACACCGTCGTATGCCCGTTGGTATGTCCATTGGCTATGGCTATATCGGTTGTTATTTAATGAGTCGCGTGAAGCTTCATCTTCAACCAGGCCGATATTTTCCAGTGCCCCGATAACCTGTCGTCGAACCTCATCGCCGAGATAGCGTCTTATTTGATTCTGCGACCAATTTTCTGTGTCTTGGGACAGCACAACTTTGATGTCGGCATCTTCAGACATTCGCTCAATAAGGTCATACGCTTTTGACAAACTGGTCCCTCCGCACAAGACCAATGATGCGTATTGGAAGTTAAGTGCAAAAACAGCCTGCAAAGCTGCGGTTAGGTGCTCGTCTTTTTCAAGAAAACCTGCAGTGATACCGCCAACGCCGGCCTCAGCAACCAATGCATCAATAAGTTCAAGGCGCTCGGTTGATAGCTTTTTCATGCGCGCTCATACTCTAGAAATTGGCCGTTGAAGCCAATCTTGCGGCTTACTCGCTGTTTACCCACGTGGACAACCACACCGACAGGAACCTGGGTGCTTTGACCAGCGTTGTATGCCGCAGTGTGCCGCGACTCCTGACAGCGAATGCCGAGTTTGGACAATGCCTGAGGCCCAAGCACTTCCATGGGTTGAACAGGAATGGGGTGGCCTGAAATAACGCTGGGCTTGGCTTTCGCATAAAGGCCGACGCCGAGTCGAACCAACACCCCCGAACCAATCAGTTCTTTGAGTGCGCGCTTGACCGATGCCTCACTGCCAAATGGCAGGAAGTCTGTAGGTCTAAACACGAAATCAGCCCGATTTCGAATAGATCGTTTGATGCGGTGGGTGATATTCATATCTGCAAATTGAGATCAGTGATTAAACACATATACCAAATTAAGTATTTGATTATATTATAAAATTTCTACATATATAGATCAGTGACCTTACCACCAAGCCACTCTTGCCAGAATCATCAAGCCTGTAGATCAACAAGAAATCGCCGCCTATATGGCACTCACGATGACCTACCCAGTCGCCCGTCAAAGGATGGTCTAACCATTCGGGTGGCAGCGGGCCATCGTTAGCAACCAAAAGCAGCATGGCTTCTTTCAGTTCATTCATGTCGTACCGACCGGAATGGGATAGCCGTTGCCAGTCCTTGTGAAATTCTCTGGTGTAGTCCGAAGCCCGAGGCAGACTTGCCCGCTTACTTGCGGCTGGCTTCATCAAAGCCATTCAATAGCGCGTCAGCGCTTGCAAAGCGAGCACTGCGGCTCTGAACAATCTGATCAGCCATCAGCGATGGCCGGACGACTGGTCTCGTTAGGCGCAAACCAGTACGCGTTAGCGGCTCGGGTGGTCGGTGATGTGCTGGCGCAGCGCAGCATCAATGCGAGTTTGCCAGCCCTTCCCCGTTGACTTGAAGTGTTCGATCACCTCGTGTAACAAACGGGTCAAACACGGGCCAGATTCCGATGATGCGCGATGACCAGCCGGGTCATGTCGCGCGGGGAGAGTTTGCCTGCACGTGTCAGCGCAACCAAGAGGTCATCAGTTTTGTCACTTTTGACATCGTCGCCAGCTAGCTTTGTAACGGCTTTGGCCCAAAGGTCCGCAAAAGTTGGAGCAAACACAATGCCCTCGCGCTTGGCCAGTTGACGCACATAAATGGCAGTGGGGTCGCTGCGAAGTCGACAGATTTTCTCTGCCCCCTTTTTCTCTGCCAGCTTGTGGACGTGTCTATGAGCCGAGCCCAGTATTCATGCGGGTTTCAGGGATTGGGTTGCCATGATGGCAGGTGGCGATACCAAAAGGGCCCAAATAATCCAGACAACACATGTTCACAAACTTGGCAACCTAACGATTTCAGGTTTCTCATGTCTAGACCGACAGCACGCCAGTCGCAAGGAAATTACCCACAGGCTCTTCTCGAAGACTGATGTATTCCAAGCGCCATTGATCCACCTTCCTGAGGTCCGCCAATGTCATAAACGTATCTGCGACGGCTTTGCAAGACTCAAGTGCAATTTCTGTTGCTTTGTCAGTGGCTCCGTATGCTTGTTCAAAAAGATTGCGAAGCTGATCTGCAACTTTCTCCGCCGTTTTCCTTGCGGTATGGCCGCCCTCAGTTGCGTCGTAAACAACTGAAATAGAGAGAAAGTAGGCTTCCCCATCTGAGAGTTCTACATTTCGTTCCTCACCAAGATCGAAAAAGAGCGCCACTAGATTTGATGATTCCGCTTCCAGAATTTTCGCAATGTGATATTCGACGGATTTCTTCTTGATGGTATTCCGAAGTCTAGACTCGAAGTTATTGGGGAATGCCGGACGCCCGTATCTGGCTGCGAGCCATTGTTTCAAAGATCGCTTTTCGTCTGCTGACAGAGCAAAGTTAGATTCTCCAGCGCCGACCTCGGCAAACTGGACCTTATCCACCTGCCGTCGATTTGCATGTTGAAGCTCAATATGCAGTTCTTGGCCATCCTGAGCTACGAACTGAATGTGCAATCGACGTGGATTTCTTGCTTTTGCGAGTATTGGGTTCGAAGTGTCAACCTTAGAGCCAATAATGACCTCGACGAAACTTTCAGTTTCACTTGGTAGATCGCAGTCGTGAGAGATAACTACAACTCTGCTGATTGAACCTAGGGCTTCCACCAATTTAAGTCCATGCGCGGCTTCGTCGGTTAGTAGATTTCCCTGCCGCCATTCTGTATCCCGTCCCAGCATCAACGATTCCTCATTTAAGCGCGCTCAGAGGAGCCTGGAATCGAAATGGATGACTTCCAATCGCTGGTTGGTTTGGATTTTGAAGTTGCCAAGCCAGACAGTTTGTACGACGATTCCATTGCCGTTGCTTCGGTGATCAGAGCGCTAACGTGTTCTTGCCGGTTTTCACCAAACCTGATGAGATCCATTAGAGACCGACCATCGAAAGTTTTCATTTTCAGCAATGTTCCAGCACGTGAAATTCCCGCTAGCTGAAATGCATCTGCGATCCGGCTGAGTTCGAGTATTCGTCCAAGCTTGGCTACTTCTGGGGCAGAAGTGCCGGTTAGCCACTTGTAGATGGCTTGGCGAGAGACATCAAATAGAACAGCAAGATCTGCGACAGGAGGATTCAACACTTTTCGGATATTCTCAACATGTTCTGCAGGCGTGCGAACATCAGGACGCCCTGAAGTTGCGGCTCCTGCTGCTATGTCCGCCGCATCGAGAATAAACGGCACGCGTGGCTGGATGTGGTGGCGCCATGATTTGGTTCGGTCCAGACTGTATACGCTACCTGTGCCTAATAGAATCGTTCCGAACACCACAAAGGCAGCCTTTTTTGACGATACTGTTGGTTGGAATTGGCGAGTGGAAACTGGAGTGGAATACATCTTATTTTTTAACCTATTTTCAGGCCCATGTCGCACGGGCATGATCAGTAATTGTTGTGTCGAACACCAGTTTAATAGTTGTATGCAGGGCGGATAGTTGCTCTTCGAGCTTGTCGAAATCCAGTGGCATTTGACCTTCCACAAAGAAATCCGTGTCGATCACAGCATGAGAGCAAATATCATTCACGGCAAACTTGGGCATCTGAACCAAGACGTTAGGAACCATGTCTGGCGGGTACCCTAGGGCTGATGTCATTCTGTGAACGCGTGCCACCAACGTACCGTTGTTCAACAAGGGGCCCGATTCTGTTTCGTACACAGACTCGTTTAGTGCATATCGCTGCTTCCCTCCGAATCGTATACCGTGAAGTCCGCCAACCAGATACTGATCAACCTCTTCGGAAGGTTTCGGCAGGACAGCATCTAGATAGCGTAGCCCCAGTCGGCTGACATGATCCAAATTAACCACTGAATGTATGGCTTTAAGCCCTCGGATGAATTCCGGTATGAATTGCTTGCTGGTTTCGTAGTGGGTTGTATGAAAAGTGATGGATGATGCACTCAAAATGAAACCTGAGGTTCGATCCCCCTTCGTGATGAGCCAAGATGTTGTGTGGGCTACTTGGGGCTCAGCAACCGATTGAGCCGAAGCGGAAACTAATTGCAAGTGGGTCACTTGCTGAGGCTCAAATAGTGTGTAGCCTTCCCGCCGGAGACGATCCTGTAGTTCGTCAACGTACTTTGCCATGGCTGCAACAGGGTTGAACTGCGCTTGAGCCAATGCATAGTACACGGGGGCATTCGACATCTTCTCGCTCACTACTTCACTCCTTGGGTTGCAGGTGAACCAAAGGTCACCTGCTGGTTTACACCGGGGTTGTCAGTTTACACTATGGTTGACACGGAGCGCAAGCCCCAACAGCTGGGTAACACAGAAGGATTGATTCAACAGATCCACAGAATCGAGGGGCATTGCAGATTGCATGTGAAAGTTAGCTGGCGGTTGACGGTGCGGACGCAGATTACCCAGTCGCCCGTCAAAGGATGGTCTAAGCACTCGAGGCAGACTTGCCCGCTTACCTGCGGCTGGCTTTATCAAAGCCATTCAACAGCACGTCAGCGCTTGCAAAGCGAGCACTGCGGCTCTGAACAATCTGATCAGCTTCAGCGGTGGCCGAACGACTGGCCTCGTTAGGCGCTTAATAATGCGAGTTAGCAGCACCCCATATCCGTTATAACGGATGTTGTACATTTCGCTCAAGGAGAAAATTTCCATGATCAGCTCACTCAAATTGACCACTATTGGTAACTCTGTTGGTGTCGTGCTTCCCAAAGAAATTCTGACCAAACTGCGCGTGGACAAAGGCGACACCTTGTATGTGGTTGAAACGCCTGAAGGCATTGAGCTCACCTCGTATTGCCCCGACTTCGCTGCCCAAATGGATGCTGCCGAAAAAATCATGCGGCAAAACCGTGACGTTTTGAAAAAACTGGCACAGTAAATGTCCGAGCCGATTTGGGTATTGGCTGAATCAGTCAAAGCGATACACAAACGTCAGATCGCTGAACACGGCGGAGGCGCAGGTATTCGTGATTCAGGACTTCTTGAATCTGCTTTGGCAAAACCTAAAAACACTTTTTTCTATGCCAAAGGCAAATCCTCAATACCAGATTTAGCAGCCGCATATGCCTACGCGATTGCAAAAAATCATCCGTTTATAGACGGCAACAAACGCGTGGCTTTTGTGGTCAGCATGTTGTTCATGACATTGAATGGCTGGAAAGTCGCGGCAAGCCAAGACATGCTCTACGCCACATTCAGAAATCTTGCCGCAGGAAAAATCTCAGAAGAGCAACTGGTGCTTTGGTTCAATTCGGTATCTGAGAAGGTCTGATCAGCTTCAGCGGTGGCCGAACGACTGGTGACGCGCGGGCGAAGCTCAGGTGGATAGACCTTAACGCCAACTCAGGTGCAGGGTGAGGCGCTGTCTTGCAGACAGATAAAAAAACCCGCCGGCGGGTGAGGCGCGGCGGGTTGAACGAAAAGGAAAAACCAATCAGGCGATGATGACACCATTGGTTTTTAACAGGCCAAGCTTATCTGTGTAAGAACCGCTGAGACCGGCAAGCAAATCAACCCCTTCCAAGTTAATGGTTTGGGTATAGGTGTTTGAAAGACCGCCATCGGCATCAATGACGATGACCGTACTGTTGGCTACCCCGTTGACCACCTGCCCCGTGGTCACGGACTTGATCCAATCGGTGATCGTAAATCCGCTGCTATAGCCATTCAGCAAACCGGTGAGATCGAGCTTGTCGCCCGTAGATGTGGCTCTATTCCACACAGAGAAGTCTTTGATGGTGTCCACTGCGCCGGTGCCTTCGTCACCTAGTAGCCAGACAAAAGTGTCATTGTCCGACGATGTGGTTGAACGAGCAGAGTCAAGTCCCCACATCACATCGTTGCCTTTACCGCCTGTGATGATGTCGTTACCGCCACCACCCATGATGTAGTCAATGCCCGTAGTGCCGGTTACACTTGGGTTAGCGTTACCGTTAAACATGATTAAATTGAATGAAGGCATGTCATTGCCGGACAGGTCTTGCAAAGCGTTGGCATCATCACCGCTAGCGTCGGTGTAAGTCAACTTCAGGGAATACATAGCACCAGAAAGCATATATTGACTACCGTACTGAATATTGTATTTATCGTACATAGGAGTAAGGCCTGGAACGCTTACGCCAGTGAGATTAACTGAGGTAGCTGTACCACTCGAATTGTATGTTGTCAATGTGAAACTACCGACATCCGCACCGCCAGTGGGGCCCATCAACGTTTCATCAAATATCATGGCAATAGCGTTGGAATATACGGTGACTGACTTCAACAAAGGCGGCGTGGTATCTGCGGCTACCGTACTAGACCCGCTGTCCATACTTTCAGCTTTACCACCGCCATCCGTATAGGTTGCGTGTACGCGAATAGATTTGCCTGAATCGCTTGCAGTCGGCGTGTATGTCGTGCCGGTTGCCACGTCAGACCAAACAGATGAAGTTTGGGTTTGCCAATGGTAAGTGACTGTACCCATGCCGTCCAAATCAGCCAAGGTATTGCTTGCTGTCAGCAGATTGCCGGGTGAAGCCGTGCCCGTGAAAGAAACTGCACCTGTAGGTGCATCATCCACATTGGTGACACTGATACTCACTGCAACCGTGCTGGAACTGTAAGCTGTCGCACCGCCGTTTGATTGCACATTAACGGTCGAGCCGTTGCTCAATGACACGGTGGAATCGACCAACCGAACACTGAGATCGCCTGGCGTGCCAAAATAATTGGCATTGGGCAAGAAGCGCAAATTGGTGCCGTTTAAGAGGAAAAGCGCACTGGCATCTGAGACTGAAGAAAAATCCGTCCAGTTGGCACCCACTGCATTAGCCTTCCATTGCCACTTGCCTTGCGTCGCTGCATCGGCAGCATTTCCTGTCACAGCGACCCCGTCCAAGGTATTGCCGTCAACATCACTGAATTTAGAATTAAATAAAGCTGCTACCGTATAGCTCGAAGGGGAAAAATTATCTTCGTTTGTAGAACCCAGCGAGGCAGTTCCTGTTGCGATCGGAGCGTCATTGACAGCAGTAACGCTGGTACTCAGGCTGACAGTAGCAGCGCTGTAAGCAGTGCTGCCACCATTGGTGGACACGTTGGTGCTGGTTCCGTTGGTCAAGCCTGAAGCACTGGAGTCCACCAAACGCGCTGTCAGTCCACCGGG
>CAMDKD010000025.1 GCA_945901125.1 Bordetella parapertussis
TCGCTCTACACTTTGCTACAGATCTTGTCGGTCTCGATATTCGAGAAAACTGAGCTTTCAAGCGCCTTGCAGCTCGATGGCAACACAATCGATAAGGCAGATGTCAGTAACCAATTGAATTTATTCGCTTTTTAACCGGACACTACTGATGTCAGCTAATAATTACCCCTCTCAGGTGTCACAGAACAAGGGGAAATCAACCGGGAAAAATAAGAATCACCCTTATTAATGCAAGGGGATTTTTGGCGCACTTAAGTGCAAATAAACCTTTAATTAATCAGTCACGGAAATTGTCAAAGCTCAGCGGTAAATCGGGCATCTCTTTGCGAATCAGCGCCATGGCCGCTTGCAAATCGTCACGCTTAGCCCCGGTGATGCGAACCGCCTCGCCCTGAATCGCGGCCTGTACTTTCATCTTGCTGTCCTTGATGGCGCGCTGAATTTTTTTTGCATCCTCACTGGCAATGCCATTGCGTACTTTCACCACTTGCTTGACCTTGTCGCCGCCCATTTTCTGCACATCGCCTTTGTCCAGAAAACGTATGTCCACATTGCGCTTGGTCAGTTTGTTGCGCAAGATGTCGTCAATTTGTGCGAGTTGAAAGTCACTGTCGCCTATCAAGGTGATTTCCTTGTCCTTGAATTCGATGGTGGCCGAAGTGCCTTTGAAATCAAAACGGGTGGCGATTTCTTTGGCGGTGTTCTCTACGCCGTTTTTCACTTCCACCACGTCGGCTTCGCACACAGTATCAAAAGAGGGCATGGTCGGTACTTCAGGAGTTCAGGTGCGACAATTCTCACATGATTATCGAGACACAGGTTCCGCTGCAAGCCCACAACACCTTCGGCATCGCCGCCAAAGCCGAACGCTTGCTGCGTTTGCGCAGCATGGAGGATGTCGCCGCACTGCTGGCCGACCCGATACGGCTTGAGCCGCATTTTGTGCTGGGCGGCGGCAGCAACATCGTCATCACAGGCGACATCAAGCCCTTGGTGATCAAAGTGGAGCTGCTGGGCAAACAGCTGGTGTCCGAAGACGACAAGGCCTGGATTGTGCAAGCCGCCGCCGGCGAAGACTGGCACGAATTTGTGGAATGGACCTTGGAGCAAGGCTGGCCGGGACTGGAAAACCTGGCCATGATTCCGGGTCTGGTCGGTGCCTCACCGGTGCAAAACATTGGCGCTTACGGCGTCGAGTTGCAAGACCGCTTCGAATCGCTGGACGCAGTCGATTTACACACCGGCCAACATTTCACGCTCGAGGCTGCGCAATGCGCCTTCGGTTACCGCGATTCGATTTTCAAGCACCAAGCCACTGACAAGCGAGACTTGGGTTTGCTGGGGCGCGCGCTGATCACGCAAGTGCGTTTTCGTTTGCATAAGAAATGGACGGTAGATATCGGTTATGCCGATCTGGAAAAAAAGCAAGCGCAAACCGGCATCAATAACCCGACGCCCAAGCAAGTGTTTGACTGGGTCTGCGAAATACGCCGTGCCAAATTGCCGAATCCGCAGGTGGTGGGCAATGCAGGCAGCTTTTTCAAAAACCCGACCGTCTCGCCCGAGCAATGCGCCGACATCATCGCGCGCGAACCGCGTCTGGTGCATTACCACTTGAGCGACGGGCGCATCAAACTCGCGGCAGCATGGTTGATAGACGCTTGCGGCTGGCGCGGCAAGTCGGTGGGCAACGCAGCGGTGTATGACAAGCAAGCGCTGGTCATCATCAACAAAGGCGGGCGAGACAGCCCGTGCACCGGCGGCGAAGTCGTGACCTTGGCCAAAGCGATTCAAACCAGTGTGTATGAGCGCTTCGGCATACAACTTGAACCGGAACCGGTGGTGGTCTGATGAAAACTATTTTTTGGAAATTGTTTTCGATTGCGTGTTGCATTGGTATGGTCAATGCGAATGCACAAACCTACCCGAACAAAACCATTCGATTGGTCGTGCCGTTCGCACCCGGCGGCAGCACCGATTTGATCGCGCGCATCGTCGCCGAGCCGCTGGGAAAATTGCTCGGCCAAACGGTGATTGTCGATAACAAAGCCGGCGGCGGCGGCACCGTGGGTGCGTTAGAAGTGGCGCGCGCCGCGCCTGACGGTTACACATTGGGTTTGACCACGGCGTCTAGTGCGGCCACCAACCCGGCCATCAACCCTGCCATTGCCTACAAGCCGCTCACCGATTTCACACCCATCATCAACATGGTGGCCTCCCCGAATGTGTTGGCGATTCATCCTTCGTTTCCCGCCAAAGACATGGCTGGTTTTTTGAAAGAACTGCGCGCCAAACCCGGCAGCTACGACTATGCATCTTCGGGCACCGGCGGAATCGGGCATTTGCAAATGGAATTGTTCAAGAGTTTGAGCAAGACTTTTGTCGTGCATATTCCTTACGCCGGTTCCGGTCCGGCCTTGCGCGACACGGTGGGCGGCCAGGTGCCGATTATTTTTGATAATCTGCCTTCTGCTTTGCCGCATATCAAAGACAAGCGTTTGATTGCGCTGGCGGTGGCCTCGCCTGAGCGCGTGGCCGAATTGCCTGATGTGCCCACGTTCAAAGAGCTGGGTTTGGAGCCGGTGAACCGCCCGGCGCTTTACGGCATCTGGGCGCCCAAAGGCTTGCCCGCGCCACTGGTGTCGCAATTGAATGCGGCTGTGCGCAAGGTGTTGCAAGACCCGGCAGTGGTCAAGCGCATGGAAGCCACCGGTTCGCGCGTGATCGCCAACAGCCCGGGCGAATTTGCGGCGCAATTGAAAGCTGAATACGAGGTGTATAAAAAGGTGGTCGATGCGCAAAAGCTCAAGCTCGACTGACACGCCAGACCCGCTGATCGATGCCTTCATCGACAGCGTCTGGCTGGAAGACGGTTTGTCTGCGCTGACGCTGGCGGCTTACCGGCGCGACTTGAATGCCTTAGCGCTGTGGTTGCATACGCAACACAGTTCATTAGCGACTGCGGTGGAAGCCGATTTGCAAGCTTATTTCGCGCATCGGCACGATCAAACCAAGGCCACTTCCGCCAACCGGCGCATGACCGTGTTCCGGCGTTTTTACCGATGGGCTTTTCGCGACAACCGTTTGCTGGCCGACCCCACCTTGAAGTTGTTGTCGGCGCGTCAACCGCTGCGTTTGCCCAAAAGCCTAAGTGAAGCGCAGGTCGAGGCATTGTTGAACGCCCCCGACACCGACACCGCTTTGGGTTTGCGCGACCGCGCCATGCTGGAGTTGTTGTACGCCAGTGGATTGCGCGTCAGCGAACTGGTGAACCTGCCGCTGTTGTCATTGAACATGCGCGAAGGCGTGTTGCGGATCACGGGTAAAGGCGACAAAGAGCGGTTGGTGCCGTTCGGCGAAGAAGCCGGAGATTGGATGCAGCGTTACCTGGACAAGGCGCGCAGCGAGTTGCTGAAACACAAAAACAGCCCGGCAGTGTTCGTGACGCAGCGCGGTGTGGCCATGAGTCGCGTCATGTTTTGGATGCTGATCAAAAAATACGCGCTCTTAGCCGATATTCATGTGCCGCTGTCGCCGCATACTTTGCGTCATGCGTTCGCTACACATCTGCTGAACCATGGCGCGGATTTGCGCGCGGTGCAAATGCTGCTGGGTCACGCAGATATATCCACCACCACGATTTATACGCATGTGGCGAGGGAGAGGTTAAAGCAGTTGCATGCGCAGCATCACCCGAGAGGCTAGCTAACGAGGATCAAAGCGCTCAGGGCTCTGCGCATCAGGCCAAACGCTGCGCCAACAACCAATCAATTTCATCCTGCGTGAACCCGGCTTGCAAACGCGCTTCGTTATTGAAAGGCGGTTTCAGGCGCGGCGCGGCGTGGCGTTGCACCAGCAGCGGGTAATGCGTCAGCGGGTCCAGTTGTTGCTGCGCGCACAGCCAGCGGAACCACTGGTTACCAATCGCCACATGGCCGATTTCGTCGCGCAAAATTATTTCCAATATGGGTTGCAAAGCAAGCGCGTGCGGTGAATCGCTTAAATGCAATTTCGCTTGTATCAAAGGTGTGGCGTCCAACCCGCGTGCTTCCAAAGTACGCGGCACCAGCGCCATGCGGGCAATCACATCGTCTGCGGTTTTCTCGCACATTTGCCACAAACCGTCGTGTGCGGCAAAGTCGCCGTAGCCGTAGCCCATGTCGCGCAGCAAGCCGCACAGCAATTCAAAGTGAGTCGATTCTTCATACGCCACTTTCAACCAGTCGCGGTAATACGCTTCGGGCAATCCTGCAAACCGCCAGATCGCGTCCAGCGCCAAATGGATGGCGTTGTATTCAATATGGCAAATCGAATGCACCAAGCCTGCCAGCCCTTGCGGCGTGTAGACCGAGCGCGAAGGCACTTGCTGCGGCGGCTTCAACTCTGGCTTGGCAGGACGGCCGGGCAGCGGCACATCGGGTGCTTGCATCACAGCGGTCGTTTCCAGCGTCAAACGGTCGCGCTCATGCCATAGCGCATGCACCGCCAGCACCTGGGTGTGCGGGTCGGCATCGCACAAAATTTGTAGGGCAGCGCTTCGTAATTCCATCCCTACAATTGTAGAAACACACAGGAACACTGAACATGGCCATTTACCAGCTCGACGACCACACCCCCGACATACACCCCAGCGCCTGGATTGAAGACAGCGCGCAGGTCATGGGCGCGGTCAGTTTGCATGCCAATACCAGCGTCTGGTTCAACGCCGTCATTCGCGGCGACACCGAAACCATCACCATAGGCGAGGGCAGCAACATCCAAGACTTGGCTGTGATTCACGCGGATAACGGTTTGCCGGTGGTGGTCGGCAAGCATGTCACCGTGGGACATCAAGTCATGTTGCACGGTTGCACGATTGGCGACGAAAGCCTGATAGGCATTGCCGCTGTGGTGCTTAACGGCGCGCGCATTGGGAAAAACTGCGTGGTCGGCGCCGGCTCGGTGGTCACCGAAGGCAAGGAGTTTCCTGACGGCAGCCTGATCATGGGCACGCCGGCCAAGGTGGTGAGAGAACTCACCCCCGAGCAAATCGAAGGCCTGCGCAACAGCGCCAAGCACTACATGAACAACGCGCTGCGTTTTAAAAACGGACTGAAAAAAATCGCATGAGCGAATTGCATAAATTTATTTTTGAAGGCCTGCCTGTGCGCGGCCTGCTGGTGCGACTGACCGACAGCTGGCAAGACATATTGAAGCGCCGCGCTGACAACTTAGAGACCGGACCATATCCTGAAGCCGTGCGGCATTTGCTGGGCGAGATGACAGCAGCAGCGGTGTTAATGCAAGCCAATATCAAGTTTGACGGGGCCCTGGTGCTGCAATTGCACGGCGAGGGCCCGCTCAAACTCGCGGTGGTTGAGGTGCAGTCCGATTTGCGTTTGCGCTCAACAGCAAAAACCATAGGCGAAGTGGCAGACGGCATGCCATTTGAAGACATGGCGAACCAGAACAACCTCGGGCGCTGCGCCATCACCTTGGATCCTGTGGGCCGACGTGCCGGTCAGCAGCCTTACCAGGGCGTGGTGTCGCTGTATGACGACCACAAACAACCGCTGAAGAAATTCAGCGATGTGCTGGCGCATTACATGTTGCAAAGCGAACAACTCGACACCACGCTGGTGCTGGCCGCGAATGACAAAGTAGCAGCCGGTTTGTTGATACAGCGCTTGCCCATGGGCGGGATTGCCAACTTGGGCGGAAGCAAAACCATGGCCGAGGAAGACGCCATTGGTCAAAGCGAAGACTACAACCGCATCGCTATTTTGGCCAACAGCCTCACATCAGAAGAATTGTTGAATCTCACGCCGGACAAGGTGTTGCACCGTTTGTTCTGGCAGGAAAATCTGCGTCATTTCGCGCCCGAGCCCGGCATGGATTCACCGCGCTTTGTCTGCTCGTGCAACCGCGAGCGGGTCAGCAACATGATCCGCAGTTTGGGCCGCGAAGAGGCCGACAGCATATTGTCAGAGCGCGAGTTGATAGAGGTGGGTTGTGATTTTTGCGGCCAGCAATACCGCTACGACGCCGTGGACGCTGCACAATTGTTTGTGCCGGGGCAGCCGGTGCCGCCCGCTACTTCAGCCTTGCAATAAACGGCCAAACAGTTTTTGTTCGCAAGTCGGGTCGGCGCAGCATTCGCACAAGCCCATCCAACTTGCTTCTGCGACCGGACGTTTCATGGCGTCTATCTGTCCATTGACCAATGCGTAAACCGCTTGCTGCAATACCGACTCGCTGTCGGCGTGCAGGCTTTGGTAAGCGCGTTGCAATTCATGCAACTGGTCGCGCCAACCGTCGTGCGCGGAGGTGCTTGCCATGTCCCCAGGGTTTCGCCAGAGCAAATGTCTGGCGTTGGCAGGCGTATGCGCCAGGTCTTGCGGGGTGGCGGGGCAGAAAAAATCCATGTCAAGGGATTGGCTGAGCAAGCTGGTTTGCAGCTTAGAAGCCAGCGATTGGCGGGCGTTGACATTGCCGCCGGCCAGTACCACTGTTCGCTGTGAGGCGGAATTCACTTGGCGGGTTTGGCCAGTTGTACAAAAATTTCGTTGGGCTTGACCATGCCGATTTCAGCCCGGGCCCGCTCTTCGACCATTTCCAGGCCGTCGCGCAAATCGCGCAGTTCGGCGCGCAGGCGTTCAATATCGCTTTGCGATCTGGCGTTGGTTTGCAACTGGTCTTGGTATTGCTGGCGCAATCGCCACACGTCGGGGACGCTGCCACGGCCGAACCACAACTGTAGTTGAAATACCAGCAGCAGGCCAAGCAAAATCAGCGGGACGGGACGACGCATAAGTACAGCTTTTTTGTTGTTCAGCCGCGCAGGTTGTAGAAAGCCGCGCGACCCGGATAGGTGGCTATGGTACCCAGATCTTCCTCAATACGCAAAAGTTGATTGTATTTAGCAAGACGGTCCGAGCGGCTGAGCGAGCCTGTTTTGATCTGGCCGGCATTGGTACCGACTGCGATGTCGGCAATGATGGTGTCTTCGGTTTCACCTGAACGGTGGCTGATGACCGAGGTGTAACCGGCGCGTTTGGCCATCTCAATGGCCGCAAACGTCTCGCTCAAGGTACCGATCTGGTTGATTTTGATCAGTATGGAGTTGGCCACGCCCTTGTCTATGCCTTCTTGCAATATCTTGGTGTTAGTGACGAACAAATCGTCGCCGACCAATTGCACTTTCTTGCCCATGCGATCGGTCAGGTGTTTCCAGCCGTCCCAGTCGCCTTCGGCCATGCCGTCTTCAATGCTGATGATGGGGTATTTGTCGGCCCAGGTGGCCAGCATGTCGGTCCATTGCCCGGCGTCGAGTTCCAAGCCTTCGCCCTTGAGCTGGTATTTGCCGTCGCGGTAGAACTCGCTGGCAGCGCAGTCCAAACCGAGCATGATTTGCTCACCGGCGGTAAAGCCTGCTTTGTCAATCGCGTCCAAAATCATTTGAATCGCGGCTTCATGGCCGGGCACATTCGGCGCAAAACCGCCTTCGTCGCCGACAGCAGTGCTCATGCCCTTGTCGCTCATGATTTTTTTCAATGCATGAAACACTTCGGCGCCGTAACGCACGGCTTCGCGGAAGGTAGGCGCGCCGACCGGAATGATCATCAACTCTTGCAAGTCGAGGTTGTTGTTGGCGTGCGCGCCGCCGTTGATCACGTTCATCATGGGCACCGGCATTTGCATGCGGCCCATGCCGCCGAAATAACGGTACAGCGGCAGACCGGATTCTTCAGCAGCGGCGCGGGCCACGGCCATGGAGACGGCCAGAATGGCGTTGGCACCGATGCGTGCTTTGTTGTCGGTGCGGTCCAGGTCAATCATCGTGTGGTCCAAAAACGCTTGGTCTGACGCGTCCAAACCAATCACTGCTTGGGTGATGTCGTGGTTGATGTTTTCCACGGCGGTCAGCACGCCCTTGCCGCCGTAGCGGTTGGGGTCGCCGTCGCGCAACTCAATGGCTTCGCGGCTGCCGGTGGACGCACCTGAGGGCACGGCCGCGCGACCCATGACGCCGCTTTCCAGCAACACATCGCATTCCACGGTGGGGTTGCCCCGGCTGTCCAGAATTTCACGTCCGACGATATCAACGATGGCACTCATTTTTTGACTTTCTTCAAGAAAAACACGCAGGCACGAAAGCCTGCAAGACAGATTCGATCAAGCTGAAAAATCGTTTTCCAGCAACGGGTGTTTTTTGGTCACAACATCTAATTCGACCAAGGTTTCTAACAAGGCTTTCATCTTGCCCAGCGGTACAGCGTTCGGGCCGTCTGACCAGGCTTCATCCGGCTTCGGGTGGGTTTCCATGAACAAACCCGCCACCCCGGCAGCCACGCCTGCGCGCGCCAACACCGGCACCATGTCGCGCGCGCCGCCGCTGCTGGTGCCTTGGCCGCCCGGTTTTTGCACCGAGTGTGTCACATCGAACACCACAGGAGCGCCGGTTTTGCGCATCTCGGCCAGGCTGCTCATGTCGGCCACCAGGTTGTTATAGCCAAAGCTGACACCGCGCTCACACGCCAGGAAGTTATCTTCAGGCAAGCCTTTTTCACGCGCGGCTGCACGCGCTTTGTCTATCACGTTGACCATGTCCCAAGGCGCTAAGAACTGGCCCTTTTTGATATTGACCGGTTTGCCCGATTGAGCGACAGCCCGGATGAAATCGGTTTGTCTGCACAAAAACGCCGGGGTTTGCAACACATCGACCACGCTGGCCACTGTGGCTATTTGAGATTCTTCGTGTACATCGGTCAACACCGGCAGCTGAAGTTGTCGGCGCACTTCGTCCAGAATTTTCAAACCGGCGTCCATGCCCACACCGCGCTGCGTGCTGCCGGAAGAGCGGTTGGCCTTGTCGAAGGAACCTTTGTAAATGAGCGGAATGCCCAGGCCGCTGCAAATCTCTTGCAGTGTCCCGGCCACGTCCAAAGACATTTGCAAACCCTCTATAGAGCAAGTGCCGGCAATCAAAAAAAACCTATGCTCTAACCCGGCGTCAAAGCCGCAGAGCTTCATGCCACCACCTTGAGTTTTTGACGCTCGGATTGGTAGGAAAGGGCTGCATGCACAAACGCGTTGAACAGCGGGTGACCGTCCCACGGAGTGGATTTGAACTCGGGGTGGAATTGCACGCCTATGTACCAGGGGTGGACGCTGCGCGGGAGTTCGACGATTTCCGTCAGGTGTTCTTGCTGCGTCAGCGCGGAGATGACCAGACCGGCTTCGCGCAATTTATCTAAATAGTTGACGTTGGCTTCATAACGGTGGCGGTGACGCTCGGTCACCACATCGCCGTAAATTTCATGGGCCAGCGTGCCTTTGGAGACGTTTGAAGTTTGTGCACCCAGACGCATTGTGCCGCCCATGTCGGACTTTGCATCCCGCTGCTTGGTACTGCCGTCGGCGTCTTTCCATTCGGTGATGAGCGCGATCACCGGGTGCGGGCTGTCGGGCTCAAACTCGGTGCTGTTCGCATCTTTCAAACCTGCCACATGGCGTGCGTATTCGATGGTGGCGATTTGCATGCCTAAACAAATGCCGAGGTAAGGCACTTTGTGTTCCCGCGCATAGCGGGCCGCGCAAATTTTGCCTTCGATGCCGCGTTTGCCGAAACCGCCGGGCACCAAAATGGCATCGAAACGCGAGAGCTGCGCCGTGTTCTCGGGTGTGAGGATTTCAGAATCTATGTACTCGATGTGCACCCGTGCGTGGTTGCGTATACCGGCGTGGCGCAGCGCTTCGTTCAGCGATTTGTAGCTGTCGGACAGGTCGACGTATTTGCCGACCATGGCGATGCGCAACTCGAACTCGGGATGTTCGACAGCGTGCACCAGTTCGTCCCAGCGCTTCAAGCTGGCAGGCGGCGTGTTGAGCTTGAGCTTTTCGCAAATGAGTGCGTCCAGGCCTTGCTCGTGCAGCATGCGCGGCACTTTGTAAATCGTGTCCACGTCCCACATGGAGATCACGCCCCATTCGGGCACGTTGGAGAACAGCGAAATTTTCGAGCGTTCTTCCTGCGGAATAGGCCGGTCGGCGCGACACACCAAGGCGTCTGCCTGTATACCGATTTCGCGCAGTTTTTGTGCCGTGTGCTGGGTGGGTTTGGTTTTGAGTTCACCGGCAGCGGCAATCCACGGCACATAACTCAGGTGCACAAAGGCCGCGTTATGCGGGCCCATGCGCAGGCTCATCTGGCGCACGGCTTCCAAAAACGGCAGCGATTCGATGTCACCAACGGTGCCGCCGACTTCAACAATGGCCACCTCCACCGCGTCCGGCGTGCCAACACCGGCACCGCGTTTGATGAAGTCTTGGATTTCATTGGTGATGTGCGGAATGACTTGCACCGTGGTGCCCAGGTAGTCGCCGCGACGTTCTTTTTCCAGCACGCTTTTATAGATTTGGCCGGTGGTGAAGTTGTTGGTGCGGCGCATGCGCGTGGTGATGAAGCGCTCGTAATGGCCTAAGTCCAGGTCGGTTTCGGCGCCGTCTTCGGTAACAAACACCTCGCCGTGTTCGAACGGCGACATGGTGCCGGGGTCGACGTTGATGTAGGGGTCGAGCTTGATGAGGGTGACTTTAAGGCCCCGCGATTCAAGAATCGCGGCTAAAGAGGCAGCGGCGATTCCCTTGCCCAGGGAAGACACCACACCGCCGGTGACAAACACAAATTTGGTCATGTCCAAAGCGGGAACGCACGGTTCCCTGTAGGTGGAAAACAAGATTATAGGGGGGAGGTGTTGAACCAGAAAGACGCAGCCGTTTGGCGGGTGAGCGTAGCCGTGTGCATTTGGTCAAGGCCCTTAAAGAGTGCAAAAACATTTACGCATGATGCAAAAGATAGCGATTTTCAAGCATCACACCGAATGTTTACATGATCAATATTTCTGCTCAACAACTTTCAAAACCGTTAATTTGTAGGGTGTGAAAAGTGAATCTTTGAATCAACAATCTATGTCTAATTCATGTTTAAAAACCTTTCAATTAAATCTAATGAATACAAATCCACGATTGCAGTTGATCTCTAAGCCTTTAAGGAAAAAACCGTCATGAAAAATCCGCTTTGTTTGCAATGGACTAAACCTCGCTTGTGGCAGTCGCTGCTATGCACTGTCATGGTTGTGCTTGCTGGTTGTGGTGGCGGAGGGGGAGGGAGCGAATCAACCCAACGCACCACCATAATGGTGCCCCTGACTGATACCGGAATTACTTCCGAGCAATGCTACGGTGAGGGAAGCAACACACTCGTCAGCTGCACCAGCATAGAAGCCACCAGCCTCAACAACAAGCAAGACGGCATGGTGGGCCGCGATGTGACCAGCGCTGACCAAACTGACGGCAAGCTAGGCTTTAGTTACAGCCTTGTGCCAAACAGTGGTGGCGGCACTTACAACAAAACCGAATGCGTGAAAGACAACATCACCGGCCTGATGTGGGAGGGCAAACCCGCCAGCGGCACACGCGGCAACCCGGAGCTGGACCCTAACGGCCAATATTCCAACTACGCCTCGGGCTTATTCGGCACGGAAGATCAAGTAAAAGCCAACACCAATGCCCAAGGCTACGTGAACGCGGTAAATGCCGCCGGGCTGTGTGGTCACAAAGATTGGCGGCTGCCTGAGGCCAGTGAATTGCAAAGCATTGTGGATTACGGTGTTGCCTCGGGATCGAGCATTGATGGCAACTGGTTTCCGAATACAAAACCAGATTCGTATTGGACCTCGTCCCCTTATGTGGAGAGCTCGAGCTCGGTCCACGCGTGGTACTTCAATTTCGGCGATGGCAGCGTCGAAAACGAGCACCGCGGCGACCTCTACTACGTTCGCCTTGTGCGCTAGTGGGTGTGGTGCGCGTGTGTGGTGTTGCCCGTCAGTATTTTGCAACCAGAAGGGAATGAAAAATGAAACAAAAAATCACATCATGCCTGCTAGGCATGGGGCTGCTGGTCGCTGTAGGACTTTCCTACGGCGCGGATCGCTTTAGCTATAGCAGTGATGGCAGTGAAGTGACTGACAACACTACAGGCCTGATATGGAAGCGTTGTGCCGAGGGCATGACCTGGAGTGGCAGCAGTTGCACAGGCTCTGCAACCAAATACAGACATAAGGCGGCATTGCAGCTTCGCATAAATGGCTGGCGCTTGCCTAACATCAAAGAGCTTGCCAGCATTGTGGATCGCAGTAAGTCCAACCCCGCGATTACTGACCCTAGCGCATTTCCAAACACACCATATGACACCTTCTTTTGGTCCTCGTCCCCCTATGTTGGTTATTCGGAATACGCTTGGTACGTCGATTTCAACGATGGCGAAGTCGCCAACAACTACCGCGACAACGACTTCTACGTTCGCCTTGTGCGCTAGTGGGTGTGGTGCGCGTGTGGTGGTGTTGCCCGTCAGTATTTTGCAACCATAAGGGAATGAAAAATGAAACAAAAAATCACATCATGCCTGCTAGGCACGGGGCTGCTGGCCGCTTTAGGGCTGGCCTACGGCGCGGAACGCTTTAGCTATAGTAACAATGGCAGTGAGGTGACCGACAGCGCCACAGGCCTGATATGGAAGCGTTGTGCCGAGGGCATGACCTGGAGTGGTGTTAGTTGCACAGGCTCTGCAGCCGAGTACACACATGAGGCGGCATTGCAGCTTGGCAAAAATGGCTGGCACAAAAATGGCTGGCGCTTGCCTAACATCAAAGAGCTGACTAGCATTGTGGACCGTAGTCGCAAAAGCCCGGCCATTGTCCCGACGGCATTTCCAACCACCACACCAGTCTTCTTTTGGACCTCGTCCCCCTATGTGGGTAATTCGGTCAACGCTTGGTTCGTCGATTTCTATGATGGCGGCGTCTACGGCTCCTTCAACACCAGCAAACGCTACGGCAGGAACGTCGTTCGCCTTGTGCGCTAGTGGGTGTGGTGCGCGTGTGTGGTGTTGCCCGTCAGTGTTTGGGCGGCGAAGCCGCTTTGGGTTGGGATGGGCTGCGAGTGCTTTGCAACAACGCCAAGCGCCGCAAGGCTGGGGCTGGAAAGTGGTGGATTAAATAGCTTCAAAAAATGCATTTACGGTAGGCCATACCAAATGGATCGACCACCTCCATGTCTCGCAAGCAGCCCTTTTTTAACGAGATTGCCGAAAGTTGTTTTAAGCGTATTGGGGCTGGCACCATACGCACGAACCATATCGCGTGACGTTACTCGGCCATGGTCACGAACATAATCCAATATATGCACAGCCAGCTCTGGCAATGCTGCAAGAGTTCCTTTTTCTCGCTCAACTTTAGAGGCAAGTCTGCGCTTTTGTTGTTGCAATGCCCGCATAAAAAACAATAGCCAAGGCTGCCAGTTTGGCGCTTCATTGCGCAAGGATTGCTGGGTTTGGCGCAGAGCCAAGTAATAAGCTTCTTTGCTGTGCTCAATAACGCTTTCAAGTGAGCTGTATGGCACATAGGCATAACCTGCCTTTAGAAGCAAGAGCGTGGTCAATATTCGGCTCAGTCGGCCATTTCCATCTTGAAAAGGATGAATTTCTAAAAAAGTCACGATGAACACTGCAACGATCAACAGCGGGTGCAGTCTCCCAAGTTCCTGCGCATTCTTAAACCAATCAAGCAATTCAGTCATACGTCGTGGCGTGTCAAACGCTGTGGCCGTTTCAAAAACGACGCCAACCATCTTTCCTTTGGCATCAAAGGCCACCACATTGTTTGATAACTTCTTGTAATCCCCCCTGTGACGTTCATCCTTTAGGCTGTAACGCAACAAATCGCGGTGCAACTGTTTGATGTGGTTCTCGCTGACTTGGATGTCGTTAAAAGCATGGAAAATCATTTCCATTGTTTCGGCATAGCCTGCAACCTCTTGCTCATCGCGGCTGTCAAACTTCTGGATTTTCAGCTTGGGAAGAAGTTTTTCGACCTCACGGTCTGTCAGTTTGCTGCCTTCAATTCGGGTTGAAGAACCTATGCTCTCAATGGTGGCCACATGCCGCAGTGCATGGAGTCGTTCCGGAGCCAGCGTTCCAAGGGCGCGCCAGGCCCCTTTAAATTCGTCAACTTCGCTCAGTAAATTGAGTAATTCAGCGGTAATTTGTATGGATTCGGTGTTCATAACGCCGAATGTACACCTGATTAGACCCGATTGTCAGCCAGAATAGACCCGAATAGAAGCTATGAGATTGTTAAAGTTGACCTGAATGCAGACCTGATTAGGCCTGAATCCTTACCCGGTAATACAATGCAATCCAAACATTGCACAAGCACTCACACAAGTAGTAGCAACATGCTTTCTACCCTTACTAGCAAAGGCCAAGTCACCATTCCGCAAGCCTTGCGCCAGCAGTTGGGTTTGGCGACTGGGCAAGCCGTGGAGTTTGCGCTCAGCCCCGACGCCACCTGCATCATGCTGCGCCCGGCACCTTCGGCGCGTCAATCGCACAAAGAAGGTTTTGGCATGGTCAAGCTCAGCGGCCCGCATGTGGCTGCCGATTGGGACGCGGCCCAATTGCTCAAGCCATGAAGCAGGCCACTTGTCATCTGCTCCTGTCTATGTCAGTTGCTTTCATATTGGTGATTTCCAGGTCTATTGAGCAACAAAAGTAGCAGTTTTAGTGAGGTCTTTGAGATAAGAGGTAAGCGCCGCTCTGGCATGAGTCTCACTGCGAGTGGGGCCAAAAGCCATTTTCAAAACAAAGTCTGATTCGGCCCCAAGACTTGCCTTGGCATTGACCGCTGAATAGCCAAGCAGTTCTATCAGTCCGAGCATGATGGATTCAAGGCAGTCGGTTCGAGTTTGAGCCAGTCTTTTGGCAAGCAAGTCATCCTTCTCCAGCATGTCTGCGATTTGTTTCAACGCACGTTTGTCCCCGGTGACCAGCCTTAAGATGGACGGTTCTTCGACCAGCACTGCCAGCATTTGACGCTCGCCTACATCCAGTTGTTCAAAACGCACCAATAGATCGATGGGAGCCACTGGAATGGTTTGGGTCTGCTTCAAGAAATTATTAAGCGACGCCAGTGCCAATGAGTTGTTTTTGAACTTTTTGCGAAGCACAAAAGGAATATTGGGAAGAACCCAAACTTGAGCGGGTGGCGAGTCAAGCCAAGTCAAAAATGAATCCAAAAGGTCGCAACATGCCAATTTATAGACGATGTCGTTGTCGGCCAGGATGATCATCGCTGACTAGATTGAGTTAAGAACGATCAGGCCAGAGCGGTCTGAAGGAGTTCCAATTGATCTTCCGACACTGCATCTGTGTCGAAAGAGTGCCAGAAATGGGTGTTGACTACCAAGCCACCATCTGACTCACCGGGGATGTGTTTCAAGGCTTGATTGGCCAAGCCATGTGCCTTTTGGGCGTTGCCATAGTTCAAGATGATGTGTCCTGCATCAATCCGCTCAGTTTGAGCAACCGAACATGCAGCCCTGTAAAGGGCAATGCCGCTTCGAATCGCACCTGTTGCTGAATAAGATACTGATTTGCCATTGATCAGGCGTATGGCATAAGCATCGGCTTCTTTTTCGTCTGCATCGCCACGGTCGGCATCGCCGATTTTTTCATCCAACACAAATCCGTTACCGGTCAGATGGCCATGGCCTATATGGCCCAGTTCGTGTGCCAGATGAAACAGCAAATGGGAGGGCGTTCCCTTGCGAGATAAAACGACAGCAAAACGATCGGCATCCCGCACCACCATACCGGTCATTTTTTTGCCAGGTAATTTGTGTACATAAAGCACTGGAATTCCTGCCTGGGTGCACCAGGCCAACAAGCATGGCAGATTCACGATATCTGCTGATTGGAGAATGAAATCGCGTAACTCGACCGCTTCTTTGGGTACCAGAGCTTGGGATAGCTTAAAGCCTCTTAAGGCCAACTTGACCAATGCAGTGGCGTAGTGAGCGCTGACAAAAACTTCAGCGGGATCCATACGGTCATTAAGTTTGAATTTGCGCTCAGTCTCTAAAAAAGTCACCTGCGCTTTGGGGTCTGCCAAGCTGGACAGGTTGATGTTGAAAGCACGCGCTAGAAGCATCTGGGTTTGTTGTAAACCAGATGGGATGTCTGCCATTCTCATGTCCCACCAACTCGGCAGCACTTTGCGAGCGAAAGTCGTGGAAATCCCTAACTGGTTCAGCCGAGCGAACAAGTCGTGAATGGGGTTGGTGGTAGCCAGAGCGCGCTCCTGAGAGTTAAATTTGACCTCTTGTGAAACCAATTAAAAAAGAAATTTTAGTCGATTAGCTCACCGTAGCCGATCATGAACTCTGCAATGCATCTATCTTCAAATGGGACCTATGGCGCTGACTGCATCGCTCCTGGTCGTCTCGACATCACTCGCTCTGCTACATTGCGCCCCATGAGTGAACTTCTCAACAAACACATTGTTTTAGGCCTGAGCGGCGGCATCGCCTGTTACAAAGCCGCTGAACTCTGCCGCGCACTGGTCAAGCAGGGCGCAACGGTGCAAGTGGTGATGACAGAGGCGGCGGCGCAGTTCATCACGCCAGTGACCATGCAGGCATTGAGTAACCGCACGGTGTTTGTCTCGCAATGGGATGCGCGCGAACCGAACAACATGGCGCACATCAACTTGAGCCGCGAAGCCGATCTGATGTTAGTGGCGCCCGCCAGCGCCGATTTCATGGCCAAACTCTTGCACGGTCGGGCCGACGATTTGCTCAGCCTGATGTGCTTGGCTCGTCCTTTGGATCGCGTGCCGCTCCTCTTGGCCCCCGCCATGAACCGAGAAATGTGGTCCCACCCTGCCACGCAGCGCAATATGGCGCAGTTGCGCGCCGATGGCGCACATGTGCTCGGCGTCGGTCAAGGCGAGCAAGCCTGCGGCGAAACCGGCGACGGGCGCATGCTCGAACCCGATGAATTGCTGCACGAGGTCATCAGCGTGTTTGCGCCCAAGCCCTTGCTTGGCAAACACGTTTTGGTGTCCGCCGGGCCGACTTACGAGGCCATAGACCCGGTGCGAGGCATCACCAATTTGTCCAGCGGAAAAATGGGTTTTGCCCTGGCGCAAGCCGCCGCGTTGGCCGGTGCTCAAGTGACGCTGGTGGCCGGGCCGGTGTCGCTGGCCACGCCATTCGGGGTCAAGCGCATCAATGTGCGCTCGGCGCTGGACATGCACGCCGCCGTCATGGCGCAGTTGCCGCAAGCTGATGTCTTCATCGCCACTGCTGCCGTGGCTGATTGGCGGCCGGCGGATGCTGCGACACAAAAAATCAAAAAAGACGCTTCCGGTCAGATGCCTGTGATCGGCTGGACCGAAAACCCAGACATTCTGGCTGATGCGGCGGCCTCAGAGCGCGCGCGCAAAGGCGAATTGTTTTGTGTAGGCTTCGCAGCCGAAAGCCACGATTTGTTGGCGCATGCACAGGCCAAATTGGCTCGCAAAAAAGTACCTTTGATCGTTGGCAACATAGGTGCCGCCACCTTTGGCGCAGACGACAACGCTTTGTTGCTGGTTGACGAACACGGCGCCGCCGAATGGCCGCGCGCACCCAAAACCGACTTGGCTCGGCGTCTGGTGGCCGAAATCGCCAAGCGGATTCAACGCAGTTAAGGAATACGCATGAAACTCGATGTGAAAATTTTGGATGCACGCCTGCGCGACGCCATGCCGGCCTACGCCACACAGGGCAGCGCGGGCTTGGATTTACGCGCCTGTCTGGACGCGCCTTTGACCTTGCAGCCAAACGCCTGGCAACTGGTGCCCACGGGCATGGCCATCCATTTGAACGACCCGGCCCATGCGGCGTTGATACTGCCTCGCTCCGGTCTAGGACATAAGCACGGCATCGTGCTGGGCAATCTGGTGGGTTTGATTGACAGCGATTACCAAGGGCAGTTGATGGTCAGCGCCTGGAACCGCAGCGATGTGGCGTTCACTATCGAGCCCATGGAGCGCATCGCGCAGTTGGTCATCGTGCCGGTCGTGCAAGCGCAATTCCGCATCGTCGATGAGTTCGCCGCCGCAAGCGTTCGCGGCGAGGCCGGCTACGGTTCTACTGGCAAACGTTAATCAGTGCAGCAAGTCGCTGCTGGGCGTAGGCGGCAGGCTGAAGAAACCCGATCCGCAAGTACCGTGCGATATTTCCTGTGAGGTGGCGTGACGCACGCCGGTGATTTTGAGTGAGATACGCAAAGCCATGCCTGAGAGCGGGTGGTTGCCGTCTATCACCACGTGTTCCGGGTAAATATCGGTGATGGTGTAGATCACGTCTTTCGGCGCGTCTTGGTTGCATCCTTTGGGCAAGGCGTGGCCTTCGATGGTCATGCCTTCTTCAATTTCAACGGGAAACAACGCGCGCGGCTCTAAAAACACCAGCAACTCGTCAAAGTCGCCAAAGGCTTCTTCGGGCTCCAGGTGCAAATCGAGCAGATCGCCGACCTCGTGGTCTTGCAGTGCTTGCTGAATCTTGTCCAGCAAGTCGTGTCCGCCTAAATAAAACTCAACCGGATCGTCGAGTTCGTCAAGGATTTCGCCTTGTGTGTCTTTGAGTACCCAGGTCAGGGCGACAACGCAGTCATTGGTGATGTTCATGGGGCAGAATTGTCGCAGTTTGGAGAGAGACATGAAAAAACACGATTTGCCGTGCGTGCTGGGCGGCATCAGCCCGCAGGAATTCATGCGGGTTTACTGGCAGAAAAAGCCATTGCTGATCCGCCAGGCCATAACCGGCATGCAGGCTTTGTTGTCCAGAAAAGAGCTGTTTGAACTGGCGTCTGAGCAAGATGTGGAGTCGCGTTTGGTCAGCGGCGACGGCGATGCTCAGCCTTGGCAAATGCGCAACGGGCCGTTCAAGCCGCGCGCATTGCCGCCTGTCAGTCGCCCAAATTGGACGCTGCTGGTGCAAGGCGTGGATTTGCATGTGGACGCCTTCGCCGACTTGAGGGATAGATTTCGCTTCATCCCGGATGCGCGGCTTGACGATGTCATGGTCAGCTACGCCAGCGATGGCGGCGGCGTCGGCCCGCACTTTGACAGCTATGACGTGTTTTTATTGCAAGCGCACGGGCAAAGACGCTGGCGCATCAGTGCCCAGAAAAACCTGCAACTGCGCGACGACGTGCCGTTGAAAATTTTGTCGCAATTCAAGCCCGGCAAAACCATGCTGCTCGCGCCAGGTGACATGCTGTATTTGCCGCCGCAGTATGCTCACGAAGGCGTGGCGCAAGGCGAGTGCATGACGTATTCCATAGGATTCAGAACGCCTGAGCGCCGCGAGATGGCCGCTGAGTTACTCTCCAGAATCACTGAGCAGGCACACACTGGCGCGCCTCAGCGTTACCGCGATCCGGCTCAGGCAGCTACAACCAAGCCCGCGCAGATGCCAAACGAGTTGCAACAGTTCGCTTTGCAAAGCGTTCAGTCACTGTTGCAGCAACCCAGGGAGCTGAATTGCGCACTTGGAGAGTTGTTGACCGAGCCCAAGCCGCAAGTCTGGTTTGCTGCGCAAGACTGTCCGCGCCGTCTTCACGCTGTTCATTTGGATAAGAAAACCAAAATGCTTTATGACGACGATTTTATATTTATCAATGGTGAAAGTTGGCGCTGCCGGGGCGATGATGCCCGCCGCTTGCGCCAATTGGCAGACCAGCGCCAACTCAGTGATCTGAGTGGTATTTCAACCGAATTGGGTACTTTAATAAGAGATTGGGTGCAGTCCGGATGGCTGCATTCTGCAGATGCTGGCAGGGTTAAAAAGTAATGCTAGTGAAATCACCTATAATAGGCGGCTGAGTTGAAGGAGTTTGATTCCATCGGCTCGGTCACAAGTTCGAATGTCTTCAATTTGTGGCATCCCTTGAAATGTTTTCGCATCTACTAAAGGAAATACCCCCATGAAAAAATCACTCCTCTTGGCAACTCTGTTAGCCGCTGCTCTGGTCGCTTGTGGCAAAAAAGAAGCCCCTCCCGCACCTGCTGCTGAAGCTCCTGCTGCTGCTCCCGCACCTGCTGCCGACGCTGCTGCACCTGCTGCCGCTCCTGCCGGCGAGAAGAAGTAATTTTTTCTGCTTCCAAAAATGCCACCTTCGGGTGGCTTTTTTTTGCCTGTTGATTCCTAAAGCACGTGTATGAGCTGGACTGGGCAGCTTCAACTGCTCATCAGGAGCAGCTGTTAATTAATGCACCGTGAACCAGGGTGTGCCCAGCAAGGGGTCGGCGACCGGAATATCACTGCTTTGACAGCCTGCAACCTGCGCCAATGTGGCCTGCGCCAGGTCCGGGCGGTTGTTGCGCTCGCTCAAATGCGCGGCCACCAGCAGATTCAAGGACGGATGTACCAGCGCTGCCGTCAATAGCGCAGATTCCTCGTTAGACAAATGCCCTTGCGGTCCGGCAATGCGTTTTTTCAAAAACGCCGGGTAAGACGATTGCGCCAGCAGCTCGGGGTCATGGTTGCATTCCAGCAGTAAAGCATGGCAATCCTGCAAAGATTCAATGACATGTGCGCTGCCGTGGCCCAGGTCGGTCAGCACACCCAGACGGCGATCGCCATCGGAGCAGCGCAGTTGCAAGGGTTCGCGCGCGTCATGCGGGACGGTGAACGGCATGATTTCAAGTGCGCCCACCGCAAACGCGTGGCTGTCGCGTGCGATATGCCATTTGTCATCTGCCAGTCCCCATTCAGCGAGTTGACAGGCCAGTGCTGTGCCTCGACTCATCCACACATCCATGCCGGTGCGTGTGGCAAGTGCGCGTGCATGGCCGACATGGTCGGCGTGTTCATGTGTGATGAACACCGCATCAATATCTTCCAGTGAGAGTTCGGCCATGGCCAGGCGTTTGCCCAATTCACGCACGCTCAGTCCGCAATCAATCAGCAAACGTGAGACTTGTTGACCGCACCTGGCCTCTACCAGGGTGGCGTTGCCTGCGCTGCCGCTGCCCAGGTTTTTGAATCGAAGCACCTGTTTATTTGAGTTCGTTGACCAGCAGTTTGGCGATGCGAACCGCTGTTTCAGACCCGTCAGGCTCGCCCGAGGAAGTCAGGATAGCGATGTTCGATGTCTGGTTGTCTGTGCTTGTGATTTTCAAACGGTATTGCAGCAGGCTTTGCGCCGGCTTGGTTTTGCTGAACAAGCGGCTGAAAAAGCCTTGCTCTTCGGTGTTGACTTCGATGTAACGCACAAAGTACAAGCCCTGGTTGCGGTCACGGTCTTCCACGGTGAAGCCGTTGCGGTCCAGCACCAGTCCCAGCCTGCGCCAAGTCACATCAAAGCCTTGCTTGAAGTTGACCGATGGCTTGCCGTCGGTAGTCACAAGTTCACTGGCGCTGTTGATGGGAGGCAGTTCCAACGTCGCTTCGGTAGCCCCAGGGTTTTTGGGAGTAGCGGATCCTAGTTTGACCATCAGACGACGCATGAATTCTTTTTCTAATTCAGGGTCGTTCGGGCGTGGTTGCCAGCTGATGCCTCCAGATACCTTGGTGCTGCCGATTTCAATCAAACCACGATGGCTGATGTAGATTTCGGTTTTGTTGTCGTTAGTGCGCTCCAGGCGAATGCGAAACTTATCTCGTTCACCAGTGGAGTAAACAGCGTCCAGCAGTTTGCCCAAGTTACGTCGGATAAAGTCCTGCGGCAACTTAGCGCGGTTTTCGGCCCAGTCTGTTTCCAGCAAACCCACGGCCTGGTCTTCTTTGATGAACGTAAAGCCGGATTCCTTCCAGAAGTCTTTGACCTGCGGCCACAGCACCTCAGGCGTGCGCGCCACTTCCAGCCACATTTGCTGGCCTTCGCGTTTGATTTGAATGTCTCCGATGGCCATGGGGCTGGTCTGCGTACCGGTGTCTGCCTGTGTAGAAGTACCGTTCATGTTGTTGGCACTGACTGCGCCACCGGGCATGTCATAGCGCTTATTGCGCGTCATTTTTGAAAGATCCGGGGGAACTTCCAAAGGGATAGCTTTTTCTTCGGTCTGTGATTTGTAGTTGACCTTGTCGGTGTCCATGACTGAACCGCAGGCCGCCAACAAGGATGCGAGCGCAACAACAGTGACTGCACGCTTTGAATTATTCAGAAAACATGACATCAAACTACATCCTTTAAGGTGGTATTCAAAGCAGACCGGTGCTGCGCAGCACATCTTCGAGTGCAGGTTGTAAATGGCTGGATAAAGGCGTCATGGGTAAGCGCATGGTGCCGCCGCACAAGCCCATGCGTGCCGCCGCCCATTTCACCGGAATCGGGTTGGCTTCGGTGAACAAATGTTTGTGCAAATTGAGCAAGCGGTTTTGTATGGCCATGGCTTCACGCGCCTGACCGGCGATGGCTGCTACACACAATTCGTGCATCAATTTAGGCGCTACGTTGGCGGTCACGCTGACATTGCCCTGGCCGCCGCACAGCATGAGAGCGACAGCAGAGCCGTCGTCACCTGAGTAAATGGAGAAGCCTGCGGGCGCATCGTGTATCAGCCATTGCGCGCGTTCAATATTACCGGTGGCTTCTTTGATACCGATGATGCCGTCGACCTGCGCTAGTCGCATGACGGTGTCGTGCTGTAAATCGGCCACGGTGCGACCGGGCACGTTGTAGAGCACCATGGGCAAATCGACCGCTTCGGCAATGCTGCGAAAGTGCAGGTACTGGCCTTCTTGCGTCGGCTTGTTGTAGTAGGGCACCACTTGCAACTGGCAATCGGCGCCCACCTGGCGGGCGAAACGCGCGAGTTCAATGGCTTCTGCAGTCGAGTTGGCACCGCAACCGGCCATAACGGGCACGCGCCCGGCGGATTGTTCCACTGACACCCGGATGATTTCGCAATGTTCTTCAACGCTCACCGTCGGCGATTCGCCGGTGGTGCCAACCACGCCTATGCAGTCTGTGCCCTGGCTGATATGCCAGTCAATGAGTGTGCGCAAATGAGGGTAGTCAATACTGCCGTCTTCGAGCATCGGGGTGACCAGGGCCACGATGCTTCCGGTGATAGGTGCCATGGGTCAGTCAATTGGTGACAAAGAGTTGCATTCTAGCTTTAGCCCTGAAGGTCAGCGGCTCAAGCGCTCCAGAGAATAACGCGCGGGCGGGTCACTGTCGTTGACAGAAGCGTTGACAGCAACAATGCGCTGCACAAAGCGATCCGGCGTTTCACAGAAACCGTCTTCGTAGGCCACTATCCGCAAGCGCCGACACACGTCCAGCAATTCTCCGTGGCGCAGTAAAAAATCCGGGTTGGAAGGTTTTCCCACACTCTGGTTGCCGAGGGCAAAAGTTTCATAAACCAGCACACCTTGCGGCTGCAATGCAGCCAGCAGATCCGGCCACAGCGCGCGCCATAAATAGTTGGTGACCACTATCCCGCCAAAGCTTTGGCCGGTCAGCGGCCAGGCCTGGTTTTCCAGATCTGCTTGCAGCACTTCGCCGAAACCACTTGCAGCTTGCAAAGCGCCTGAGTCCCGGTCAACGCCAAGTACCTGCAAACCCTGTTGTTGCAACCATTGCATATGCCGGCCGCTGCCGCAGGCCAAATCCAGCACGCGTGTGCCCGCCGGTATGAGATGGGTCCAGCGGCGTACCCAGTCTGAGGGCATCAAGTTCGTATGCACGGGTGGCGCAGATGTCATTGATGAGGCCGAAAATCAGGCTTGATCGCAGCCAGCGCCATGCGATCTACCAGCCAAGGGGCCAATAATTTAAGCCAGCGACCAACTTTGCCCTGGCCGGTCATGACCACGTCGCGGCGGCGTCTGACCATGCCATAAATGATCAGTCGTGCGCATTCGTGCACGCTCATTGCATTTTTTTCAATCAATCCGCTGACACCGGCTTTGCCGCCGTTGGCATTAAAGCCGTGCACGCGGATTTTGGTGTCGACCACGCCGGGGTAGGCGATGGTGACGCTGACGCCACTGCCTTGCAACTCTGAGCGCAAGGCTTCAAAAAAACCGGTCATGGCAAATTTGCTGGCGCTGTAAGCGGTGCGCCCGGGCACACCGACCAGACCGGCCAGCGAGGACACGGCAACAATGCGGCCGTGGCTTTCCTTCAAGTACGGCAGGGCTGCGTGTGTGCAGTACACGCTGCCCCACAAATTGACTTGCATCAGTTCGTGGTACCAGGCGAGTTTGTCGGCAGGCACATCCTGCAACATCGCATGGGCTGACACACCGGCGTTGTTGATCAGTATGTCCAGGCTGCCGCATTCACGCACCGTGGTTTCGACCAGGTGCCTGCACTGCGCTTCGTCAGTCACATCGGTGGGCATGATCAAAGTGCGCGCACCCAGCGCCTTGCATTCGGCAGACACAGACTGCAACGCAGCGGTGTTGCGCGCCGCCAGCACCAGCAAGGCCTGCAAGCCATGACGGCGGGCCAGTTGCCTGGCGATTTCAGCGCCTATGCCGTCAGACGCGCCGGTAATGATGATGTTGGGCATTTACAAGCACCCCCATATCTGGTTGGCCAACACTTGCTGAAACTCAGGTTGCAAATACAAAAAGAAAACCGCCGTCAAAACCACAGATACCAAAACCGGGCCGAGCAGCTTGGTAAGTGTGTGTTTTAGCGTATTCATGCGGCAACCGGTATTCGCTGAATGCCTTGTTCACGCACAGGCAGGTTGATCAGCGCCGCAAACACGCTGAGCGCAATCGTGAGGTACCAGACCTGGTCATAGCTGCCGGTGCGGTCGAAAACCCAGCCGCCCAGCCACACGCCCATGTAACTGCCTAGCTGGTGGCTCATGAAAACAAAACCGCTGAGCATGGAGAAATGGGCCACGCCGAACATTTGCGCCACGATGGCGCTGGTCACCGGTACGGTTGACAACCACAGCAAACCCATGGCGGCAGCAAACAGGTAAACGCTCATTGGTGACAAAGGCAGAAAAATGAACAGGCTGATGAACACGCCGCGCATGGTGTAGTTGAAAGACAAAAGCAGGTTTTTTGGAAAGTGTTGCCCTAGGACACCGGCCGCATAAGTACCCAGAATATTGAACAGCCCGATCAAAGCCAGCGCAGTACCGGCGACTTGCGGGTCCAGCCCCTGGTCTTTCAGGTAGCTGGGCATGTGCACACCGATGAACACCACTTGAAAGCCGCAGACAAAGTAGCCGGCCATCAGCAATTGAAAGCTGCGGTAGCCGAAGGCCTCGCGTACCGCTTGCAAAATGCTTTGTTGGCGCTTAGGCGCTTGGCCGCCCGCAAACGCCGGTTCGCGCAAACCCAGCGTCAAAGGCAGCACCATCAGCATGCCGGCGGCCAGTACCAGCAAGGCCTGGTGCCAGCCTATGTGTTCAATCATGTAAGACGAGGTCGGCACCAGTAAAAACTGTCCGAAAGAACCGGCGGCGGACACCACGCCCATGGCCCAGGAGCGCTTCTCAGCGGGGATGTTGCGCCCGATGATGCCAAAGACGATGGCAAACGTGGTACCGGCTTGCGCAGCGCCCACCATGACACCGAGCGTCAAAGCCAGCCAGGCGGGAGAGGCGGCTTGGGCCATGCCCCACAAACCCAGTGCATACAAAAGGCTGCTGAACACCATGACCCGGAATGCGCCGAAGCGGTCGGCCAGCATGCCCAGAAAGATACCTATCAAGCCCCAGCTGATGTTTTGAATGCCTATGGCCGTGGCAAAGTCCTCACGGCCCCAACCCATCTCTTGCGTCATAGGTTGCATCCACAGGCCAAAGCCATGGCGAATGCCCATGGCCATAGACACAATGATGGCGCCGCATACCAATACTTGCCATAAAGGCAAAGTTTTGCTGGAGGAGTTTTGCATGGGCTTAACTGTAACGATTTTGAGAATAAGTGATTAGCTTTGGGTTGCGCTTGTCATAGACTGTTCATTTATCCAGTGTGGAATCGGCGGTCTGTCTACAATCTGCAACCATGGCAACCAAACAATCCGAATATTCCGAAGGTTCGATACGTGTCCTCAAAGGACTCGAACCGGTCAAACAGCGTCCGGGCATGTACACCCGCACCGACAATCCGCTGCACATCATCCAAGAAGTCATAGACAACGCCGCCGATGAAGCGCTGGCCGGTTATGGCAAAAAAATCACCGTCACCTTGTTTGCCGACGGCTCCATCGGCATAGACGACGACGGGCGCGGCATACCGTTTGGCATGCACCCGGAAGAAAAAGCCCCGGTGATTGAACTGGTGTTCACCCGTTTGCACGCAGGTGGCAAGTTCGACAAAGGCAGTGGCGGCGCCTATAGCTTCTCCGGCGGACTGCACGGCGTGGGCGTCAGCGTCACCAATGCGCTGTCCAAACGCATGGAAGTCACCTCTTACCGCGAAGGCCAAGCGGCGCATTTGGTGTTCCAGGGCGGCGATGTGATTGAAAAGCTGAAACTGCGCAAAGCGGAGGCAGGTGACCGCAAACAAGGCACGTTGGTGCGGGTCTGGCCGGACGCGAGTTACTTTGAATCGGCTGTGTTGCCTTTGAATGAACTCATACATTTGCTGCGCAGCAAAGCCGTGCTCATGCCCGGCGTCAGCGTCACGCTGGTACAGGAAAAAGCCAAGGAAACGCAGACCTGGTTGTACAAAGGCGGCTTGCGGGACTACCTCATGCAGACTTTGCACGCCGACCCGTTCATCCCTTTGTTTGACGGCGAAGGTTTTGCCGATGGCGGCCACGAAAGCTTTGCCGAAGGCGAGGGCGCGCAATGGTGTCTGGCGTTCACCGAAGACGGTGCGCCGGTGCGCGAAAGCTATGTGAATTTGATTCCCACCAGCGCAGGTGGCACGCACGAAAGCGGCTTGCGCGATGGTTTGTTCAACGCGGTGAAAAGCTTTATCGATTTGCACGCTTTGTTGCCCAAGGGCGTCAAGTTGCTGCCCGAGGACGTGTTTGCGCGTGCCAGTTTTGTCTTAAGCGCCAAGGTGCTGGATCCGCAGTTTCAAGGTCAGATCAAAGAGCGTTTGAATTCGCGCGACGCGGTGCGACTGGTGTCGAGCTTTGTGCGTCCGGCTTTGGATTTGTGGTTGAACCAGCATGTGGACTACGGCAAGAAACTGGCAGAGTTGGTCATCCGTGCAGCGCAGTTGCGCCAAAAAGCCGGTCAAAAAGTGGAAAAGCGCAAAGGCTCGGGTGTGGCCGTGTTGCCGGGCAAACTCACTGACTGCGAAAGCCGCGATCTGGCGCACAACGAGATTTTTCTGGTTGAAGGTGACAGCGCAGGCGGCAGCGCCAAAATGGGCCGCGACAAAGAGTCGCAAGCCATATTGCCTTTGCGCGGCAAGGTGCTCAACACTTGGGAGGTCGAGCGCGACCGTTTGTTTGCCAACAACGAAGTGCACGATATTGCTGTGGCTATCGGCGTGGACCCGCACGGCCCGAACGACACGCCCGATTTATCCGGACTGCGCTATGGCAAGGTTTGTATATTGAGCGACGCGGACGTAGACGGCTCGCACATTCAAGTGCTGTTGCTGACGCTGTTTTTCCGCCATTTTCCCAAGCTGATTGAAACCGGTCATGTGTTTGTGGCGCGCCCGCCCTTGTTTCGGGTGGACGTGCCGGCACGCGGTAAAAAACCGGCGACCAAGGTGTATGCGCTGGACGAAGGCGAGCTCACCGCGATTTTGGACAAAAGCGCCAAAGACGGCGTGCCGCGCGAAAAATGCAGCATCAGCCGTTTCAAAGGCTTGGGCGAAATGAACGCTGAGCAATTGTGGGACACCACGCTCAATCCGGATACCCGTCGCTTGTTGCCGGTTCAGTTGGGTATTTTGGATTTCGCGCAAACCGAAGGCATGATCACCCAGTTGATGGGCAAGGGCGAGGCTGCGGCGCGTCGTGAATTGATGGAGTTGCATGGTGACTCCATAGACATTGATGTTTGAGTCAACCTAAGTTGAGGCATGAACTTCTTTCTTCTACTTCAGTCACATGGTTTGCAGATGCATCCTGCCGAGTGCAAATTTCATTTTGCAACTAGAGCAGCATTCAACCCAATTCAGAGCATGGAGTCTTTTTGGAAAGAGGTTTTGCTAACCCGTGGATCACGGGGATACAACGCAAATTGATGGTGGAGGCTCAGATGTCTAATTCAATCAAGCTCGTTCAAGAACTTAAGCTTTTTGAATCGGTGCAGGTGCGATCTCACTGGAATGGCGACGAAGAGAGGTGGTATTTTTCAGTTGTGGATGTGGTAAAGGTTCTGACCGAATCAGTCAATCCTACGGACTATCTGAAGAAACTGCGCAAGCGCGACAAGGAACTAGGCAGTTACCTGGGGACAAATTGTCCCCAGGTAGCCATGCGTAACGGCGAGGGCAAGGCGCGAAAAACATTGGCGGGTAATGTCGAGCACATTCTTCGACTGATCCAGTCTATTCCTTCCCCCAAAGCGGAGCCATTTAAGCAATGGCTAGCCCGTGTCGGTTACGAGCGTATGCAAGAAATTACTGACCCAGCACAAAGTCTGGACCGTGCCCGCGAGAATTGGCAAAAACTGGGACGCAGTACTAAGTGGATTCAGCAACGCATGACGGGTCAAGAGACCCGAAATAAGCTCACAGACTACTGGAAAGAAAGTGGGGTTGAAAAGTCGGATGAATTCGCTTTGCTGACCAATATCATTCATCAAGAATGGACGGGGCTGAGTGTGCAAGCACACAAGTCACTAAAGAGTTTGAAAACTCAGAATCTGCGCGATCACATGAGTGAGGCCGAGTTGATCTTCACCGCGCTGGCTGAACTTTCGACTCGCCAGATAGCAGAGACCGATCAAGCGAGAGGCGTGAATCAAAACGCAAAAGCTGGCGTGAAAGGTGGCCGAGTGGCCAAACGCGCTAAAGATGATCTTGAACAGCTTACGGGCCAACAAGTGGTAAGTGCTAGCAACTACCTGCCGCCTGCCAAGACCAAGCCACAACTGAAAAAATAATTTTATTAAAGCAAAGTAGTTTTATGACCATTGACTTGTTAAATCCTAAATCTTCAACTCCAGAAGCTGACGATGGCCAAAGTTTAGGCCATTACGCCCAACGCGCTTACCTGGAATACGCACTCAGCGTGGTCAAAGGCCGCGCCTTGCCCGATGTGTGTGACGGCCAAAAGCCGGTGCAGCGGCGCATTTTGTATTCCATGTCGCGCATGGGCTTGGGCTTTGGCGGTGCCAACGGCGCGGTCGGCGCACGACCTGTGAAGAGCGCGCGCGTGGTCGGCGATGTACTGGGCCGTTACCACCCGCACGGCGACAGCGCCGCTTATGACGCGTTGGTGCGCATGGCGCAGGATTTTTCTCAGCGTTATCCGCTGATTGACGGGCAAGGCAATTTCGGTTCGCGCGATGGCGACGGTGCTGCCGCCATGCGTTACACCGAAGCGCGGTTGGCGCGCATCACCAGTTTGTTGCTGGATGAAATCGACGAAGGCACGGTGGATTTTCAGCCCAACTACGACGGTTCCACCGAAGAGCCGCGTCAATTGCCGGCGCGTCTGCCGTTCGCATTGCTCAATGGCGCGAGTGGCATTGCCGTGGGTATGGCGACAGAAATCCCCAGCCACAATTTGCGTGAAGTGGCTGACGCGTGTGTTGCCTTGATTAAAAACCCTAAGCTGTCACACGAGGAATTGGTGCAAATCATGCCCGGGCCGGACTACCCCGGTGGCGGTCAAATCATCAGCAGCGCAGCCGATATTTCAGACGCGTATGCCACGGGTCGCGGCTCGCTCAAAGTGCGTGCACGCTGGGTCATAGAAGATTTAGCGCGTGGTCAATGGCAACTGGTGGTCAACGAATTACCGCCGAATGTCAGCTCACAAAAAGTGTTGGAAGAAATCGAAGAGCTGACCAATCCCAAGGTCAAGACCGGCAAAAAAGCGCTGACGCCTGAGCAAACACAATTGAAAGCCACGGTCTTGTCGGTGCTGGACCTGGTGCGTGATGAGTCTTCCAAAGACGCGCCGGTGCGTCTGGTGTTTGAGCCCAAAACCCGCACCATCGAACAACAAGAACTCATCACCACACTGCTGGCGCACACCAGTTTGGAAAGCTCGGCTTCTATCAACCTGACCATGGTCGGGCTTGATGGCAGACCGGTGCCCAAGTCCATGCGCCAGATGCTGGAGGAGTGGATCAGCTTTCGCCAGACCACGGTGCAGCGCCGCTCGCAATTTCGCTTGGACAAAGTGCTGGCGCGCATCCATATCTTGGAAGGTCGCCAGTTGGTGTTGCTCAACATCGACGAGGTGATACGCATCATCCGCCACAGCGACGAACCCAAGCCTGCGTTGATAGAACGTTTCAAACTTTCCGACAGACAAGCCGACGATATTCTGGACATCCGTTTGCGTCAGTTGGCGCGTTTGGAAGCCATCAAGATTGAGCAGGAGTTGAAAGAGTTGCGCGAAGATCAGGGCAAGCTCGAAGACATTTTGGGCAGCGCCACCTCATTGCGCCGTTTGATGGTGAAAGAGATAGAAGCGGACGCGAAAGTGTTTGCAGACGCGCGCCGCACCTTGATACAAGCCGAGAAAAAAGCCGTGGCCGAAGTCAAAGTGGTGGACGAAGCGGTGACGGTGGTCGTGTCTGAAAAAGGCTGGGTGCGCGCACGCCAAGGCCATGGTCACGAGCCCGGCAGTTTTGCGTTCAAAGCCGGTGACGGTTTATACGACACGTTTGAATGCCGCACTGTCGATCAACTGATCGCATTCGGTTCTAACGGTCGTGTTTACTCGGTGCCGGTGGCGGCATTGCCCGGTGCGCGTGGCGATGGTCAACCGGTCACCACCTTGGTGGATGTCGAATCGGGCACGCAACTGATGCATTACTTTGCCGGTCCGACAACCATGACTTTGTTGCTCAGCGGTTCGGGCGGCTATGGTTTTGTGTGTTGCATAGACAACCTTATTTCACGCAATAAGAGCGGTAAAGCCTTTGTCAATTTGCAGGACGGCGAAACCTTGTGCGTGCCGTCTGTGGTGGGCGGTGGCAACGGTGCCGAGCCCTTGCCGATTGCCACGCATGTGGTTTGTGCTTCCGCCGGTGGCCGCATACTCACCTTTGATATCACCGAACTCAAAGCCATGGAAAAAGGCGGTCGCGGTTTGATGCTGATGGACTTGGAAGACAAAGACACCCTGGCTGGTGCTGCCGCTTACACAAGAAGCATTTGCATTCTGGGTGTGGGTCGCGGTGGCAAAGCCCGTGATGAAACGCTGGAAATCAGAAGCCTGAACAATGCCCGCTCAGTCCGCGCGCGCAAAGGAAAGGTGGCCGACCTAGGCTTTAAACCTACCCATGTGTTGCGCGTGCTCTGAGGCTGTTTGCATTTTTTCAAGGCAATTCGATTCACTGCATCTCACTGCGAATGAATCTATCGGCTGAAGTTAAGGTTGCCAAAGTCGATGGGAATGGCATGCCAGCTTTCTGTAGATTAATCGTGACCGGTCACCAAGACATTCCCTGCCCGCTGCGCCCTTATTTTTTCAGGCTACAGGGACTAAGGACTACTATTTCGTGAAATTCAGGTTACCGAAGGGAACCGGTGTGGCGTTAAACCCACTACAGCGACTAGTCGCGCTATAAGCGAAGTCAAACACTATATTTTTACTGGTGTCCAAGCCCACCATGCGTTGGGGTATGGCGTACAACACCAATAGCGATTGGTCTGGGGCCATATAGGCGCTGGAACACACATTGGAATAAAGGCCCTCAGGATGGTCGTATTGCCAATCTTGAACTGCGGTTTTGGTACCAGCGTTCACGGTGTAGTAAGAAACCAAGCTATGCAAAGGATTGGGAGGCTTTTCGTTAGCGCCAACTGGATGGTTATTGCCACTGATATTGCCGTTGTTAAACACCATGATTTTTCCAGCAGCCGGAATGGACACTGCATGCTGGCCCAAGGGGTAGGTGCCGCCCGCATCCAACGTTAATGCTTTGGCCCGTAGCGAGGGAATGGTGTACCAGTATTTGCGCGGGTCACCCAATATCCAAACAATTTCGCCCGTGTCGTAATCTAATTTGATCAGGAAATTTTGCCTGCTGGAAACGACGATGGTGTTGTCGTTAGCGTCATAAGCGGCGGCGTTGGCGTGGAACCAACTCTCCGCATTAAACATAAGGGTGTTGGTATCGCCCTGGCTTGTCATGTAGTCGCTCAGGATTTTTTTCAGGTCCCAGCTTTTGATGATATTTCCTGTTAATGGGTCAAACTCCACGACATCAGAATCTACAGATTTGGTAAACGTGATGTCCCTGTCATAAGCGTCAGAGTAATCTTCTGGCGGTATGTACTCCTTTCCGGGCCCTGCAGCTCTATCGTACAGACCCAAGAAGCCGGTTTTCCCCTTTTCCATGTTGTGGTGGAAATTAGTGGCACCAAGGTATTTTTGGTATTTTTCCACCGGTAACTTCTGGGTGCTGCCATCCAGATTCATACGCACCATATTGAGGCTTTTGCTGTCTCCGATCAGGAAACCATTGTCATACCAAGCTGAGGATTCTGGACTTAGGTCGCCAGAGATCACTGAATCTGTCGCATAGGTATAAGTCCAACGGATATTGCCATCGGTATCTAATATCACCGGCGAACCTTTAGCAAAGCCTCTGGACATGATGAAGTCGTAGCCAAGCGCGCCACTGGATGCGGTACGCGCTGTCTTGACGGTGATGTCCTCAATCATGGGCGTAGGGCCTGCTAGGGTTGTGATCGTTAGCGGGCTTAAAGTCTGGGGATTACCGCTAGAGAAAGTCAGCTTCACACTCACCTGATTGGCGTGGTTGGCATACAAGCCGAATACCGGAATTTTGACTATGTTGGCCGCTGGGATCAGGTTTCTGCTTTGCAGAGCCGCTTTGCTCCAGGTAATTTTTACAGGGGCAGAGAAGGTGCCTGGTTTAGCGGCAATCGTGGCCTCAAACGATTGCGCATTTGCCAGGCTAGCCCCTTGTAGCGTGATCTGTCCGATATGCGCATTAGCACCTACCGAAGCGGCTTGGTATAGGCCATTGTTAAGCACACCAATCACGATATTCCAGTCGCCACTGAGCGTCCCTAGCACGCCATCCATGCGTTTCACCGCCGCCTTCAGGCTGTAACTGCCCAGGGGCAAGTCCTGCATGGGGCGCAATTCCCAGTTTTGTTTGTCAGTACTCGATGCGTCACACAGAATTTCCACATCCTTGTTGCCATTAAATAAGCTGACCGAGAACGGGGCGGTAAGCGGTTTGCTGGTTTTAATCTTGATCAAAGGCTTGCGGGTATTGGTGCCATCGCCTGAATTGACTGGCACAGCCGGGTTTGACGTATCGTTCAAAACGGCAGTCACCTCAGTGGTTTCCGAAACGCCCACTAGGACATTGAAATTCTTGCTGGCGCTGGAAACCGGTTGGTCGCTGGCATTTCTAAATTCCACTTGCACCGTTTGTTCGCCTGCGGTGCGAAAGAAATAGCTGAGTATTTCACTGCTTCCATCAACAACACGCTTCACCACATCGGCTACACCGCCACCAAAGCGCCACACCACCGAGGTGATGGTGTCCAGCACATTGCTGACCCATAAGTTGATGGTCTCATATACGCTGGGATTGGACTTGCTTGCATTGACCTTATTCAAATCCTCTACAGCGACCATGTTGGCGGTGTCACTGCGCACCAGCATCATGGAATAGGGGCCGAAATCGGAAGTCTCGTCAAGATAGTAGTAGTTGTAGTAATTGATTGGGGAAGAAGCGAAATTAAACACATCCACGGTGCCTTGTGCAATATCCCAATAATTCACGTTATCAATATTTGGAAAGTAAGCGCTAGTTCCCTTTTTAACTCCGGAGCTTTGAAGCGCCTTCAGTTCTTCCACCTTTGGAACGCGCCAACCCGTGCCTCCGCACAAACGGGCATCATTCAACGCCTTGACGTAGGCCTCTGAATTGCATTTCCCACCTGCAAGCCCGGTGCAAGTTCCACCACTTTCGAGCCCCTCAGGTTCCCCGCTGCCAACTTTATGGCGTGTGTACCAAGTGTAGGTGTAGCCCTTGTAGCGCAAGTTGGAAGCGCTGCTGCTCTTGTTTTCCCACATCAGGCCGGTGGTGCTGTCGCGCACACAGTCCCATTGGGTACCTGCTGCCTCAGTACCAGCGTCGCTCCAATTGGCGGTTTGATTGGTGAGCGGTTGTCCGTTACCCGCAATTTTGCTAAATCGCGATGGAGGAACCGTGATGGGGGAGGATTCCGGGATTTGTCCTGTTGCACTGTCACCGGGCCGCACCACCACCGCTTTGAAAACATGGTCCCCGGCGACTAATGGCGCGTCAGGAATAAATGTCCAGCCATTGCGTGCGGCGTTGAAAGTAATGGTGCCAGCCAGTGGGACGGATGAGTTATTGTCATACACCTTGACCGAATAAAACTGACCTATGGGAGCACTGAGAGACCCGGCCAGTGTGAACTTACCATTCAGGGCGGCAAGATTTGTGTCGCCTAGGCCTTTGACCTTTGCAGTTTGCGTGATAGGTGCCGCCGGGTTTACCGTCAAGCTGACACTGTCAATACCTACGCTTATGCCGTTTGAATCTTTGTATTCAACAATAATATTTTTTTGACCTGGTGTCGTGTAGGCGCTTTTTAATATAAATGAACTGCCCCACATTTCGGGTGCCACGGATTTCAATATCGTGGCGGAGCCATCCGCTACATCAGACGCAGTTTCGGAAAAGCTTACAAGTTCTTGCGATATAGGTAACCGAATATCACTTACCGTGAGCACGACGTCGTCCCAAGCATTTACTGTTGTATTTTCAACCGATGGGATACTGGAAAAAACAAGCTTGTAGGGAAGACTTCCGGCAATTGTCTTGCTGGGATTGCTTGCCTCTACTACTCGAACTACATAGTTTGCGACGCGCGAGTTACGATCAGTAACTAAGTATTCAAAATTACTTGTATTACCTGTATCCGCTTGGAACCTGAAATCTCCATCTAACTTTTCCCCATTTTCATACATTTCTAGTTTGTAATTTGAGTCTATTGTTGGCGTAATCGTGCCGGTCAAATTTATGCGTGCTTGCTTCGTCGCGCGCCCGCCATTAGCAATGGCAGTGGGTGTCAAATAACTGGCTTTTTTAGCACCTGTAATTGCAACTGATATTGCAGGGACTGATACCGCTGGATTTGTGGGGGCGACTTGCACCAGCAAATTGTCTGCACTTAAAGTTCTGGCATAACGATCCTTGTAAGTCACCGTCACGGCCATACTGCCATCGTAAGTGTAGGTATTGCTGGTCGATGTGCTGCCACTTGTAGGTCTCGTCAAAAGCGTCTTGCCATCACCAAAATCCCAGGTCACGGTGCTCACGTCACTGCTTAAGTTGCTGGCAGTGAGGCTCACCGGCCCCCTCACTTTGGGATTGGCTGGTGAGTAGCTGATGTTGGCAGAGCCAATATTGACTGCACGCGGACTGCTGGCTAGACCCGCCAAGCCATCAAAGCGAAGCACTTTGGCTATGAATGCGTGGGTAGTCGCACTCAAGGGGGTGGCAGGGGTAAATGTCCATTGGCCTTTCCCATTGCTGTAACTCATGGCTCCTGCCAATGGGGTGGCCGCGCCATTGTCATATACCGCAACGCTGTAATAATCTTTTAAGGTTGTATTGATATCGCTGGTGCCACTGATCACCGGCGTGGTGTCTGAGGTGATGGCACCCTCCGACACGCTTAGGAACGGTTGCGATCTGTCGTCTTGCACATTGGTGATGCTGGCCGTTTGGCTGACCGTGCCCGTAACAACCCCCACGTTGATGCTGGTGCTGTCCAGCGTGACGCCAGCTTGGTCTTTGAACACCAGGGTGATGAGTTTGTTGCCTGTTGTCTTAAACGCGGTTGTGATGTTTGACCATAAGCCACTGTTCGGTGCATTGGCGGTTTTGCTGGTCTGCCCGTCGAGCAAATCGCTTTGACCTATGTTGCTGCCTGGGCTGTCGGGGATGCTAAAGACCACACTCTTCACATTACTCCAGAGGTTGCTGAGCGTCAGCGTGATGGTCTCCAGCACATTGCTGCCGCCGCTGGCGATGACGCTGTTGCCTATCTTGGCGGTGTAAGCATCGCTGGCAGTGCCTAGCTTGCTGTCAATGTTGCGCACGACCACTGCTTTGAAGTCGTGGCTGCCTGGTGTCAGGGTGCCGGTAGTGAAGCTCCATGTCTTGACGGCAGCATCGGCTGCCAATGTTGCCGTGCCTAAAGTTGAGCCGCCGTCCGTCACGCGGATGCTGTATTCGCTGCCTAATGCATCGCCGCTATAGCTTCCGCTCAGAGTGACTGCCAGTGCGTTTGCTCTGTCACCGCTGCTAACGGGCGTACCACCACTGCTGGCTCCTGTGATGCTCGCCATTTGACTGACCGCACCCTCACCAACGGTGAATGTCAGGCTGGCAAATGCAACTTCCGTACCTTGGCTGTTTTTGTAGCTGACGTTGACATATTTAGGGCCTTGCGTACGATAGGATGTAGTAACGCTGGTGGAACCGCCCGTAACATTGCTGCTTATTCCCGGCCTGCCATCGCCAAAGTTCCACTCGGCCGAAGTGACGCTGCTTTGCAGGCCGTCGACGCTGAAGGTCACCGTGTCCAGCACATTGGGACTGCTCGGAGTAAAGCTGGGGCTGGCTGTCACCACGATGACGCTGCGTGACTCACTAGATAGGCCCAGCCTACCATCAAAGCGAGCGACACTGGCGGTGAATCGGTGTGAACCTGGAGTCAAGGCGCTGGCGGGTGTAAATGTCCAGTCTTTTTTGCCATTGGTGTATGTTGGCTGCCCTGGCAGTCTGGTACTGCGGTCATACACCGCTACTTCATAGAACTCGTCCAAAGCCATATCCACCGTGCCACTGATAACCGGCGTGGTGTCTGAGGTGATGGCACCCTCCGACACGCTTACGAAGGGTTGCGAACTGTCGTCTTGCACATTGGTGATGCTTGCCCTTTGGCTGACCGTGCCCGTAGCAACCTCCACGTTGATGCTGGTGCTGTCCAGCGTGCCGCCAGCCTGGTCTTTGAACACGAGGTTGATGATTTTGTTGCCAGTGGTCTTAAACGCGGTGGTGATGTTTGACCATAAACCACTGTCAGGGGCGGTAAGGGTTTTACTGGTTTGGCCGTCCTTCAAATCGCCAGAAACACCGGAGAAGGTAAACACCACACTCTTCACATTGCTCCAGAGGTTGCTCAGGCTCAGGGTGATGGTGTCCAGCACATTGGCACTATTGGTAGCGCCCACGCTGTTGCCTAGCTTGACGGTGTAGGCGCCGCTGGCTGTGCCTGGCTTGCTGTCAATGTTGCGAACGACCACGGCTTTGAAATCGTGGCTGCCTGCTGTCAAGGTGCCGGTAGTGAAGCTCCAGGTCTTGACGTTTGTGTCGGCTGCCAGTGTTGCAGTGCCTATAGGTGTGCCGCCGTCCATCACGCGGATGCTGTAGTCGTTGCCTAATGCATTGCCGCTGTAAGTACCGTCGAGAGTAAGTGTCAGTGCGTCTGTTCTGCCCCCGCTGCTGATGGACGCGCCGCCACTGATCGCGCCGGTAATGCTGGCCGTTTGACTGACCGAGCCCTCACCGACGGTGAGTATCAGGCCAGCGAGTGCAACTTCCGTACCTTGGCTGTTTTTGTAGCTGACGGTGACGTTTTTCGGACCTTGCTCGACATAAGATGTAGTGACGCTGGTGGAACCGCCCGTAACGATGCTGCTTATTCCCAGCCTGCCATCGCCAAAGTTCCAGTATGCCGAGGTGATGCCGCTGAGCAGGCCGTCGACGCTGAAGGTCACCGTGTCCCCCACTTTGGGGCTACTCGGCGTAAAGCTCGGATTAGGTGTCAGCACGCTGAAGCTGCGCGATGCACTTGCTAGGCCCGGCGTGCCATCAATGCGAGCGACTCTGGCGGTGAAAAAGTGTGAGCCCGGTCTCAAGGCTCTGGCGGGTATAAATGTCCAGGCTTTTTTGTTGTTAGGGTCGGCATAAGTCAGGTTACCTTCCAGTTTATTTGCATCGTCATAAACCGCTACATCGTAATAAGCTTTTGAAGCCGTATCGATAGTGCTGGTGCCAGTGATGACCGGCGTGGTGTCAGTAGTTGTTGCACCCTCTGGCACGGTCGCTGCGATGCCTGTGCTGTCGTCTTGCACATTGGTGATGCTGGCCGTTTGGCTGACACCACTTCCTATTTTGACGGTGATGTTGCTGCTGTCCAGCGTGCTGCCAGCTTGGTCTTTGAACACCAGGTTGATGATTTTGTTGCCTGAGGTCTTGAACGCGGTGGTGATACTTGACCACAAACCAATGTCCGGTGCGGTAAGGGTTTTATTGGTCTGTTCGTCAACCAAATCGCTTTGAAGATTGTTGTCGCTTAGTTCGATTAGGCTGCTTGGGCGGCTATCGGTGATGTTGAACACCACACTCTTCACATTACTCCAGAGGTTGCTGAGCGTCAGGGTGATGGTGTCCAGCACATTGGCACCATTGGTAGCGCCAACGCTGTTGCCTAGCTTGATGGTGTAGGCGCCGCTGGCTGCGCCTGGCTTGCTGTCAATGTTGCGCACGACCACGGCTTTGAAGTCGTGGCTGCCTGCTGTCAGGGTAGCGGTCGTGAAGCTCCAGGTCTTGGCGTTTGTGTCGGCTGCCAGTGTTGCCGTGCCTAAAGTTGTGCCGCCGTCCGTCACGCGGATGCTGTAGTCGCTGCCTAATGCATCGCCGGTGTAAGTGCCGCTCAGGATGAGTCGCAAGCTGTCAGTTCTGCCGCCGTTGCTGATAAGCGTATCGCGTAGGGGCAAATCGCCACTTTTGACCCCTGTGATGCTGGCGGTTTGGCTGACGGTACCGACCGCCACCGTGACCGGTAAGGTATCGGTCGCAAGCACGCCTGAGACATTTCTATAAGTGATGGTGACGGTTTTATTTCCCGGGGTGTTGTACCGGGTGGTGATCAAGCTTGCACCCTGGATGACGTTATTAGTCTGAAGCCCAGCTCCATCACCCAAGTCCCAAGCTACTGAGGTGATGCCGCTGTACAAGTTGTTGACGCTAAAGCTAACCGTGTCCAGCACATTGGGGCTGCTCGGCGTAAAGCTCGGGCTGGAGGTGAGCACGATGGCCTTGCGTGCAGTGATGCTACGGTCACCCACTACCCCATCAAAGCGAAGCACGGCAGATTTGAAGGCGTGCGCGCCTTGGGTCAGTGCGGCACTGGGGGTGAAGCTCCAGTTTTTTTTGTTGCTTGGGTCCGTATAAGTCAGTGTGCCGGTCAGTGCAGTTCCATTGTCGTAGACAACCACATCGTAATAACCCCTTAAAGCTGCATCAATCTCATCGATGTTGCTGGTGCCGCTGATCAGTGGTTGGGTGTCTCGCGTGCTGGTGTCATTAGGGATTTCAGCCGCTATCGGTGTTGCATGGTTTTTGATGCTGCTGATGTTTGCCGTTTGGCTGACCGTGCCCGCAGCAACCTCCAGGTTGATGCTGGTGCTGTCCAGCGTATTGCCCGTGCCGTTAGCGCCGACTTTGAACACCAGGTTGATGATTTTTTGGCCTGTCGTCTTAAAGGCCGTGGTGACGCTTGACCACGCACCAGCGTCTGGTGCATTGACGGTTTTACTGGTTTGGCCGTCCAGCACATCGCCAGAATCACCGGAGAAGGTAAACACCACACTCTTGACGCTGTTCCAGAGATTGCTCAGGCTCAGGGTGATGGTGTCTAGTAAGTTGGCACCACTGGGGGCACTGACGCTGTTGCCTATCTTGATGGTGTAAGCATCGCTGGCAATGCCTAGCTTGCTGCCAGAGTTAGAGTAGCGAACGACCACGGCTTTGAAGTCGTGGCTGCCTGCTGTCAGGGTGCCGGTAGTGAAGCTCCAGGTCTTGGCGTTTGTGTCGGCTGCCAGTGTTGCAGTGCCTAAAGTTGAGCCGCCGTCCGTCACGCGGATGCTGTAGTCGCTGCCTAATGCATTGCCGCTGTATGTGCCGCTCAGAGTGACTGCCAGTGCGTTTGCTCTGTCACCGCTGTTTATGATGGAGGTATTGCTGCTGCTCGCGCCGGTAATGCTGGCGGTTTGCATCACGCCGCTTAAAGCTTGAGCAACCGCTTCTTGACAGCCCGTGCCACCAATATCACTGGCGCATGCAGACGTCGTTGCGCTGAGCTCTTGGGCCTTGGACTGAATGTAAGGCAGCACGTCGAGCATGGCATCCACCATGGCTGCTTGCTTTTGCACATCGGTGTCATAACTCTGCAGTACCAGCTTGGAAGGATCTTGCATTAAAGCGGCCAGCATTTTGGCGGCCATGCGCGCCAGGGCATCTTTGCTTTGGATGTAGTCGATGCGGGGGTCGCCCACTGAAGTGCTGATTTGCAAATTGGCCTGGGCGGTGGTTTTGCCGCCTTTGTCTACCATGTGTTGCACCAGAGTGCTGAGCGGGCTGACGATGGCCGATTGGCCTGCCAGTGCGCTCATGGTGTAGGCCTTGCCAACGGTTGATTTAGGGTCGTCCGAATCAATCGCATCGGCGGGGATGTAGGCCACGATGGGGTATTTGCCTACATCCTCCAGTGGTATATCTAAAACGACTTTACCGTCTGCACCGGTTTTGCCCTGGGTTTCGCCGCTATCGCAACTGCCGTTTTTGTTTTTGTCAACGCA
>CAMDKD010000026.1 GCA_945901125.1 Bordetella parapertussis
ACCAAAAGCACCAGAAAGTCCACCAAAAGTCTCATAACCAGTCACAGCACCAGAGACTCCATTAATTCCAGTGAAAACACCTATCTGAGCATTAAATTGCATGCCATCGCCAAGATCTTCGTTGATTTTGAAATTGACACCAGTATTGGCGTTGGAATCATCCATGGAAGTTGTATTGGTACTTACTCCAGTGGTGGTGGCGGTTGCTTGATTAAGTCCAATCTGGAAGAGACCAGAGATAGTAGCTTCAGCCATTGCGCCTGTGACGCTAGAAAGCACTGCGAGTGCAACGAGGGTTTTTTTCATTTCAAATTTCTCCAAGGGTTAAACAAAGGGCTCCGGAACTGCGGTTTGCAAGCAAACCACCGGATCCCCGGGCCAACCTCCATTTCGGAAGCTGTCGCTATTTGACCAGACCCCCTAGCACCAAGCAAAGGCTTTGCGCATATAAATGGTCATCTCGTTGTCATAGGACAACATGCTGAAAATGAAGATTTTGTCGTAAATTATATTTTAGTACCAATATTTTTAAATATAAAGTCAAAAAGTGTTGTTTTTCACTTTTTGGCTTCCCGGGAAGCCAGTTCCCGCAAATCCTCCCGTACCCTTTGCAACACGCCGTCCCAGTCGCCTGAGGAAGTTTGTCTGTAAATTGTCACGCTCGGGTACCAAGGGCTGTCCTCGCGCTCCAGCAGCCAGCGCCAGCATGTGTCATACCGATTAAGCAGCCACACCGGTTTACCAAGGCTTGCGGCGAGGTGGGCGGTGGAAGTGTCTACCGCTATCACCAAGTCCAGGTTCATCACCAGCGCGGCGGTGTCAGAGAAATCTTTGAGTTCGTGCACATGGTCGTGTATGTGCGGTCCGTCCCAGCCAACTGCTAGAGCTTGCCTGAACTCGGACTCGGCGGGTTCACCTTTTTGCAGGCTGATGAATTCCACGTCTAAGCCGACCAGTGCTTTCAGATGCTGCAAAGGAAGGTTGCGGCGTTCGTTGACATCCCAAATCTCCGGCTGATCAGGGCGGAAGCCGCCATTCCATACCAAGCCGACTCTTAGTTTTGTTTTTAAGCCCAATTTAGCTGACCAGAAATGTGTTTTTGCTTCAGGAATCACAAAATGCGGGCAGGCTGGAATGCTGTCCAACGTGGTTTTGAACGCCAGCGGCAAAGACATCATGGGGCAATGAAAGTCAAAGGGTGGCAACGGGCCGCCTTTTTTCAGCAAAACTGAAATACCTTGCATGTTTTCAAACAGGCTTAGTAGAGGTGCTTGTACTTCAACAATCACTTTTGCGCCGAGTGCCGCCACCATGGGCACGTAACGGATGAATTGCAAGGTGTCGCCCAGGCCTTGCTCGGCGTGAATCAGAATGGTTTTTCCTTGTATGGATTCTTTGCCGAGCCAAGCGAATTGAGGAAAAGTTCGTGGTTTTACTTTCTGATTGTCTCTTCGTCTGATTTCATAAAGATCCCATCCATTTTCAAAATTTCCTCCCAACAACAAGGCATGCGATTTATTCCAATACGCATCAAGGTAATCAGCATCTAAAGCTATCGCGGAATCGTAATTGGAGATAGCAGCTTGTGGATTGGATGAGTCCAAGAAGATATTTCCTTTATTGAAATAAGCTTCTTTGTATTCTTTTCTAAAAAATATTGCTTTTTCGTAGCAAATTAATGCATCATTAAATTTAAATAACTTGGATAAAGTATTTCCATAATTAAAATAAGCTTCCGGGTAATCTGCTTTTAAACGCAAGGCTGCGTCATAACACTTTAAAGCCTCATCAAGCAACCTCAGCTCTGTCAATGCCACGCCTTTGTTCAAGTAAGCTTCATGGTTGCTGGCATCAAGTCTGATGGCGTTGTCATAATTAATTACTGCAAGTTCATATTGTTGATTTTCTTTTTGTGCGTTACCTAAATTAAAAAATGCTGTGACGCAATCAGAATTGATATCTAAAGCTAATTTATAGCTTTTAATTGCTTCTTCAATCTGCATTGACTCTTTTAACGCAACTCCACGATTGACATAAGCATCTATAAAATTTGGATCAATAGCCAAGGATTTATTATAATTTTCAATAGCAGTTTCAAATTGTGTTTTTGCTTTGAACGCATTGCCCAAGTTAAAAAAAAGCGGCGCGTAATTTGGATTTATGTCAATTGCTGACTTGTAACTTATGATGGCTTCATCAAACCGACCAATCTCTTGAAGAGTATTACCAAGCAGATAAAGTGCTTCAAAGAATTCTGATTCATGCAACAGAGCCTGTTGCAGGGATTGCACTGCTGAATCCCATTCTTTCAATTGAACAAGCGCCAAACCCTTGTTGTAATAGGCATCAGCAAAATCAGGTTTAAATCGCAGGGCTGCGTCGTAAGATGCAATAGCTTTGGCGTATAGCTTTGAATCAAGCAAGGCCGTGCCTAAGTTATTATGAAACTTAGAGTTTTGTGGATTGATGACTACTGCTTTTGATATCCAATTCACAGCCTGTTCGTGCTTACCAGATTGCGCTGCAACCAAGCCCAACAAATGCATAGACTCAGCGTTTTTAGGGTCGGTTTTCAATACAGCTTCGTAAATCAGAGAAGCTTCTCGTAGATGGCCTTGCTGGTGTAGTTTTTTAGCCTGCTGAATTTGAGTTTCAATATTCATTACTCGATTGTACTTTTCAATAAATGCTTACATAGTGAACGTAGTGGAGAACGACAGTAAATCTTTTTTGACGATTTCCAGCACACTGTCCCAGTCGCCAGCAGAAGTTTGCCTGTAAATTTTTATGCTCGGGTACCAAGGGCTATCTTCGCGATACAGTAACCAGCGCCAGCATGCGTCGTACCTATTAAGTAGCCATACAGGTTTACCTAGGCTTGCTGCGAGGTGGGCGGTGGAAGTATCTACAGATATAACCAGATCCAAGTTCATTATCAGCGCCGCGGTATCAGAGAAATCATTAAGCTCATGAACTTGATCGTTTATCAACGGTCCGTCCCAGCACGCTGAAACGGTTTGCCTGAACTCGGACTCGGCGGGCTCGCCTTTTTGCAAGCTGAAAAATTCCACGTCTATGTCGGCCAATGCTTTGAGCTGTTGCAAGGGCAGGTTGCGGCGTTCATAGGCTTTCATTGAATCCGGTTTATCAGGATGGAAGCCGCTACGCCAAGTCAATCCGACTCGAAGTTTTTCTTTTAAACCTAATTTATCAGCCCAGTATCGTTTTTTCATATCGAGAATCACAAAATGCGGGCAGGCTGGAATGCTGTCCAACGTGGTTTTGAACGCCAGCGGCAAAGACATCATGGGGCAATGCACGTCAAAGGCTGGCAACGGGTCGCCTTTTTTCAGCAAAACTGAAATACCTTGCATGTTTTTAAACAAATTTAAAAGTGGTGCTTGTACTTCAACAATCACTTTTGCGCCAAGCGCCGCCACCATGGGCACGTAACGGATGAATTGCAAGGTGTCGCCCAGGCCTTGCTCGGCGTGAATAAGTATGGTTTTTCCTAGAATACTTTCATAGCCAAACCACTGAGGTAAATCAAATTGTCGGTGGTTATGTTTTGTCGATACACGACGCCAACGGGATTCATGCAAGTTCCAGGCTTGCTCATACGCACCGTTTAAAAGCAAGGCTGTGGCTTTGTTGTATTTGAAGTCTTCATCCTCCGGGTGAATTACCAGCGCTTGGTCAAAATCAGTGATAGCTTTGTCAGGCCTGTTCATCAATACCTGAAGATTGGCCCGGTTGAAATAAGCATCTGCGTAATCCGGTTGTAGCGCTATGGCACGGTCAAAACTTAGTAAGGCTTCTTCGTGTCGAAACATCTCCTGCAAAACATTACCCAGATTGCAATGTGCCTGCGCAAGGCCTGGCTCCAACGCAATTGCTTGCTGAAAATCGCTCAAAGCTTCTGCGAAATTTTGTTGCGATAGCTGCGCTAAACCACGGTTATTGAAATACGCAGACTTTGTGGTATCTGATGAAATCGCTTGCGAGATAAGCTTCACGGCCTGCGCATATTCGGCTGCTTGCGCGTGAAGCATGCCTCGCATGTGCCAGGCATCGGCATGACCGGGTTGCGCTGCGATGATGCTTTCATACAAAACCGCTGCGTCCTGCCAACGCCCTTGGCTGTGAAAAGACACAGCCAGTTGAAACTGCGTTTGCATAGGCACAGCAGCCGCTGGTTTGGCTTTTGCCATCAGAACATTCGCTGCTTGTTTGCACGGCTTTGATTTCATGGCTGTCATTATTACGATTGAATAAGCTAAATATTAATTAATAAACGAAAAAAAACCGCTGCCGAAGCAGCGGTTTAAAGTTTAAGCCTTGGAGCTTAGGTAAAGATTAGAAGTTGTAGCGAGCGCCTAATGCATAGGTTTTGTTAGACCCGTCATATAAGCCAACAGAGGAGGTGCTTTGGCTTCCGAGAAAATACACGGATGTTGATTTGTCAAAGTTGTAGTAAATACCTACTGTAGTGTCTGAAATGCTTCCATCTTTGGCGCGGCCTGTTGGTACGGTAGTGCTGCTGTCTGCTACAGCTGTAGATGAATAGCTGTTAACCGATCCTGTGCCAGTACTGAGAGCAAAGGTGAATTTTTCATAAGGTATTTTCACACCGAATGTGTTGGTCGTGTTGCTGCCAGCGTAGGTGCCGGTCTGCCAGCTTTTTGCATACAGATAATTAACAGATAATATGCCGAAGTCGTAACTTACTGAAGCAATATCGCGTTTGATCGGTGTAGCAGAAGACAATATGCCATTAGCTAAGCTGGCTGTAGTACCTGCGAGACCGTAATACAACAAGCCACTTGTAGTTCCTGTTGTTGAAGGACCAGCGTTAGACAGACCGGCAAATTTGTAACCCATCAAAGCATTTTTAGTTTCGTCATGAACATAAGCAGCTCTTAATTTATCTTTATTGTATTTCACAGCGTAAGAAACAATTTCAGCGTAAGCGTTGGCTGTTGAACCGACGGTCGAAGCTGTCGATGCGTACTCAGCGAAACTTTGTTGAATGTGCAGATCAAAACCGCCGAATTTCGGGCTGATGTATTTGATAGAGTTGTTGGCGCGATCTTGCAAATCCAAAGAAGTAGTGGTGCGCCATACCTGTGGTTTGTACTCGATGCGTCCATTCACGTCCATGCCGAATACTTCATAGGCTGTAGTTTCCATAGTGCCCATCAACAAAGAACCGGCATTCTCGCTTTGCAGACCAACAAACGCCGTACGGTTTTTGCTTGGAAGCAGGGTGGCAGTATCAGGATCCAACTGGATTTCAACTTGGAAAATGCCTTTGAAGCCTTCGCTCAAGTCACGTGAGCCTTTGAAACCGATGCGGCTGGTTGCGTTTGCAGCGAACATGCCAGAATATTCAGCAGATACGCCAGTGCTTGCGCTTTTTAAGCTTTGGCTCACTGCGCCCTGATCAAGAGTGCCATACATTTTGATGCCACCGGAAACATCCACATCAGCGAACGCACTGGCAACGACAGACATAGTTGCCAAAGCAACAAGTGATTTTTTCATGATTAAAACTCCAAAGGATTGATAAGAGGGGTGAGCTTTTACAGCTAACCCATGCATCTTTGCTTTGCCATATTTCAGTCTTGTGACAGTGGTGTATTCGCGCCACACGCGTAAAACTCAATAAGCATTCTTTTTATTTGAAGAATTTTCAAAATGAATTCTTAAATACAAATTCACAGAATGAACTAAGCTTGAGGGATGGATATTTTTTTCACCACACTGGACAACGCGCTGCGCACCGTGTTTGCCAAACACCACGCGCAACGCGCTTACCCGGCTCTGGGCATCAACACTTTGAGCTTGAGTGAAGCAGAACGCCGCGAGGCCGGTGCGCTGATGCGGGTCAACCACGTGGGCGAAGTGTGCGCTCAGGCCTTGTACGCGTCCCAGGCTCTGGCCACGCGCAACCCGCAGCTCAAAGCGCATTTCAAGCACGCCAGCGAGGAAGAAACCGACCACCTGGCCTGGACCGAGGCGCGCCTGGCCGACTTGGGCGCACGCCCCAGCCTGCTTAACCCGCTGTGGTACGCCGGGGCCTTTGGTCTCGGCTATGTCGCAGGCAAACTGGGGGGCGACGCCCTCAGTCTGGGTTTTGTGGTGGAAACCGAGCGCCAGGTGGAAGCGCATTTGCAAGACCATATGCAGCGTTTGCCGCTGGCCGACTTGGCCTCACGCGCGGTGGTGGATCAAATGAAACAAGACGAAGCGCAACACGCGGCAGACGCGCAAAAAGCCGGGGCTGTTCCCTTGCCCCGACCGGTCACCGAGGCCATGAAGCTCGCCGCCAAGCTGATGACCACCGTGGCACACCGTATTTAGGCAGAGTAGGGCTACACACCGCCTTCATAAAAGGCGTTGCATTCAAAGCCCTCAGGCCTCTATCACCTCAAAACTGGTGGTGATTTCAGCGGTCTTGCCAAGCATGATGCTGGCCGAGCAATATTTATCGTGGCTGAGTTTGATGGCGCGCTCGACCACAGTCGGCGCAATGCCTTTGCCGCGCACCGTGAAATGCATATTGATGCGGGTGAACACCTTGGGGTCGGTGTCGGCGCGTTCGCTGCTGAGCTTGACCGTGCAGCCGCTGACCGCATGCCGGCCGCGTTTAAGCATCAACACCACGTCGTAAGCGGTGCAGCCGCCAGCGCCCGCCAGCAGCAACTCCATGGGCCGCGCCGCCAGGTTTTGGCCGCTTTGGTCCGGCTTGTCCGGGTCGGGCGCGCCGTCCATGGCCACCAGGTGACCGCTGCCGGTTTCGGCCACAAAACCCATGGCCGAACGGGTGCCGCTCGCGCCGGTCCAACTGACGGTGCATTCCATGACTTTCTCCTTTTGAAAACAGTTGGATTGTCCGCCAGTCTGCGCTCGCGGATTTGCAGAAGTAAAGTCACTTTTGCGATTGCAAGGGCTTTGAGACTGAGCTAAAGTGAGTTCACGCTTTACCCAAGCATCTCTTGTCTCCTCCACCCTCTGAAAAGGTGGTTTCAAGCCCCGCAGCGCCAAGTTGCGGGGCTTTTTTTCTGCGCCGTCACTTGCGGGACAATCGATGCCTGATCTCACCGTGACTTCCATGACACCGACCAAATCCTCCAAGCGTTCTTCCACTGCTGCCAAGACTGTGCCTGTAGCGCGCAAGCGCAAACTCACGCCGGCTGATTATTTGAAAAAAATACTCACTGCCCGCGTTTACGACGTGGCGCACGAGACCGCGTTGGACCCGGCCACCATACTCAGCAAAAAAATCAAAAACCAGGTGTTGCTCAAGCGCGAAGACCAGCAACCGGTGTTCAGCTTCAAGCTGCGCGGTGCGTTCAATAAAATGGTGCAACTCAGCCCTGAACAGTTGAAAAAAGGCGTGGTCTGTGCCTCCGCCGGTAACCACGCGCAAGGCGTGGCGCTGGGCGCGAAAAAACTGGGCACACGCGCCGTTATCGTCATGCCGGTGACCACCCCGGGTTTGAAAATTGACGCGGTGAAAGCGCTGGGCGCCGAAGTGCAATTGCACGGCGACAGCTATTCGGACGCTTACACGTTTGCGGTCAAGCTGGGGCACAAACAAGGCCTGACTTTCATTCACCCGTTTGACGACCCCGAGGTCATCGCCGGTCAAGGCACCATCGCCATGGAAATGCTGCGCCAGCACCAAGGCCCTTTGCATGCGGTGTTTGTCGCCATCGGCGGCGGCGGCCTGATTTCCGGCATTGCCAACTACATCAAAGCCGTGCGCCCCGAGGTGAAAGTCATTGGCGTGCAAACCTTTGATTCAGACGCCATGGTGCAGTCGGTCAAAGCCGGTAAACGCGTGACGCTGAACGATGTCGGTTTGTTTGCCGATGGCACGGCCGTGAAACTGGTGGGTGAGGAAACCTTTCGCATTGCCAAAAACCTGGTCGACGAATTTATCTGCGTCGACACCGACGAAGTTTGCGCCGCCATCAAAGACGTGTTTGTCGACACGCGCAACATCGTCGAACCTTCGGGCGCCATGGCGGTGGCCGGCATCAAAAAATACGTGGCGCAACACAAAACCCAGGGCGAGACTTATGCCGCGGTGCTGTGCGGTGCCAACATCAATTTCGACCGCTTGCGCTTTGTCGCCGAACGCGCTCAGGTCGGCGAAGAACGCGAGGCTTTGTTCGCCGTCACCATTCCCGAAGAGCGCGGCAGTTTCAAGCGCTTTTGCGCGGTGCTCAGCAGCCTGCCGGCGTTCGGCGGCAGTGCCGCGCCGCGCTCGGTGACCGAGTTCAATTACCGTGTCAGCGACACACGCAAAGCCCATGTGTTTTTAGGCTTGACCACCAGTTCGCCGGGACAAAGCAACAAAATCGCCGCGCACCTAAGCGGTCAGGGTTTCGAGGCCTTAGACCTGACGCACGACGACTTGGCGCAAGAACATTTGCGCCACATGGTGGGCGGGCGCACCGGGCTGGCGCAAGACGAGCGCTTGCTGCGTTTTGTCTTCCCGGAGCGGCCGGACGCATTGATGAAATTTTTGTCGTCCATGCGCGCAGGCTGGAACATAAGCCTGTTTCATTACCGCAACCAAGGCGCTGACTACGGTCGTATTCTGGTGGGACTGCAAGTGCCGGCCAAAGACCAGCCCAGTTACGACCGATATTTGCAAACCATGGGCTATGCGTATGTGGATGAGACGGACAACCCTGCGTATAAATTGTTTTTGCGGGAGTAAGCAGCGTATTGAACAACCGGCAGGAAGTCCTCAGGCTGTCAAAGCATCAACTCCGCCGCTTGCTGTGCAACAAGCTGATGTTCATCTCCGCCGACAAGGTGGAGGCGTAAAACTTCTCGATCATCTCTACCGATGTGCGCGCATTGCGCGCCAGCGTCAGCAAATCTATGTTGCCGCCAAAGATCAAACGGAAGGTGATGGCCGTGTGGCGCAGGCTGTAAAAACTGCGGTCCGCGCCGTGCGGTCCAGCCTTGATGCCCAGCGTGTTCATGATCCAGTTGAACAACCAGCCTATGGTGTTCAGGCAGCGCAGCCGGTTTTTTTCTTCAGGAAAAAATACGTAGTCGTCAGGCTTGCCAAAGCCTTTGGCGGTCTGGTGCGCCAGCAGGGTTTTGTAAATATTCACCGCCTGCGGCAGACTGACAGTGGGCGATTTGTGGCGCTTGATCTCGGGCGGTGTGAGGCGCAAATAGTTGAACTTGCCGCTGATGATTTCTATGTGTTTATTTTTCAATTGCCGCACATCGCCCGGGCGCAAAAACGTGTAGACCATGAAACGTATCAACCAGTTCATCTCCAAAGGCATGCTGCGGTATTCGGGCTTGATATGGAACCGCGTGTCCGGTTTGTCCCAATGAAACACGTGGCGGCGCAAGGTTTTGGATTGACGCAGTATGGCCGCGTACTCGGTGACGGTGAAGGCGCCGCGCGGCTTTTGCGTGACCTTCATTTTGGGAAACAGAGGCATTTGCGCAATGTGTTCCTGCTCGACCAGATAGCGCAGCACTTTGCGCAACTGCGCGATGTAGCCGACGATGGTGGGCGTGGATAAGTCCTGGTCGGACAAAAAGTCGATGAAACGCTGGATGCTGCCCATGTTGATGCTGCGCAAATCGGTGTCGCTGAAAAAATCTGCGATATGCGTTTCCAACCTGACCTTGGTCATGCGGTAGGTGCCTTCGGTGATCTCGTTGCGCACCACTTTGTGTTTCTCCTGGGCCAGGATGACGCTGACCACCTGGTTGATGGAGACAAAACCACCGTCTTGAAGACCGGAGCTATTTATAAGTGTTTTAGTTTTATTATTATTTTCTTTATTGTCTGTGAATGAGTTATTTAATCTAAAAATTAAGGGGTTATTAACTTCTTTAGGACACGTATTTAAAACAGGTAAGCATTGGGTAATGGTTTGAGGCGTTTCCTGATTTAAAAGAGTCATATTTACGGGAGTATTATTAAATCGATAGTTAACTGTTTGTTGCGTCATGGGTTTATATCCTAAAGCAGTCAATGTTTTTAAAAGTCAATGAATATTAACACGAGTTATTAATAATAGTTAAAAAACCCTCGTTGCAGTAGCATCTTTGTTGTCTTTTGGAGTCAGTTTTGCTGACGCCACCTTGTTTGGCTGGGTTGACCAGTCACACAACACCGTCACAGCCACCACAAAGGCCGGCGTCAAAACCACTACCCAAAGCTGGGGTGCTTCCCAGGGCGGTACCAGCGCACTGGGCGTCAAAGGTGAAGAAGACCTGGGCGACGGCTTGAAGGCCTCTTACCTGATGGAATTAGCTCTCAATGTCGATACAGACACAGCGGGTACAGGCCAAGCAGCTAACGGAGCAAACCGCCAGTCGTATGTGGGTTTGGACGGTGCTTTCGGTGGCATCAAAATCGGTCGTCAATACACCCCTTCTTTCAACGCTTTTGCCAGCGTCGACCCCTCCGGTGTCTCCGGCTTCAATGGCTATCTTTATATTAATGGTTACCAAAAAAGCAATGGCTTTTATTACACCAGCCCCGGCCTGTCAGGTTTCAACCTGATTCTGGGTATGCATGAAGGCGAAAGCGCGACATCAGGATCAAACGCAGGTAATGCCAACACCTTTGGACTGACATACAAAGGTGGCCCTTTGTATGCCAGCATCACCCAGGAAACCACCACCAAGGGAACTGCAAGCGCTGGCTTGAATGCGCCGACGACCGGCAATATTGGTTCATCTTCAAATGGAGAAAACAAACTGCAAACTATTGCTGCCACGTATGACTTAGGTGTGGCCAAAATCGGCGTAATCAACGAAACCATTGACAGCTCCAGCGACGCCAGTGAAGCCAAAGCCACCCACTTCTCTGTGGCCGTGCCTGTGGGTTCATTCACCCTAGGTGCCATCGTCGGCAACGGTAGTTATGTAACTACGGGTAGCACTAAATCCATCGACTTGACCTCAGTTGGTATCACCGCTGATTACGCCCTGAGCAAGCGCACCAAAGTGTATTTCCGCTTCGGTGAAACCAACGATAAAGTCACTTCAGGTACCGAAAAGTCAAACACCACAGCTATCGGCTTGTTCCACAGCTTCTGATCTTTCACCGGCTAAATGCCGGTGTTTGGTTTAGAACTCAAAACCCGCTGTAGAAATACAGCGGGTTTTTTAATGGCTACATCTTCGGGTTTGTCTTATCCCCGGTCTCTGGTCCATAAGCGTTTGTTTGAAGGTTCAGGAATAAAAACGGTCAAGCTGACGTTTCTTGAACTGTTTTGTGTTTTATTTTTGATTTGCCATCAGCTTGCATTGTCAATACAAATTCAGGTTTTAGGCTCAGCCGCATTCTGCGCAGGCTCTGACCGTCTGGGGTTGCCGGGAAAACCAGGCGGCCCGGACTGGTCCGGCGAGCGCGGCTGGGCGGCAGGTGCAGCAGATGAAGCCGCGCCCGCCTGGGCAGGCACAGGTGCCTGACCCGACACCGGCTCGGGCCGCTTAGGCATGGGCAGTACCAGCGCCGCCGGGCCTTGTGGCGTGACGCCCAAAACCGCTTCTTCCAGCGTGACCGATTGCAGCAACAAACCCGGCAGCACTTCAGCACCGCGCAACACCGGTTTCACCGGCTGGCCGTCCACCGAAATCAGCGCCACGGCTTGGTTGTCACCGGCGCGGGCCACGCCCAACAAACTCAACCGACTGGCCAGCGCAGGTGCCTGAGCCATGGCTTCGGGCTGTCGTCCCAGCACCTTGCTGATATCTGCTTTCAAGCCGGACATGTCGGCCGCGCCGGGTGCCGCCATGGCGACCACGGCCACCGGACGCTGATCGGTGGGCCACAAAGCCAAGGCCCAGCCAGTGAATGAGCCCGCCGCCAACGCCCACAGCGCGAACGACGCCAACGCTGGCGCTTTGTCTGACGGCATTCGGGTGCGATGATTGCTGTTCTTTGTCTTCATAGTCGCATTATCATTCGAGTTGAATTCTTTAAGGTTAAAAAATTCATGAAAGCTTTACCAGATTGCATACATTCCCGCCAGCCCGCTGCACGCCCGCAACCCGGCCTTCAATGCTTGGGCATCAGCCTCAAGACCAAACGCAGCAAAACGCGCGCACAGCGAGGCTTTACTTTGATAGAGCTGATGGTGGTGCTGGTCATCATCGGCGTGTTGGCCGCGCTGATCGTGCCCAATGTGCTTGACCGCGCCGACGACGCGCGCGTCACCGCCGCGCGCACCGATGTGAACAACCTGATGCAGGCCTTGAAGCTTTACCGCCTGGACAACCAGCGTTACCCCGCCACCGAACAAGGGCTGGCGGCGCTGGTGAAAAAACCCACCACCGGCCCCGAGCCCATGAACTGGAAACCTTACCTTGACAAACTGCCTAACGACCCCTGGGGCCGGCCTTACCAATACATGAACCCGGGCTTGCAAGGCGAGGTAGATGTGCTGTCCTTCGGCGCTGACGGCCAGGCCGGTGGCGAAGGCAAAAACGCCGACATCGGCAGCTGGCAATAAGCCGCCCGCGCTAAGCGGCCTGTCGGCTCACGACCATGACGACGGCCTCTCGCGCCCGGGGTTTCACGCTGATTGAGCTGCTGGTGGTGTTGCTGCTGGTGGCGCTTGGCAGCTCGCTGGTGGCGCTGAGTTTGCGAGATACGCCGCAACACCTGCTGGAGCGCGAAGCAGACCGCTTGATAGTCGTGCTGGAAAACGCCCGCGCCCAGGCGCGCAGCCGCAGCACGCCGCTGTTGTGGCTGGCCGACGAACAAGGCTATGCCATACGCCCGGCCAACGCGCCCCTCGCTTCAACCGACACTGCCACAGAGCAAGAATGGCAGCGCTTGAATTGGCTGTCGCCCGGTACCCGCGCAGAACCCTCTGTGGTCATCATCAGCGCTGAACCGGTGCAGGCGACGCTGCGTTTGCAACTGATACACACGGGCGCAGTCACCACCCGTTTGACGCTGGGCAGCGACGGCGCAGAAGCTGTGAAGGTGTTGCCTTGAAGCGGCTTGAATCTCAGTTCGTAACCGGTGTGCAAGTGAGGCAAAAGCGCACGCTCAATGGCGCGTCCACAACACACTTCAAGCGCCAACGGCATTTACAAGGTTTTACTTTGATCGAGGTGCTGGTCGCCTTGTTCATTCTTTCCATCAGCGTGCTGGCCGGTTTGCGTGCCGCCGCCGGTATGACGCTGAATGCCGAACGCCAATGGCAAATGCTGCTGGCGCAAACCTGCGTGGACAACGCGCTGGTGCAACTGCGTTTGTCGCCGCAATTCGCCAACCTGGGCGAGCAGGACTTGCCCTGCCCGCAGGCCGGTCTGGCTTTGCGTTTGCGGCTGACGGTGGCGGCCACGCCCAACCCTTCGTTTCGCCGGGTCGATGTGCAAGTGATGAACAAAGAAACGCCGCTGCTGCGGGTCACTGCGTTGCAAGGGCGGTATTGACATGCGCCGCGCACATGGCTTCACGCTGGTAGAAGTGCTGGTGGCGCTGTCCTTGATGGCGGTGCTGGCGCTCCTCAGTTGGCGCGGCCTTGACAGCATGTTGCGCACCCGCGACAGCACCGGGGCGCGTATCAACGCGGTGGCGCTGGCACAGGTCAGCATGTTGCAGTGGCAGTCAGATTTGAACGCGGTGCAAGCCGTGCCCCTGCTGATCAATGACGTTGCTCTGTCCTGGGACGGACGGGTGATGCGCATGTTGCGGCGCAGCGGCACGCCGCTGCTGTCACAAGAAAACCTCAACAAGGGATTGACGCCTAACAACGCACCTCCACAAAACGCTGTGTCCGCCGACGCCGGCATGCAAGTGGTGGCCTGGACAGTGCGCGACGGCTATTGGTGGCGTTGGCAATCGCCGGATTTGCGCTTGCGCGCCGATGTCTTGCAAGCCTGGCAACAAGCCGCGCAATGGGGGCAAAACCCGGGCAGCGAATTGCGCCGCTATGAAGCGCGGCTCATGCCGGTGCAAAGCTGGCAGGTATTTTACTTTCGTGAAAACGCGTGGACGAACCCGCTCAGCAGTTCAGGCAACAGCGCCGGCTTGAATCTGTCGGCCACACCCTTGCCGGACGCGGTACAAATTCAGCTCACACTCGACGGCAAAGTCTCGCCCGACAGCGGCACGCTGACGCTGGACTGGGTCAACCCCGCTTACAACCCGAGCCGCTCATGAAACCGCACCGTTGTCCACCGGTTTCATGCTTGACGACACAGCGCTTGGACAGCGCGAAAGCCCCGGCCTGCACGCAGGCGCGACACCCACTGGGTCTGAAACAACAACAAGGCGCCGCGCTGCTCATGGCCATGCTGACGGTGGCGCTGGTGGCCGTGCTGGCCTCCACCGCCGTGTGGCAACAGTGGCGCACGCTGTCGGTGGAAACCGCCGAACGCCAGGCGCAGCAAGCGCACTGGTTGCTGGCCGGTGCGCAGGACTGGGCGCGCGTGGTGTTGCGCGAAGACGGGCGCAGCGGCAACACCGATCACTTGGCCGAGCCCTGGTCCATGCCTTTGCAGGAAGCGCGTTTGTCGAGTTTTTTAGCGGCTGACACCAGTGGCGTGTTGAACAACAGCGACGGCCTGGCCGATCAGGTGTTTTTGTCGGGGCGCATCATCGACATGCAATCGCGTTTGAACCTGCGCAATCTGGTGGTCAACGGCGAGATCGATGCAAGCGAATTGCAAATCTGGCTCAGGCTGTACCGGCTGCTCGGTTTGCCAGAAGCCGAGTTGCTGCAATGGAGCGCACAGCTCAAAGCGGCGTTGCAAACCAATGCCAATGCCGCCACCGCACCGTTGCTGCCGCAACACATTGAACAACTGAGTTGGCTGGGCATGAGCAGCGCCAGTCTGGCGCGCCTGGCTCCACACATCACCGTGTTGCCGGTAGCAACCACCGTCAATCTGAACACCGCCAGCGCCGAAGTGTTATCGGCTGTCATACCGGGTCTGGACATCAGCAGCGCCCGCCAGTGGGAGAACGAGCGCAACACCAAGCCCTGGGACAGTCTGGACGATGTGCGCAAACGCATGGGGCCGTTGGCGCAAAACCTCAGCGACAAACGCCACAGTCTCAACACCCGCTATTTTCAGATCACGGGTCAGCTGCGGCTGGACAGCGTGAATTTGATCGAACGCTCACTGGTGGTACGCGAAGGAATCGTCAGCAAAACGGTGTGGCGAGAGCGTCGCGCACTGCACGCAGAGCCGGGCTGCATTTCTACAATTCAGCCACCATGTTGATCATTTATTTACCGCCGGTGGCGCAAGGTCAATGGGACTATGTCATCAGTTCAGACGGCGTCAACGTCAACCATTTTTCCCAAGCCTCTGCCACCCGACTACCCGCCGGTCACGGCGAAGTGGTGGCCGTGTTGCCGTGGCAAATGCTGTCCTGGCACAGCGTGCAATTTCCCCCCGGCACGGGTTCGCGCAAAACCGCTGTGTTGCACAGTTTGCTGGAAGAATCTTTGCTGCAAGACCCGCAGGACAACTTGCTGGTGACCGCGCCGGGCAGTGCCTCGGTATTGCGCCAAGGCGGCAGCACGCTGGTGGCGGTGTGCAACAAACAATGGCTGCGCCAGGCGCTGGCACCTTTGCAGGAAGCAGGCCTGCAAATACAACGCCTGCTGCCCGAATTCACACCGGTACCCGCTGGCGGTGCCGCTCAGCTTTTTTTGCTGAACGAGAACGGTCGAACCGGCGCTGTGCTCTGCGATGCCACCAGCGTCTGGTTGCTGCCATCGCCATCAATACCTGCCTTGCAGGCGGCCGGCCAGGTGCAAGTGTTGGCCGAACCGTCGGCGGTCAGCCACAGCGAACGCTGGAGTTCGCAGCCGCCGCGCATTCTGACCACCGCGCAACGCCTGCTGCTGGCCACGCAATCCGGCTGGGACATGGCGCAGGACGAATGGGCGCAGAACCGCCGATTGCGCGGCTGGCGTCGCTTGCAACACGGGGTGCGCCACCTCTGGTTTGCGCCGTCTTGGCGCAGCGCCCGCCGCAGTCTGCTGGCCTTGTTGCTGGTGCAACTCATAGGCTTGAACGTGTGGGCCTGGCAAGAGCAATCGCAATGGGCGCAGCGTCAGCAAAACCTGGTGCAGTTGTTTCGCCAAAGTTTTCCTGCGGTGACGACGGTGATTGACCCGGTGCAGCAAATGCGCCGTGAACTGCAAACCCTGCGTCAACAAGCCGGGCAATTGGACAACAGCGATTTGGAAAGCATGCTGCTGGCGCTGGCCGCGCACTGGCCTGAAGGTGTCGCAGCGGAAATTGTGGATTACCAACGCGGCGAATTGCGCCTGGGCGGTTTGTCCGATATCAGCCAGCAACAACTGGCCGGGCAACCCTGGTCAGCGCAAAACTACCAATGGCAAATGCAAGGCCGCGTGGCGGTGTTGCGCAGCGGGAAAACGCCATGAAGCTCAGCATGTTTCAAGATTGGCTGGCGCAACGCAGCCCGCGCGAGCAAACCGGCATACGCGCGGCCTTGTTGTTGGTGGGCGTGTTGCTGGTCTGGCGCATAGGCGTGGCGCCCGGCTTGCAGGTGTGGTCGATGAGCGAAGCCCGTCAGGCTGCTTTGGACCGCCAACTCGCCGAGATGCAAAGCTTGCAACAAGAAGCCAAACGCTTGAGCGCACAAACACAGGCCGGTGCCGATGCCGCTTTGCAACAACTGCAATCACTGGCGGCGACGCTGGGACCGGACACCCGAGTGAATCCGCAAACCGACCAGGTCAGCATCGAATTCAAATCCGCTTCACCGCAGGCGCTGGCCGATTTCATCATGCTGGCGCGCACCCAAGCTCAGTCGCGCGCTGTGAAAGCGCATTGGCAATTTCGCCAAGGTCATTGGGAAGGACAGCTGGTGCTGTCACTGCCCGCCAAACGCTGAGCCCCGCATGAACAACTTCCACGCCAGCCGGACACGCACCCTGTGGGCGCTGCTGTGCGGCGGCTTGTGGGCGCTGCTGTGGTTAGCCCCGGCGCAATGGCTGGCACAAGCGGTGCAAAGCATGTCCCACCAGCATGTGCAATTGCGCCAAGTGCGCGGCACCGTCTGGAACGGCAGTGCGCAATGGGTGTTGGCCTCGGGCAGCGGCGGACGCGATGCGCTGGCCTTGCCGCAGCGCGTGCATTGGCAACTGCGCCCGCTGTGGAACGCCGGTATGTCGCTGGATTTGCAAGCCGATTGCTGCACCAGCCAAACGCTGCAATTGCAATTGAATCTGGATTGGCAAGGTTTGAACATTGCATTGACCCGCGCCGATTCGGTCTGGCCGGCGCAATGGCTGTCCGGTCTGGGCGCGCCTTGGAACACCATGGATTTACAAGGCCTGCTGGCGCTCAACAGCCGCCAATTGCAAGGCCGCTGGTCCGGCGGCGAATGGCAATTCAGCGGTGAAGCCAGCCTAGAGTTGCGCGAACTGAGCTCCAGCCTGTCCACCCTCAAACCACTGGGCACCTATGTATTGCAGTTGCAAGCCGGTGCCGCGCCAGTGCTGACGCTCAACACGCGTGCCGGGCGCTTGCTGTTGGAGGGAAAAGGCAGTTGGCAGGCCGGGCGCTTCAGTTTTCTGGGTGAAGCGCGGGCGCAGCCCGGTAACGAGAGCGCACTCAACAACCTGCTGGGCGTGCTGGGTCAACGCTCCGGCGATAAAACCATTTTGAAACTGGGATGAACATGTTGCAGCGACAAGCCATTTTTTATTGCCTGCTGACCGCCATGCTGTTCTCAGCCTGGCCAACGCTGGCGGCCGACAAAAACAAACCGGCGCCAGGCCCGAACAAACCCAAGGCGGAAGCGGAAAACACCATCACGCTGAACTTTGTCAACGCCGACATCGAAGCCGTGGCCCGCACCTTGGCCGGTTTGACGCGCCGCACGCTGGTGGTCGACCCGCGCGTCAAAGGCACGCTGTCGTTGACCACCGAAAAACCGGTGCCCGCGTCCGTGGCCTGGAACCAGTTTTTAGCGGTGCTGCGTTTGCAAGGGTTTGCGGTCATCGAAACCCAGGGCTTGTACAAACTGGTGCCCGAGGCCGAGGCCAAGCTGCAAGGCGGGCAGACCGCCGTGGTGCCTTCAAGCGGCACGCCGAACAACGCGCAGGTGATGACGCAAATCTTCAAGCTGAACCACGAGAACGCCAACAACCTGGTCGCCGTGCTGCGCCCTCTCATCAGCCCGAACAACACCATCAACGTCACGCCGGGCAGCAATGCGCTGGTGATCACCGACTACGCCGACAACCTGCAACGCATGGCGCGCATCATTGCGTCGCTGGATGTGGCCAACGCCACCGATGTGGAAATCATTCCCTTACAGCACACGCTGGCCGCCGACTTGGCGGCGTTGCTGAACAAACTGGTGGAAGGCGGTGCAGCGGGTGCCGCCGGTGCCGGGCAAACCGACACCGGTTTTAAAACCAGTATCCAAGCCGAGCCGCGCAGCAATGCCATCATTTTGCGCACGGCCAACCCGGCGCGCCAGGCCCAGGTGCGCAGCCTGATCGACAAGCTTGACCGCCCGGCCAGCGAGTTAGCCAGCGGCAATATACACGTCGTGTATTTGAAAAATGCCGACGCCACCAAACTGGCCAGTACCTTGCGCGCTGCCATGGCCGGTAACAACGCGGTTTCGGCGACTTCCATCAGCAGCACACCGGGAGCGGCCAACTCGGCGTCGGCGATCAGCCAGCCGACCACCGGCGGTCAGATTCAGGCCGACACGGCGACCAATTCGCTGGTCATCACCGCGGCCGAGCCGCAGTTTCGCCAGTTGCGTGCCGTCATCGATTCGCTGGACCAGCGACGTGCCCAGGTGTTGGTGGAAAGCCTGATCGTCGAAGTCGATTCGTCTAAAGAAGCTCAGTTCGGCATTCAGTGGCAAAACGCCGTTGGCAGCGCGGGCGGCAATATCGCTGTGCTGGGCACCAATTTCGGCTCCAACAATTTGCTCAGCATCAGCACCGCCAACGGCAAGACGCTGCCGGGCGCGGGTTTGAACATAGGCACGGCGCGCAACATAGGCGGCTCCACCATCATGACGGCGCTGGCCAATTTCCTGCAATCCAACGGTGGCAGCAATATCTTGTCGCGGCCTTCGCTGCTGACCTTGGACAACGAAGAGGCCAAGATCGTGGTCGGCCAAAACGTGCCCTTTGTCACCGGCCAGTACACCAATAACAACAACGCCGCCAACGGCGCGGTCAACCCGTTTCAAACGGTGGAACGCAAGGACGTGGGTTTGACGCTCAAAGTCAAGCCGCAAATCAACGACGCCGGCGCGGTGAAGATGAGCATATTTCAGGAGGTGTCCAGCATAGACACTTCGAAGAAAACCACCGACGGCTTGATCACCAACAAGCGTTCGATTGAATCCAATATCGTGGTCGCCGACGGCTCGGTGGTGGTGCTGGGCGGCTTGCTGTCCGACACCTTCACAGACAACCGCCAGCAAGTGCCTGGGCTGGGAGATTTGCCGCTGGTCGGTGGCCTGTTCCGCAGTGAAAGCCGCAGCCGCAGCAAGACCAATTTGCTGGTGTTTTTGCGCCCGGTGGTGGTGCGCGACGATGTCAGCGCCGAGGTTTTGTCCAACGGCCGCTACCGCGAGATGCAAGGCTTGCAAACCGAATCACTCAAACCCGGCACACCCGCATTGCCGGTGCCCAACGACCAGGTGCTGCCGCCGCTGCCGGGCAGCAGCGACCCGGCGCAGCCGGTCAAACCGCCAACGCAGCTCAAGCCTGTGCCGCTGGAACTGGGCCGCTGAACATGCGCCATCCTTTGCCTTATGCGTTTGCCCGCAGCCATCAGTTGCTGCTGGAAGACGACGGCCAGCAACTCACGCTGTGGCACCACGATGCGCCGCCGCCGGGCCCATGGAGCGAGGTGCTGCGCTGCCACGGTGTGCAGCATTTCCAGCAAACCGACGCAGCCACCCTGGCGCAACGCATCAGCGCCAGTTACGCCGGGGCCGAATCCAGCGCGGCGTTGGTGATGAGCGAGGTCGAGGGCGAAGCCGATCTGGCGCGCATGATGCAAGAATTGCCCGCTGTGGAAGATTTGCTCGAAGCCTCGGCAGACGCGCCCATCATTCGCATGCTCAACGCCTTGCTGATGCAAGCCGCGCGCGACGGCGCCAGCGACATACACATAGAAGCCTACGAGCGCCACTCCAGTGTGCGCTTTCGCATAGACGGCACGCTGCGCGAAGTGGTCAGCCCGCACCGGGCGCTGCATGCGGCGCTGATTTCGCGTTTGAAAATCATGGCCGACTTGGACATCGCCGAAAAACGTTTGCCGCAAGACGGCCGCATTTCCTTGCGACTCGGCCAGCGCGCCATCGATGTGCGCGTGTCCACGCTGCCGGGTGCGCACGGCGAACGCGCGGTGCTGCGTTTGCTGGACAAAAGCGAAAGCCGACTCACCTTGCAAGCCGTGGGCATGCAAGGCCAGACCTTGCAGCAGTTTGAACAACTGGTGCAGCAACCGCACGGCATTGTGCTGGTCACCGGCCCGACCGGTTCGGGCAAAACCACCACCTTGTACGCGGCGCTGCAAATGCTGGACTCGGCGCATGCCAACATCATGACGGTGGAAGACCCGATCGAGTACGAGCTCGCCGGTGTCGGCCAGACCCAGGTGAATCCGAAAATCGATTTGGACTTCGCCAAGGCGCTGCGCGCCATCCTGCGCCAAGACCCGGACATCATCATGATCGGCGAGATCCGCGACCACGAAACCGCGCAAATCGCGGTGCAAGCCTCGCTCACCGGCCACTTGGTGCTGGCCACCTTGCACACCAACGACGCGGTCAGCGCGGTCACGCGTTTGACCGACATGGGCATAGAACCGTTTTTGCTCAGCTCGTCCTTGCTCGGCGTGCTGGCGCAGCGGCTGGTGCGCAAGCTGTGTACGCATTGCGCAGGCATTGGCTGCGATGTCTGCGGCAGCACCGGCTACCAGGGCCGCACCGGCATTTTCGAATTGCTGACGGTAGACGATGCCGTGCGACACCTGATCCACGACCGCTCGGGTGAACCGCTGTTGCGCCAGGCCGCTCAGCAACGCGGCATGCAGAGTTTGCGTGATGACGGGCAGCGTCTGGTGCAACTCGGCATCACCTCGGCGCAAGAACTGTTGCGCGTGACCCGCGACTGAAACCATGCCCGCTTATACCTACGAGGCCATCAGCGCCGAAGGCCGCAGCCGCCAAGGCGTGATCGACGCCGAATCCGAACGCGCTGCGCGCAGTCTGTTGCGTCAGCAAGCGCTGATACCCGTCAAGCTGCAAGCCGTCAGCGTCAGCAAAACAGCCATCAAAGGCGACATCGTGCTGTGGCAGGCGCGCGTGTTCAGCCGCACCGACCTGGTGGTCTGGACCCGCCAGCTGGCCAGCCTGGTAGCCGCCGGTCTGCCCTTGGAACGCACACTCAGTGCGCTCAGCGAAGAGGCCGACACACCGGCCAAGCGCGATTTGCTGGCCCAGGTGCGCTCCGAGGTGAACGCCGGTGCGCCACTGGCGCAGGCGCTGGCCATGTACACGCGCGAATTCGATGCGCTGTATGTGGCGGTCATTGGCTCGGGCGAGCAAAGCGGTCGGCTGTCGCAAGTGCTGCTGCAACTCGCCGAGGACTTGGAAGCCGGCCACCAGATGCGCGCCAAGCTCTTGGCCGCCTCGCTGTACCCGGCCATTGTCAGCGGCGTGGCACTGTTGATCGTGGTGTTTTTGCTGGCCTATGTGGTGCCGCAAGTCGCGCAAGTGTTCACCAGCACGCAACGCAGCCTGCCGTGGTTGACCGTCGTCATGCTCGCGCTCAGCAGTTGGGTACAGGCGCTGTGGCTGTGGTTGCTGGTGGCTGGCGTCATGGGTTTTCTGTTGCTGAAACTGGCCTTGCGCCAGACCGAATTCCGGGAACAGTTTGACGCCGCCTGGCTGCGCCTGCCGCTGTTGGGCCGCTTAAGCCTGGGCTATAACGCGGCGCGCTTTGCCGGCACGCTGGCGCTGCTGGTCGGCGCTGGTGTGCCCATGTTGAAAGCTTTGCAAACGGCGGCGCAGACCTTGTCCAACACCGCTTTGCGGGCCAACGCCATGCAGGCGATAGAACTGGTGCGCGAGGGCGCGCCGCTGGCCAGTGCGCTGTCGCAAAACAAACGGCTGCCCGGCCTGTTGTCCATGTTCGCGCGGCTGGGCGAGCAAACCGGCCAATTGCCGCAAATGCTGCAACACGCCGCCAAGCATTTGTCCGAAGAAGTGCAACGCCGCGCCATGCAACTGGCCACCATCCTGGAGCCCTTGCTGATTGTTACCATGGGGGCGGTGGTCATGCTGATCGTGCTGGCGGTCATGCTGCCCATCATTCAACTCAATCAGTTCGTGCGATGAAGGTAAACCATGGCAAGTACGTTGGACGGCAAATTGGTGGTGGCTATTTCCTCGCGGGCCTTGTTCAATTTTGAGGAAGAAAACCGCGTCTTCGAGCAAAACGACGACCGCGCCTACATGGATTTGCAACTCGCGCGGCTGGAGCAACCGGCCTTGCCGGGGGTGGCGTTTTCGCTGGTGAAAAAACTGCTGGCCTTTAACCAACCCGGTGACGCGCGGGTGGAAGTGGTGATTTTGTCGCGCAACGACCCGGTCAGCGGCTTGCGCGTGATGAAGTCGGCCGCGCATTACGACTTGCCCATCATCCGCTGCACCTTCACACGCGGCGAATCGCCGTGGCGTTATTTGCAGCCGCTGAAAGCCAATTTGTTTTTAAGCACCCATTTGAAAGATGTGCGCGCCGCGCTGGACGCCGGTGTGCCGGCCGCGCAGGTCTACCCGCATTCGGCGCATGCCTCCGAGGCGCACCCGCACGAAGTGCGTATTGCGTTTGACGGCGACGCCGTGCTGTTCAGCGACGAAGCCGAACGGGTGTTTCAGTCGCAAGGACTGGACGCATTTCAAAAGCATGAAAAAGACAAAGCGGCGCAACCGCTGTCGGCAGGTCCGTTCAAACCGTTGCTGGCCGCGTTACACCGTTTGCAGCAAGAGGCCACACCGGCGGTACGCATACGCACGGCGTTGGTGACGGCGCGCAGCGCCCCGGCGCATGAGCGCGCCATCCGCACGCTGATGCAATGGAATATCCAGGTGGATGAAGCCATGTTTTTGGGCGGTCTGCCCAAAGGCGAATTCCTGCGCGAGTTCGAGCCTGATTTCTTTTTTGACGACCAGACCGGTCATATTGAATCCGCCGCCCGCCATGTGCCGTCCGGCCATGTGGCCAGCGGAGTGCAAAATACCCCTTTATCAGAAGATTGATGATTCATGCGATTGTTTGACCCTTTCATAGGCATGTGGCACAAAACCCAGACGCATTTAAGCCGGGTCTGGACTTTATCCATCCCTTATTTCCGCTCGGACGAACGCTGGACGGCGCGCGCTTTACTGTTCATTTGTGTGGCGCTCAATCTTGGCCAGGTGTATGTGCTGGTGCTGTTCAACGACTGGAACCGCTTGTTTTATGACGCCTTGCAAAACCACGACGAGCCGGTATTCTGGGAACAACTCAAAATGTTCGGCATGCTGGCCGCCGTTTTCATCGTGGTGGCGGTTTACCGTTTTTACCTGACCCAGTTGCTTGAAATAAGGTGGCGCGCCTGGATGACGCGCGACTTTTTGACACGCTGGACTACGCACCAGATTTTTTACCAGATCGAATTGCGCCAGTCGCTGGCCGGTCACGACGGCTTGAGCGGTTCGGACAACCCGGACCAGCGGATTCAAGAAGACATACAAATGTTCACGGCCAGTACGGTGGAGCTCAGCCTGGGCTTGCTGGACGCGCTGGTCACGCTAGGCAGTTTTGTCGGTATTTTGTGGATGATGTCGGGTGGCTTTAATTTCTTCATTGGTGAGAACGAGTTCACCATCCCCGGTTTCATGGTGTGGATGGCTTTGCTGTACTCGGTAGGCGGCAGCGTGATCGGGCATTTCTTGGGGCGTCGCATGGCGCCGCTGAATTTCCAGCAGCAAAGGTTGGAAGCCAATTTCCGGCATCACTTGATGCGGGTGCGCGAATACAGCGAAGCGATTGCCATGGACCGTGGCGCGGCGTATGAAAGCCAGTCGCTGCAACACCGTTTCAAGCAAGTGCTGGACAATTTCATGCAATTGCTGAAAGTGCAAAAGCGCTTCACGTGGTTCAGCTCGGGCTACGGCCAAGCGGCTGTGGTGTTTCCTATTTTGGTGGCGGCACCGCGTTACTTTGCCGGCACGATTCAATTGGGCGAACTGATGCAAATCTCTTCGGCTTTTGGCAGAGTCCAAGATGCCATGAGCTGGATCATCAGCAATTACAGCAACCTGGCATCCTGGGCTGCCACCACCCAGCGTTTGAGCGTGTTCTCCAACCAGATGGAAACCTTGCGCGCCATTTCGTTTGCTGTGCAGCAACCGCTGGACGCGGACAGCCCCTCACCCACTGCGCTGAAAACCTCGGCGCTGACCATCACCTTGCCGGACCGCACGGTGCTGCTCGACGACGTGGTGCTCAAGGTCAACCCCGGCGATTCGGTGTTGATTCGCGGCCCTTCGGGCAGCGGTAAATCCACCTTGCTGCGCGTGCTGGCAGGTATCTGGCCGTATGTGCGCGGCTGGGACGAAAAACGCCAGCCGCTGCCGATTTCCGCCGCCGTGGTGTTGCCGGATAACGCGGTGTTCATTCCTCAGCGTCCCTATTTCCCTGAGGGCAGCTTGCGCAACGCCTTGCTGTACCCGCATGCCAACAGCGACTACACCGACGAGCAAATGAAGCAGGCGCTGGAATTGGCGCTGCTGCCGCAACTGTGTTCGCAACTCGACAGCGTCGGCCATTGGAGCCAGCAACTGTCGGGCGGCGAAGCCCAGCGACTGGCCATGGCCAGGGTATTTTTAAAGCAGCCCAGCTGGGTGTTTGCCGACGAAGCCACCAGCGCGCTGGACGAGGCCTCGGAAAAAATCATTTACGAACGCTTGCTGTTGATGGTGATGCGCCAAAACGGTGCTCTGGTGTCGGTAGCACACCGCCCCAGCGTGGCGGCTTATCACCAGCGTTTGTGGCAACTGGTGAACGTGAACGAAGGCAGTATCAAGAGCCACGTACTACAGGTCAGCCACTGATTTTTTAAAAAAGCGCCGAACCGGACTCAAGAAGTTTTGGCACTGGCCGATTCTTGTTGGGCAGGGGAACCAAGTTTCAGACCGTCCCCGCTCACAGTCCTGGTTTTAAGGGCGCGTCCTTGTGGCGCCGGGGGCGGTCGCCTTTTTTTTCTTGCAACATATTTGCTGCGCTGACGACAGAGATGTCGCCAGCGCATGCGCTTTTCCGCGGCAAGTCCTTGCACGGCGACGGCTGTCATCTTTAGACATACACTGAGTTTTCTCCACTCTGCGCCTGCGTGCATGTCAAGCCCCACTCCCACTGCCTCTCCCCAATCCCTCTCTGGTCTGCTGCCCTTTGTCAAACCCTACAAAGGGCGCATTGCTTTGGCCGGTTTGTTTTTGCTGCTGGCCGCCGGGGCCACGCTGGCCTTCCCCTGGGCGCTGCGCCAGTTGATAGACCAAGGCTTGACCGGGCCGGGCAGCGCCGAGCGTTTGGCCGGTCAATTCATGCAATTGTTTGGCGTGGCGGCTTCATTGGCGCTGTTTTCGGCAGCGCGTTTTTACACCGTCACCTGGCTGGGCGAGCGCATCACCGCCGATGTGCGCAACGCGGTCTACGGCCATGTGCTGGAACAAAGCCCGGCGTTTTTCGAGACCACGCAAACCGGCGAGGTGTTGTCGCGTTTGTCTAACGACACGACCTTGGTGCAAACCGTGGTCGGCTCTTCCCTTTCCATGGGTTTGCGCAATTTGGTGATGGGCACCGGTGCGCTCTTGATGCTGGTGTGGAACCACCCGATGTTGATGGTGCAAGTCATTGGCTTGCTGGTGCTGGTGGTCTGGCCCAGCGTGACTTTGGGCAGACGCGTGCGCCGTTTGTCGCGCGCCAGCCAGGACCGCGTGGCCGACGCCAGTGCGCTGGCCGCTGAAGTGATGAACGCGATTCCCGTGGTGCAAAGCTATACCGCTGAAAAACGCGAAGCCACGCGTTTTGTCAACTCGACCGAGCAGGCTGTGAAAACTTCGCTGCGTCGCGCACTGGCGCGCTCGGTGCTGGTCGGCTTCATCATTCTCGCCAGCAGCGCGGCCTTGCTCTGGGGCTTGTACCAGGGGACCATGGCAGTACGCGACGGCAGCATGAGTGCCGGTGAACTCGGCCAGACCGTGGTCTATGTGATTTTGCTGGCCAGTGCGTTCGCGGTGCTGGGCGAGGTCTACGGCGATTTGCTGCGCGCCGCCGGTGCCACCGAGCGCCTGATGGAGTTACTCAACACCCGCTCGGTCGTCAGTTCGCCCGATCAGCCCAAGCAAGCCGCCTGGCCTGAAAGCGGTTCTTCGCTGTCGCTGCAAGCGCTTGATTTTCATTACCCGTCGCGGCCGCAAACCTTGGCCTTGGCCGGGCTCAATGGCGAGATTCACCCGGGTCAAACCATTGCCGTGGTCGGCCCCAGTGGTGCCGGCAAAACCACTTTGTTCGGCTTGCTGCTGCGTTTTTATGACCCGCAGGCCGGGCGCATTGTGTTGGACGGCGTGGCGATCAACGAGATGAGCTTGCACGACTTGCGCGAACGCATAGGCATAGTCCCGCAAGAGCCGGTGATTTTTTCGGGCAGCGCCATGGACAACATACGCTACGGCAAACCCGAGGCCACAGACGAGGAAGTGCTGGCCGCTGCGCAAGCCGCGTTCGCCGATGAATTCATCGTGCAACTGCCGCAAGGCTACGACACGTTTCTGGGTGAAAAAGGCGTGCGCCTCTCAGGTGGTCAACGCCAGCGTATCGCGATTGCGCGCGCCATGTTGAAAAACCCGCCGCTGTTGTTGCTGGACGAAGCCACCAGCGCCTTGGACGCGCACAGCGAACGCATGGTGCAGGCGGCGCTGGAAACCGCCATGCAAGGTCGCACCACGCTGGTGATTGCACACAGGCTGGCGACGGTGCAACAAGCCGATGTGATCTGGGTGCTGGACCACGGGGCATTGGTCGAGCAAGGCACGCACGCTGAGCTGGTGGCCAAAGGCGGTTTGTATGCCAGCTTGGCGGCTTTGCAATTCAATCAGTCTTAAGTTTGAGATCAGTGAGCTTTGGAGGCTCGATATAGCGGAGTTCAAGACAAATCCTGATTTATGCCTTAAAATTGCATAAACGTTTAAAAAACATTGTTTAAGTATTTTAATAAATCAAATTTGATTGTTTAAAAAATGAGCGCACCGCTGCCTTTGCCTGTCACCCGCAGCCTTCAACGGCTGGGAATGGGCGTGTCGCTGGCCCGTCGCCGCCGGCATTTAAGCCAGCAGGAGTTGGCCGAGCGCATAGGCACTTCGGCCATTACCGTGCGTCGCATGGAAGCAGGTCACCCGGGCACTGGCTTGCAATACTTTGTCAAAGCGCTGCATGTGTTCGGTGAACTCGACAAGCTCGATCAATTGCTAGACAGCTCGCAAGACAGCATAGGTTTGACATTGATGGATGAAAAGTTGCCGCAACGCATACGCAAATCCAAAAGCAATTCTGAAACAGGCGCGTTTTGATGTCAGGCGCAACGACATTCAAAGCCAGCGCACTCAGAACCACGCTGGATGTTTGTTTGGGCAAAGCTGAAATAGCACTTGGCCGCTTGGTGCATGTGAAACAAGGGCAAAGAGAATTCTCGCAATTTGCCTACCACGAGGCGTGGCTGACAGACCCGTCCAGCATTGATATTTCGCCTGACTTGGTTCGCCAAACCGGCTATCAGTTGCACAAGCCTTACAGCCGCAATGACTCCTGTTTTTTTCACGCGCTGGCTGACACTGAACCCGATGCCTGGGGGTGTCGCGTGATTGCCAGAGCGCACGCCAAAGCCCGCGCCAAAGATGCTTCATTGGCAGCGCTCACAGAGATTGACTATCTCACCGCGGTCGACGACTTCAGCCGCGTGGGCGCAATTCGCCTCAGAGACGACCAGGATCGTTATCTACGCAGCATGCCCGAGGGTGAACGTGCGACACCTGCTTTGATTGAATTGGACAGAATATTTCAAGCCAGCCGCGCGGTTGAGCTCAGCCGGGAAACAGCAGAAGACCTGAGCTACTTGCAAGGCAAGGGAACCTCGCTTGGCGGTATGCGGCCTAAGTGCACGGTGCTGGACACGGACGGTGCATTGGCTTTGGGCAAGTTTCCCAGTGTCAATGATGAACGCAGTGTCACCAAGGGCGAAGTGCTAGCGCTTCAATTGGCCCGACTGGCTCAGATCAATAGCGCGCAAGCCAGAATCGTGATGGTGCAAAACACACCTGTCGCCGTTATTCGCCGCTTTGACCGCACGCCGCTACAAGCCCGCATCCCTTACTTGTCAGGGGCGAGCTTGTTGCAAGCGCGCCGGGAAGACGAACATTCCTACACCGAGGTCGTAGACATCATGAGATCCAAATGCAAAGACTTTGCAGCGGATGCTAAACAGTTGTGGCGGCGTTTGGTGTTCAATCACTTGATCGCCAACGTGGATGACCATTTGCAAAACATAGGTTTTCTGCACACTGGACATAACCAATGGACGCTGTCCCCGGCTTTTGACTTGAATCCTTTTCCGGACAAAGACCGAGAGTCCAAAACCTGGTTGAGCGAAGACACCGGACCCGTCAATTCGGTTCGCCAACTTCTGGGACAAGCACCACGATTTGAACTTTCACCGTCTGAGGCCAAGCTGGTGTTGACTGAGGTCATCAGGGCTGTCTTGCAATGGAAAGAGGTCGCCTTGTCCACAGAGGTCGGTATGCATGCGGATGAATTGGCGGCGTTCGAGCCGGCTTTTCAAGGCGCGGCATTGCAAGAAGCCTTGAGCTTTTCAACATAGATAGATGACATGACCACTGTTTACGCCAACGCCGCCGACATCGATTCACGCAAAGCCGCTTGGCGCTTGCTGACCACTTTGCTGCTCATGCTGTTGGGCAACAGCGGCATGTACGCGGTGTCGGTGGTGTTGCCGACAGTGCAAGCCGAGTTCGGCATCAGCCGCGCGGATGCATCCATTCCCTATACCTTGTGCATGCTCGGTTTCGGCTTTGGCGGCATGTGGCTGGGGCGTTGGGCGGACCGCGTCGGCATTGCGCGCGTTCTGGCCCTTGGCGCGGCAGGTGTCGCCGGTGGTTTTGTATGGGCCGGTATGTCGGGCGGCATTATGGGTTTTGCATTGGCGCAAGGCTTGCTGGGTTTGCTCGGTATCGCGTCCACGTTTGCGCCGCTGCTGGCCGACACCGGTCAATGGTGGAACAAGCGCCGCGGCATCGCGGTAGCGGTCTGCGCCAGCGGCAATTATTTGGCCGGCACTTTGTGGCCGCCGATCGCGCAATGGGGCGTTGTCAACATAGGCTGGCGCAGCACCTATGTGTGCATAGGTGTGTTTTGCGGCATAGGCATGGGCTTGCTGGCTTTGCGCATGCGCGAGCGCCCGCCGCAGTTGAAACACGCACCGGTGAGCCACACCGGCGTGGTGGCCTCAGACCGGCCCTTCGGTTTGTCGGTGCCGCAAGCGCAATGGCTGCTGAGTTTGGCCGCTGTCGGTTGCTGTGTCGCCATGGCCATGCCGCAAGTGCATATCGTGGCGTATTGCAGCGACTTGGGGTTCGGCCCGGCGCGCGGCGCGGAAATGCTGTCGCTGATGCTGGCCTGCGGCATCGTCAGCCGCTTGGTGTCCGGCGCGATTTGCGACCGCATCGGCGGCATACGCACTTTGTTGCTTGGCTCGGTGCTGCAAGGCATTGCGCTGTTGATGTTTTTGCCGTTCGACGGTTTGGTGCCGCTGTACCTGGTGTCGGCCATGTTCGGTTTGTTTCAAGGCGGCATCGTGCCATCTTACGCCATCATCGTGCGCGAGCATTTCCCGGCGGCGAATGTGGGGGCCAGCACCGGCACCATCATCATGGCCTCGCTGGTTGGCATGGCGCTAGGCGGTTGGTTGTCCGGCAAGATTTTTGATATCAGCGGCTCCTACCACGCGGCGTTCATCAACGGCGTGGCGTGGAACGCGTTGAACATGGTCATCGTGCTGTGGCTTTACAGGCGATGGAAAAAGCAGGCGATTGCTTAAAGCGAAGTTGCTACAACTCCTCAGCCTGCTGCGTCAGGCCAAGGGCTTGCGCGCCACAAACACATAACGGCTGATGCTGAAGAAATAACCGCCTGCGTCTTCCATGCTGCTCACATCGGCTTGCCAATCGGCTGCCAGTTGCGGGCCGAAGTCGGGCAGACCGCCGACAAAGTTGGCGATAAACCCCATCATGCCGCCGCTGAAGGTGTCGGGGCTGCAAGCCATGTTCATCAAAGGAATGGTGTGCGCTTGCACGTCTGCAAACCCGGAGCGTTGCAAACGCTGTCTCATGGTGCGCGGCAGTTGCGGATGCGGAATATGCTGGCTCCAGCCTTGCATCATGCGGCGCATGCGCGCTTCGTCGCGGCACGCCCAAACGCAAGACTCCCAGTCGGTATCCACCAGCAACACCTGTGCGCCGGGTTTCATCACACGCGCGAGTTCACGTAAAGCGTCATCAATGTCAGTCACATATTCATACACCTGCGTGGCCAGTGCCACATCAAACGTAGCTTCTGCAAACGGCATCTGCAAAATATCCGCTTGGTGAAATTTCACTTGGCGATGCGCGCTGCAACGGCGCGCGGCCATGGCCAGCATGGGCGGTGCAATATCAATCGCATCCACATGACCAGCGTTGGCCACGGATTCCGCTAGCGCAAGCGTGGTTAGGCCCGGCCCGCAACCAATGTCCAAAGCCTGCATGCCGGGCTTGACATCGAGCAGCTGAAAAATCTGTTCGCGCTGTTGCGCCACATCGGGTGTCAGGTAAATTTTTTCCAAGCGCTCGGCACCCGCTTGGTCGAATTGCGCCAGTGTGCTGTCAGTGTCTTTCATACGTTCAACTCCAAATAACTTTCAAACACGGCCACATTCACTTGCGCGTCCTCTGCGCCTTGCGGCCACAAATGCGCGGCTTCAAAACGCACATCGTAAGTAGGCTCGTCATCCGCGTGTATGCCGTGACCGTGTGCATCAGGAAACGGATACACCGGAGATTGGCTGATCACCACGCCGTGTTTGCCGCGTATGTAACCGGGCATGCGCACATGGCAGGCCACGTGCTCGTCGCGCACACGCACTTGATCGCCGGGCACAAACGCGGTGCGCTTGGCATGGTTGCCGCGCCCAGGGGCTGAGGGCATGGCCAGCGGGTACGCGCCGCCTGCGAGTTGTTCCAACTCCTCGCGCGTGACCAAACCCTTTTCCACACACAGTGTGGCCAAGCTGGTCAGCGAGCGTTCGTAATAGCTGGCACTCAGGTAATGCTGCGGTGTCATGCGCTCGATGGCGTGGCGGTATTCGTCCATGTTGAACACACCGTTTTTTACCGCCAGGCTGTACAAGGCGTTGGCCCGTACTTCCCAGTCGGCGTGAAACACCGCCGCGTCGCGGCTGTGCATCACCTTGCCGAAACCTTGTTTGCCGCCCAAGTCGTGCATGCCGTCCATGTGTCTTCCTTTAAATGCGAGCCACGCCAATCAGCGCGTCCTTGCTGATGAGGGCGGTGAGTTGATCTACCGACAAAGCTTCTGTGCCAGACGGGCGCTGCGGCATCACCATGTAGCGCGTGTCAGCGGTCGTATCCCAGACACGGATTTGCGTGTGCGCGGGCAAGTCCAAACCCATCTCACGCAACACCGTGCGCGCCTCGCGAACCACGCGCGAGCGGTAAGCCAGCTCTTTGTACCAGTCCGGCGGCAAGCCGATGATGGTGAATGCGGTGCATGAACACAGCGTGCAGCAAATCACATTGTGCAGGTCGGCGGTGTTTTCCAACACGACGAAATGGCGGTGGTGCGGCGGCATGCTCAAGCCCGCTTCGCGGATCGCGGCCATGCCATCGCTAAGCAACAATTGTTTGAACGCCGGGTCGGTCCAGGCGCGTGCGATCAGGCCAGCGCCGTTGGCCGGCACCCAGTGCTCGTGCGCGAGTTCGTCAAAGGTGTCGATGAATTCGGCCGGTTGCATGCCTTGGCGCTGCAGCACGGTTTGTATGGCGTCCAGCCTTTGTTCGATGCTGGCTGTCGGTGTGGTGTCGGTGGTCATGGCGGTACCTTGCTTGAATAACTGAGAATCATGTTAACCGCCACACACACTGCCACCATGAGCCTGTCTTCTGTTCAAGCGTTTTTTCAGTCACTGCAACTCGATATTCCGATTTTGGAAACCGAGACCAACACAGCCACCGTGGCGCTGGCGGCTGCTGCGCACGGCGTCGAGCCCGGGCGCATTGCCAAGACGCTGGCGTTTCGCCTGAGCGATGGCCGCGATGTGCTGGTGGTGGCACGCGGCGACGCGCGCATAGATAACCTGAAATTCAAAACCGCATTGGGCAAAGGCAAGATGCTGTCGCCCGAGGTGGTGGCTGACATCACCGGCCACCCGGTGGGCGGCGTTTGCCCGTTCGGCTTGGCACGGCCACTGCCCATTTATTTGGATGTGTCTTTGAAAGCTTTTGACGAGGTGTTGCCAGCGGCGGGCTCGGTCAATAGCGCGGTGCTGATATCGGTAGCGTTACTTGAGCAAGTGACACAGGGGCAGTGGGTGGATGTGTGTCAGGGCGTGGCCGACCAAACTCAATAGCCGTTGAACAAAAAATCTAAAGCAACGACCACCGTGCTTTGTTGATCCTGCAAAGTGGCGACAGGTTGTTTAAGTATCCGCGTAGGAACAGATGCCATTTTGGATGTTTCCAGCACCAGTTTTTTGCCTTTGATGGTGAAAATCGGCATTAAGCGTTCCGGCAATTTCACTTTGGCAAAAGCACTCTGCGTCCTCAGCGGTATGACCATTCTGGTGTCCAAGCCATCGAATAAGTCACTTTGCACATCTAGCAGAAACGGCGTTGTGACTGCTGATGAACTTGGGTTTGGATACACATCAAACCTGGCCATCAAAAGGTTCTCCATTCATCCAGCGGCAATCCCTCTTGCGCAACTGTCAGGTTATAGGCCGTCACAAAGTCGGCATGCTCTTCGCGCCAACGGCGTGACAGTTCTTCCTTGACGAATTCTTTCAAGTGAGCATCACAAATCTGCGAAACATTCAGCTTCAATCGCTTGGCTTCATCCAACACATCTGCGCTAAGTGTGAGATTGGTCGCCCTCTTGGCACTCGAAACAGAGGGCAACAATGGTTTGACGGTGGCGTTTAGGGATGAAGACATGGTCAATTTATGCGCATGAAAGTATGCGTATAGTTTATATACATTTTCCGAAAGACAAAGCTTGCCCTCAATATCGAGGCAGATTAATCAGCTTTAGAGGGTTTTTACAGCCCCGTGTCATCAAGCGGCGGCCATGTTTCACGCAGTTGCATAACGGTCTGGTAAATGCTTTGCGCAGGTTTGACTCTTGCCTGTATCTCCACACCTAAGTGAGCCGCAATGGCCGCCAGCATGACCGACACATGGCTGAGCGTGGGGTTACCAGCGGCAGACAACATTCGGTGCAGGCTTTTAGGCGCCTAGACCCACTGAAGTTGCCCACCAAACTACAAACTGCGCTGTCAGCGCTTTACGGCCATTACGAAAAGACCTACCAGCTTTGGCAAACCGAGGGTTTGCGCGTGCCGCCCTGCTTCATCGTGGTTTGCAACAACACCTCTACCTCTAAACTGGTCTACGACTACATCTCTGGCTTTCAACCCGCTGCCAACCCCGACGGCACCTTGCCGCCGCCCTTCATGGGCGCGCTACCCTTGTTTTCCAACTACGACAGCCATGGCGAACCACTGGCCCGTCCCCGCACCCTGCTGATCGACAGCGAACAGCTCGAAAGCGGCGAAGCCTTGGACGACAACTTCCGCAGCATGGCGGGCACAGAGATCGAACAGTTCCGCCGCGACATCATCGAACGCACCGGCGACCTGCAAGCCGCCAGCAAGATCACCGACGCCGAGCTTCTGCGCGAAGTCATGAACACCGTGGGCAAAGTGGGCAAGCTGGGCGAGTCCATCCGCTGCGTGGTGTCGGTTTCCATGCTCACCGAAGGCTGGGACACCAACACCGTCACCCACGTCTTGGGCGTGCGGGCGTTTGGCACCCAACTACTCTGCGAACAAGTCATTGGCCGCGCCTTGCGCCGCCAGTCTTACGAGTTGAACGAAGAAGGCAAGTTCAACGTCGAATACGCCGATGTGCTGGGCATCCCTTTTGACTTCAACGCCGAGCCCACCATTTCCAAGCCCGTCAAGCCGCGTGAAACCGTCCACGTCAAAGCCATCAAACCCGAGCGAGACGCGCACGAAATTCGCTTCCCGCGTGTGCAGGGCTACCGCATCGTGCTGCCCAAAGAAAAGCTGGCCGCAGTTTTTAACGAAGATTCCACCCTGGTGCTCACGCCCGAGCTGGTCGGTCCATCCATCACCCGGCAAGAAGGCATCATTGGCGAAGGCATTGAGCTGACGCTGGCCCACACTCGGAACATGCGTACCTCTACGCTGCTCTACCACCTCACGCACCGTCTGCTGTTTACCCAGTTCCGCGACCCCGGCGAAGAAGCCAAGCTGTATCTGTTTGGCGAACTCAAGCGCATCGTCAAACAGTGGTTAGACCAGCACCTGGTTTGCAAAGGCGACACCTACCCCGCGCAACTGTGCTACCTGCAACTGGCCGACCGCGCCTGTGAGCGTATCAAGCAAGCCATAGACCGCGCCAACATAGAAAAAGGCGCAAACCAAATTCAAGCGGTGCTAGACCCCTACAACCACATGGGCTCTACCACCCATGTCAACTTCACCACCAGCAAAACCGATCGCTGGGAGGCGAGCAGCCAACATTGCCACCTCAACTGGCTGATCATGGACAGCGACTGGGAAGCCGAGTTTTGCCGCGCTGCCTAAGCCCACCCGCAGGTGCGCAGCTACGTGAAGAACCACAACCTGGGCTTTGAAGTGCCTTACCTCATAGGTGCTGAAACCCACCGCTACCGTCCCGACTTCATCTTGTGCGTAGACGACGGCCATGGAACTGATGACTTACTCAACTTGGTGGTGGAAATCAAAGGCTACCGGGGCGAAGACGCCAAAGACAAAAAAGCCACCATGCAAACCCGCTGGCTGCCCGGTGTCAACAACGCAAAGCAATTCGGGCGCTGGGCTTTTGCTGAATTCACCGACGTGTATGCCATGCAAAAAGACTTCGGCGACAAGGTGCAGGCGCAATTTGACGACATGGTTCAAAAGCACCTGGGGACAAGCCAACCTCAAAGTCTTAAACAGCCCAAGGGTTAACAGGGAGAAAGCCATGGCAAAAAAGCTTGCATATAATTCTTTGCACATCCGCCCCTTGGAAGTACGCCCTCTCACCAATCCCGAGAGTGTGCAGAAACCCTGGGGCATTCTCATTTCTAAGCCTCAAGCACGCAGGGGCCAGCCATGAGCGCCGGTCAGATTGCAATACTGATTGATGGAGGCTACTTCCTCAAACGGATTCGCCAAGAACTGCCCCCAGAGCACACCAGTACACCCGAACAAATCTCCAAAACCGTTCGACGCCTGTGCTTTAACCACATTGCCCGAATTACCGGTGACCGTGGAAAGCTATGGCAAAAACACCTTTACCGCGCCTTTTTCTACGATGCTGTGCCGTACTCCGGTGTCGCGCACCATCCGATTGCCAACCGCCAAATCGAGTTTGCGAAGTCTGCACTGGCTTTGGACCGATATGCCTTGTTTGAACAACTGCGTAAGGAGCGCAAACTGGCACTGCGCTTGGGCAAAGTCAACCGCGAACACGACTGGGCGCTGTCGCCCAAGTTGACCAAAACCGCACTTAAAACGCGCCAGCAACTCGCCCCCTTGCAAGGCTTGGCCGAACAGCTTCGACAAGCTACCGATCCCGAGCAACACGTGCAGTTAAAGCTCAGTGCAGCGCATGCACAACTCTTGCTGGCGGCACACGACTTTTGGCACAAGCTGCAAGCAGGTGATGTCGCACTGGGTCTGCGCCAAAAGGGCGTGGATATGCGCATTGCCATCGACATTGCCAGCCTCACGCTCAAGCAACAAGTCAGCACCATCGTGCTGGTGGCAGGCGACAGCGACTTTGTGCCCGCAGCCAAACTCGCTCGCCGTGAAGGCATGGAATTCATCCTCGATCCGCTTTGGCAAAACGTCAACGACGACTTGTTTGAACACATCGATGCCTTGCAGTCAGGACTGAAACGTCCCGTCAGAGCACCCGATGCAGACACAAACTCCGAACTTGAAATGCCAAATTGACATTTCAAGAATTTGAATCACAACAACATGCCACCTAGCGACACCAGACCATGGCCACCCGCAAAACCACCCCCAAAGCTGCCAAAGCCGATCTGCAAATCGAAACGCTAAAGCATCAAGCAGACAAGCGCAAAAACATTCCTACCGCCGAGTTTCAATCGGTGGTGCAGCGCGAGCACCAAGAGCAAGTGCAAGTGACTTATGCGCGAACGACTGACGCGCCGCATGAGTCACACGGCGCACCTGCTGGCCCATTGCAGGCCGAGCGCAACGCCCGCAACAGCGACCTGGACCCGCAGCTGGTGTGGCGTGGCAAAGATGCGGCGGATTGGTCGGACTTGGTGGTGAATGCGCCGCCGCTCTACATCCAGGAAAAAGTGCACCCCAAGGTGTTGATAGATGACTTGAAGCGCCAAACCGACAAAGCCAAAGCCGCAGCAGCTGCGAACCAGCCCACGCAACAAGGCTTTACCGCCGACCTGTTTGCCGACATGGCCAAAGACTTCAACGGCGTGCCCGAGGGCGATGCCAAGACCGAGTTTTATGCGCACGACCAGCATTGGTCTAACCGCATGATTTTGGGTGACAGCCTGCAAGTCATGGCGAGTCTTGCCGAGCGCGAAGGCCTGCGCGGCAAAGTGCAATGCATTTACTTTGATCCGCCCTATGGCATCAAGTTCAACAGCAATTTTCAGTGGAGCACCACCAGCCGTGACGTGAAAGACGGCAACCCGGACCACATCACCCGAGAGCCCGAAATGGTGAAAGCCTTTCGCGATACCTGGAAAGACGGCATCCACAGTTATCTCAGCTACATCCGCGACCGCCTGACCGTGGCGCGTGATCTGCTGACCGAATCAGGCTCGATCTTTGTGCAGATTGGGGATGAGAATGTGCATCGGGTAAGGGCAGTTATGGAAGAAATTTTTGGAGAAGAAAATTATGTTTCCAGTATTTTGTATCGCACAACAGGGGGGTTTTCTACCAAGGGTTTGAGCAGAATTGGGGACAATATTATTTGGTTCTGCAAGAACAATGAAAAATTTAAATTTAGGCCACTCTTTATGGATAAAAGCCATACAGAGGATCAAAACTACAGAATGCTTGAAGATGAATTTTTTATGTCAAGGCCTATGAATTCCAAGCAGCAAATTGGGGAAGAAAAAATCCCTAATGATTGGAAAATTTGGCGTTATGACAACATCACAGGACAGGGCGCGACAGGTGCCGAAACGCCAATCTTATTAAATGGAAAACAATTTTTCCCGCCGAAAAACACTCATTGGAAGGCAAATTATCCTTTGGGTATGGAGCGAATAAAACTCGCTAACCGCCTTCTTGGCGGTGGCAATACTTTAAGCTACAAAAGATATTTCGGTGATTTTTCAGTAAAGCCTATCAACTCCAGTTGGATGGACACAGGTGTTTCGGGGTTTTCCTCCGAGAAAATGTATGTTGTTCAAACACTTCCAGATGTAATTGCTCGGTGCATTCAAATGACCACCGACCCCGGCGACCTCGTGCTTGATCCCACCTGCGGCTCAGGCACCACCGCCTACGTCGCGGAACAATGGGGCCGCCGATGGATCACTATCGACACCTCCCGTGTCGCACTGGCCTTGGCCCGCGCCCGCATCATGGGCGCACGCTACCCCTTCTATTTTTTGGCCGACAGCAAAGAGGGCCAAGCCAAAGAAGGCGAAGTCACGCGCACCGCACCCAAAAGCCACGCCACCCACGGCAACATCCGCCAAGGCTTTGTCTACGAACGGGTGCCTCACATCGCGCTCAAAAGCATTGCCAACAACGCCGAGATCGACGTCATCTACGACCAGCACCAAGCCCTGCTGGAGCCGCTGCGCGAACAGATTAACTCAGCCCTCAAAACGCAATGGCAAGAATGGGAAATTCCCCGCGAAGCGAACGAAAAATGGAGCGATGCTGCAAAGAAGCTGCACGCCGACTGGTGGAAGCATCGCATTGCCCGCCAGCAAGCCATTGACGCGTCCATCGCCGCCAAGGCCGAGTTCGAATACCTGTACGACCGCCCTTATGACGACAAAAAAAAGGTGCGCGTGGCCGGCCCCTTCACGGTGGAGAGCCTGCTGCCCCACCGCGTGCTGGGCGTGGACGAAGACGACAACTTGATCGACCCGGCGGTGCAAGAGCCCGGCGCGTCTTACGAGCGCAACTTCGCGCAAATCATCTTGGACAACCTGCGCACCGCAGGCGTACAGCAAGCGCACAAGACGGACAAGATCAACTTCACCTCCCTCACGCCCTGGCCGGGCGAATACGTGTGCGCCGAAGGCCGGTACATCGAAGGCGCTGATGCCGATGGGAACGGAGGTGTTGAGAAACGCGCCGGCATTTTCATCGGCCCCGAGTTCGGCACCGTCAGCCGCCCGGATTTAGTGAGTGCGGCACGCGAAGCGGGTGATGAGGGTTTTGATGTGTTGATTGGTTTCGCGTTTAACTACGACGCACACAGCAGCGATTTTTCAAAACTCGGGCGCATCCCGGTACTGAAGGCCCGCATCAACGCCGACATGCACATGGCCGAAGACCTGAAGAACACAGGCAAAGGCAATTTGTTTGTGATCTTTGGCGAACCTGATATCGACATCATCCCGGTGGGTGAGCAAGTGCAAGTGAAAGTGAACGGCGTGGACGTGTTCCACCCCAACACCGACGAAGTCCGCAGCAACGGCGCCGACGGCATCGCCTGCTGGTTCATCGACACCGACTATAACGAAGAGAGTTTCTTCGTCCGCCACGCCTACTTCCTGGGC
>CAMDKD010000027.1 GCA_945901125.1 Bordetella parapertussis
ACAAGTCTGCGTAATTTGCTCAAAGTTCCCACGTTGATCACTCCTTGCCCATCCTTGCTCAAAAATTAAGCAGGATAGGCGATTGGGGTGGCTCAAAATTGGATGCAAATTCTCTTCAAAGTGGCTCAGATTTGGATGCCATTCAACACCAAGGATTCTTAGGTATCAACTCGAGGTCATCACAAGCGTAATTCATTAGGCTTTTTAGCCAGACCAAACGGTCTCGGGCTGTTTTTGAGGAAGTGGGTTGTTTCTGAAGCCATGAGCGAAATTTGTCCCCCATGTCACGATTGATCTGGGTGAGCTTCACCTCTCCTGAAAATTCCTCAAACAGATGGACGGCTCGCAGGCAGGCACGTGATGAATCCTCGGATGTACGGTTCGCAGCTTGCCAGCGCAAGTGCAGATCCCGTATGCTAAGAGAAGGGCTGCTGACGCTTTGAGGACGAGCGGGAGGGCTTAAGGCCGCAAAGCGGGCGTAGGCTGCCCCTGCAAGGATTTCAGCACGTTTGGCAATCCCCTTGGAGAGTGCATCACGGTAATTGCTAGATCCTAGGGATAGGACGATACGTCCAGTTTGACGTTCTGCTCGGAGTGGGTGGTCAAGGGGCAGTACGACACGCATGTAGTACGTCGATCCCCGGCGAAATAGTCCTGTGAGTCCAGCCATGAATGCTCCACGTTGAGGTTACGTGACACACTCAGGTGATACAAAAGCGGCTGCTGAGACTTCAAATCAACGTAAGTGCTTGATTTCAAATGAACAGCAAAAGAAAGTTGACGAGCCTTGACCCCGGCACTGGCTCCACAGTTAGGGCTGCTTGGTTCCCCACCTGACCCGGTTGGCCGCTTTACCATGCGGGAAGGCCCGTCAAGCGAAATTGTACGCCCCGTAGAATCAGAGTTATGTCCTATCTGGTGCTTGCCCGTAAATACCGTCCTAAAACATTCGAACAACTGGTGGGTCAGTCGCATGTTGTGCAGGCGCTGACCAATGCCTTGCGTTCGCAACGCCTGCATCACGCCTATTTGTTCACCGGCACCCGCGGTGTCGGCAAGACCACGGTGTCGCGCATTCTGGCTAAATCGCTCAACTGTGAAACCGGCATCACCGACACGCCGTGCGGCGTCTGCGCCGCTTGTACCGACATCGACGCCGGTCATTTTGTCGACTACACCGAGCTTGACGCGGCCTCCAACCGCAGCGTGGACGAAATCCAGCAATTGCTGGAGCAAGCGGTCTACAAGCCGGTGCAAGGGCGCTTCAAGGTGTTCATGATCGACGAGGTGCACATGCTCTCTGGTCACGCCTTTAACGCCATGCTCAAGACGCTGGAGGAGCCACCTGATTATTTGAAATTCGTGCTGGCCACCACCGACCCTCACAAAGTACCGGTCACGGTGTTGTCGCGCTGTCTGCAATTCAATTTGCGACCCATGGCCGCTGAAACCATCGTCGAGCACTTGGAGCAGGTGCTGCCCGCCGAAAACATCACGGCTGACACCCAGGCCTTGCGCTTGATTGCCCGTGCGGCGCGCGGCTCTATGCGTGACGCCTTGTCGCTCACCGATCAGGCGATTGCTTTCGGCAACGGCCAATTGCTGGAGGGCCCGGTGCGCGACATGCTGGGCAGCGTCGATACCAGCCATGTGTTCACGCTGATACAAGCGCTGGCCGAAGCCGACGGGCTGACCGTGGTGCAAACCTGCGAGCAGTTGCGGGTAATGGGTTTGTCTGCCAGTTCCATGCTGGAGGAAATGTGCATGGTGTTGCAGCGCATGGCGGTCAACCAAGCGGTCGGTTCTACCGCGCAAGCAGCCTCCGACCCCGATCCGGATGCGCTACGCATTGCCTCCTTATCAGGCTTGATGCCTGCTGACGAAACCCAGTTGCTCTACAGCCTGTGTTTGCACGGACGTGCCGAACTTGGCCTGGCGCCAGATGAATTCGCCGCGCTCACCATGGTCTTGCTCCGCCTGCTGGCGTTCAAGCCGCAGTCACCGGCTGAAAAAAAAACACTGAAAACAGCTGAAGCGCCGCCTGTCGCTGCTTCTTCGCCTGTCCTGCCCGACACATCTGCGGCCCGGGTACAGCCCAAGCCGCTTGCAGCGACAGTTCCACCCACCAAACCGGTTGTTCTTGCACAAGCTGCTGAGCCTGTGTCGCCCGCGCCTGTTGCAGCACCAGAGATTGAAAAGCCGCGGCTTCACGCCCGCCCCGCCGAGGCCATGTACAGCCCGGAGCAAACGCCAGCGGCACATGCACAAGCTGAGTTGTGGCACAGCCTGGTGGAGCAACTGCTGCAAGCCCAGAAAATCCAGGCCATGACGCGTGAACTGGCCATGCAATCGCAGTTGGTGGCTCAGCAAGACATGGCCTGGACTTTGCAAGTCGAGCGTGAATCCCTGACGTCCCCGGCGAATCTGGAACGTCTGCAAACTGCATTGCAGTCCCTTGGCCATGAACTCACATTGAATGTTCAAATCGGCGCAGTCAGCGATACCCCGGCACTGCGCATGGCGCTGCGCCAACAACAGCGTTTAGAGCAGGCCGAGCAGGAGGTGTTAAGCCATCCGTTGGTGCAACAACTCATGCAAACATTTGACGCGAAAATCGTCCCCGGTTCCATCAAACCATTAGCCCCATGAAAGAAACATATGTTTAACAAAGGTCAACTCGCCGGTCTCATGAAACAAGCCCAGGCGATGCAGGAAAACTTAAAAAAAGCCCAGGACGAACTGGCTTTCATTGAAGTCACCGGCGAGTCCGGTTCGGGCATGGTCAGCGTACTCATGACTTGCAAACACCAGGTCAAGCGGGTCACCATCGATCCCTCGCTGCTGAGCGACGACAAAGACATGCTGGAAGACCTGATCGCGGCCGCCTTTAACGATGCAGCACGCAAAGCCGAAGAGGCCAGCGAAGCCAAGATGGGTAAATTGACCGGCGGCATGCCGGGTCTGCCCGGCGGTTTGAAACTGCCGTTCTGATGCGCGATCACAGCGCCCTCGACGGCCTGGTTCAGACCTTGAAGCGCTTGCCGGGCGTGGGGCAGCGGTCTGCATCCCGCATGGCGTTTCATTTGCTGCAACACGACCGCGAAGGCGCCCTGTTGTTGGCGCAGGCGCTGCATGCTGCGGTGGCCGCCGTCAAGCACTGCCAGCTGTGCCACACGCTGACCGAGTTTGACATTTGCGGCACCTGCCAGGACTCTGGCCGAGACGCCACCCGCTTGTGCGTGGTGGAAACGCCGTCCGACCAGTCTGCGGTTGAAAGAACGCTGGCTTACTCGGGTTTGTATTTTGTGTTGATGGGCAAACTCAACCCTATCGAAGGCGTGGGGCCGGGCGACATAGGCATGCAAAAGCTGATAGAGCGCGCCACTGACGGTGTGGTGCAGGAAATCATTTTGGCTACCAATTTCACTGCCCAGGGTGAAGCGACAGCGCATGCTTTGAGCGAGATTTTCAAGCGCAAAGGCTTGGTGGTGACCCGCTTGGCGCGCGGTGTACCTGTGGGCAGCGAGCTCGAATTCGTCGATCTGGGCACGATTGCACACGCATTGGTTGATCGTCGCAGCACTTAAGTAAACATCTCGGGGTTTCACCGAGGGGGAAGCTACCGATGCGTGATGGCGGTGAGCGGCCTAAGCTATTCATATGTTTTTCAATAACCACAAGATGTGCGATCAACGACTCGTCAGCAGACGAGTGTGGACGCAAGCCTTGCTGGCAACCACGGCTGCGATGGTGTTGAGTCCGCAGTCTGTAGGGGCTGAACAAGCTGAAAAGACAAGAGTTCATCTCTTGCTTGACGATGTCTCCAGCATGCTGCATTTGCCGGTGCTGCTGGCGCAACACCTGGGGTATTTCAAGGCCGAGGGTTTGCAGGTCGATGTGATTGAGCAAAGCTTTGCGGCCTCGCCGCCGCCCTTGAACCCCGCGCCGGTTTTGCAGGTCTGGTCGGCACCGCTGGTGCAAAGTCTGCAAGCCGCACGTTCTTCAGATCCTTTGTTGTCTGTGGTGCAAACAGGCCGCACCCCGCAACTGGCTTTGGGCGCTCCCAGAAAAATGCTGACCGGCATGAAATCTCTCAAAGAGCTGGAAGGCAAAAAAATTGGCATCATGGAAGCTGGGTCGCTGGCGCAACTGTGTGTGGATTACGCTGTACTGCTGGCAGGCGGCAACCCAAAAAACATCAACTATGTGGTGCTTGGCAATCCGCTGACTGCGATCACCATGCTGCGTGGCGGCGGCATTGAATTCATATGTGCCAGCGATCCGCTGATCACCATGCTGGAAAAAAAAGGCGAGATTGAAAGTTTGCGAAATTTCCGTTCGCTCAAGGAAACACAGCGTGCTTTCGGCGGCTTGCTGCCCGGCAACGCTTTGCTGGTGCCGGCTTCGCTGGCCACGAAAAATCCGGAACTTTGTCAGTCACTGGTCAATGCAGTTCTGCGTGCCGTCAAATGGTTGAGAACCGCAGGCCCGTCGGACTTGCTGAGCACCATGCTAGACAGCACTTACTTAACCGACCGCGCCATTTACCTGAATGCGGTCGACAATATGCGTGAGAGTTATGCCATCGACGGCATGCTGAGCAGCGAGGCTTTTGCCTTGGCCTTACGGGTCTGCAATACCTTGGATCCCGCTTCAGCCGCAGTTCGGAAAAAAACCGGCGGTTTCTACACCAACGAATTTGTGCTGCAAGCCAAAAAACGCTTCAAGGTTTAGCGCTTCCGTGTCTCAGTGATTTGCTTTTTGCGCTTGTGTTTGCTACCGCCTGAAGCCACCGTTTTGCGTGCTTTGCCCGATACCATGATGACCAGCTTTTGTCCGTTTTTCAGCGGGCTGGTTTTGCTCAAGCCATTCCATTGCGCCAGTTGTTCAACACTGACTTTGTAGCGTTTGGCAATCGATTCCAGAGTGTCTTTCTTGCGCGCCTTGACGAATTGTTTGCGTAACACCTGTTCGGGTGTCAGATTCAACTGACCGTTATCGGCCAACTTGCTTGACACGTCCGACTGATGCTTGGCCAAACGCGGCACCAGCAGCGCAGACCCGGCTTTGATCATCATGCGCGGCGGTATTTTGTTGATGCTGCGCAATTCATCTTCAGACATGCCTACGCGCTGCGCCGCCTCAGACACTTTCATGGTCTTGGGCGCTACCCAGGCGGTCCAACTGGCCAAGCGTCCCGCGTACTGGTCTATATTGCGCTGGAATATTTCCGCGTTGTCCCAGGGCAGCAGTATGCGCGGCGTGCCTGCGGCCAGCAACACCGGACGGTGCGCCGACGGGTTCAAGGCTTTGAAATCCTCGACCGGCACTTCAGCCAGTTTGGCGATCAAGGCCACGTCCATGTCGCGCGGCAACCGCACCGTTTCAAAGTAAGGGTGGTTTGGGATGCTGGGCAGATTCACACCCAAAGCCTGCGGGTTGGCCACCACATTTTTCATGGCTTGTAACTTGGGTACGTACAAGCGAGTTTCGGCCGGCATGCGCAAATCGGTATAAGCCACAGGCGCGCCCATGCGCTGGTTGCGCAGTATGGATTTGCTGACATTGCCTTCGCCCCAGTTGTAGGCGGCCAATGCCAGATGCCAGTCGCCGAACATGGCGTAGAGTTTTTGCAGATAGTCCAGCGCTGCGCGGGTAGATGCCAGCACATCGCGACGGTCATCGCGAAACGCGTTTTGTTTCAAATCAAAGTCTTTGCCGGTGCGCGGCATGAATTGCCACATGCCGCTGGCGCGCGCCGACGACACGGCTTGCGGGTTGAAAGCGCTTTCAATGAACGGCAACAGCGCCAACTCTGTCGGCATGTTTCTGCGCTCGAGTTCTTCAACAATGTGATAAAGGTATTTGCTGGAACGCGCCGTCATGCGCTGTATGTAGTCAGGCCGTTGTGCATACCAACGTTCGCGGTCTTGTACCAGATCGATTTGCAAATCCTGCATGCCGAAGCCGCGGCGTATGCGTTCCCACAAATCGATGCTGATGTCCGGCGGTTGATCCAGCACATCGAGATCGGGTAATTCCTCAAGAACCGCAGGTGCAGGTGCTGCGTTGACCGGGGCCTGGGTATTTGTCTGAGCCATTGCCGGTGACAGCAGGCCCGCACACACAAGCAGGGTTGAAAGGCAAAAGCTGATCGGTCGCAATCTCATGTCTGGCGTTGGCTCTGGGGTTAATGCAGTCAGTGGAACGACATGCAGACAGCAATGGGATGAATAGAATGGTTGCCGTAAGGGCACAAACGCTTGCATTCAGGCATTCGATAACCATCTATGAATTCTCAAATTATAGGAAGCCCTGACAGCCTCTCTCAGTGGCTGCAAACCCCGGCCGGTATTTACCTGCGTGATTGGGAGACGGCGCAGTTTGACCAGACGGTGTCCGACATCTTCGGCTACCACGGTTTGCAACTCGGTTTATCGCCCATCAACAGCTTGAGAAACAGTCGCATCAGCCATTGCTGGGTGGCTGAATGCAACAGCGACAGCTTGCAGGCAGTGAATAAACCCTCGCTGTTGATGGATTGCGAGGCCTTGCCTTTTCCCGACCAAAGCCTGGACTTGGTCGTGTTGCCGCACACGCTGGAACTCAGCCGTGACCCGCACGCTACTTTGCGCGAAGTCGAAAGAGTGCTGGTGCCCGAAGGCCGGGTCATCATCAGCGGTTTCAACCCGTTCAGCCTGTGGGGCCAGCGTCAGCGTCGCGCCCAGTGGTACGCCAGGTTGGGGATCAAAAGCTTTTTTCTACCGCCGCAAGTCGACTTCATAGGCTACTGGCGATTGCGCGACTGGTTACGTTTGCTGAGTTTTGAAATCTCGGGCGGGCGCTTCGGTTGTTACCGTCCTTCGGTCGAGTCGCCAGCCTGGTTGTCGCGTTTTGCCTGGATGGACAAGGCCGGGGATCGCTGGTGGCCTATTTTGGGATCGGTGTATTTTTTGGTGGCTATCAAAAGGGTGCGCGGCATGCGTTTGCTCGGACCGGTGTGGAAGCGCGCCAAAACCCGTGCCGTGGCGGCGGTGCCATCGGTTAACTCCGGGCGATCAACATCCAACCGTGACATACATACCAAGCGCGAGGACACGGCATGAGTCGGGTGACGATTTACACCGACGGGGCTTGCAAAGGCAACCCGGGGCCGGGCGGCTGGGGCGTGTACATGCGCTACGGCGACAGCGAAAAAGACCTCTTTGGCGGCGAAGGCCTGACCACCAATAACCGCATGGAATTGCAGGCGGTGATAGAAGCTTTGCGCGCATTGAAACGCCCTTGCCAAGTGGACTTCTTCCTCGACAGCGAGTATGTGCGCAAGGGCATTACCGAATGGCTGAGCGGCTGGAAAGCCCGCGGCTGGCGCACCGCTTCCAAGCAGGCGGTCAAAAACGAGGACTTGTGGCGCGTGCTGGACGACGCTCTGGCCAATAGCGAGCACAGCATCACCTGGCATTGGGTCAAAGGCCACTCGGGCAACCCCGGCAATGACCGGGCGGATTCACTGGCAAACGAGGGTGTGAGGTTATTTCAAGCAGGTTGATAATGGCTTGATCTGACTTCCGGCGCATCCCGACCATGTCCTCCCAAAAACGCAACACATTTTTAGCAGTTATTGCACTGGCTGTCGTGGCCGCAGCCGGCTGGTGGTATCTGAACAAGCCGGTGGTCACCGGTGCTACTGGTGCAGCCCCTGCCGCGACAGCCACTGGTTCAGTTGCCCCCGCAACGCCTGCAAAACCAGGTGCACCGGGTGCACCAGGCGGCGCGCCCGCCGGACCGCCCATGGCCATGGGCGTGGAAGTGGCGCTGGTGCAAAGCGCCGATTTGCGCGACGATGCCCAGGCTGTGGGCACGCTGAAGTCGCGCCAAAACACCATGATCAGGCCTGAGATTGCAGGCCGGGTGGTGGTGCTGGGCTTCAGCGACGGCATGCAGGTACGCGCCGGGCAAATGCTGGTGCAACTCGACGACAGTTTGCAGCGTGCAGAAATCGCGCAGGCGCTGGCGCAGGTGTCCATCGCCCAGGCCAACCACAAACGCAACCAGGAACTGGTGGCGCAAAACTTCATCGCACAGCGTTCTCTGGATGAAAGCCAGGCCAATTTGCAAGTGGCCCAAGCGCAGTTGTCGTTGGGTTGCGCGCGCTGGCAGCGCATGAAAATCCTGGCGCCTTACGCAGGCACCTTAGGCATTCGCACAGTCAATATCGGCGACTACGTCAAAGAAGGTGCCGACCTGGTGAACCTCGAAGACCTGAGCGCGCTGTATGTGGATTTCCGCTTGCCCGAGCGTTACCAGGACAAAGTGGCTTTGCGCCAGACCGTCGATGTGCAAGTCGACGCCATCCCCGGCCACAATTTTCAGGCACGCATCGAAGCCATTGATCCTTTGATTGATGCCAACGGCCGTTCCATCAGCGTGCGCGCCGTCATGGCTAACAACGGCGGTGCCGGTAAAGCCAAAACCGCCGCAAACCCCGTGCCGGTAGTGCGTCCGGGCAAAGCTGTCGCAGCCGTGAGTGCTGGTAATGTCGTGCTTCAATCAGCTGAAGAAGTCTGTCCTGCTTCTCAGATGCCTGCGGCTTCAAGCGGCGCCTCCAACGGCCCTTTGCGCCCGGGAATGTTTGCCCGCGTGAACGCATTGTTTGCATTGAAGCAAGCGGCTTTGTCTATCCCTGAAGAAGCCATCGTGCCCATGGGTGGCAAACAATTCGTCATCAAAGCTGTGCCGCCCGATGCCGTGCCCGAACACGGTCCTTTGCCGCCGGACACCAAGCTGGTGTCGCAACGTACCGAGGTCAAACTCGGCTCGCGCAGGCCAGGGCGTGTGGAAATCCTCTCCGGTTTGACGGCCTCCGACACGGTGGTGGTGGCGGGGCAGTTCCGTCTGCAAAAAGACGGCACAGCACTGCGTGTGATCGAAACCAGGAACTGACATGCAACTGCCTGAACTGTCGATACGTCGCCCGGTTTTCGCGACCGTCTTGTCCATGCTGATTGTGTTGATCGGCGCGGTCTCTTTTAACCGTTTGGTGGTGCGCGAGTACCCCAAGATCGACAACCCCACGGTCACTGTGGAAACCCGTTACGTTGGCGCGTCCAGCGCTGTGATCGAGTCGCAGGTCACCAAAATTTTGGAAGACTCTTTGTCCGGTGTCGAAGGCTTGGACGTGATCACCTCCATCAGCCGCCAGGAGCAAAGCCAGATCACGGTCAAATTTTTGTTGACCCGCGACCCGGATGCTGCGGCCTCGGATGTGCGCGACAAAGTCTCGCGGGTGCGCCAGCGCTTACCCGCCGGTATTGATGAACCGGTGATTGCCAAGGTCGAAGCCGATGCGTTTCCGGTCATTTGGTTTTCGCTCAGTTCCGAGACCTTGAACACGCTGCAACTCAGCGACCTGGCAAACCGCATCGTCAAACCCATGATGCAAACCGCGCCCGGTGTGGCCGATGTGCGTATCTTCGGCGAGCGCAAATACGCCATGCGCATTTGGTTGGACACCGACCGCTTGGCCGCTTACAAGCTGACCACGCAGGATGTGGAAGAGGCCTTGCGCCGCTCCAACATCGAAGTCCCTGCCGGCAGGGTGGAAAGCCAGTCGCGCGAATTCAACGTCACCACCGCCACCGATTTGAGCCGGCCCGAAGAGTTCGAGGACATCGTGGTGCGCAGTGTCAATGGCATGGTGGTGCGCATGCGGGATGTGGCGCGGGTTGAAATCGGTCCGCTGGCCGAACGCTTTTTGGTTCGCTACAACGGCGGCGAAGCCGTGGCCTTGGGCGTACTGCGAAACACCACCGCCAATCCTCTGGAGCTGACCAAAGCCTTGACCGCCATGCTGCCGCGCATCAAAGAAAACCTGCCGCCTGCGGCCAAGATTGAAACCTCTTACGACTCGTCGGTGTTCATCGAAAAATCCATTGAAGCGGTGTACCAAACCATTTTGGAAGCTGCCGCATTGGTGGCCTTTGTTATCTTTTTCTTTTTGCGCACCTTGCGCGCCTCCATCATTCCGCTGATCACCATCCCGGTGTCGCTGACCGGCAGCTTTGCTTTGATGGCCATGTTCGGTTTTTCCATCAATTCGCTGACCTTGCTGGCGCTGGTGCTAGCCATCGGGCTGGTGGTCGATGACGCCATCGTGGTGCTGGAGAATATTTACCGTTACATCGAAGAGGGCATGGAGCCGTTCGCGGCTTCCATCAAAGGGGTGAGGGAAATCGGTTTTGCCGTCGTCGCCATGACGCTGACTTTGGTGGCGGTGTTCGCGCCGCTGGCGTTCACGCCGGGGCGCACCGGTCGCTTGTTTGCCGAGTTTGCGCTGGCGCTAGCCGGTGCGGTGTTGGTGTCTGGCGTGGTGGCCTTGTCGCTGTCGCCCATGATGTGTTCGCTGCTGCTCAAGCACAATGACAAACCCGGTTGGCTGGATCGTTTCATAGGCGGCATGCTCGAAGGCTTGACCCAGGGCTATGGTCGCGTCTTGCGCTGGACGCTGACAGCGTCGCGCGTCGGCGGCATTCAGTTGTCCAGACGCTGGCTGGTGGTGGCCATCATGGTGGCTGCAGCCTGGGGCTCGTATGCATTGTTCATCGCCGCCAAAACCGAACTCTCGCCCATGGAAGACCGGGGCGTGATTTTGGTGGTCATCAACGGGCCTGATGGCTCGACGCTGGAATACACCTCCAAATACGTGACCATGCTGGAAAAGTTAGGCCGCAGGTACAGCGAGTTCGACAAGTTTTTTGCGGTGGTCGGTAACCCCACCGTGGCGCAAGGCGCGGTGTTCATGGCGGCCAAGCCATGGAACGAACGCCCGAGATCCACGCTGGGGATTGCGCGCGAGATGATGCCTTTGATGTCGACTGTGCCCGGTGTCATGGCGTTTCCCATCACGCCTCCTTCCTTGGGTCAGGCGTTTCGCGAGCGCCCGTTTAACTTTGTGGTCATCACCGGCGACAGCTACGAAAACCTGGCCAAGGTCACCAAAACCTTGCAAGATGAAATAGCCAAAAACCCGGGCATACAAGGCGTGGACGTGGACTTGCGTTTGAACAAGCCTGAAATCAGCATGGAAGTCGACCGGGATCGCGCTGCCGATCTGGGTATTCCTATAGAGACGATTGCGCGTGCGGTGGAAACCGCCATGGGCGGGCGCACGGTGACGCAGTTCAAAAGCAATGGCGAACAGTACGACGTGGTGGTGCAGGCGACCGCGCAAGGCCGCGACACGCCCTCGGGCATAGAAAAGATTTTTGTGCGCGGCCGCGGCGACGCCATGGTGCCTTTGTCTGCGCTGGTCAAGTTGAAAGAGGTGGTGGTGCCGCGCGAACTCAACCATTTCGCGCAACGCCGCAGCGTCACATTCACAGCCAATCTGGCGCCCACATATTCATTGGGCGAGGCGCTTAAATTCATGAACGAGCTCAGCAAGAGAGTGTTGAAGTCAGGCTATTCCACCGACTTGAACGGCAACTCGCGCGAATTCCAGCAGTCCAGCGGTTCACTCACCGGCGTGTTTTTGCTGGCGCTGCTGTTTATTTTCCTGGTGCTGGCCGCGCAGTTTGAAAGCTTTGTCGACCCGTTCGTCATCATGTTGTCCGTGCCTTTGTCCATGGTCGGCGCGCTGCTGGCCTTGAAATTCACCGAAAGCACTTTGAATGTGTACAGCCAGATCGGACTCATCACCCTGGTCGGCTTGATCACCAAGCACGGCATTTTGATTGTCGAGTTCGCCAACCAGTTGCGCGCCGGCGGCATGTCGGCGCTGGACGCGGTGCATCGCTCGGCTACCTTGCGTTTGCGGCCTATTTTGATGACCACCGGCGCCATGGTGCTGGGCGCGATTCCGCTGGCTTTGGCGACCGGCGCGGGCTCGGAGAGCCGGCGTCAAATCGGCTGGGTGATTGTGGGCGGCATGTCGCTGGGTACTTTGCTGACCATCTTCGTGGTGCCGACCATGTACTCGCTGTTGGCCCGTAAGGCCACGCCCGGACCGAATATGACGGTGGTCGAGGACACACCGGCTGGACACCATTAAAGCTTTAAGACTGCAAGTCCTGTAGTTCTTGCAGCGTGTTGGCGTTGGCGAACGGGTTGACGCCGTCTTGGTTCTGCGCAAATTCACAAAGGCCTAGCGGCGATTGTTGTCTGGCCCATAAGCTGATTTTGTGGCCGCCGTTTTGCAAATAGTTGCGTAAGGAATCAAGCAGACTGCGGTGCATCAAACAAAACACCGGTTGCAATTCCCATGTGTTGTCAGGCAAACGCGGCGTTTGTGCCATGGCTATCAAAGCCTGTTTTTCAGTGGCGGCTAAAGCCAGTTTTTCTACCAAGTCCATAGGAAAAAACGGACTGTCGCAAGGCACGGTCACCAACCATTCGGTGTCGCAGTGTTGCAGCCCGGTCAAAAAACCACTTAGCGGCCCGTTGTCGGCGAGTTCTGTGTCGGCGATCACCTTCAAGCCGGTCATGGCGTAGTCAGTGGGGTTTCGGTTGGCGTTGATCAGCACTTTCGACACTTGCGACTGCAAACGAGTGATGGCGTGTTGCACCAGCGTTTGGCCGCGAAACATTTGCAAGCCTTTGTCGACACCGCCCATGCGCGAAGCCCGCCCGCCGGCCAATATGCAGCCGGTGATGTTGTGTTTAACAGGAGGTTGAAACGCAGCGGGCAGCATGTTCAGCCGCCGATGTAGCTCATTTCCACGCGTTTCTTGCCGGGCTCGGTGACGGGCAATTGGTTTTTGCCGCGCAACTCAGAGTAGCGGTCTTCGCGCTGCTGCCAGATCAGGCCGACGGCCGAGGCGATGTCTGCGTCGCTGGCACCATCGCGCAACAGGCTGCGCAAATCGTGGCCTTGCACCGCGAACAAACACAAATACAACTGGCCTTCGGTGGACAAACGTGCGCGGTTGCAATCGCTGCAAAACGCTTGCGTCACGCTGCTGATGACACCGACTTCACCAAGTGCCGGATCAAACTTACCCGAGGCATCTGCATAGCCCCAACGTTGCGCAGTTTCGCCCGGGGCGCTGGCTTCCAACGGCACCAGCGGGAACTCGGTTTGCAACAGCTTGATCAATTCAGCCGAGGGAAGAACTTCATCCATCTTCCAACCGTTGGTTTCGCCCACGTCCATGTACTCGATGAAGCGCAGCGTGATGCCGCTGCCGCGGAAGTGGCGCGCCATGGGAATGATTTCGCCGAGGTTGGTGCTTTTCTTCACCACCATATTGATTTTCAGACCGCTGAATTGGCCGTGCTTGTCCAGACCCAGACCGGCTTCTTTGGCAGCTTCTATGCCGTCCAGCACATCAGCCACGGGGAAATCCACATCGTTCATGGCGCGGAAGATGGCGTCGTCCAAACCGTCAAGGCTGACGGTGACGCGTTGCAGGCCGGCGGCTTTCAGCGCTTGCGCTTTCCTTCTGAGCAGAGAGCCGTTGGTGGTAAGCGTCAGATCCAGCGGCAAACCATCAGGCGTGCGCAGCACAGCCAGTTGTTCGATCAACAACTCTAGGTTTTTGCGCAGCAAAGGCTCGCCGCCGGTGAGCCGGATTTTTTGCACGCCGTGCGCCACAAAAATGGACGCGGTACGGGTGATTTCCTCAAAGCTTAAAAGAGACGAGTGCGGCAGGTATTTGTAATTGGTGTCGAAGACTTCCTTGGGCATGCAGTAGTTGCAGCGGAAGTTGCAGCGGTCGGTCACGCTGATGCGCAGATCGCGCAGCGGGCGACCGAGCCGGTCGCCGAGCAGGCCGTTGGCGGGAATGGCTTGGCCGGGGACGGTGGCGCGCAGGTTGCGCTGATCGATGACGGGGATGACGCGTTCAGACATCCTCACATTGTGCCTTGACTTACTGGACCCACCCATCGCACGCGATACAAGCCCTCACTTCAGAGCCGCACGGCCTGGGCCCAAACGCCGCTCACCGCCTCAAGCGGCAACGAACGCTTAAGCGTTTGACCCAGCACGTCGGTCAAGCTGAAGTGGCGTGATAGGTCAACTAAATAGCTGAAGATGAATGACCTGGGTCCAGCTCTGCGATATCAATGCGGTCTAAAACGGCCAAAGCCTTGTTGACATCACCAGTCGCCGCCATCGCGCGAAAGTGGTTTTCCGTGTCCCATGCGGACAAAGCATGGGCGCTCAATTGCTCAACCAATTTATTCATGCTCAAACCCCGGCTTTGGGCCAAGGATTTCAAGCGTTGCACAGTTTCATCTGGCAGTCTGATGGTCAGGGTACTCATATCCATTTCTCCAAACATTGTGCAGGTGTCATGACCTGTAGACGGCCCAAGCGCAAGTCCCCACCTTGAAGATCGCGCAAATTATGGGTGACGATGGCTTGTGCGCCACCGGCCAAGGCAAGCTCAATCAGATGGTTGTCGCCCTCGTCAGGCAGATTTGGACGCCAACCGTAATACACCGTGACCCATTCACCCTGCTTGGCCAAAGCGGCCATCACCTCCCGGCGATCTTGATCGGTCGATAAGTTGTCCCAAACTGGGCGACCCAGTAAATCTTGGTACTCGAGCCAAAGTGCATTGCCAAACAAGGCCTTGAATGGCCCTGTCAGGGCTTTGCGCAATACAACCCGCGAAGCACCACCCGCCGACCGCATTCCTGCGACAAAGACATTGGTATCGATGACGATTCGGATCATAGATGACAGCATATATGCTGTCATTAAATCTTGCAACCCTTGTTACAGGCTATGGGTGTCAGATTTGAATAGATACATAAAGAATTTGAATATCAATTTATTAGATCTATAGCAATAACGGGGATGACGCTTTCAGACATGGGGGCATTGTCACTCAGTTCGGTTTAAGGGATTTATCGCCCGAGGATCGGCATCGCGCCCTCGCTGTTCCCTAGAAAAATAAATGGCACAGGCTTAAAATTTGATTTTTTAAACTATTAATGTTAAAAAATTCTGTTTTATGAATTAATAAGGATCAATAAATATGAATTTCTTTACACATAAAAAAATGCCCGGCGATTCAAAACGCCGGGCTTTGTGGCATTTAAGCCGCAGTTAAGCCGCAGTTAAGCCGCTGTCATCGGCGAGAACTCAGTCTTCCACGCCCAGCAATTCCACCTCAAACACCAAGGTGGCATTGCCCGGTATCACGCCGCCCGCTCCGTAAGCGCCGTAACCCAGCTCGGGCGGTATCAGCAAAGTGCGCTTGCCGCCGACTTTCATGCCTTGCACGCCTTCGTCCCAGCCTTTGATGACCATGCCTTGGCCCAGGCCGAACTCGAACGGGTCGTTGCGGTCCAGGCTGGAGTCGAACTTTTCGCCTTTTTCGCCGTCAATCCACAACCAGCCGGTGTAGTGCACCGACACGTACTGACCGGCCACGGCCAGGTCGCCGTCGCCGGTGTGGGTGTCGTCATATTGCAAGCCGCTGTCGGTGGTAATCATGTTTGTTCCTGAGTATGTATGAAACGCAGCAGTGTAATTGCGCGCGCTGCGGCCTCAGGAATCGGCGGTAAAGCCCACACGTTTGACGATAGGGCCCCAGTACTCGTGCAAGCGGCGCATCTCTTTGGCCATGTCTTCGCTGCTGCCGCCAACCGGCGTCAGGCCTTGCATGCCCAGGCCTTCGATGACCGACTTGTCTTTCAAAGCGGCATTGATGGCGGCGTTGGCCGCTGCCACGACATTGGCCGGCGTTTTGGCGGGTGCGTAAAAGCCAAACCATTCTTCTATGGTCAGCTCGGGAAAGCCTTGCTCGGTGAACGTAGGTATTTCCGGCGTGAACACCGAACGCGCTTTGCCCGAGACGGCCAGGATGCGCAATTTCCCGCCACGGTAATTGGCCAGAAAGTCGCCGTGCGGCGTGAACATGGAAGCAATTTGCCCGCCTATGAGGTCAGCAATGCCCGGCACCGAGCCACGGTAGGGCACGTGTTGCATGGCGACGCCGGTGTTTAGGCTGAGTTGCGCGCCCAGAAAATGCGGCGAAGAACCCGCTGCCGGTGAGGCGTAGTTAGCCCGCTCGGGGTTGGCCTTGCACCAGGCGACAAAGTCTTTCACGGTTTTGACCGTGGCCGGCACCATGGGCCCGACCGCCAGCCCGAAGGACAACACCGAGGCCATGGCCACCGGCGCAAAGTCTTTGAACGGGTCGTAGCTGAGGGTGCGGTAGGTGTGCGGGTAAATCACCATCATGGAATACGGTGTCAGCAGCAGGCTGCTGCCGTCGGGCGCGGCGGCTTTCACGGTATCCACTGCGATGCGCCCGCCTGCGCCGGTTTTGTTGTCAACCATGGCGCCGTTGCGCGAATAGTTGCTGCCGGTGATTTTTTCGCCTATGCGCCGACAGTTGATGTCAGCCGTGCCACCGGCTGGAAACCCGCAAATGAATTTCACTTGTTCCAGCGGCAGCGCGCCGGTTTGTGCCAGCGCCGACCAGGGCGACAACGCAGCCGTGGCCGCAGGCAGCGCCAATGTTTGCAAAGCCTGACGGCGCGAGGGTAAGTTTCCCAAAGAGCTTGTTTTCATGGTGTGTTTTGCCAAAGATGGTTCATACGCACATTATGTAAGCAGGCATCAGCGAAGCAGTTGATCACTTACCCTGCGCTCTCAGGACAAGGCCAGCGCGTCCATGATGCTGCGCTCAATCAGGCTGAGGTCTGCGCTGGACAAGCTGCCTATGCGTTTGAGCACCCGCGTGGCTTTGTTGATGGTGGTGATCTGGTCGCAAACGGCCACAGACTGCGGCCCTGCAGAGGGTACGGGAACCGCAAACACTGGCACGGGTTGTGGCGAGGTGGACAAGGGCACAACCATGACTGTGCGACGCACTTTGTTGATGGCGTCGCGCGACAGCACAACGGCCGGTCTGCGTTTCATGATTTCAGAACCGGCTTTGAGTTCAGCGCCTTTGGGCGGGTCGAAGTCGATCAGGTAAATGTCACCACGGCGTATGTCGATGTCCATCAGACCGCCTCAGAGGCAAGGCCGTCGGCGGCATCGGACACCGCACGCACATCTTCAAACCCAGGCTCGGTTTCAACCATGTGCGCCCATTGCTCAAGCAGCCGGTCTTTTTCGCTCTCTGTCGCCAAGCGGTCGTAAACCTGACCTGGCTGAGCCGCGCCCTGGGGCCAGAACAACCGGAACGGGTCTTCGCGGGTGGTCAATACGGTAGTCGCAGTTGCGCCGGTTTGCGAATGGGTCAGATACACACGGAAGGCTTCGCGAAACAACTCGGAGCGGTTACGGCCTTCGTCCCGGCAGACTTGTTCAATCTGCGAGGCCATGCTGTCTGGCACGGTGATGGTGAAGCGTTGGTAACTGGTTTGACTCATGATTTTATCTCAAAGTATGATTTTATGATAGCTAAAGTATTTTAAGAAGTCAATAAGTCATATTAAATATGATTTCATGCTGAATTTTTAACGCAAGCTTTTAAATACGGTTAAATCATTGCGGTGTCAATATGCCCGTCGCGCTGCCGTCATGCAAGGCTTGCACCAGAGCGTCGCGGTGTTTCAGCACCGCACGTTGGTTGATAGAGCCTTTGTCGGTGACTTCGCCTTTGTCTATGGACGGCGGTTCACTCAGCAACACCATGCGCGCCACCCGGTTGGCGCTGCCGGTGGCCTGCGCGGCCAAGGTATTCAGCAGTTGCTGGAAATACGCTGTCACTTTGGGGTGTTGCAGCACTTCACTGAGAGTCGCGCTTAAAGGCAAATCGCAGAGTTCGCGCACGCGCGGCGTGGTGAACATCATCGCGCCAACTTCTTTCATGTTCAAACCGGTGATGACCGCGTCTTGCACATAAGGCGCGCCGCTGGCGATGATGCGCCCGCGCAGTGGACCGACGCTGACAAACGTGCCGGTGGCGAGTTTGAAGTCTTCGGCAATGCGACCGTTGAAACGCAAACCCAAGTTGGGCTGCGCCGGGTCGCGCCACACGACAGCGTCGCCGCTTTTCAAAAAGCCTTCTTCGTCAAAACTTTCCGCGTTCGCTTGCGGAGCGCGCCAGTAGCCCGGCGTGACGTTCGGGCCTTTGTATCTCACCTCGACTTTGTCGCCGACCGGCACCAGTTTCAATTGCAAACCCGCACCCGGCAAACCCAAATCACCTGACTCAACTTCGGGGCGAGGCACAAAAATACCGAACGGCCCGGTCTCGGTCATACCCAAACCTGTGCCCATGACGATGCGCTCGCCCACCTCGCGCTCTTGTGATGCGTGCAAGCTGTCCCAAATCGGTTGCGCCAATGCCGCGCCCGAGTAAAAAAACATGCGCACTTTGCTCAGCAGATTGCGGCGCAGCACATCGTCTGTGTGCATGGCGTTGGCTATCGCTTCCAGGCCTGTGGGCACATTAAAATACACCGTGGGCGCTATCTCGCGCAGGTTGCGCAATGTTTCGTGCATCAGCGCGGGCACGGGTTTGCCGTCGTCGATATAAATAGAGCCGCCGTGGTAGAGCGTGAGCCCGACGTTGTGGTTGCCGCCGAAAGTGTGGTTCCACGGCAGCCAATCCACCAGCACCGGCGGCGACTCGCCCAGCACCGGCATGGACTGCAACATTTGCTGTTGGTTGGCGCACCACATGCCGTGCGTGTTGACCACGCCTTTGGGCATATTGGTCGAGCCCGAGGTGAACAAAAATTTCACCACCGTGTCAGGCCCGGTGGCTTGCATGGCGACGTCTACCGCTGGGGTGTCGGGCGTTTTCAGTAAATCGGCAAAACGCGTGTGTGTTCTCCCTTCAATGTGGCCGTTGCCCAGCACGATTTCTACATCTTCAGGCACACAGGCTTTCATCGCTGCGCCGTAGCGGTCGGCGTCCACGGCCATCACCATGCCGGGCGTGAGTGTGCGCATGATGTGTTTGAGTTTGTCGTAGTCTTTGCTGACGGTGGAATACGCGGGCGACACCGGGCAATGCGCGACGCCCACCATCATGCAAGCCAGCGCCATCATGGCGTGTTCCAGGCTGTTTTCGCTGAGGATCAGCACTGGTTTGTCTACGCTCAAACCTCTGTGCAGCAATGCCTGACCTATGCGCCTGGCTGCTGCCAGCGCCTGCGCATACGTCAGGTGTTCCCAGTCGCCGGTGCTGCCGTCGCTCAGGCGTTTGCGACGCGCCACATAAGTACGCTCTGGCGTGACGCGCGCCCAATGCACTAACTTGTCGGTCATGCGTACCGGGTAACTTCCCAGCGGCACATCGGCCAGCACGTATTGCACACCGTCGTCGCGGGTTTGCACCTGCACGCTGGTGATGCCGTAGCGCATGGCGCGGTACTTGGGTGCGCTCATGTTTTTTTCTCGACCTTGGCGGCGCGGCCTTTTAAAAATGCTTCTACGCGTGCTTTGGCCTCGGGCGCGGCCTGGGTGATAGACGACATCAGCGACTCGGTGACAAAGCCGTGGTCTGCGGCTTGTTCGGCGATGCGCGGCAACGCGTGCATCAGCGCGTAGTTGGTCAAAGGCGCGTTGCCAGCGATGTGTGTGGCCAATTCCATGGCTTTGGCTAATGCAGTGCCGGCGCTCACCAGGTATTGCGCAAAGCCGGCGCGTTCGCCGTCGACCGCGTTGTAGACCCGACCGGTCATCATCATGTCGGTCATGCGCGCCACGCCAATCAACTTGGGAATACGCACCGCGCCGCCGCCGCCGACAAATATGCCGCGCGAGCCCTCAGGCAGCGCGTAAAACGTGGTGTCGTCCGCGACACGTATGTGGCAAGACGCAGCCAACTCCAAACCGCCGCCAACGACAGCGCCGTGCAACGCAGCCACCACTGGCACAGACCCAAACTGAATCTGCTGAAACGCCTGGTGCCACATGCGCGAATGCAGCATGCCTTCGCCTGCGTCCCGCGATTGCAATTCGCTCAAATCCAGTCCGGCACAAAAATGCTCGCCCTCGCCGTGCAACACCGCTGCGCGTGCATGCGCGGGCAGGGTGGCGAACACATCGCGCAAGGCCAGCACCAGCGCGTCGTTCAAGGCATTGCGTTTGGCCGGGCGCGACAAGCGCACCACGGCGACGTCGTCGTGCATTTCAAAATGAAGATCGGGGTTTGTCATGGAATGTGTAGAGGGTCATTACTGAGCAGGTTAGGCTTGGCGCGCTGGCGGCAAGCGCTGTCTGAGCTGGTTATAGTCAATGAAACTATCTTAAACGACCATGAATCACGAAGACCTGATTGCGATTGACATACACACCCATGCAGAAGTGAGCTGCTGGAACCCGTTTGACAACTACGGCGAAGAGTACGACCGTGCTGCAGACAAATACTTTGGCTCGGACCGCAGACCCACTATTGAGGAAACTGTCGCCTATTACCGCGAACGCAAACTCGGGCTGGTGATGTTCACGGTGGACACTGAATCGCACATGGGCCGCAGACGCATACCGAACGAGGAAATCGCCAAGGCCGCGCGCGATAACAGCGACATGATGATTGCGTTCGCCAGCATCGACCCGCACAAGGGTAAGTTCGGCGCGCGCGAGGCCGAGCGCTTGATCAAAGAAGAGGGCATCAAAGGCTTTAAGTTTCACCCGACCGCGCAAGGCTGCCACCCTTACGACAAAATGGCCTGGCCGATTTACGACGTGATCAACGAATACAAGCTCCCGGCGATTTTTCACACCGGCCACAGCGGCATAGGCAGCGGCATGCGCTGCGGCGGCGGCCTGCGACTCTCGTACAGCAACCCCATGCACTTAGACGATGTGGCTATCGACTGGCCGGACATGCAAATCGTCATGGCGCACCCCAGTTTCCCGTGGCAGGACGAGGCTTTGTCCGTCGCCATGCACAAACCGAATGTGTGGATAGACCTCTCCGGTTGGAGCCCGAAATATTTTCCGAAAAACCTGATTCAGTACGCCAATACTTTGCTCAAAGACCGCGTGCTGTTCGGCAGCGATTACCCGTTGATCACCCCCGAACGCTGGATGAAAGACTTTGAAGTGGCCGGCTTCAAGCCCGAGGTCATGCCCGGGATCTTGAAGGGTAATGCGGTGAGGTTGTTGGGCTTGTGATGAGTCATTGCCTCATGAATCCGAGTTAAACACCGGACAAAGCGGCATTACCCGCGACTACCTGCTTATCAACCTATGGCGCTGGATGAAAGACTTTGAAGCGGTCGAAAATAGCCTTTGATGCATCGCTCAGGCCTCACAATGCAGATTTGTACGTGGTTATGTTTTCGAAAGCCAGATTCTTTGTAGAGTGGTTCACCTTCCGCAAATAATGCTCGAACCGAATCGTATTTCTCCAGCCCTTTGGTTTTGCCGTTTTGCGCCCAATCCAAAGCTCTTTCCGGATCGTTTTCCCAGAAGTAGATGCCGTGACCTAACCATTCGGTGGTGTCAACTGAAATCCTAAGATGCTCAATTTGACGGTCAACTACGTTGTCAACAATCCATTTATCTGTTCCGTGAAAACCCAGTACATATGCCGACTGTCGCTGATAAATATCGCCAAAGTTAATCACGGATCAACTGCCTGACTTTGCCGCTTTTAGTCAACAAGCCTGTATCAATCAGGAATTGACGGGCGGCACCGGGGGTAGACAGCGTTTTTTTGTGGAATTCATCCATGTCAGCAAGCAACTCTTGGTGGGTCGAAAAATGTTTCGTGACCTTGTAGCCATTGACAGCCTTGCTGGTCTTGCTGCTTTTGCCCGGTCTTCACGGACCTCATGACTCAGTCTTAAACACCGGCATCACAAACGGTTGCACCGACTCATACGCACGCGCCGCGCGCAACACCTTGGCATCGGCGTATTTACCGCCAACCAATTGCATGGCCACCGGCAAGCCGTTGACAAAACCGCAAGGCACGGTGGCAGTTGGTTGTTGCGTCAGATTGAACGGGTAGGTGAACGGCGACCATTCCCACCAGCGTTTGCGCGGGCCGCCAGGCGGCACTTCATGACCGACTTCGAAGGCGGTGATAGGCATTTGCGGCGTGATCAGCAAGTACAAGGGGCTTGTCAGCAAACTTAAGTGCTGCCCCACACCTCTTGCGCTGTTTCTATGACCAGACGCAATTTGTTGCGTTGGTCTTCGACGGCGATGTTGTTGCCGTGCACAGTGCTGGAAAAACCGCATTGCGGCGACAAAGCCAGTTGCGACAAGGGCGCGTATTTGGCGGCTTCGTCGATGCGACGCTTCAAGCTGTCTTTGGTTTCCATGGCACCGAATTTGGTGGTTACCAGACCGAGTACCACCAGCTTGTCCTTGGCCAAGTAGCGCAAGGGGCGGAAGTCGCCGCTGCGGTCGTCGTCGTATTCCAGGAAATACGCGTCTATGTTCATCTCTGAGAGCAGCGCTTCGGCCACAGGTTCGTAGTTACCGGCGGCAGCGTGCGTGCTTTTGAAATTGCCGCGACACAAGTGCATGGCCAATGTCATGCCTGCCGGTTTTTGCGCCACGACTTTGTTGATGAAGGCCGCGTAGCGGTGCGGCAATTCGTTGGGGTCGTCACCACGGACGCGCGCGGCTTCGCGCATTTTGTCGTCGCACAAATAGGCCAGGTTTGTGTCGTCCATTTGCACGTAAGTGCAACCGGCGGCCGCCAGCGAGCGCAATTCATCGCCGTAGGCCTTGGCCACATCGTCGTAAAAAGAAGGGTCGAGTTCGGGGTAAGCGTCTTTGCTGATACCGGCGCGGCCGCCGCGAAAGTGCAGCATGGTCGGTGAGGGAATAGTCACTTTGGGCGTGCTGCCTGTGGCGATTTGCGATTTCAGGTAATTGAAGTCGGCAAGTTGAATGTCTTTGACGTGGCGCACTTTGTCGATGACGCGAATGACGGGCGGGGCGAGTTCCTGGGTGCCGTCGGGGCGTTCGATGGTGACCGGTATGTCGGTTTTCACGCCACCCATTTGCTCCAGAAAATCAATATGGAAATAAGTGCGGCGGAATTCGCCATCGGTGATGGATTTCAAGCCCACGTCTTCCTGGAACTTGATGATTTCGCTGATGGCCTTGTCTTCGACCACACGCAGTTGCTCGGGCGTGATTTGGCCCTTGGCTTTTTGCTCGCGCGCTTCCAGCAAATAAGCGGGGCGCAAAAAGCTGCCGACATGGTCGAAGCGGGCGGGTATGTGTGGCGTGGTCATGAGGTCTCCTGAGGGGATTAGGGCGTTCTGGCTTGATTTAAGTATACAAAAAACCTTCATTTACAAGAAAATAGCCGAATTTTGAAGGTTTTTCAGCATGAATGTATACAATGCGTATGCATAAAGCTCGAATTTCTTGACCATGTCTTCTGAACCAAGCTCGCCTGCCAACGACAACCCGGCCCACTCTCAGGCCGTGCGTGCACAAATGCGTTTGCGCGAAATGATTCTGGCGGCTGAATTGCCAGCCGGTGCACGCATTGCGGAACTCACGCTGGTTGACAAACTCGGCGTCTCGCGCACACCGATTCGCACCGCGCTGATGAAGCTAGAGCAAGAAGGATTGCTCGAGTCATTGACCAATGGCGGCTACGCGGTGCGCACCTTCACCGAGCGCGATGTGTCAGACGCTATCGAGTTGCGCGGCACGCTCGAAGGTTTGGCGGCCCGCTTGGCCGCAGAGCGCGGTTGTGCGCCGGTGCTGCTGGTGGAAGCGCGCGAGTGCTTGTCAAAAATCGACCAGTTGCTGGCCACCGGCAGTTTGAACGAAGACGCTTTCAGCGCTTACGTGACCCACAACGAAGAGTTTCACGCCTTGCTCGGCGAAATGGCCGGCAGCGACGTGTTGCGCCGGGAATTGGAGCGGGTCATCGGTTTGCCGTTTGCCTCGCCATCCGGTTTTGTGGTCAGCCAGGCCCACAGTCCGCAAGCCCGGGATATGTTGATCGTCGCCCAGGATCAGCACCGCCAGGTGCTGCAAGCGATTGAGCGGCGCGAAGGCGCGCGCGCAGAGGCCATCATGCGCGAACACTCTCGCCTGGCCCAGCGCAACCTGAGCGAGGCTTTGCGCAACACCGATTTCAATCAAATGCCTGGCGTGCGCTTGATCCGCCGACGAGGCTGACTACCTGCCCGCCTAAAATTTTTGCCAACGCCCGAGTTTGCGCCCGCTTTGACCCTTGTGCGGTTGGCGTTTTTGACTGCCCTCTCGGTTAAGCTTATCCCTTGTGATTGCCTTGGAGTATTTGAATGAAAACATTGTTGAATTTGCGCGCCCTGTTGATCGCCTTGGGCATGTGCGCTTTGTCTGTGCAAGCGCAGGAAGCTTTCAAAATCGGACTGATACTGCCCATGACGGGACAACAGGCAACCACCGGCAAACAGATTGAAGCCGCCGCGCGTTTGTTCATGGCGCAAAACGGCGACAAGGTGGCGGGCCGCAAGATTGAACTCATCATCAAAGACGACGGCGGCATTCCGGATGCAGCCAAACGCATCGCGCAAGAGTTGGTGGTGAATGACAAAGTCGGCGTGTTGGGCGGTTTCGGCTTGACGCCGCTGGCGCTGGCCACCGCGCCCATCGCTACGCAATCTAAAACGCCTATGGTGGTGATGGCTGCGGCCACTTCCATCATTACCGAAGCATCTCCTTATATTGTTCGCACCAGTTTCACGCTGGCGCAATGTTCTGTCGCCATGGGCGACTGGGCGCCGAAAAACGGCATCAAGCGCGTCGTCACTTTGGTCAGCGATTACGGCCCGGGCATTGATGCGGAACGCTTCTTCAAAGAACGTTTTTTGCTCAACAGCGGCCAGGTGATTGAAAGCCTGCGTGTGCCTTTGCGCAACCCTGATTTCGCCCCGTTTTTGCAAAAAGTGCGTGACCTCAAACCCGATGCCCTGTTTGTGTTTGTACCCTCTGGCGCAGGCGCGGCTGTGATGAAACAGTTTCTCGAGCGCGGCATGGACAAGGCCGGCATCAAATTGATAGGCACCGGCGACCTGACCGACGACGACCAGCTCAACGACATGGGCGACGGTTCTCTGGGTGTGGTGACCAGCCACCATTACTCGGCCATGCACCCAACCGCGGTCAACAAGAAATTTGTCGAAGCCTTCAAGAAAGCCAATCGCGGCATGCGACCCAACTTCATGGCCGTCGGCGGTTATGACGGCATGCGCGTGATTTACGAAGCCTTGAAAAACACCAAAGGCGGGCAAGGCGGAGGCGACGCTTTGCTGGCCGCCATGAAAGGTCAGATTTTCGAGAGCCCGCGCGGTCAAATATTCATTGACGCGCAAACCCGCGATATCGTGCAAAACATTTACCTGCGACGCGTTGAGAAAAAAGACGGCGAACTCTATAACGTCGAGTTCGATGTGATCAAGGAAGTCAAAGATCCCGGCAAGACGAAGTAAATCGCATGCTGACCTTGCTGTTTGACGGCGTCGCTTACGGCATGTTGCTGTTTGTGCTGGCCATTGGTTTGTCCATCACGTTGGGCTTGATGAACTTCATCAACCTGGCGCACGGCGCGTTTGCCATGGCCGGTGGTTACACCTTGGTGTTGCTGATGCAAAAAGCAGGCTGGCCTTTTTTAGTCTGCGTGTTGATGGCCTTTGCAGTCAGCGCATTGCTTGGATTAGTGCTCGAAGCCACGCTGTACCGGCGCATGTACCAAAAACCGCATTTAGACCAGGTACTGTTTTCCATAGGTTTGACCTTCATGGCGGTGGCGGCAGTGGATTATTTTGTCGGCTCTACCCAGCAACTGGTGCAACTGCCTGAATTTTTAAAAGGCCGCACCGAACTCTGGGACGGCGCTTTGGGCATGGGGCATTACCGACTCGCCATCATCGCAGTGTGTGCCTTGCTTGCACTTGGATTGCAATGGTTGTTGGTGCACACACGATTCGGCGCGCAACTGCGCGCTTCGGTGGACGACCGGCGAGTCGCTGCCGGCATGGGCATCAATGTCAACACCATCTTCATGGCCACGTTTGCTGTCGGCTCAGGGCTGGCAGGGTTGGGCGGTGCATTGGGCGCAGAGGTACTGGGCCTTGACCCGATATTCCCGCTCAAGTTCATGATTTATTTTTTGATCGTGGTGGCTGTGGGCGGCACCAGTTCGCTCACCGGCCCGTTGCTGGCGGCACTGCTCTTAGGCATTGCCGATGTGGCCGGTAAATACTATGTGCCCAAACTCGGCGCTTTCATTGTTTACACCTTTATGGTCTTGATACTCATGTGGCGTCCGCAAGGATTGTTCAGCCGGGGCAATACATGAGCGCAGTCTCTGACAGTCTTAGCTCAGGAACTGGCGCGCGCTGGTGGGAATTCGCCATCTGGTTGTTGCTGTTGGTGCTGCCTTTGCTGCTGCCAAAGCATTCACTGCTGATCAGCGAAATCACCATCATTGCCATGTTCGCCATGTCGCTGGATCTGGTGTTGGGCTACAGCGGCATTGTGTCTTTAGGACATGCAGCGTTTTTCGGTGCCGGTGCTTACACCGCTGCGCTGTTTGCCAAGCACATCAACCCCGACCCTTTGACCGGCTTGGTGGTTGCCACCGCCATCACCGGTTTGCTGGGGCTGGTGTGCAGCCCCGGCATATTGCGCGGCTCTGATCTGACGCGTTTGATGGTGACGCTAGGCATCGCTTTGATATTGCAAGAGCTTGCCAACAAGATGGACCAGTTCACGGGCGGCGCCGACGGCTTGCAAGGCGTGGTCATGGGCCCGGTGCTGGGCCGCTTTGAATTTGATTTGATGGGACAAACCGCAGCCTGGTATGCGCTGGCTGTCACCTTGCTTGTATTTTTGATATTGCGAAAGTTAGTGCATTCACCGTTTGGGTATAGCCTGAAAGCCATTCGCGACAACCGCTTGCGCGCCCAAGCCATAGGCATACCTGTGCATGCGCGGCTGATCACGGTGTATACCTTGGCGGCAGCCATCGCCGGACTGGCCGGCGGCATGCAAGCGCAGACCACGGGTTTTGCGTCGCTGGATGTGTTCGGTTTTGACCGTTCCGCCGATGTGCTGTTGATGTTGGTCATCGGCGGCACCGGTTGGTTGTGGGGCGGCTTGATAGGTGCGGTGGTGTTTAAAACTTTGCATAGCCTGGTGTCTGCGCTGACGCCGCAGTACTGGACTTTTTGGATAGGTTTGTTTCTGGTGCTGCTGATGCTGGTCGGGCGCGAAAAACTCTTGCGACCCTGGACATGGGGGCGGCGTTCATGAGCGCGGACACCGTACTTTCGTGCACCGGTCTGGTCAAAACTTTCGGCGGCATCATTGCCACGGATAAGGTGACGCTTCAATTGCAGCGCGGCGCGCGACACGCGCTCATAGGCCCGAACGGTGCAGGCAAAACCACCTTGATCAATTTGTTGACAGGTATGTTGACACCGACCTCGGGTCGCATCGATTTGCTGGGCAAGGACATCAGCCGCTTAGCGCCTCACCAGCGTGTTCAACGTGGACTGGTGCGTACGTTTCAAATCAACCAATTGTTTGAAGGACTCACGCCTTTGCAAACCTTGGCCATGGCGGTGACTCAGCAGCTGGGTTTAGGCGCATCGCTGTGGCAACCGCTAGGCCGCGACAGCCGTGTCGCAGAGCGCTGCGAACAATTGTTGGATCAATTCCACCTCACAGAAGTGATGGATTTGCCTACGCCGCAGTTGGCCTATGGCAAACGCCGCTTGCTGGAAATGGCGATTGCCTTGGCCAGTGAGCCGCGTGTGTTGTTGCTGGACGAGCCGGTCGCCGGTGTGCCCGCCGGTGAGCGCGAAGAGTTGTTACAAACGGTGGCCAATTTACCTGCGGATGTGAGTGTGCTGTTGATTGAACACGACATGGACTTGGTGTTCAGCTTTGCCAATCGCATGACGGTGCTGGTCAACGGCGCTGTCTTGACCGAAGGCACACCTGAGCAGATTGCAGCAGACCCGCGCGTGCGAGATGTCTACCTTGGACAAGGGGACACGCATGGCTGATTTGCTGCAACTGGACAAGGTCACCGCCGGTTATGGCGAAGCTGTCGTTTTGAATCAAGTCAGTTTTTCTTTGGCTGCGGGTGAAACCTTGGCGCTTTTGGGGCGCAACGGCACCGGCAAAACCACGTTGATCAACACATTGGCTGGCATCACGCGACAACATGCGGGCAGCATCATGCTAGATGGCGTGGCTTTGCATGGTCTGGCCTCGCATGCACGCGCAGCGGCAGGTATTGGTTGGGTGCCGCAAGAGCGCAATATTTTCAAGTCCCTCACCGTGCTGGAAAACCTGACTGCGGTAGCGCGCCCCGGTGCATGGACGCCGCAACGCGTGTTTGACATGTTTCCTCGTCTGGCTGAACGTCAAACCAATATGGGCAACCAGTTGTCCGGCGGTGAACAGCAAATGCTGGCAGTCGGGCGTGCGCTGGTGCTCAATCCCAAATTGCTGTTGCTGGACGAACCTTTGGAAGGTTTAGCGCCCATCATCGTCGAAGAGTTGTTGCGTGCGATTCGCCGTATCACCCGCGAAGAAGGCATGTCGGCCATCATCGTCGAGCAACACCCGCAAGCCATTCTGGCCATCAGCCACCAGGCGGTGGTGCTGGACCAAGGACGGGTGATACACAGTGGCAATGCGGCTGAGTTGCTGCAACAAACTGACTTGCTGGACCGCTTGCTCGGTGTCAAACAACATGTTTGATTTTTCAAGCTTGGTACAAGCGCTTCAAAGCAAGCCCGGCTTATGGCCTGTGCTTGTCGGTTTGACCGGTTTGCTCATAGGCAGCTTTCTCAATCTGCTGGTGTGGCGACTGCCGCAAATGATGCAGCGCGAATGGGAGCAGCAATGCGCTGAACTTCAAGGGCAGACAGTTGCAGACTTATCTGTGTTTAATCTGGCGACGCCCGGTTCGCATTGCACCTCGTGCCGCACACCGCTGCGCGCGCGCGATCTCATGCCGGTGCTGAGTTTTGTGTTTCTCAAAGGCCGTTGCGCGCATTGCCAGGCCAAGGTGTCCTGGCGTTACCCTTTGGTGGAAGTGTCAGTGACAGCGCTCTGGGCGTTTTGCGCCTGGCATTGGGGCGTGGGCTGGGGCGCATTGGCCTGGGCCGGTTTTGCCACCACGTTGCTGGCTTTGGCTTTGATTGACGCAGACACTATGTTGTTGCCGGACAGTTTGACTTTGCCGCTGATGTGGGCCGGCATATTGCTGGCCTCAGCCGGTGTGATCAATCTGTCGCTGGAACAAAGTGTCTGGGGTGCGGCACTCGGCTACGCGGTGTTGTGGTTGGTGCAAACGGTTTTCGGTGCTGTCACCGGCAAACAAGGCATGGGCGAGGGCGACTACAAACTGCTGGCGGCGTTGGGCGCGTGGCTGGGCTGGATGGCCTTGCCTGCCGTGGTGTTGATCGCCTCGGTCAGCGGCGTGCTGCTGGCCTTGTTGTGGCGTTGGCGCGGCAGCTTGCAAGCCGGTCAGCCCATGCCGTTCGGGCCGCAACTGGCAGCAGCGGGCGCGGCCTCAGCAGTCTGGCAGACAATGCCTTTGGATTTATTCGTTGCGACTTTCTGGAGTTAAGCCATCATGAGCCTGGTCATCGATTGTCACGGTCACTACACCACCGCGCCCAAGGCGCTTGACGATTGGCGCAACCGCCAGATCGCTGGCATACAGGATGCAGCGCTTATGCCGCATGCATCCGAACTGAAGATCAGCGACGATGATTTGCGACAAAGCATAGAAAGCAATCAACTGCGCTTGATGAAAGAGCGCGGCAGTGACATCACATTGTTTTCGCCGCGCGCGTCTTTCATGGCGCATCACATCGGCGACTTTGCGGTGTCTTCCACCTGGGCGGCGATTTGCAATGAACTGTGTTTCCGCGTGTCCACTTTGTTTCCAGAACACTTTGTGCCGGTGGCCATGCTGCCGCAGTCGCCCGGTGTGGACCCGGCGACGTGCATTCCTGAGTTGGAGAAATGCGTCAAAGAATACGGCGCGGTCGGCATCAACTTAAACCCCGACCCTTCCGGCGGCCACTGGACCAGCCCGCCTTTGAGCGACAAGCACTGGTACCCGATTTACGAAAAAATGGTCGAGTACGACTTACCAGCCATGATCCATGTGTCCACCAGTTGCAACGCCTGTTTTCACACCACAGGCGCGCATTATTTGAATGCTGACACCACGGCTTTCATGCAATGCCTGACCAGCGATTTGTTCAAAGATTTTCCAACACTGAAATTTTTGATACCGCACGGTGGCGGTGCCGTGCCTTACCACTGGGGGCGGTTCCGGGGTCTGGCGCAAGAGCTGAAAAAACCATTGCTGGAAGAACATTTGCTGAACAATATTTATTTCGATACTTGTGTCTACCACCAACCGGGTATCGATTTGCTCAACACCGTCATACCGGTGAAAAACGTGTTGTTCGCGTCCGAGATGATTGGCGCGGTGCGCGGCATAGACCCGCAGACAGGTCATTATTTTGACGACACCAAGCGTTACATCGCCAACAGCAAGTTGCTGTCTGACGCAGACCGGCATCAAATCTTTGAAGCCAATACGCGACGTGTGTTTTCGCGCCTGGACGCGCGCTTAAAGAAGAAAGGTATGTGATATGCATTACCCGCTAGGAACTGTTAAACGCAACATCGTGCGTGCCGATAAGGCTGTCACCGATCAACTCGGTCAATACGGCGTGGCCACTGTGCACGAAGCCATGGGACGAATGGGGCTGATGCATACCGTCATGCGCCCTATTTATGCCGGTGCGCGCATCAGCGGAACCGCCGCCACCGTGTTGTTGCACCCCGGCGACAACTGGATGATGCACGTGGTCGCAGAGTTTGTGCAACCCGGCGATATCGTCGTGGCCGCCATCACCGCGCCGTGTACCGATGGTTATTTCGGCGATTTGCTGGCGACTTCATTCATGGCGCATGGTGTGCGGGCGTTGGTGATTGACGCCGGTGTGCGTGATGTTGCTGATCTGACGCAAATGCGTTTCCCGGTGTGGAGCCGCGCCATCAGCGCCAAGGGCACCATCAAGGCGACGCTGGGTTCGGTCAATGTACCGGTGGTGTGCGCAGGCGCAGCAGTCAACCCGGGCGACGTCATCGTTGCAGACGACGACGGCGTGGTTGTTGTGCCAGCCGCTATTGCACACGAGGTCGCCAAGGCCGCTGCCGAACGCGAAGCCAATGAAGGCGATAAACGCCGTCGACTCGCCGCCGGTGAACTTGGTCTGGACATGTACAAAATGCGCGAAGGGCTGGAAAAAGCCGGTTTGAAATACATAGATTAAAGCGGCATGTCTTCGTCTTCAGCCATTTCCTCAGATCCGCTGCATTCACGCATAGGCCTCATTGGTTATGGCGAAGTAGGGCGTATCCTGGCCGAGGACTTGCGTGCCAAAGCGGTGCCGGTTTGCGCTTATGACTTGAAGACAGAAGCTGCAAGTTCAGCCGATACAAATGCCATGAAGTCGCACGCTGATGCGATTGGCGTGCAACTCAAGTCTTCCCATGCAGAGGTTTGCGCCGCCAGCGACTTGGTGATTTGCGCGGTCACCGCCAGTCAGACCTTAATTGCTGCCAAGGCTTGTGCACCGCACCTGTTGCCGCAAGCGTTTTTTCTGGATGTGAACTCTGCATCCCCGGGCACCAAGCTGGCAGCGGCTGCTTTGATTGACGGCGCAGGTGCGCGCTATGTCGAAGCGGCGGTGATGACCAGTTTGCCGCCGCATCGTATCCACGTGCCTATGTTGTTAGGCGGGTCTCACGCATCTGCTTTGTTGACTGCATTGAATCAACTCGGTTTCAAGGCCAAGATTGCAAGCGAACAAATCGGCGTGGCGTCTGCCACCAAGATGTCGCGCAGCATCATGGTCAAAGGCATGGAAGCCATGGTGATTGAGAGCCTCACGACGGCGCGTCATTACGGTGTGGAAGACGCAGTCATTGCCTCTTTGTACGAAACTTTTCCCGGCATCAATTGGGAAAAACAGGCTGCGTATTTTTTCCAGCGCGTGATCGAACATGGCCAACGTCGCAGCGAAGAAATGCGCGAAGTCGCGCTCACGGTGCAAGAGGCTGGACTCACGCCGTGGCTCGCACAGGCCAGCGCAGAACGACAATCACATACCGCAGACTTAGGCGATGAAGGCGTGTTCGGCACGCGCGGTGAAACATCTTTTGCACGCAGCGCAGATTGGCGCACAGAAGCCGACCGTTTATTGCACTGGCATTCCAACAACAAAAAGCAAACCCTATGAGCAAACCTAGCACTGGCGATTTCACCAAAACCAGCGGTTGGCTGGATTGGTACGACGGCCCGACCAAACCGCGCTTTGTGTTACCTGCTGGTGCAGTGGACGCGCATTGCCATGTGTTTGGTCCGGGGGACACTTTCCCTTATGCGCCCGAACGCAAGTACACGCCGTGCGATGCGTCTGCAGCGCAATTGTTCGCTTTGCGCGACCACTTGGGCTTTGACAAAAACGTCATCGTGCAAGCCACTTGCCACGGCGCGGACAACCGGGCTTTGGTCGATGCATTGTCGCGTTCTGAAGGCCGCGCGCGCGGCGTTGCAACGGTCAAGCGCAGCATCAGCGATGCAGAGATTCAAAGCATGCACGACGCCGGTGTGCGCGGTGTGCGATTCAATTTCGTCAAGCGTTTGGTCGACTTCACACCCAAAGATGAATTGTTGGAGATTGCCTCGCGCATCAAAGCCTGGGGCTGGCATGTGGTGATTTATTTTGAAGCCGTGGACTTGCCCGAGTTGTGGGATTTTTTCACTGCATTGCCGACCACGGTGGTGGTGGATCACATGGGCAGGCCGGATGTTTCCAAACCGTTGAACGGCCCGGAGTTCAGTTTGTTCATGCAGTTCATGCGCGAGCACAGCAATGTGTGGAGCAAAGTGTCTTGCCCTGAACGCTTGAGCCTGACCGGTCCGAAAGCCTTACACGGCGAAGCCGCGCCTTACCGCGACGTGGTGCCGTTTGCGCGCCATGTGGTTGAGAGTTTTCCTGACCGCGTGTTGTGGGGCACCGACTGGCCGCACCCGAATTTGAAAGACCACATGCCGGACGACGGCTTGCTGGTGGACTTCATTGCGCAAATCGCGGTCACGCAGGAATTGCAGCGCAAGTTGCTGGTGGACAACCCGACACGTTTGTATTGGTCTTGACAGATAAGAAAGAACCACATGGCACTCGAAAAACCTTACCTTGATGTTCCGGGTACGACGGTATTTGACATGGAGCAATCACGCAAAGGCTACGGGCTCAATCAGTTTTGCATGTCGCTGATGAAAGCCGACAACCGCGCACGTTTCAAAGCCAATGAACGCGCTTATCTGGACGAGTGGGACATGAGCGAAGAACAAAAGCAAGCGGTGCTGGCCCGCGATTTGAACTGGTGCATACGCACCGGCGGCAATATTTATTTCTTAGCCAAGATAGGCGCGACCGACGGCAAGAGCTTTCAGCAAATGGCAGGCAGCATGACCGGCATGAGCGAAGACGAATACCGGAACATGATGATCAGCGGCGGGCGCTCGGTGCAAGGCAACCGCTACATAGGTGAAGACGGTAACGCGCAAGCGCACCGTCAACCCCAAGGCAATGCTGGAAAGGCTTGAAAATGGCACGCATCACAGCTTCGGTTTACACCTCGCACGTGCCCGCCATCGGCGCGGCCTTGGACATGGGCAAGACGCAAGAGCCTTATTGGCAGCCTGTATTCGCCGGTTACGAATACTCCAAAGAATGGTTGCGGCAAAACACACCGGATGTGATTTTTTTGGTGTTCAACGACCATGCCACCGCCTTCAGTCTGGACATGATTCCGACATTCGCGATAGGCACCGCCGCGCAATACACACCGGCTGATGAGGGCTGGGGGCCGCGCCCGGTGCCCGTGGTGCAAGGTCATCCTGAGTTGGCAGCGCACATCGCTCAGTCGGTGATTCAGCAGGATTTCGATCTGACCATCGTCAACAAAATGGACGTGGACCACGGCCTGACCGTGCCGCTGTCCTTGATGTGCGGTCAACCGCAAGTCTGGCCTTGTCCGGTGATTCCGTTTGCGGTCAACGTGGTGCAATACCCCGTGCCCAGCGGTCAGCGTTGTTTCAATATCGGCAAAGCCATAGCCAAAGCCGTCAACAGTTTTGATGCCGATTTGAATGTGCAGATCTGGGGCACCGGCGGCATGAGTCACCAGTTGCAAGGGCCGCGCGCAGGCTTGATAAACAAACAGTTTGATAACGTGTTTTTAGACCGTTTGATCGCAGACCCGGCAGGCCTGGCGCAAATGCCGCATATCGACTATGTGCGTGAAGCGGGCAGCGAAGGCATTGAACTGGTGATGTGGCTTATCGCACGCGGGGCTATGAGCGATATCAGTGGCGGTGCCGGGCCGCAGGTGAAGCACCGTTTCTATCATGTGCCGGCCAGTAACACAGCGGTGGGGCATTTGATTTTGATAAATGATTGAAGTGATTTGCATCTGATAACATTAAATTTCTTTAACGGAAATCAAGTACAATGATACATTTTTCGATATTTCTTTCGTTTTTATCTTTCGTTGGGATATCAAATATTATCCAGCGATTAATAAAAAAAGAATTTGAACTAACTTATTATTATGCTTGCTTACTTTGCGTTTTCGTATTGTATTTTGGTGGTTTATGGAATGTACTTGAGCCTTGTGTATTGGCATTAAAAGTGGTGGGTTTGTGTGGATGTTTTTTGTTTTTTAGCCGGGAATTTTTGAATATTTTTAAGATAAGTTACGGTCTGATATTCATATTAAGTAGCATATTATTTTTATATTGGAATATTACTACAGTCAATTATGCATATTATTCAGGGGTTGATGATTACTCTCATTGGGGTCGGATGATGATGTTGATCACAAGCAAGAATATGCTGGTTGATTTTAATGATTCCTTTGCCACAAGTGCTGCAAAAGATTATCCACCTGCAATTGCATTGTTCCAGTATATGTACAGTTACTTTACGGGTTATCAAAGAAACATCGGAACTTTTGGTCAGGGTGTATTAACTTTATCTGCCTTATCTGTGTTGTTTGTATCAATACAGCAAAAATTCAATTGGAAAAATCTGATTTTATTTATAATTCTTTCATTGTTTATCGGCTCTATGATTTGGATTTTTGGTAGCGGATTTCATAGCCTACAGGCAGATTTGCTTTTAGGGAGTACCATGGGAGTATCCTTAATCATATATTATTTCTATAAAAAAGAAGATGTTGTTAAAGCGATTTTATTGGCAGCACCTGCCATATTAAGCTTGGGAATCTCTGCATAAGTCATCCACAGCACTGACTCAAGCGTTATAGGTAAATGAAACAAACTACCTTTGCCAACACCGGATTTGAATTGGTTACCAAGCGCACACGCAAGCGTGAGTTTTTGGAAGAGATGAACCTGGTTGTCCCGTGGACAGAATTGGTTGATCTGATTCAGTCCCACGCTCCTGTGAGTAAGACCGGTAGACCGCCGTTCCCTGTATCGACCATGCTGCGCATCCATTTCATGCAGCAGTGGTTTGGACTGAGCGACCCGGCCATGGAAGAGGCCTTGCATGACATGGCCTTGTTTCGCGAGTTCGCGCAGCTTGATGCAGGTGCTACCCGGTTGCCCGATGAGTCCACTATCCTGAGGTTTCGCCATTTTCTTGAAGCGCATCAGTTGGCCATTCAAATGCTGGCGAGTGTCAACGCCAAGTTGATTGATCGTGGTTTGATGCTCAAGACCGGTACCGTGATTGACGCGACCTTGATTGCTGCGCCCACATCGACCAAGAACAACACGGGCGAGCGTGACCCAGAGATGCACCAGACCAAGAAGGGTAACCAATGGCACCACGGTATGAAGGCGCATATTGGCGCAGATGCTGACTCCGGCCTGGTTCATTCGGTAGAGGGCACAGCGGCTAACGCACATGACATCACCAAGGCGGTTGATTTGTTGCACGGGCAGGAAACGGATGTCTTTGGCGATGCTGGTTACCAGGGCATTGAGAAACGCGCAGAGGCGCAAGACTTGGAAGTTCAATGGCATATTGCCATGCGTCCGGGCAAGCGACGGGTGGTGGACAAGACAACGCGAATTGGCGCATTGAAAGAGAAGCTCGAAAAGCTCAAGGCCAGTATCCGAGCCAAGGTGGAGCATCCGTTTCGGGTGATCAAGTGTCAATTTGGTTATCGCAAGACGCGCTATCGTGGTTTGGTAAAGAACACGGCGCAACTCATCACATTGTTTGCACTGAGCAATTTATGGATGGTGAGGAAACGAATCTTGGTCGCCAATGGATGAGTGCGCCCAAAACAGGGCGAAAGCCCTTGGTCAGGGGAGAAATCGCTTGAAAATGTTCAAAAAGAGAGTGATTTTTTAAACAAATCAATGCGATTTTCACATGGTGATAATTTGTTGCCCGAGATCATTTTTACACTGAGTTTTTCAGACCATCCCT
>CAMDKD010000028.1 GCA_945901125.1 Bordetella parapertussis
GTGAATCTGATATCTTTCAGCTTGGCTGAGGTGTTTGTATGTCATAAGCAACTTCGACTGGCAGGTCAAGAAGCCTTGAATGCTAAACATCCTCAGCCACCCAACCATCAGTTATTCAAAGTTGCACTTCGTGCTTGAATCCGCCAAATAATAAATTCAAAAATAATTTGATACTGTTTGTTTTGAAAGAACAGGTCTTGCAACACAAAGCAGACCTTGGGGCACAATGCGGTGAAAACCAAAACCACAGCCATGAACCCTAACGAGACTCTTTCCCAGGCACACCGCGATCAGGCCCAGATACTGGCCCGGGCTTTGCCCTATATACGCAAGTTCCACGGCAAAACCATGGTCATCAAATACGGCGGCAACGCCATGACCGACCCCGTATTGCAAGCCGATTTTGCCGCTGATGTGGTGTTGTTAAAACTCGTCGGCATGAACCCCATCGTCGTACACGGCGGCGGCCCGCAAATTGAAAACGCTTTGCAGCGGCTCGGTAAAAAAGGCGAATTCATTCAAGGCATGCGTGTGACTGATGCCGAAACCATGGAGGTGGTGGAATGGGTGCTGGCCGGTGAAGTGCAACAAGACATCGTCGGGCTGATCAACCAGGCCGGTGGCAAGGCGGTGGGACTGACCGGGCGCGACGGCGGCATGATCCGCGCGAAAAAATTAAAAATGCTGGACACCCATGACCCCGCGGTCGAACACGATGTGGGGCAGGTGGGCGACATCACATCCATAGACCCGAGTGTGGTCAAAGCTTTGCAGGACGACGCCTTCATCCCCGTCATCAGTCCTATAGGCTTCGGTGAAAACAACGAAAGCTACAACATCAACGCCGACGTGGTGGCCGCCAAATTGGCCACTGTGCTGAAAGCCGAAAAATTGGTGTTGCTGACCAACACCGCCGGGGTGCTGGACAAGGCCGGTCAGCTGCTGACCAACTTGAGCGCCAGGCAGATCGATGCCTTGTTCGCCGACGGCACCATCAGCGGCGGTATGCTGCCCAAGATCAGCGGTGCGCTGGACGCGGCCAAAAGCGGCGTCAATGCCGTGCATATCATTGACGGGCGTGTGCCGCATGTGTTGTTATTGGAAATTCTGACCGACCAGGCCTTCGGCACCATGATCCGTTCGCACTGAATCCCAGGGGAGACTGTCCTATGGCTGACGAGCAAAATCCGGCAACTGCCACCGATGCGGTGACACGCAAACGCCCCAAGCCGGGAGAGCGGCGCATTCAAATTTTGCAGGCACTCGCGGCCATGTTGGAACAGCCCGGGGCCGAGCGGGTCACCACGGCGGCGCTGGCGGCGCGCTTAGGCGTCAGCGAAGCCGCGCTGTACCGGCATTTCGCCAGCAAGGCGCAAATGTTTGAAGGCTTGATCGATTTCATCGAAACCAGCGTCTTTAGCCTGCTCAATCAAATCACCGAAGGCCCGCACAGCACGCAAGACAAGCTGCGCCGCATGCTGACTGTGTTGCTGCAATTTGCCGAGCGCAACCCGGGCATGGTACGCGTCATGGTGGGTGACGCGCTGGTATTCGAGAACGACCGCTTGCAGCAGCGCATGAATTTATTTTTCGACAAAGTGGAAGCCGGTTTGCGCCAGGTGCTGCGCGAGGCGACAGCTGATTCAAGCACGCCGACGGTAGACGCCCAGGTCAAGGCATCGCTGGCGCTGTCGTTTGTGCTTGGGCGTTTACAGCGCTTTGCGCGTTCCGGCTACAAGCGCTCACCCCTGGAACATCTGGACGCCAGTCTGGCCGTGATTCTTTAAGCGGCAGCGCTTGCTATACAGTCACAGCTTGCGCTTAACTGCGCAGCAGCGCTTTATGCGCCGCATTAATTCACGCAACATCAAGGACACCTACTCATGAACCAATTGGATATGCAAGGCCGGCACGCGGTGGTCACCGGCGGCGCCAGCGGCTTGGGATTAGCCATCGTGCAGCGACTGCTGCACTCGGGTGCGCGCGTCACCATCTGGGACTACGACCAAAAAGGCATGGACAAAGCTGTCTCTGATTTGCGTCATCAATGGCCTCAAGCCGCTATCGAAGCCGTGCAGGTCAATCTGACACAGCACGCGCATGTGGTCGATGCGGTGAAGAAAACCGTGGCTTTTGCAGATGTAGATGCATTGGTCAACAGCGCCGGCATCAGCGGCCCGAACATGAAGAGCTGGGATTACCCGCTGGACGATTGGCACAAGGTGTTCGACATCAACGTCAACGGCTTGTACTACTGCTGCCGCGAATTGGTGCCGCACATGAAAGCGCGCAACAAAGGCCGCATCGTCAACATCGCCTCGGTGGCCGGCAAAGACGGCAACCCGAACGCAAGCGCTTACAGCGCCAGCAAAGCAGCGGTGATTGCCTTGACCAAGTCGATCGGCAAGGAACTCGCCGACACCGCGATTTGCGTCAACTGTGTCACCCCGGCGGCAGTGAAAACGCCTATCTTCGATCAACTCACGCCCGAGCATATACAGTTCATGCTGAGCAAAATCCCCATGGGACGTTTTGGCACACCCGATGAAATCGCCGCCATGGTGGCCTGGTTGTGTACCGATGATTGTTCTTTTTCTACCGGCGCGACTTTCGATTTGTCCGGTGGCCGATCCACTTATTGATTTTTTTCAGGAGCACACATGAAACTTGTACGTTACGGCGCGGTTGGCCGCGAGAAACCCGGCTTGATCGATGCCGATGGCAAATTGCGTGATTTATCAGGCGTCATCAAAGACATCACACCCGAGCATTTGAGCGACAAAGAGCTGGCCAAACTGGCCCGTCTCAAAACATCCAACCTGCCGCTGGTGCGCGGCAAGCCGCGCATGGGTTGCCCGGTCAGCCATGTCGGCAAATTCATTGCCATCGGTTTGAACTTCGCTGATCACGCTGCCGAATCCAATCTGCCGGTACCTAAAGAACCCGTGGTGTTCATGAAAGCCACCAGTTGTATCCAAGGTCCGGACGACGACGTCATGTTGCCCAAAGGCTCGGTCAAGGGCGACTGGGAAGTTGAACTCGGCGTGGTCATAGGCACGCGTGCCAGCTATGTGTCGCAAGCGCGCGCGCTGGACTACGTGGCCGGTTATTGCACCATCAACGATGTGTCCGAGCGCGAGTTCCAACTCGAGCGCGGCATGACCTGGGACAAGGGCAAGGGTTGCGACACCTTCGGCCCTATCGGTCCTTGGCTGGTGACGCGCGACGAGGTGCCAAAGCCTCAGCGCCTGAACATGTGGCTGGACGTCAACGGCGTGCGCATGCAAACCGGCAACACCAAAACCATGGTGTTCAATGTTGCCAAGCTGGTCAGCTACGTCAGCGAATTCATGACGCTGATGCCGGGTGACGTGATCACCACCGGCACGCCTCCGGGCGTCGGCATGGGCATGAAGAAAAACGGCAAGCCCGCCCCTGTGTTCCTCAAAGCTGGTGACACCATGTCATTGGGCATTGAAGGCTTGGGCGAGCAACACCAGAAAGTCATTGCTTACAAAAAGCATTGATCTCTTTGTGCATGAAAAAAGCGGCCTGCGGGCCGCTTTTTTTCGTCTCGTGATTTGTTTAAACCATGATGGTTTGTATGCCCGGCAAGCCCGGCATGTTGAATGTCTCCGGGTCAAACGCCATGTCGCCGTCTTCCTGCGGCAGGCCGGTGGCCTTCATGCCTTTGAAATCGAACAGCTTGGTGTCCAGCAAATGCGAAGGCACGGTGTGTTGCAAGGCGTTGAACATATTGTCTAAGCGCCCCGGGTATTTCTTTTCCCATTCGCGCAACATGTCGCCGACCTGCTGGCGCTGCAAGCCGTCCTGGCTGCCGCACAGCGTGCAGGGAATGATGGGGAATTCACGGTGCGCGGCCCAGCGCACCAAGTCGCGCTCGGCGACCAAAGCCAGCGGGCGTATGACGATGTGCCGACCGGTGTCGCTCATCAACTTAGGCGGCATGCTTTTGAGCCGACCGCCGAAGAACATGTTTAAAAACAGGGTTTGCAAAATATCGTCGCGGTGGTGGCCGAGCGCGATTTTGGTCGCGCCAATTTCATCGGCCACACGGTACAAAATGCCACGGCGCAAACGACTGCACAAGCTGCACATGGTTTTGCCCGGCGCGATCTTTTCCTTGACGATGGAATACGTGTCTTGGTTTTCGATGCGAAACGGCACGCCGATTTTTTCCAAATACTCGGGCAGCACATGCTCTGGAAAGCCTGGCTGCTTTTGGTCCAAGTTGACTGCGATGATCTCGAAATCAATCGGCGCGCGCATTTGCATCTTCAGCAAAATATCGAGCATGCTGTAGCTGTCCTTGCCGCCGGACACACACACCATGACCTTGTCGCCTTCTTCGATCATGTTGAATTGCACAATCGCTTCACCAACCTGGCGGCACAGCCGTTTTTCCAGTTTCTGGGTTTCGCGTTCTATGGTTGTTGTCACCATTGGCCTGCCTCCATGCGGATTGCCACTTCACAATCATCAAAAATTTCTAACTTCGCTATTTTCACCCGCACGCCGATCACGCCGGGTAATTGCATCAACCTGTGCGACAGTTTGCCGATCAAGGTCTCGAGCAAATTCACATGCTCGGCGGTACATTCGTTGATGATGATTTGCCTGAACTTGCGATAGTCCAGCACGTTGCTGATGTCGTCATCACTCGGCAACAAGTCTTGCGGTCCGAGGTTGAGTTCGGCATCGACTTGTATGGGTTGCGGGGCGTCAATCTCGTGCGCCAAAATGCCCAGATTGGCTTTGAAGCGTAAACCTGAAAGCGACAGCGTGCGGTGTCCGTGTTGCGGTGTGTTCATGTCACATCAGCGAAAAATCGCGCTCAAAAGGCATCAGGTGCTGACCACCGTCAACCAAAATAGTGGTGCCGGTGATGGATGAATTATTCAAAGCAAACAGCACGGTGGCCACCACATCGTCAACACTCGAAGACCGGCCCAGCGGTGAGAGTTTATGCAAGTCTTCAAACTTTTCGTCGCTCAGCATGTGGCTGGTCAAGGTGAGTCCTGGTGCCACACCGACCACCCGCAACTGCGGTGCCAGTGCCTTGGCCAACACGGTGTTGGCGGTTTCAAGCGCAGCTTTGCTCAGCGTGTAGCTGAAAAAATCCGGGTTCAGGTTCCACAGCTTCTGATCCAACATATTCACCACCACGCCTTTGCCTTTGCGTTCGCCAACGTGTGCATGCAGTTGCTGCGCCAATACGATGGCGGCAGCAGTGTTGGTCAGCATATGGCGTTGCATTGAGGCATAGCCAAAAGTCAAAGCGTTGTCATGCTCAAACAAGCCGGCGCTGTTGACCACCGCATCCACATGGCCCATGCGCTCAATCACCGTGGGCAGCAAAGCGCGGGTTTGTGTTTCGTCGGACAAGTCGGCCGCAAAGCATTGCGCGCCAGGACACAGTTGCGCACATGCATGGGTCGTGTCTTGGGCTTCGGCAGCGGACTCGCGGTAATGCACCGCCACCCGCCATCCCGCAGCCGCCAAGCCCAGCGCCATGGCGCGGCCCAGGCGTTTGCCCGCGCCGGTGACCAGCACCGTCGGGACAGTTTGAGAGCTTGCAGCAGAGGACATGTCGGAGAATGCCAAGAATGAATGAACAGCCAGTGAGTTTAGCGACTGAGTTGCACCGCTTATTGCAGGCCCGCTTGCAAGCACAAGCGGGCTGGTTGCCGTTCGACCGTTTCATGGCCTTGGCTTTGTATGCGCCGGGCGTGGGTTATTACAGCGCCCGCAGTCGTCCGATTGGACGTATGCCTTCAGGCGGCAGCGATTTCGTCACCGCACCGCTTGTGTCGCCATTTTTTGGCATGGCATTGGCGCGCAGCCTGCAACAGGCATTGCAACACACGGGCACCAGCAATGTGTTGGAGTTTGGCGCGGGCGACGGTAGTCTGGCGCTGCAACTCTTGCAAGCGTTGGGTGACAGCGTTGAGCGCTACGACATCGTTGAGGTGTCTGCGCATTTGCGCGAGCAACAAGCTGAAAAACTCAAAGCCCATGCGCACAAAGTGCAATGGCTGGACGCTTTGCCCGAGCAAATCCACGCGGCGGTCATTGGCAACGAGGTGTTAGACGCCATGCCGGTCAAACTGCTGCACAGAGTGGATCAGGTTTGGCATGAACGCGGCGTGGCTTGGGATGAATCACAAAACAGCTATGTCTGGCAAGACAGACCCACAGACCTCAGGCCGCCGTGTGAGATTGAAGGCTCTCATGATTACCTGTGTGAAATCCACCTTCAAGCTGAAGCATTCATGCGCACCTTGGGCGAGCGTTTGCACAAGGGCGCGGCGTTTTTCATTGACTATGGATTTCCCCAGCACGAGCACTACCATGTGCAAAGACACATGGGCACGCTCATGTGCCACAAAGACCACCGCAGCGACGCCGACCCTTTGAACGACATTGGCCGCAAAGACATCACCGCGCACGTGAATTTCACCGCCATGGCGCTGGCGGCGCAAGAAGCGGGCTTGAGTTGTCTGGGATACACCAGTCAGGGGCATTTTCTGATCAACAGCGGTTTGCTGACATTGCTAGAGAATGCGTCCATGTTCGAGCGTCAGCAAGCCCAGTTGTTGATACAAGACCATGAAATGGGCGAACTCTTTAAAGTGCTGGCGGTCGGGGCAGGCGAGCCCTGGGAGCCCGAGGGTTTTGTGCAAGGCGACAGATCGCACCGTTTATAGGTTGACACATGATTCGTTGGGTGCTGGTGGTTTTTCTGGTGTTACTGCTGATTCAAGGCGTGACACCCTGGCTGGGCAAGCTGGGCTTCGGGCGTTTGCCGGGCGATTTGCGCTTTAAGATTTTTGGCAAAGAATTTTTTCTTCCGCTCACCACCACACTCATTTTGAGCATGGTGTGCGCTTTGATATCCCGGATGTTCTGAGAGCGTTAATATGCTTGCCAACCCTGATCCACGGTATTGCTGATATATGTCTTTATTTTTACAGTTTCGTTTTAAAAAATTGGTGACCGTCGTCTTGCTGGCCGTGGCAGTGGCTGCCGGGGTCTGGCGTTTTGCCGATGTGCAATCGCTGTGGCAGCGTTACGCTCCTGGTGGCAATGCAGCCACCGACAAAGCGGCCGGCAACCCCGGCGACAAAGCCAAATACACAGGCGGCCGACCCGGCAACAAAGACATGGGCGAGGGCGGCGGCAAACCCACACCAGTGAGTGCCGCCCAGGTCAAGCGCATGGACATGAATATCAGCGTTCAGGCCTTGGGCACCATGACCGCCATGAACACGGCGGTGGTGCGTTCGCAAGTCGATGGCGTATTGAAGTCGCTGCGTTTTACCGAAGGCCAGCAAGTGCAATCCGGCCAGTTATTGGCCGAGATTGATCCGCGGGCTTTCGACGCGCAACTCAACCAAGCGCTGGGTCAATTGGCGCGGGACAACGCGCAACTGTTGAACGCACAACTGGATTTGCAGCGTTACCAGGACTTGTTGAAAAAAGACGCCATCGCGCGCCAGCAAGTGGAAACACAAGCCGCGCTGGTGTCGCAGTTGCAGGGCACGGTGCAAGCCGATCAAGCACAGGTGGACACCGCCCGCTTGCAGTTGTCTTATACCCGCGTCACTGCGCCCATCAGCGGACGTTTGGGCTTGAAGCAAGCCGAGTTAGGCAGTCTGGTGCGCGCAGGCGAGGCCAACGGTTTGGTCACTATCACCCAGACACAGCCTATGGCGGTGGTGTTCGCGGTGCCAGAAATGCATGTGCCGTTGATCATGCGCAAACTCAAAACCGGCCAAGCCTTGACGGTGCAAGCGTGGGACAGGGAACGCAAACAAAAACTGGCGAACGGGCGGGTCAGCACCACCGACAACGCCATCGATGTGGCCACCGGCACCTTAAAACTCAAAGCGTCGCTGGACAACCGCGACGGCCAGTTGTTCCCCAATCAGTTCGCCCAAATTGAACTGCAACTCGATACCTTGAAAAACACGCTGGCCGTGCCGACCGCTTCGGTGCAGCGCGGTGCCCAAGGCAATTTCGTGCTGGTGGTGCAAGACGACGGCACGGTCAAATCGGTGGCGGTGCAATTGCTGTCGGTGCAAGACGATTGGCAGGCCGTCAAAACCGATGAATTGAAAGAAGGCGACAGCGTGGTCACCGACGGCGCTGACCGTTTGCGCTCAGGCAGCAAGGTCGAGGTGGTGAAAGCCGCCAAGCCATGAACCTGTCGCGGTTGTTCATACTGCGACCGGTTGCCACGTCGCTGTTGATGCTGGCTTTGTTGCTCACGGGCGCACTCGCTTACCGTTTGCTGCCGGTGGCTTCGCTGCCGCAAGTCGATTATCCGACCTTGCAAGTCACCACGCTTTACCCCGGCGCCAGCCCGGATGTGATGACCGCTTCGGTCACCGCGCCGCTGGAGCGCCAGTTCGGACAAATGCCCGGACTCGCACTCATGACCTCGGTCAGCTCGGGCGGCGCCTCGGTCATCACCCTGCGTTTTTCATTGAAATTGCCACTGGACGTGGCCGAGCAACAAGTGCAGGCCGCTATCAATGCGAGTGCCAATTTTTTGCCAACGGATTTGCCCATGCCACCGGGCTACAGCAAGGTCAACCCGGCGGATGCGCCCGTGATGACGCTGGCGGTCAGCGCTGAGGACATGCCGATGACGCTGATCCACGATCTGGTGGAAAACCGCCTGGCCATGCGCTTGTCGCAAGTCGGCGGTGTGGGCCTGGTCAGCATTGCGGGCGGGCAGCGTCCTGCGGTGCGGGTGCAGGTGAACCCGCAGGCCTTGGCGGCGGCAGGCCTGTCGCTGGACGATGTGCGCAACGCCATCAATCTGTCTAACGTGAACATGGCCAAGGGCAATGTCGACGGCGCAGCGCGCGCCTCCAGCCTGGACGCGAACGACCAGTTGCGGTCTGCGAAAGACTACGAGCGCATGGTGCTGGCTTTTGTCAAAGGCAATCCACTGCGGCTCGGTGACGTGGCCGACATCGTGCAAGCACCGGAGAACAACCGGCTGGCGGCCTGGGCCAACGACAAACCGGCCATCATCGTCAACATACAGCGCCAGCCCGGCGCGAATGTGATTGAGACAGTCGAGCGTATTCAGCAACAACTGCCTTTGCTGCGCGAAGCCATGCCGCCGGGCGTGAATGTGCAGGTGCTGACCGACCGCACCGTCACCATACGCGCGTCGGTGCGGGATGTGCAGTTCGAATTGTTGTTGTCGATTGCGCTGGTGGTGATGGTCATCTTTTTGTTTTTGCGCAGCGCAGCTGCCACGCTGATACCGGCGGTGGTCGTGCCTTTGTCGCTGGTAGGCACCTTCGGCGTCATGTACCTGGCCGGCTTTTCCATCAATAACCTCACGCTCATGGCACTGACGGTGGCGACCGGTTTCGTGGTCGATGACGCCATCGTCATGATCGAAAACATCGCCCGCTATTTGCAAGACCCGTTGAAACCCATGAATCCTTTGCAAGCAGCATTGGAAGGCGCGCGCCAGATCGGCTTCACCATCATTTCGCTGACCTTTTCGCTGGTGGCGGTGTTGATACCGCTGTTGTTCATGGGCGATGTGGTGGGGCGCTTGTTTCACGAATTCGCCATCACGCTGGCGGTGGCGATTCTGATTTCAGCTGTGGTGTCGCTGACCCTCACACCGATGATGTGTGCGTATGTGTTGCGCCCAGCATCAAACGGCGCGGGACGCGGCGAGAGCTTGCACACACCGGCTTGGTTGCAATGGGCGATTGATCGCTATGCCAGTGGTCTGCAAATCGTATTGAACCGTCCCTTGCAAACATTGGCTGTTTTTGGATTGACGGTGGTCATGACAGTGGCTTTGTATGTGTGGATGCCTAAAGGCTTTTTCCCGGTGCAAGACACGGGTGCGGTGCAAGTCATTACCGAGGCGACGCAGTCGACCTCGTTTGCCGCCATGTCAGCGCGACAGCAATCCTTGGCGGCGGTGTTGTTGAAAGACCCGGCGGTGCAAAGCCTGAGTTCGTTCATCGGTGTCGACGGCCCGAACACCAGTTTGAACACCGGGCGCATGACCTTGAACCTGGTGCCAAAGTCGCAACGCGACGCACCGCTGGCCGAGATACTGCAACGCTTGTCGCAGTCGGCCAATCGCATCAGCGGCATGCATATTTACTTGCAGCCCTTGCAAGACCTGAGCTTGGAAGACCGGGTGGCGCGCACCCAGTACCGTTTTTTACTCAGCGGCCCGGACAGCAATGAATTAGGTATCTGGTCGCAGCGACTGCTGGCGCAATTGCGGCAACACCCGGCGCTGGCAGAAGTCGCCAGCGACTTTCAAGACCAGGGTTTACAGGCCTATGTGCGCATAGACCGGGACGCCGCCAGTCGCCTGGGCGTGAGCGTGATGGCCATAGATAACGCGCTTTACAACGCGTTCGGTCAACGGCTGGTGTCGACCATCTTCACGCAAAGCAACCAATACCGCGTGGTGCTGGAAGTCAGCCCTAAGGAACGCATGGGCCCGCAAGCGCTGGCAAGATTGACCGTGCCGTCTGTCAGCGGTGCGCAAGTGCCGCTCAGCAGCATGGCTGCGATTGAAGAGCGGGCTGCTTTGCTCAGCCAGGTGCATGTCAACCAGTTTCCGGCGGTGACCTTGTCATTCCAGCCTTCGCAGAAAGCCTCACTCGGTGAGGCCGTGGCGGCGATTGACAGCGCCTGGCAGCAAATGCGTGTGCAGGACAAAGTGCCCGACAGCATAGAGTCGCGCTTCGAAGGCGCGGCGCTGGCGTTTCAAGCATCGCTGAGTCACAGCCTGTGGCTGGTGCTGGCGGCAGTGGTCACCATGTACATCGTGCTAGGTGTGCTGTATGAAAGTTACATACACCCGGTGACGATTTTGTCTACTTTGCCGTCTGCGGCTTTGGGCGCGCTGCTGGCGCTGTGGCTGGCGCGCATGGACATCAGCTTGATCGCAGTCATAGGCATTATTTTGCTGATTGGTATCGTCAAGAAAAACGCCATCATGATGATTGACTTTGCCTTGGATGCCGAACGTCACCAGGGGATGTCGCCGCGTCAAGCCATTGAGCAGGCGTGTTTGTTGCGCTTCAGACCTATTCTGATGACGACGCTGTGCGCCTTGCTCGGCGCATTGCCGTTGATGCTGGGCACCGGTGTGGGCAGCGAGTTGCGGCATCCGCTGGGCGTGACCTTGGTCGGCGGGCTGATCGTCAGTCAATGGCTGACCTTGTTCACCACGCCGGTGATTTATTTGTTGCTCGAGCGTTGGTCGCAGCCGCGTTCAGCGATTGACGACGCATGAACCTGTCGGCTGTGTTCATTGCCAGACCGGTGGCCACCACGCTACTGAGTCTGGGCGTGGCCTTGGCCGGTGTCTTGTCTTACCGCATGCTGCCGGTGGCACCTTTGCCGCAAGTGGATTACCCGGCGATATCGGTGCTGGCCAGTTTGCCTGGTGCCAGTCCTGAGACCATGGCTGCCACTGTCGCTACGCCGCTGGAGCGCGCCTTGGGCAGCATTGCCGGTGTCAATGAGATGACGTCTACCTCGTCCCAGGGCAGCACCCGCATCAGCTTGCAATTCGATCTGGAGCGCGACATCAACGGCGCGGCCCGCGATGTGCAAGCCGGCATCAATCTGGCGCAAACCTTGCTGCCTACCGGCATGCCGGGGCGGCCTACTTACCGCAAGGTGAATCCGGCGGAAAGCCCAATGCTCATCATTGCGCTGACCTCGCAAAGCCATTCGCGTGCTTCTATGGTCGATCTGGCGTCTACCGTGTTGGTCCAGCGTTTGTCTCAGGTCGATGGCGTCGGTCAGGTCAGCATAGGCGGCGGTGCCTTGCCTGCGGTGCGCGTGGCGGTGCAGCCCGAGCGCATGTCTTCCTATGGCATTTCGCTGGAAGACGTGCGCCAGACCTTGGTGGCAGGCAACGCGCACCGGCCCAAAGGCATGGTGGAGGACGAGCACCAGTCCTGGCAGATAGAAGCCAATGACCAGGCGCGCACCCCGACTGAATACGCAGGCATGGTGATCCGCTACCAGAACAACCGCGCGGTGCGTGTGCAGGACGTGGCCAAAGTCACCGAGGCCATGCAGGATGTGCGCACCGACGGTATCTCGCAAGGCAAACCGGCGGTGCTGCTGGTGCTCTACCAGCAACCCGGCGCGAATGTGATCGAGGCGGTCAACGCAGTGCGCCGTTTGCTGCCTTCGCTGCAAAAAGATGTGCCCGACGGCATGAGCATGGAAGTGGTGTCGGACCGCACGCCCACTATTCGCGCTTCGCTGGTCGAGATTCAAAAGTCGCTGGCGATTTCCATGGGGCTGGTGATTCTGGTGGTGGCGCTGTTTTTGAAACGCTGGCGCACCGCCTTGATTCCAGCGGTGGCGGTTCCCTTGTCGCTGGCGGGTACCTGTGCCGTCATGTACTTGATGAAGTTCAGTTTGAACAACCTCAGCTTGATGGCCTTGACGATTGCCACCGGTTTTGTGGTGGACGACGCCATCGTGGTGCTCGAGCACATCAGCCGCTTGCGCGAGCGCGGCATGCCATTGCGTCAGGCGGTGTTGCAAGGCACGCGCGACATTGGGTTTACGGTGGTCGCTATCAGTATTTCTTTGGTGGCGGTGTTCATCCCCATACTGTTCATGGGCGGCGTGCTGGGCCGCTTGTTCCATGAATTCGCCGTAGTGATGACCTCGGCGATTTTGATTTCGCTGTTGGTGTCGCTGACCACCACGCCCATGATGTGCGCGCTGTTGCTGCCTGCTGCTTCGCCGCTTGCCCAAAGACGGCGCAGTCAGGCGCGCATGGCCAGGTGGTACAGACGCAGTCTGGCCTGGGTGTTGCGGCATCAGTGGTTGATGTGGCTGGTGCTGGCTGGCACTGTGGCTTTGAATGTCAGCCTGTACCGCGCCATTCCCAAAGGCTTTTTTCCGCAACAGGACACCGGGCGCATCAACGGCTACATACGCGCAGATCAAAGCTCGTCATTTCAAGCCATGCAACAGCGCTTACATAGCATGCTGGCGATTGTGCAAGCCGACCCGGCGGTGTTGAACGTCACCGGCTTCACCGGCAACAGCCAGCGCAACGCGGCGCAAATGTTCATGACCTTGAAGCCGCGCAGCGAACGCGATGTCAGCGCCGACGAAGTGGTCAAACGTCTGCGCGGCAAGTTATCCAAAGATCCGGGCGCGCGTTTGTTCATGACGCCGGTGCAGGATTTGCGCATAGGCGCGCGCAGCGGTGATTCTCAGTTCGAGTACAGCATCAAGGCCGACGAGTTGTCTGAACTGCGCCAGTGGGAGCCGAAACTGCGGCGTGCCATGGCCAAGCTCAAAGAACTGGAAGACATCAACAACGACTACGAAGACCGGGGCTTGCAAACCTCGCTGGTCATAGACCGGGACGCTGCCGCCCGCCTGGGCGTGTCCATGCGCAGCATAGACAACACCTTGGCCAATGCCTATTCGCAGCGCCAGGTCAGCACGATTTACAACCCGCTGAACCAATACCGCGTGGTGTTAGAGCTGGCTGCTGACCATTTGCAAAACCCGTCATCGCTGGACAGCTTGCAGTTCATCAACGACAAAGGACAAGCCGTGCCCTTGCGCGCGTTCGCGCAAGTGGTGATGAGCGGCACCTCGTTGTCGGTGTCGCATGATGCGGGTGTGCCCTCCGACACTTTCAGCTTCAGCCTGGCACCGGGTGTGAGCTTGTCGCAAGCCACTGAGGCGATCAACGACACCGTGGCGCAATTGCATTTGCCGGTGTCGGTGCGCGGCGGTTTTGCCGGAACCGCGAATGCGTTTGAAAAATCTTTGAAAACCCAGCCTATGTTGTTGCTGGCGGCATTGGTCACGCTTTACCTGGTGCTAGGTGTGTTGTATGAAAGCCTGTTGCATCCGCTGACGATTTTGTCCAGTTTGCCGTCTGCCGGTGTCGGTGCTTTGCTCACGCTGATGCTGTTTGACATGGAGTTCAGCGTCATCGCCATGATTGGTATTTTGTTGTTGATAGGCATTGTCAAAAAGAACGCTATTTTGATGATTGACGTGGCCTTGCAAACACAGCGCCGTGGCCGCAGCGCCGGGCAATCGATTTACCTGTCTGCGCAAATGCGGCTGCGCCCGATTCTGATGACCACGGCGGCGGCCATGCTGGGCGCGGTGCCGTTGGCGTTGGCTTACGGTGTGGGTGCCGAGATGCGCCAGCCGCTGGGCTTGTCGGTGCTCGGCGGCCTGTTGCTCAGCCAGTTGCTCACGCTCTACACCACGCCGATTGTGTTTGTCGGGCTGGAGCGATTGCGCGCCGCCGTGCTAGGCCCCCGACTGGCCGACACGCACAGGCACAATCCCACACCTATGACTGGACAGATGGCATGACTTACCGGCTGATTCCCTTGGCAGTGCTTGGCGCTTGCTTGGCCTTGAGCGGCTGCGCCAACCTGTTCAAACCGGCCAAGCTGCCGACCGCACCGGCCATGCCCGAGATGCAGACTTCCGGCGCGTCTGACACAGGCATTGATGCCGACTGGTGGACTTTGTTCAACGACGCCGAGCTCAACCGCTTGATGGCGCAAATGGAACAAGGCAATTTGAATGTGCAACTGATGGCGGCCAAAGTCAGACAGGCGCAGGCTGCGCTGGCCAGCGCGCAAAGCAGCTCCTTTCCGTCGGTGTCCGTGGGCGCGGCGACAACCCGCGCCAAGGCTTCTGGCGGCAGCGCCACCAGCGCTGTGAGCGTGACCACGCCGGTCAGCTGGGAGATCGATGTCTGGGGCCGGTTGGATGCCCTGGCTACCGCAGCCAAAGCGGGCTTGCAGGCCAGCCGCGAAGACTTGGCGCTGGCGCGTTTGTCGGCGCAAGCCAGTCTGGTGCAAACCTATGTGGCGATTCGCAACGCAGAGCAACAGCAGCGGGTATTGGGTCAGGCACAAAGCGCGTACGAGCGTGCCTTGCAGCTGACCCGTTACCGCTATGACGCCGGTGTCGTATCAGCTGCGGATGTGGCGCAGGCGCAGTTGCAACTCAGCAGCACGCAAGCGCAATTGATTGATGTCAACAGCAGTCGGCTGCAACTGCTCAATGCGCTGGCGGTGTTGCTGGGACAGGCGCCGGGTGGTTTGCAGTTGGCGGCAGCACAGGCCTTGCCGCAAATACCTGCTTTGCCCGAAGTGATTGCCTCCAACTTATTGCAGCGCCGCCCGGATGTGCGCGCTGCCCAGCAACGCGTCTTCTCGGCGCAAGCCAATGCGGGTGCGGCGCAGGCGGCGTTTTTCCCGACCTTCAGTTTTGCCGCCACCTCGGGCTACAGCAGCCAAAGCCTGTCCTCTTTGTTCAGCGCGTCCAATCTGTTGTGGTCCATGGGCCCTAGCATGGCCTTGAACCTGTTTGATGGAGGATTACGCAAAGCCGCACAAGCCGATGCACTTGCCGCTTTGGATGCCGCCGGTATTGCCTACAAGCAAACCGTGTTGCAAAGCTTGCAGGAAGTGCAGGACAACCTGGTGGCGGCCTACCAGTTGCAACTTGAGCAACAAGCGCAGACGCAAGCGGTGGTGGCGGCCAGACGCAACCTGGCCATCAACGAAGCGCAATACGCAGCCGGTACGGTCAGTTACTTGAACGTGGTGACCGCGCAGACTTCGGCGCTGTCGGCTGAACGCAGTTTGCTTGACATACAAAACCGCCGGGTGTTGGCTGTTACGCAGTTGATGAAGAATTTGGCGGGGCGGGTTGAGTAGCTGATGAGTTGATTGAACTGCGTATCAAGCACTTGAATCTGCACGCAACATAGCGTGATGAGAAATGGCTTTGACCCGCGCGTGTTCAATGCGTTTGCCCACGTCCATGCCGCTGAGTCCTTGTTGCAAAGCTTGTGCAGAAATCTGTGCTGAATCGACCGACAGCGCGGCGTTCAACAAGGCTTGCAAACGCGCAGACTGCGGGTAACTGCGGTCTTGTAAACCCAGGCGGCCACGCGCATCGCATTCGCAGGCTTGCAGCACCAGCGTAAATCGTTCCGGGCGACGCAAAGCATCGCATCTGCCCAATAAACGCAATACAGCTTCTGCGCCCAACGACTGCGACGCGTGTATGTGGCCGTGTTCGCGCGCCACTACCTCGGCCAGTTCTTTGCAATGCACTGGCACGCGCCAGCGCTCGCACAGGCTGCGCAACAGTTTGACGCTGCGTTCCTCGTGTCCGATGTGCCGCGGCAATTTGTCGGCGTCAGTATTGCCCTTGCCCAGGTCGTGACACAGCGCGGCAAAGCGAACTTCCAGCGGTGCATTTGCCTTGGCGGTTTCATCCAGCACCATTTCCAGATGCACGCCCGTGTCGATTTCCGGATGGTGCTCAGGCGGTTGCGGCACGCCGTACAAACGGTCAACTTCAGGCAACAACACTTTCAACGCGCCGCAGTCGCGCAACACTTGCAACATGCGCGAAGGCCGCGCTGCCAGCAAACCTTTGGCCAGTTCCTGCCAGACGCGTTCGCTGACCAAGGCATTCACTTCCCCGGCGGCCACCATGTCTTGCATCAGTGCCAGTGTTTGTTCGGCCACTGTGAATGCGGGAAAGCGCGCCGCAAAACGCGCCACCCGCAAAATGCGCACCGGGTCTTCGCGAAACGCATCCGTCACATGCCGCAACACCTTGTGTTGCAAGTCGTGTTGCCCGCCATAAGGGTCGATCAGCCTGCCGTCGTCGGCTTGCGCGATGGCGTTGATGCTCAGGTCGCGCCGCGCAAGGTCTTCTTCCAGCGTGACTTCAGGCGAGGCGTGCACCACAAAGCCTTTGTAGCCGGGCGCGGTTTTGCGCTCGGTGCGTGCCAGCGCGTATTCCTCGTGGGTGCGTGGGTGCAAAAACACCGGAAAGTCTTTACCTACCGGCGTGAAGCCAAGCGCCGCCATGTCTTGTGGCGTGCTGCCCACCACCACCCAGTCGCGGTCCGACCCGCTGAGGCCCAGCAAGGCATCGCGTACAGCGCCGCCGACCAGGTAGGTTTTCAAGGTTTATGCCGCATCCGCGTTAAACACTGTGTCCACCGGCATTTGCATGGCATTGGCGAGTTGGTTGGTTTTGCCCGCCAGCGCAATCACCCGCAACAAATCCGCATGCTGGGCGCTGGTCATGCCCTTGGCTTTGGCCGCTGCCGTGTGCGAATGCACGCAATAAGCACAAGCGTTGGTGACCGACACGGCGATGTAAATCAATTCTTTGGTCAGAGGGTCTAGCGCTGACGGCGTGGCCATGACAGCCTTGACTTCGCGCCAGGTGTTTTCCAGCAAGTCCGGGTCAAACGCCAGGTAGATCCACATGTGGTTGATGAAATCGCTGTTGCGGGTTTGCCGTATATCGTCAAACACGGCTTTGACGCGCGGGTTATCTTCGGGGTGTTCGGTGGCTTTGAGGGTGCTCATGGGTATCTTTCAATGTGAAAGCTGACAGTGTGTCATGTTAATCAGCACCACAAGAGGCGTTCAATCTTTATGCCAAGGCACATGCCAGCCTTGGCTTAAAATTTTTGACTTGAGCCGTGAATCAAAGCGGTGAGCTTTTTTCATTGGACACACCATGACACTTTTCCCCGGCTTCACCCACAAGCGCATACGTACCGGTTCGGCCGTGATCAATACCGTTTACGCCGGTCAGGGCGAGCCCGTGTTGTTGTTGCACGGCTATCCGCAAACCATGGCTTGCTGGCACAAGATCGCGCCGCAACTCGCCCAAAATTACACCGTGGTTTGTGCGGATTTGCGCGGTTACGGTGGCTCGTCCAAACCCAAAGGCTTGCCCGACCATTCGAATTATTCCAAGCGCGCCATGGCGCAGGACATGGTGGAAGTCATGGCCAAGCTGGGTCACGAGCGCTTTCACCTGGTCGGTCATGACCGGGGCGCACGGGTGTCGCACCGGCTTGCCAAAGACCATGGCGAGCGGGTGCAGTCATTGACCATGCTGGATATTTCACCGACCTTGAAAATGTTCGAGAGCACGGACATGCGGTTTGCCACGGCTTATTACCACTGGTTTCAGATGCTGCAACCTGCGCCTTTGCCGGAGAAGATGCTGCAAGGCCTGGTGCCTTTCAATGTGCTGGGCATGGTCGGGCGTTCCAAACCGGACTTGTCAGCCTTTTCCAAAGAGGCGCTGGCTGAATATGTCAAGGTCTACCAGGATCCCAAAGCGGTTCACGCGGGTTGCGAAGACTACCGGGCCGCCGGCACCATAGATTTGCAACACGACCGCCAAGACCGGCGTCGCAAGCTAAAGATGCCTGTGCTGGTGTTGTGGGGCAAACACGGCGTGATTGAACGTTTGTTCAATTGTCTGGCCGACTGGCGCGAAGTAGCCACCGATGTGCGCGGCAAGGCCATGGCTTGCGGACACTTCATACCCGAAGAAAAACCGCAGGAAACGCTGAAAGAAATACAGCGCTTTATCAGCGCTTACCCGCTTTAACGACACTCTGTGACCGTCCGGTTTGCTGCCAAAGTCGCAAGCAGGCGGGGCGTTAAGTCTTGCGTTTTTTATAGCTTGGGCGCAGCAGCATTCGCTTGGCCGAACAAGCGCTGCGCATTGCCATAGGCAATGGCTTTCGCTACCGCTGGTGGCATGGTGGCAAGCCAGTCTTGCGCTTCGCGTGTCAAGGTGTCTACCTGGCTCCAGCGCGAGGGTATCCAGGTGTCTGAGCCGTACACAAACCGATCCGGAAAACGCAGCAGCAGGGCGCGCCATTCCTCGGACAAACCGTTGCCGACCCCCGAACGGTAAGACAACTCACCGTACAAGCGCGGATAGCGCTCCAGCAATTCGGCCACTTTGGCCGCAGGCTCGACCATGCCGGTGTGGGCCCAGAGTATGCGAGCGCCTGGTGCGAAACCGAACAACTGTTCGATGGCAGATGCATCTGAATGCGCCATCATCCATAGGTCGTGCTTGATCGCCAAAGCCGCCAGGCCGCGCATCACCGGTGTGTCTATCTCGTGGCCGTCGACATGAAACTCACCGATGCCGTGGTAGATGCCGCGCGCCAGTTCTTTCTCTAGAAATGGCAGCGTATCCGGGTCTTTGTACCAGCTGCTGCGCTCCTCGCCCCAGCTGGAGAGGTCGCGGGTTTTGCGGTAAGGCCGCACGAACGGTATGAAGCGTTGCGGATAAGCGGCGTACAGCAGCAAGGTGCCGTCGTTAGGTGTGCTGGAGACAATGGCCGTGCCTATGCCGGCATGGTCCAGAATTTTCAATGCCGCTTCAGGCGTATAGGCCGAGGTAGCACCGACGCTGAAATGCACATGCGCATCGAACAGCGCTAAGGGTTCTCGCGCAAACGCGGCACACGAGGACAGCAGCACTGCCGCGCTGATGCTTTTGAAAACAGCGGTCCGGCTAAAGAGCAAAGCCATGGGAGTTCCTTTGAAAACTGAAAGCACGCTTGAAGGGGCGAACCGCAGCGGTGAAGTCCACGAACGAAAAAGGTTTGTCAGCGCGCTGCGGCAGGCAGCGCAAACACGCTGTCCAGCCTGGCGGCTGTCGCCACACCCAGTTCGACCAGGCCGGGCAATTCACCTGCGGCAATATTGTCGACCTGCATAGAAGCCAGGTTGTCGCGGCTCATCAGCGGCGGGCCGGGCAGCATCTCCATCACCAAGGCCTGCAAATAAGCCATGGCCTCGGGCAAAGCCAACACCGGGCGCGGGTGACCTGCCCAGCGGCCTGCGTGCTGCACCAGTTCTTTGAGCGTGAAAATCTGTGGCCCTGCCAACTCGTAAATCTGTCCTATGGTGTCGCGCTGTTGCAATGCATGAACCATGGCTTGCGCCACATCCTGTACCCACACCGGTTGAAAACGAGTGCGCGCCCCGGCCAGCGGCACCAGCGGTGCAATCGCTTGCAAGCGTGCAAACAAATTGATGAAGGCGTCGTCTGCGCCGAAGATGACCCCGGGGCGCAACACCGTCAATTGCAAACCGTGTACCACCTCGGACTGCAAAGCGGCTTCGCCCTGCGCTTTGCTGCGCTGGTAAAGCGATGGCCCTTGCTGATCGGCGCCAAGCGCGCTCACATGCAGCATGCGCCTGACACCGGCTTGCACACAGGCGTGCGCGATCTGGCGCGGCAGTTGCACATGCACTTTGTCAAACGACGCCCGGTCGCCGTGCAATATGGCGACCAGATTCACCACGGCGTCATGGCCGTGCACCAGCGCGGTAAGTGCTTGCGGGTCGTGCACATCGGTTTGCACCACGGTGACAAAGGGCAGCATTTGCACCGAACGCGCCGGCAATCGCCGCGTGGCCACGGTCACATAAATACCGGCGCGGTTGAGCGCCTCACACACGTGTCGTCCGACAAAACCTGTGCCACCTAAAACGAGAACATTTTTCATAGACAGGACTGTAGCCTGAATGCCGCTGCGAATAGCTGTGGCTTGCATAAATACCTGTTGGCGATAATCGGGAGATGAACCAACTCGACGCATTAAAGCAATTCACCACCGTGGTGGCCGATACCGGCGACTTCCAGCAAATCAGCCGCTTTCAGCCGCAGGACGCAACGACCAACCCTTCCTTGATTTTGAAGGCTGTGCAAATGCCGGCCTACCAGCAGTTGTTGCAAGACACGCTGGCGCAGCACGCGGGTGCGCCGCTGGACGTGGTCATGGACCATTTGCTGGTGCGCTTCGGTTGCAGCATTCTGGCGCTGATTCCCGGGCGCGTGTCCACCGAGGTGGATGCACGCCTGAGCTTTGACACTGCCGCCACGGTGGCACGCGCCCAGCGCATCATCGGCCTGTACCAGGCGCAAGGCATAGACAAGGCGCGGGTGCTGATCAAAATCGCGGCCACCTGGGAAGGCATACAAGCAGCAGCGCAACTCGAGCGCGCAGGCATACACACCAATTTGACTTTGCTGTTTTCCTTTGCCCAGGCCGTGGCCTGCGGCGACGCCGGGGTGAAATTGATTTCTCCCTTTGTCGGACGCATTTACGACTGGTACAAAAAATCCGCCGGGGCGCAGTGGAACGAGGCCGCCAACGCCGGCGTCAACGACCCGGGCGTGCAAAGCGTGCGCCGCATTTACAACCATTACAAAAAACACGGCATCGCCACCGAAGTCATGGGTGCGAGTTTTCGCAATATTGGCCAGATCATTGCGCTGGCCGGTTGCGATTTGCTGACCATCAGCCCGGACTTGCTGGCGCAATTGCAAGCTGACGATAGCCCGGTGCAGCAGGCTTTGAGCTCAGACCAGGCCAGGCAGATGGACTTGCCTGCGCTGCATTTAGACCAGGCCGGCTTCAGGTTCGCCATGAACGAAGACGCCATGGCCGGTGACAAATTGTCTGAAGGCATACGCGCGTTTTGTGCGGATGCGCTCAAGCTCGACAAGTTATTGCACACAGCCTGAAAGCTTTCAGGCCAGCAAGTCGATGCGCAGGCCTTTGTCGAATTGCAGGCGTGGGTGTTTAAGCCGCCGCACAGGCAAGCTGTTCCAGCGCACCAGCGCTTGTGATGGCGTTCGCACCAACAGCGGCAGCTTGGCTGACTCGACGGGCCAACTCAACATCCGTAGGTTTTCAGGCGGGCGCTGCGGGCGTATTTCTTGTAGCTCTGTAAATTTCACTTGCGTATTCAATGAATTTGAAAGTACGCAAATAGTAATTGATAAAAGCCTTAAATTAAACTTTTAAATTAAAAATTCAGAAAATCCTGAGATTTTCAGCGGCACAAAGTAGTCATTTCTTTTGCAGCGACAGGCAAGGGTCGGGCCGGGACACGGGCGGTGTTACCCAGACGTAGTCGGCCTTGCCTTGCCAGTTTTGCAGCCATTCGGCCTGTGCGGCTGCGTCGGCAAACGGCCCGTGTTCCAGAAACAGCACGCTCAAGCTGCGCATGCCGGGCCGATTGGCCGCAAGAATATGCGGCACGCCCAGGTGTTTCCAAGCGTGGCCGTTGCCCGACAACAGCACCGCGGGCAGGTGTTGCATCACTTCGTCTGCCATGGAGGCGTCGCGCGCGCGTTGCACCGCCATCATGCCTTCAAACATCATGGCGGGCAGGGCACCGCAATGGCCTTCGTCAATCTCGCGGCGCAAAGCGGCCAAGCTGTCATCGCTCAAAGGCGCGTGCAGCAGCAGGGCTTGTAAAGCAGCGCCCAGGTTATTGCCCCGGCTTTTGAACACAGCACGGCTTTGATCGCGCGGCAGGTTGCCGCCGTACACAGACATGCCCTGGTCCAGCGCGGCAGCAAACAAAGGCTGGTGCAACGGCCACTGCCAGCCATTTGCGTCAAAGCCGGCTTGCTCGAGACGCGGCAGCAGCTTGTCACCGGCACCCACCACTTGACCTGCGTCCAAGTACTCGACGACCACGTTGCGTTGTTTCAAAGCAGGTTCGCGCAGCAGTTGCGCGCGCAACGCGTGGTGGCGCGGGTTGTCGTGGATTTCGCCGAGCAGCACCGCATCCGAGCCGACCATCTCCGACTGAAGTTGTTCTAGTGTGGCAATTTCAGCACGCCTGACATCCATCAAAAACTCGTCAGTTCCTAAGCGGGTTTGACCCCATACCTGGTTTGAAAGAGAAAAGAAAACAGATAAGAGGACCAGCTTAATGCCGCTCAGCGGCAGACAGTTTGACAGGGACTGAAGATTTTTCATAGGTGATTTCTTTGGCAAGTTCGGGGTAATCAGGCAGCATACTGACGCCATACAAAGGCTTGTAAGCACCTTTGTGGCAAGTGGCACATCCTACCTTCGGAAAATCCCCTTCCTCGCTCAAACGGTATGAAGGAAACCAGGGCGCCAGTTCGGTTAAATAATGGCTGTTGATATCGCGCACCATGCGAATGCCGTACCAGGCGGTAACCCGCTGGGGTGTGCTGACACTCCAATCACCCATGGCTCGGGTGTTGTGACAGTAAGTGCAGTTCACGCCCAATGAAGATGACATGTAAACCATCAACCCGTAAGTATGCTCGGCCTGTTTGATTGAGCGGCGGTTTTGTCCTGCCAGTGCTTGAGTCCCTTGTATGCGAATGTTGTGATCGCCATCCATCAAAAAGGTGCTCAAGGGATTAAAAGGCAAGGACGTATTCCCAACCACTGACATGCCGGGTGTGTTTTGGCCGGCTTTTTCTCCCAGCATCCTGCCTTCAGAATGTGGCAAACCGGTGTTATTGAACCAGTCGCCGCTTGGAACAGCCTGGCCGCGGTGGCAGGTCCAGCAAGTCACGCCTGTATCTTTGATATGGCTTTTCCATTGGTTATTCAAATTGCGAGTCATTTGCAACATGCGCCTGGCAACGACTTTGGTATATTTTTCATCTGAAGCCAGATTTTTGGTGTTGTGACAAAACTTGCAGCCCTCTTCAGGTGCGACCCAGGTTGCCATGGCTGCCATCAAGCGGGAAAACTCCAACGCTGACAAGTCGTTGAGCACTTGAACGTTTTCGTACAGTTCATTCACTGATTGGGCATCAGGCTCGGGCGGGTCGACTGGCTCAGGTTCGGGAATTTCGTGAATGGCTGCGTTGGCAGCCAGCACACTTGGTTTGTAAATCTGCAACATGGCTGTGCCCCTGTAACCGCGCTGTACCGAGGTGGGCCCCTCGCAAGCTGTCAATAGAAAGAGCAGGCTGATCCAAAAACAAGAACGCAGGGGAATAGCACTTAGAGAACAAGCTTTGCCGAGATGATTAAACATGGACACCCCCTGCGGATTGGCGTGTGAATTAAAACAAGAGAGTTCATAAAAAGACCATGTGTCATGATAAGTTGACACTTTATATAGTCAATACATAAATTACGAATAATTATTAATTATTTGTTTAAATGTCACTAATTTTTTAATATCAAGCTTCCCCATGAGTGGGGGAAGCAGCCGTCATGGCGAACCTAGCGACTTCCTCGCCGCTATCTTGCTCCCCCCATATGTGGGGGAAGCAGCCACGGGAAGCGCTCAGGCGGCAGATTTGTTCAGTTTGAAGTTTTTACACCATCCGGTTGAGGGAACAATGCGACCGCCGTAAAAAGAGCATTCACCCTCAGTAGCACTGCCTTCGTAGAGTTGGCATCTGCTGCAATATTGCTCAGTGGTGTGTCGTGGATAACGAGTTTTATCTACGTTTTTGGTCTCCAATTTGAAACCCATGGATTTGGGGTATGAATCAGCTTCCGAGAGTCTTTCACCAGGATTTGCAGCTTTCATTTTCTTATCTGCTGCGGATACCTGGGTGACTAAAGTAGCGCTTGTGAGAGCGGCAGAATGAATCAAAAAGATGCGTCGATTTAGATTTTTCATTTGGATGGAGAACGAAGAGTTAGTGAAGTTTCCGAACCAATCGCACAAAATGCGACTCTTCGGGATGATTTAACGAAACACCTGAGAAGCCAAAATCCATTGTGAAAACATGTGGATCAAAGTCATTAACGATGCGTGTGTAACGGCTCCAAAAAACGCCAGGGGGAAAGTTTGGGAACAATTCCAACCTGACGCGTGGATTGCGGCAGTGCTGTTCGGCAATGAAAGCCAAATCTTTTAGATGAGGCAACTTCCAGTCATTGAATCCGTCAATACTTTGCCGATTCAGCTCGGTAACTGTATCGATAGCCTGAAAATAAGTCATAACTTCAGCATTGCCGACACATTGCTGTTCTACCCAAGTTTGTCCAATCGCACACCTTTGCCACTGCAAGCGTGCTCTATAGTCAAAGACCCACCCTCTTTCATCTGCCTGAATGTGCAAAGGAATTTCAGTCAATGGTTGATCACAGATCTGCTGAGCAAAAACCAAGTTACCCCAAAAAAGCAATGATGTCCAAATAGCATTGAGCGAGCATGTGCAAAATACTTTGATGGGGTTCTTGGTAGGGCGCAAAATTATGAACGTTGGGAGTTACTTGGTGTCAAAACCAATGCCAGAGGGCTTGCTTGGGAAACCTTTGCCGTAATCAACTTTGACCGGTCTGGTTTGTCGACTTGCAAGACCCGGTTCAATGGGCAAGCCACGGTGAAGATTAAAGGCGTAGGCTTCAATGGCCAGCATTTCAGGCCCGCTCACATCCAATGCCTTGCCACCTTGGGGGTTTTGGATACACCAATTGGCCATTTCACGCCAAGTAACTACTCTATCGAAGGCAGTGTGATATTTGGGGAAAGTTTGCGGGTTTGACGCCGCAGCATCCGGATGGCAGTTGCCACAAGCCAAGCCGTTGTTTTGCGTTGTTGGATTACTACCGTGCCATATGTTGTAGCCCTCTTCTACTACTGCAAGAAGCTTTTTTTCTTGTGCTTTGAGTTCCTCTTTGGTGAAAGGCTCACGCGCGCTGGCTTGAAAATACAACGCTGATGTCGCAATCGTTAACAGGATTGAACCAGTCAAAGATCTGAGGATATTTTTTGTTTTCATGAATGAAACGCCTCCTTTTGTGGGTTAACTGAAAAGCGGCCCGCCATACGGCGGGCCAAACAACGACAATCTGATTAGATTTTTATGCCATTCTTGAGGAATGGAGTAAGTGAGTCAGCGAAAGGCAAGTGCTGTGCTTTGCCGCCCTTAGGACTGAATGAAGCTTGCAAAGTTCCCATTCCGTCTTGTTCGTTACCTGGGTCAGCACGGTATTGCTGGCTTTCCGGGTACTTAACATTGATAGGCGGATAAGGCCATGGCCATGAAGTGCTCATGGCACCAATGGAGGTCATGTTGCCGATCTTGTTGTAAATGGTTTGATGGACATGGCCGTGGAAGGATGTCACATTCACAAACTTAGACAGAATCTTGCGAATTTCAGGTGCATCAGAAGTTTGGAAATTCCAACGGGGATAGTAGTCCCACAGCGGTGAATGGCTGAAGGTTACAACCGGTGTGTCTGGTGCCAAATTAGCCACATCCTTTTTCAGCCATTCCAATTGTTCAGCTTGAATTCCCCACAGACCGCCAATGGGTCCTTCCAGCATTTCCATGGCTTCCATGCGTTGCTTGTTGGTTAGACCCTTGTCGGTCCAGAAGTCCTTGACCAAAATGGAATTGAAGCCGATGAAATGGACACCTTTGTGATCAAAAGACCAGTAGTCTTTTCCAAACATGCCTTTCCAAGCTGCACCCATGTCCAGATACCAATCGTGCTCACCAGGAATCACCATCATCTTGGGTTTGAGGTTCGCAAGGATTTTTTTACCTTTGGCCAATTGGTCTTCTGTGCCGTTTTGGGCAATATCACCGCCGTAGAGCACAAAGTCAGGTTGAATTTCTAATCCATTGACCTGAGCGACTGCATCTTCAAGTTGTAAGTCGAATTTGTGGCCATCTTGACTATACAAATGAGAGTCACTGATCATGGCCATTCTGAAAGGTGTCACCTTTTTGGATCCGGCGTGGACCAAATCGATAACACCTAGGTTGATGCCGGCCGCGCCCGCTACCAAAGTTGATAAGCCGGCTTTTCCCGTGAGGCCTAAAAAATCACGTCTGCTGTGTTCTTTCTTTGTGTCCATGTTGTCTCCAAAGTTAAAAATTCCTTTTGTCATGAGGTGTTTGCACAAAAGGGTGTAAAGTGAGATTTGTATGATAGGTAGTAACAAAGAAATAATAAAATTAAATATTCTCGACTTAATTATTCAAAAAACAAATATCATTTGCGCTAAATAACGCTATAAACGGTCCTATGTCACTTCAAAAATCAGCCAATATCAAGCACTTGCTCACTTTTCAAAAAGTCGCACGTTCTGGCAATGTCAGCGTCGCAGCTTCCGAGCTTTTTTTGAGTCAGTCAGCAACCTCCATTCAACTGGCCAACCTTGAAGCCGCTGTTGGCACAAAGTTGATCAGCCGCGCCGGTCGCGGCGTTCGGCTCACAGACTCGGGTCAAAAATTATTGGTTTTGAGCGAGCGCATGTTGAGCTTGTGGCAAGAAATCAGCGATGAAATGGAGTCGTATTTGGGGGACTTTTCAGGCACTTTACGCATAGGCGCGGTGACCACGGCGGAATATTGGCTGCCGCATGTGCTGGTTAATTTTGTGAATTCACACCCCAGCGTCAAACTGAAATTGCACGTGGCCAACAAAGAAGAGATTGTGCGCAGCATGGTCGCCGATGAAATTGATTTGGCGGTGATGGGAAATCCTCCCGAGGACATCAAGGTGATGGCCCAAAGTTTTGCCAATAACCCGACGGCCTTTTTGGCCTCGCCTCATCATCCTTTGATGAAGAACGCACAAGTCAGCATGGCGATGCTGGCCAATGCGCGGATGTTGGTGCGGGAAAAGGGCTCAGGTGCGCGAGCATCGTTGGAGCAAATTTTCAAAGCTGTAGGCTTGAAGCTTCAAATTGGGTCTGAGCTCTCAAGCAATGAGTCCATCAAACAAATGTGCATTGCTGGCTTGGCGCCAGCCTACTTGTCTTTGCATTCATGTGCGCTTGAAATTCGCGCTGGCTTGCTGTCGGTCTTGCCTTTGCCGAACAACCCCTTGAATCGCCGCTGGTTTGTAGTTCACACACAAAAAAAGTCGCTTTCGCGGGTGGCATCTGTGTTCATGGCGCATTTGGTTGACCAAGGCGAACGAGAAATTGACCAGCAATTGCAGCAAATTTCTAAGATGCCTTTGGAGAGCTTGGCTGGGTGGCGCATCCCATCATCCGTGTCGATTTTGTCTTGAGTTGAATCTCATCAAGTGACTTCAGCAGTTCGCTAAGCCAAAAAACACAGGCAATCGGCAAAACACCCCGCAAGGCGCGAACCTTGCGGGGTGTTATCGTCATGGCCCCCGATTCAAGTTCGGGGAGACGGAATGGGCAATTACATGCCCATGCCGCCCATGCCGCCCATGCCACCCATGTCGCCGCCAGGCATGCCGCCGCCGGCACCAGACTCGTCCTTAGGTGCATCTGCCACCATGGCTTCGGTGGTCAGCATCAGTGAAGACACAGAGGCTGCGTTTTGCAGCGCGGTGCGGGTCACTTTGGTGGGGTCCAGGATACCCATTTCGATCATGTCGCCATAGGTGTCGTTGGCGGCGTTAAAGCCGTAGTTGCCTTTACCGGCCAACACTGCGTTGACGACCACTGAAGGCTCGCCACCGGCGTTGTAGACGATTTCGCGCAAAGGAGACTCGACGGCTTTCAACACCAGTTTGATACCGGCATCTTGGTCAGCGTTGTCACCTTTGATGGTGCCTGCCGCTTGACGGGCACGCAACAGTGCTACACCGCCGCCGGCCACAATGCCTTCTTCCACCGCAGCGCGGGTGGCGTGCAATGCATCTTCCACGCGGGCTTTTTTCTCTTTCATTTCGACTTCGGTGGCGGCGCCGACCTTGATCACTGCCACACCGCCGGCCAATTTGGCCACGCGCTCTTGCAGTTTTTCGCGGTCGTAGTCGCTGGTCGCTTCTTCGATTTGCACGCGGATTTGTTTGACGCGGGCTTCGATGTCAGCGGCTGCACCTGCACCGTCAATGATGGTGGTGTTTTCTTTGCCGACTTCGATGCGCTTGGCAGAACCCAGATCAGCCAAAGTGACTTTTTCCAGTGTCAGGCCGACTTCTTCAGCGATGACTTTGCCGCCGGTCAGGATAGCAATGTCTTCCAACATGGCTTTGCGGCGGTCGCCGAAACCAGGCGCTTTGACTGCGACCACTTTCAGAATGCCACGGATGGTGTTGACCACCAGAGTCGCCAGTGCTTCGCCGTCAACTTCTTCGGCAATGATCAGCAAAGGACGACCGGCTTTGGCCACGGCTTCCAGGGTGGGCAGCAGTTCGCGGATATTGCTGATTTTTTTGTCGAACAGCAGCACGAAGGGGTTGTCCAACAGCGCAACTTGTTTTTCGTGGTTGTTGATGAAGTAGGGCGACAGGTAGCCGCGATCGAACTGCATGCCTTCGACGATGTCGAGTTCGTTTTCCAGTGACTTGCCGTCTTCCACGGTGATCACGCCTTCTTTGCCGACTTTGTCCATGGCTTTGGCGATGATTTCACCGATGCTGTGGTCGCTGTTGGCGGAGATGGAACCGACCTGGGCAATTTCTTTGCTGGTGGTGGTGGCCTTGGAAGCTTTGTGCAGTTGTTCGATCAGGGCAGTCACTGCCTTGTCGATGCCGCGCTTCAAGTCCATGGGGTTCATGCCGGCTGCCACGTACTTCATGCCTTCGCGCACGATGGCCTGAGCCAGCACGGTGGCTGTGGTGGTGCCGTCACCGGCGTTGTCAGAAGTCTTGGAAGCAACTTCCTTGACCATTTGCGCGCCCATGTTTTGCAATTTGTCTTTGAGCTCGATTTCCTTGGCCACGGACACACCGTCCTTGGTCACGGTAGGGGCGCCGAACGAGCGCTCCAAAACCACGTTACGGCCTTTAGGGCCGAGGGTTACTTTGACTGCGTTGGCCAGGATGTTTACACCCTCGACCATGCGGGCGCGGGCTTCGCCGCCGAAAATTACGTCTTTTGCTGCCATGTTAGGACTCCAGAAATATCAAATTAGGGTTACGGACACTTTTGTCGGGAAAAGAATTGCGTCGCGAGCGGACGTCAGGCTAGGCGCACCGCGCGCAGCCACCGCAACGTACTTTTGTACGTGAGGATGGCGAGCACAGAGCAACGACGCATGGCGTTCGCGCAGTAGCAATTACTTCTCGACAACCGCGAAGAGGTCTTCTTCTTTCATCACCAGCAGTTCGTCGCCGTCAACTTTGACGGTCTGGCCGCTGTATTTGCCGAACAACACGCGGTCGCCGACTTTGACGCTCATGGCAGCCATTTCGCCTTTGTCGTTTTTCTTGCCCGGGCCGACGGCCAGGATTTCACCTTGGTCGGGCTTTTCAGCGGCGTTGTCGGGGATGACGATGCCGGAAGCGGTTTTGGTTTCGCTTTCAATGCGTTTGACGATCACACGATCGTGCAAAGGACGAAGTTTCATGGGTTCTCCTAAGGGATTCTAAAAATGACAAAAAAGGCACCATAGGTGCACAGACTCAAACCAGTCTAAGCTTTATTGTTAGCACTCAACCGGCTAGAGTGCTAATGATAAGGGCAAAATGCAGAAATTCAAGTCCCGGCGTCAATGGCCGCTAGGGAATTGAGCTGTTTATTTAAACTTTGTTGCAGACGTACTTTTCTGAGGCCTGATAAATTAATGTAGTATCATTGCTACATTAGATAAAAGAGGTCTCCATGAGCTTCACCACCATCACGGGCCGGGCATTCAATCAAGCGGTTAGCGAAGCCAAAAAAGCTGCCAATCTCGGGCCTGTCTTCATCACAGACCGGGGCCGCCCAGCGCATGTACTGATGAGCATGGCGACATACCAGCGGCTCACAGGCCAACATTCAAAAATTGCAGATTTGCTTTTCATGCCGGGCGCGCAAGACATTGAGTTGGAAATACCAGGTCCCACAGAATTGGCCCGAGCCGCTGATTTAAGCTGATGTATTTGCTGGACACCAACGTCATTTCAGAGCTGCGTAAAGTGGGATCCGGTCGGGCCAACGCCAGCGTCGCTCTGTGGGCTGACAGTGTTGACGCGGCTGACCTGTACATATCGGTAATCACGGTGCAAGAGCTGGAAATAGGTGTGGCTTTGGCGTTGCGAAAAGGTGCGCAGCAGGGTGCAGTACTGAGAAATTGGATGGATCGGCATGTATTGCCCGCCTTTGAAAACCGCATCTTGCCAGTTGACCTGGCGGTGGCGCAGCGCAGTGCGCAATTAAATGTACCGGCCCCCCGACCGGTCAGAGATGGCCTGATTGCCGCGACCGCGCTCGTGCACGCCATGACTGTGGTGACTCGAAATGTGGCCGATTTTCAGCCTTGTGGCGTCAGCCTCATCAATCCATGGGACTGGGTTTTATAAAGATAAGCACAGTTCTGCCGATTTAATAAAACAAGTTTTTGCAAAGCAGGGGGTGCCATGAGAATCGACGGAGTCAGCTTGAACCGGCCGCTCAACCGTGCGCAAGGCGCGATCAAAAAGGTCTCAGGCGTGAACAAACCCCTGACCATGGCGGTCGAAGAATTGCCCCATAACGCTTTGCCAGCAGAGACTGAGGCAGTGCGGGGCCGCCCGCATGACAAGCCGACTAACCGGCTGGATACATTGGGCAGCGAGGTTGATGTCTGGGTATGACTGGCTGGTCGGGGTGAGAGGATTCGAACCTCCGGTCTCTACGTCCCGAACGCACCAAAATAGCAAAAATTATTATATAAATCAACAACTTACGTTGATTGTAGTTTAGTCTGTAGTTTACCTAGTAGTCAACTTTTACCAAAGAATTAGGTGTGGGAATAAAATTATTTTCACTCACAAATTGCAAATTAGCAACAAAAAAATTCTCTACGACGCAATCAATAAAACACGCAGTGTAGGCTATCTATATCAAACATACTTTGCTGGAAATGCTTGGCTTTGACGTTGCAAGCGAATTTGTTGAGGGGTTAAAGTGGTTTGAGCTTGTTTGCTCTGCTGCGGCAGTGGCGTACGACTGACTTGAATGGGCTGTTGGGCAGTTTGTGCAGCAAGTTGATTTGCGTTTTGAAGATTTTTTGAAGCAGTTGCCAAACCAGTTGCATTTGTAGGCGCAGTAGGCTTTTGTGGCGACTGAGGCTGTTGGGCTGTAGCTTGTGGGGCTTTAGCTGACGCGATTGGCTTGTCATTTTTGGGCACTGGTGCTGACACATGCTGCAATGGTGGGGGCAAGCGTTTGGCTGGTGTGGGTTTGGCTGTGCTTCTGCCACTACCGCGCTTGCTGGCAGACTTGCGAGCAGCAGCACGTTCTGCCTTTTGCTTTGCCTCAGCCTCTGCTTGCTGCGCCACAGCTGCCCATGTGTTGTCACTAATTGTTTTCCATAGTGTCAGTGCGTCATTTGCGCTGGAAAATTGTTTAAATCTCATGTTAATATATATCAAAATTTATAAGTTACTATTTTTTACATGAAAATATAAGGAGATTAAAATGAATGACTTTGACATAAACAATATAATTCGTGATTTAAATGATCAACAAAAAATGTTGTTTGCTATTGAATATCAATTTTCAAGCATCAATAAAAGAAGCGCAACAATTTGGGCTTTCTTTAATTTAGACAGGATTTATCTTGGTCAGATTTTTATTGGATTATTAAAGCTATTTACTGGAGGTGGCTTGGGAATTTGGTGGTTAATTGATGTTTTTTCTATTCAAAGTAGAGTAGATCAAATTAATCAAATGGTTGCAAATCAAATTTTTCGCTCAATCAATTCCAATAGAAATCCATAAGAGATTTAATTCTTGGAAATTTTAATTATAAATTATTCTTAGGAGCTAAAATGAAGTTTAATCTCTAATGTAGTATATATTGGCTGCTAAAGAAGATACTGGCTCTGACACATGCTGCAGGGGTGGTGGCAAGCGTTTGGGTGGTATGGGTTTGGCTGTGCTTTTGCCAGCACCGCGCTTGCTGACAGATTTACGAGCAGCAGCTCGTTCAGCCTTTTGTTATGCATCAGCCTATGCTTGCTGTGCTATTGCTGCCCAAGTGTTGTCGCTAATGACTTTCCACAAAGCCATTGCGTCTTGAGCGTTTGCATATTCAAGGTATCTCATGTTGACAGCTATTTATATTGATGTTACCTTGAAATGAAATTTGGAGAACATCATTGAAAAAATTAGAAATCTTCTCGTACATCAGTGTTTTTGTTGGAGTGATCGTATATGCAAATGCCAAAAGCGCCATTCATGAAATTGAGGCATTTGTGCTATTTCTTCTTGCTGCTGTGCTTTATTCAGGGTATTCCATCATCTCTGCCTTAAAAGTTTTGGAAGTTGATCCCTCAACTCATGTCAAGTGCCCAGACTGCAGAGAACTCGTGTTGACTGATGCAAGAAAGTGCAAGCACTGTGGATGCTCATTGACACCACAATAACTACCATCACACACAAAGTATTTTTTTAATTCATTGATTTTTAAGTAGGCATACAAATGAAAAAAATATTCGCTCTCATTCTTTTGATTCCTCTTTGCAGTCAAGCGCAAATTTCAGATGCCATTTGTGGCACTTGGGACGCAGTCATGAAAGGACAAACTCTGGGCTTCAGAGAGGCAGGTATTCCAGTTGGAACAGCAGAAGATACATTTAATAGCGAAGATGACGTTAGAACAAGAGTATTTCTAAAAAAAGTCGTTCGCTTCATTTACTCTGATCCCGTAAAAGGTAAGAATTATTTGGAGACTGGAAAATTTCTCCAAGACTGTGTAAAAACACATCGTGGTTTTTGACTTTGGAGTTTAAAATGAAATTTATTCATTTGATTTTATTAATATGCATTTTTATTTCATCTTTTATTGTTGCATGTAGTGAAAAAAAGGATATTAATCAATTAGCCCCTAGCGAAAATTCACAAGTTCAGTTAGTTGATAATAAAACTAAGGAACAGATTGAAAAAGAAGCTGAGGTTTTAAAGAAGTTAAGGGAATACGAAGCAGATAGAGAACAGAAATTAAATAATAATCAAAATCAAGATTCTTCAATAGCATCAAACGATGTATATTTAAATTCACAGCAAAATAATTTAAAACATTTTAAGAATGAACTTGCTGAATGTTCTGGAAATAGTCTACTAACCATAGCTGCCATTAAATCGCAAATACTTACTACAGGGTCAGATATTAATAATGATAAAGCGATTAAATTTAATGGTGCCATGAATATGATTTATTCAGAAATTGGTAAATCTATCAACGGCGATGATTACGAGCGTGTTGCCCAAGAGTTATATGATTCAAAAATAGAAAATTTTAGGAATGAAAAAATTACATTGGGAGTAGCGCAAGCCAAACAAAATATAATTAACGATATGATGGCAAAGTCAGTGAGTTGTTCTGGGTTGCTTCAAGATCCTAAGAATGCTTCATATGCAGCAAGTGTAATTGGAGCAGAGAAAATGAAACTTACCGCGGAATATATTCAAAAGCAGATACCCTCGAAATAATTTTTTGGAGATTTTTATGAAATTCGCTATTCCCTTATTGTTTTTATTTTGTACTAACTCTTTTGCTCAGAATATGACGCTTGTACAAAAATCAGGCGCGTGCTCAGGTTATCATATGTTTTGGTATTCTTTAAGTCTGGCAGGTAACCGTAATAATGATGCTAGTTTCAGTGAGGTTATTTACACGGATCTTCAGTCAAAATATAAAGGTAATAGTGAGTTCAGTGATTTTCAACTGCGCGCACTTAAAAATCTAAACACTGCATTAGATACAAAAAATTTCAACCTTGTCAAAAGTTTTGCTGGTTTTTGCAATGAAATTGGACTACCTATTGGTCAAAACACCAAGAGATAAAAATTATCTAAACTTTTGAATCTCAAGCGCATGAAAAAATATTTACTTTATTTTATGATCGTCAGTATTGCTAACGCAGCAAACAAAGAACTACCTAAAACACCTGATAACTGTAGCCGCGTTTCTGGCATGAGTACAGGACTTGCTGAAATGATGTAAGCGGCTGGCCACGGCACCTTGACCGTTGCGCCAATTCAGGGTTGCGTTTCCCAGCGGTGGGGTAACAGCTCGTCTATGCGACTGTTCATGTGGCCAGGCAGTCTCGTCAGCACATCCTTGAGATAAGCCCACGGATCATGGCC
>CAMDKD010000029.1 GCA_945901125.1 Bordetella parapertussis
ATCCTGACTATTTGGATTGCTTATAAAATTTTGATAAAGCAAATGATAACCAGAAGCACCACTGATGTTAATATTTGAATCTATAATCCAAGTTGAATTTCTTGAAATATATGAAGCAGCACTCAATGATCCTTGTATATTTTTTAAACTTATTTTTTGTATAGATGCTGGTGTATTTCCAATAAAAGCAGCATCTGTCAATCCTTGTTTAAAAATTTTAATTGAATCTTCAGCAGAAAGTAATTTAGGAATTTGTCTAATTAATTTTTCTTTTTCAGGGGAAATTGGTATAAAGTTAATATAATTTTTTAATCTAGCTATTTTTTCTGATTCCGATTCAGTGGAACTACTTGGTCGAGTATCAACTAATGATTGAATTACCAATTGAACAGCGCGTAAACCTTTACCGCTTTTATTTGAATCATAAACTGAGGAGGCCTGACTATTTAATCTAGAATGTGCAGATGATAATGCATTAGCTAAAACGCGACCAGTCATTTTCGCAAAAACTTTTTCATTAGGAAATAAATATGTATTTTCTTCGTAGTAGTTAACATTCGTTGAGAATAATTGATTTGATTGAGCGATTCTTTCAAGGTTATATGCTTCTTTTAAATCCTTAGAACCTGTACCCAGGTACTGGGCAGCTGCGAAAGTATTTATAACAGTCAGCATCGGTGTAGGTCCGCCCCATGATGCCAAAACATAAGGCGTCATACCTGATTCTTCTATGGTTTTACCAGTCTCTTCATCAAATACGTTATTTTCAATTTCAGCAATTACAAATGTGTCTCCAATTTCATATTTCGACCTTGGATTTATGTCTAAAGTGTATTTACCTTTACTGCCGGATATTGTTGACGGCTCTCCTTTATCGCAAACCCAATTTGAATTTAAGTCTAAACAAACTTTAGCTCCAACCAACGGCCCATCTATAACATTACCTTTAAGAAGATTCAATTCGGTATCAAAATCTGTATTTGCACTATCACGGCCACCACATCCCGTTAATACAAATAAAAAGAAAAGTACGGCTCTTTGAAAGTGAAAATAAATCATGATGTTCCTCATAAATTTCAAGGATGTACTAAGGCTGATTTATTTTTTTCATCAACATTTACCTGATGAATATGATCATCTTGGTTCCATCCCATGAGATCATTATTTGCAGTGCTGTCAGGAACAACATCAGCATTTGCAATATCAGCTATGAACTTTTGGAGCAATGATTGAAGTTGTTCATCACTTATTCCGATTTCTTTTGATTCGACAATTCTTTGTTGAACAATATCGCTGATATCAACTGTAAAGGTTTTAGATTCTGTAATTTGGTTTATATCTGCGCCATCCAAGTATCTGAATGCAGCGTCAGCAATAATACCTTTAGTTCCGTCATTTTTTTCATATGTTGATTTACCAAGTATGTAAACGTCACCGACCTGATCCATGACTTTATCTGAATGCAAATCAATTGAATGAATAAACCAGTCTTCAAGACTTTTAAATTCACCTGGATCAGTAGTACCATTCTGATTTTTATCTTGCCATATTCCAAATTTTTTCCACAAAGCATCGTTAGAAGTGAATTTTCCGTCTTTGTCAGTATCAAATCCATTCAGGCCTTCCAGATCTGTCCTGGAACCTGAGACATAAGATAAGAACGATACTTCGTCTAATTCCTGTATCAGACCATCATCATTTTTATCAAAAACAATTAAACCGTCATTTGGTGCAGTCCATGATAATAAATCTTTAGCTCCATCTCCATTGATGTCATAAAGAATTTTGCTCTGATTGATATTAGTAAACTGAAGACCATTTCCATCTAAGTCAATCGCGACTGGTTTTCCTCCACCACCTCTACTTGCAGAAGAGCCGTTATGATTAACTTCACTGTGCTGAAGTGAAGAACCTCCTTGCCTGTCAGTTACTCTGAGATCAAATCCGGTTTTACCATTGAACGGATCACCGGAACGATTATCAAAAAATAAATCCCATTTGTTGGGGTGATTTACAGTATAAGAATTTGTCCACCCTTTTCCATAAGTATAGGTCACGTGATCTACTGCGGCTTGTATTCTTAAAATACCGTGTACTGGTGAGTTCTGAATAGAAACATTGAAATCATTTACCCCAGAATCCACATCATTAACTTGAATTCTAATTTTTCTGCTGTAAGGGTAACTGACAGTTGATCTATATCTTCCATCGCCGGTCGTTTGAGTACCACCTTCAGTCCATTGAGCTGGCATTGAAATAGTAGGCGAATCATTTTGTGACATCACATTGAAGTTCATTAATCCATCTGCCCATGAACCTTGGTTATCACGCACTCGGTAATAGAAACCAGCTGCACCTGAATAGTTATGATCAGTCATTAAGACTAGATCATTTCCTTCTCTTTTTATTTCACTGATATGGTTTAAATTCCAGAATTCTCCAAAACTTAATAAATCCCCATCAACATCGCTTGAACCGATGGTATTTAAAAAATTTGTAATTCTTACATTATCTTGTTTAGTTGGATCTTGATTATTATTTGCATAATAACCATCTTCCCAAATATCTAAAACTGTAATAGGTCTCACAGTTGGCGCATCGTTGACTGCAATTATATTGACATCTACTGTTTGTGTGCCTGTTGCGCCACTTATATCTGAAATTGTGTAGGTAAAGTTAGTCCAACCATTGAAATTAGCATTACCCTTGAAAACTACTTGTTGCCGGCCCCAATCAATCGAAGCTGAACAGTTATTACCACTAGTAACCGATTTCAAACTGACTCTATCCCCTAGAATCGAATCTGCGTCGTATGAACCGCCAAGTAGTTCACTAAATCCAATTCTCAACTCTGCATCCTCATAAGCTCGACTCTCTATGCGTTTATACGCTGCAACCGGGGCATCATTTACATTTGAAATTGCAAAAGTTGCATTACTACTGGCTGTTGCACCTGATGGATCTTCAACTGTGTAATTGAATGAGGCAATTCCATTGAAATCACGTGTTGGGGTGAAATACACTGTATCATTTTGAATAAGTACTGAACCGCCATATGCTGATGTTATGCTTTTAATTCTTAAAATATCACCGTCAACGTCTGTGAAGTTACGAGTCAATTCAGAGAATGAAAATAACTTGACGGTGTCTTCAATACCATGCGTGAGAACTGCGTTACCATTCGCAATTGGCGCATCATTGACTGAAGCAATATTCAAACTTACAGTATTTTGCCCCTGTGCTCCAGCTTTGTCAGTGACTGTGTATGAAAAAATAAAATTTCCGTAATAATTTGCTATTGGTGTATATTTGATAAAACCATTACTATCTAATGAAACACTTCCTTTGACAGAATTAATGGAATCTATGCGGAGTCTTGTAATTTTTATCTGATCCCCGTTTGTTTGTGTATCAATATCAATTTGCGATTGATTAGTTAACAAACTTAATGGATTAAAAATTCGCTGCTCATCTTCTAATAACTGAAAAGTAAGAGGTAATGGCTGCGGAACATCATTTACTGGCCTTACATTGATTTCAACCTTAGCTGAAACGCTTGCGCCTGAATCGTCTGTAATCCAGTAAGTAAAATCAGCTGATCCATTGTAATTTGCGTTTGGTAAAAATTCAATTACTCTATTGGCATTAATCTGTACTCGACCGTTTACGGGATCTGATACACGTTCAATTCTAAGTTGCTGACCATTTGTCTCAGTATCCACATCACTCATTGTTGCTAATAATGAGGTTTCAGATATGTAGAGTACATTGTCTTCATTAATATATTTCTTTTCTATTGGATTAAAAATCACAGGTGCATCATTGACCTCAGCAATTCTTAAATCGACAGTTTTATTTCTATATGTACCATCCTCAAGGCGTACTGTATAAATTATTTGAGCAAAACCATTGTAATTTTGACTTGGATTAAATATAACACTGTTATTTTCTATATATGCCTCACCATTTTTAACCTCAACTACTGAAACAATAAATTCTGTTGAATTAATACGAATACTTGTATCTTCCGTAGCTTGATCAGGTCCAGGTAAAACCGCAGTATTTAAACTATTACTACTTGAAACATTTATATATATTGGAATAATAACAATAGCACCTTGACTATCACTTACTTCAATTTGTAATTCGGCATTACCTATTGCCCCTGGTTTAAATAGAATTGAACCGTCGTTTTGTTGCCATGCTTTGCCTGCCGAAACGTATTTGACTCTATTCAATTTCAATGTATCGCCAAACACCAGATCAACGTCATTGACATATGAGAGAAGACTTGAAGACTCTATGCGAAGCAATGCATCAGGTCTTGCCAGAATTATTGCTCTATTTTCAGCACTAATTGGTGAATCATTTGCGCCCACTACGTTTAAGGTAACCATTGCCTCAGAATTTAAACCAGCTGCATCGCAGATGGTGTACTTAAAACCAGCCTCACCTTGATAGTCTTTTTCAGGGTTAAATTCTATTTGTCCATTAACCAGACTTACAGTTCCGTGCAGTGCATTTGATACAGCTATGATTTTTATTTTTTCATTGAGATCTGTTTCCAAATCAACATCTTCATCATTTGCTAGCAATTGAGATGAAGAAATGAGTAAACTTTCATCTTCCCTGGTACTGAAACTGTCTTTCATCGCAATCGGCGCATCATTTGTTTCTGTAATCGTCAGCCACACCATGGCAGTACTTGTTCTACCCGATGTATCTTTTGCTGTATAAGTAAAGTACGCTGTACCGTGCTGATTTTTAGCTGGAGTAAATTCAATATTTCCATCATTTGTTAATCGCACTGCCCCACGTCTGGCATCTTGAACACTAAGCAGTTGTGTATCTTTGAGCCCGGTTAATAGTTCAGAAGCAGTGATGAGTATCTGTATATCCTCTGTTCCTTCGAAGATTCTATTGCTGATATCAGGTCCGACTGACGGGTTATGTATTATTTGACTGAAAAATGCGTATAAAGCCTGTTTGACCTCTTCTGCATCAGGTCTTTGATCAATAGTAAAAATATCATTATTATTTGTAACCGTGGAAGTTGGACTTCCAGCCGCATTGCCGCCACCGCCTAATCCCAATAAAGCCGCAGGATTATTTAAATCTACACCATATTTGTCAGCCAGTATACGTAAATTCTTTTTTTCATTCTCAGTTAATTTTGAATCAGGGCGAACTAGTTTTAATATTTCACTTAGATCGTTTGCTGCTTCAGAAGTTATTATTAATTCAGAAGAAATACCTTCCTTATTGACATTGTATTGACCATTTAAAGTTCCATTTTTTTCGTCTGATACATTCGAAATTGCAACACCACGTACATCAGCTTGCAATTGTGTTTTTTGAATTTTTAAAACTTGATTATCTGAAAAAATCAACTCACTGGTTCTAAGATCAATGCTGACGACATCAGCTTCTTGCATAGTATGTAATTCTCCAACCCCTGTTCTTGCATCGCCATTGATATCAACCCAAAGTCGCAGTACTTTGAAATAAGGATCATTGTCATCAAGTAAACCGTCTTTATTAGCATCAAAAAATACTAATCTCTGTAGCCCTAGATTTTCAGCCGAATCACTTAGCTCCCCTCCTGTAAATAGTTCATCAGCTGAACTCAATACCCCGTCGCCATTTCGATCAATTCCTAAAATGGCTTCTGAGGCACCGATCCACTGAGTCAATTCCATATACCCGTCGTTATCCACGTCCAGACGTGCGTGTCCCTGTGTTGTATCAGCGATAACATCTTCCAAATTCATACCTGAAATCTGCTTTGATTTAGTGACAATTCCGTTGTTTTCTAAATCAATACTCAACAAACTGTATGTCTGTGTATTGCTTGCAAACTGGGACTCTGACTCTGATTTATTTAATAAGCTGTTTCCTTTTTCTGAACCGCTAACTCTATCGATGAATTGACCCTCAGTTTCAACAGCATAAGAGTCGCCTGCTTTCATTTTCATTTGAATTTGCTCAAACTCATTGCCATCAACTTCAACACCTGCTAAACTCATAACTTCTTTATATATTCTGTCTACCTCTTTAGGTACTGCTGCTGCAAATTGAGAAACTCTGGTTTGAGGATTTTGAAATTGAATGGCAAAAAAGAAATTATCAGCGCCATTTTCAAAACTGGGGTAAGAAACTAATTGCAATGAAGGCAAACGCTGCAAAACCAGATGTGTTCCTTTTTTCTCTGCTTCTGCTTGAGCATCAGTAAGCAAGCTGCTGATTTTGCGGGAAAGAATCTCCGCACCCATAGTCCAATTCAAAGTGTCAGTTGCTTTTCCGGTATTTGTAAGAATTTGACCATTTAAACTGCGAGTTTGGTAAATACTCCCTTCCTTGTCTCTTAAAAACATAGCCAGACTTCCATCTGAAACAACCCCGATTTCAGCGCAACCTGCCGGTGGAGGATCCGGGTACTCTATATAACCGCCGCCTCCAAATAATCCCCCAAAAATGATGTTGATGACAGCTACTGCAATAATTGCCTGAGGTGTGAATATTGCAGCCTCACTCATTAATGCCGCTACACTATTGGCTGTTGACATAAAACTAGTAGCTATGGTGAGCGGATTACCGGTTTTTAAACTGGCAGCTAAATCGGCAAATGCCATGATTCCACTGGCAATATTCAATGGATTTATGCCACTGGCAACGTCTAAAAAACCTGTTTTACCGTCAGTGCTGAATGCTTTGGCCAATTCATTTGCGCCCAGCACACTGCGCGCAGTCAATGCAATGCGCTCCCCTTCGCTTGCCTGCCCCCAACTGTCTAGCGAACTGATCAAAGAGATTGCCCCCGAAAACCCTGTGCCTAACGCGCCCAAGCTTGGCATTTTGTTACTGGCAATTTCGGCGTTATTGACAAGTCTTATCAAACTGCTTGCTGCTTGAACTTTATTTCCATGCCGCAAGGATTGAAGAAACTCAGCACCCGCCAACCCCACATCCAAGCTAGCTTGGTTACGTTCGGCCTGGCTGTATGAAATTACCTTGTTAGAGGTCAGTACAGGTTTTCCAGAGTCGTCAACTGAATATGTGGCTTCCTCTACATGACCGTTAGCTCTGTAAGTATTCACTATGCTGGCGCCGGCATCGTTCACCAAGGTCTTAATGCTGGAAATTTCTTCACCTTTTGCCAAGTGTTGAATGATTTCTTCAACGACGATGCGGTGACCTTGTGTATCTGTCTGGGCACTGATACTTCTGCTGAATTCAAGCTGACCGAGTTGATTGAATGTTCGGGTTTGATTTTCCTGTAACAGTTCAAGCCAATCATCACGCTGCCTCAATAAACCGATTACTTCACCGTGCTGTTTACTAACCAGTGCAGCGGTACCGGACAACATGTACACACCTATTTCATCACTGGTGAGATTTTGTATTTGTGCAAGCGTTTGATTCAAACTCGCTTGCTGCTCAGGTGATATTTTTCCTGACATTCCGACAACAAATTCTGCCAGGCTCAAAATGTTTTCGGGCACTTCAAGAGATGAACCCGCATCTGTTTGGGTGCCGTTGTTGATAGCTGCATACAAATCGCCACTTTCTGGACTTACATTTGTTTGTGTAATTGCATTGATCAATGCGTCATAAAAACTGTCGCCCGGTTCGGGTAGTTCATATATTTTTTGATCCAAAAAATTACCAATAATTAAAGGTTTATCTGTTTCATTTTTACCTTCAGTGTTTTCAGTTTTCTCTGATTGCGTATTTGAAATACCTGTAGGTTCGGAATCGGATTTTGCTGGGGAAGTCTCTGTCTCTTTGGATGGTTGAGGCACCACAAGAGGAGGATTGATAAATCCACGTCCTGCCCCGGCATTCGGTGTTTTTGCTACAACTGAACTTAGACTTGGGTTGGCGTATGTTTGGCCGGGAAGTGTTTGATCATTTTGTGCATGGTAAATCTCTGGCTTGGGCCGGATCACCTCATTGACGAGTTGGCCGTACCAGGTTTTAGTTAAAGCTTTTTCAAGTGGAACAGGATTTTTTCTATATCCATCTGAAGTGCTTCCCCAATCAGCAATATATCTCTTGTTATCATCAGCCGTAAATACAATCCCAGTATGCCCACTGCCCAGCATGACGACATCTCCGTCTTTGATGTCTGAGGCTTTTAATGTTTGACCAGTGCCGACTTTATCAAAATACGGGTTGCTTTTAGCTGCCCAACTTTTGATATTGGTAGTTGTAAAATTTACAGGAACCGCATACCCATTGGTTATCAACACATTGCTGACAAAACCTGAGCAATCATTTCGAAATCCACCCACATAACTTTTTTGATTGTATGAATAATCAGGATTTGTTTTTTTGGTGTACTTACTTGTAGGTAAAAAGAAATTTGTTTTTTTCATTAAAATCTCCTTAATCAATTAAGTTTTAATTTGCATTTCTCTGAAAATTTGATCAACTTATTTATTTCAATATTTTCTTCATTATTTTTTGCTAAATCTGTACTTGGAAAGTAACTTAGACTTTCCTTTAGAATTCTTTCCCATGCTTTTATTTCAATCTTTAAGTTAGAGCCATAACTATATTTAGGCTTAAATCTCCAACCCCAAGGTGTATTCACCATTCGCATAGGTACTTTTGAGTATTCGCAAATGGGAACCGTAGGCCCGTCACGCGTCATTGCTACATATATTAGTTCGACCTCGTAAATAAGTGTCTGATGGCCATCTAGCTCAGGACCGGGTTTAGAGCCGAGAATTTTGAAATCTCTGTATATTCCCCAGCCTGCCTTTTTGATTTTGTTACCGTTGATGGGATAAGCAGTCAATCTGCGCTCGCTAAATTCACTTTCTGTGCCTTTATCAATATCATCGCAATTCATACTGGAATCAACGTAAGAATTCTCCATAGCATCCTGAATCACCAGATCAGGATTAGCTAATACCTCTGGACTTAAGTGACAAAATCCGTCTTTTGATTTTTCAAGTGCGTGCGCTTGCAATACAGCTTCACAAGCAACTATCTGGACAATGAAAAAAATACGTTTAAGGTTTTTCACAACAAGCCTTTCTTTGGATGGATGTATTTTTCTTTAAGTTGATCTTTCTCTGATGAAGTGCTACTGGCTAAATTAATCACTGTTACTCACAATGTTTTCACCACTCTGATTTGATTTCAGGATATTCACATTGACGAGATATTCATTTTTTTCTTAGCATTCTTATTACTTCATCTATCGGTAAAGCCATGGAGACCGTCACACTCTCCAGCAAAGGTCAACTCGTCATTCCCAAATCCATATGAATGGCTGCCCTGCTTTCTGCGGGTTCGCAGCTAGAAGTCAGCTTGGTAGACGGTGAAGCACGGCTTCGACCTGTGGCAACGCACAAGACATCTGAACTTTCACAGTTAGCCGGCTGCCTGAAAAGCCCGAACGCCATCGGCCCCAAGGCAAAATATGATTAATTTGATAAATCCACTATCTCAAGCCCGCTTTTTTCCCCTCCCAACCCCTTGAAATCCCCCAAATCCCTCCCAATTACAGGGCTGTATCAGTATCTGCACCCATATTTCCTATGTCAGACCCCCAACACACCCCACCGTCCGCCGCGACCACGGGTCAACCCGAGCCCGCCGCCATGGACGAACACTTTCAGCCTGAAACCCCGCCTGCCGACCCCTTGATGGACGCGCTGGCCGAACTCGCCCAGGTCAAAGCCACCAACGCCGACCTGGCCGACCAGTTTTTGCGCGCCAAGGCCGAGGCCGAAAACGCCCGCCGCCGCGCCGAAGAGGAAATCTCCAAAGCCCGCAAATTCGCCGTCGAAGCCTTTGCCGAAAGCCTGCTGCCCGTGGCTGACAGCCTGGCCGCCGGTCTGGCCATTGCCGACGCCAGCGCCCAGCAGCTGCGCGAAGGCTCCGAGGCCACGCTGCGCCAGCTCAAAAGCGCTTTAGAGCGCCACAAAGTCATAGAAATCAACCCCGCAGCCGGTGCCAAGTTCGACCCGCACCAGCACCAGGCCATCTCGGTCGTACCGGCCGAGCAAGAGCCCAACACCGTGGTCACCGTGCTGCAAATGGGCTACCTGATCGCCGACCGGGTGCTGCGCCCGGCCCTGGTCACCGTGACCGCGCCCAAGTAGTACAGGCTTACACACACACAGCGCACTTGAAATCCACCGACTTATCCACAACTGTTCAACATCGTATTTAGGAAATGAAACAGCTGCCTTCGGGGGCTGAATCGCACAGGAGAAAAAAATGGGAAGAATCATTGGCATTGACCTCGGCACCACCAATTCATGCGTGGCCATCATGGAAGGCAACACCACCAAGGTGATTGAAAACGCCGAAGGCGCGCGCACCACGCCTTCCATCATTGCTTACCAGGAGGACGGCGAGATTCTGGTCGGCGCCTCCGCCAAACGCCAGGCCGTCACCAACCCGCGCAACACGCTGTACGCGGTCAAGCGCTTGATCGGTCGCAAGTTCGACGAAAAAGAAGTGCAAAAGGACATCAATTTGATGCCTTACACCATTGCCAAAGCCGACAACGGTGACGCCTGGGTGGAAGTGCGCGGCCAGAAAATGGCGCCGCCACAAATCAGCGCCGAGGTCTTGCGCAAGATGAAGAAAACCGCCGAGGACTACCTGGGCGAAGAAGTCACCGAAGCCGTGATCACAGTGCCTGCTTACTTCAATGACGCGCAACGCCAAGCCACCAAAGATGCCGGTCGCATCGCTGGCTTGGACGTCAAACGCATCATCAACGAACCCACGGCTGCGGCTTTGGCTTTCGGCTTGGACAAAACCGAAAAAGGCGACCGCAAAATCGCGGTGTATGACTTGGGCGGCGGCACGTTTGACGTGTCCATCATCGAAATCGCCGACGTTGACGGCGAAAAGCAATTCGAAGTGTTGTCGACCAACGGCGACACTTTCCTCGGCGGCGAAGACTTCGACCAGCGCATCATCGACTTCATCATTGCCGAGTTCAAAAAGGACTCGGGCGTAGATTTGTCCAAAGACGTGCTGGCCCTGCAACGCCTGAAAGAGGCCGCGGAAAAAGCCAAGATCGAACTGTCTTCCACCACTGGCACCGACATCAACCTGCCTTATGTGACGGCTGACGCATCCGGCCCTAAACACTTGAACATCAAGCTCAACCGTGCCAAGCTGGAAAGCCTGGTCGACGATTTGATCGAGCGCACCATCGCACCTTGCCGCACCGCCATCAAAGACGCCGGCGTGTCGGTCGGCGACATTGACGACGTCATCATGGTCGGCGGCATGACCCGCATGCCCAAGGTGCAAGACAAGGTCAAAGAATTCTTCGGCAAAGAGCCGCGCCGCGACGTCAACCCTGACGAAGCCGTGGCCGTCGGCGCCGCGATTCAAGGTCAGGTGTTGTCCGGCGACCGCAAAGACGTTTTGCTGCTGGACGTGACGCCTTTGTCTTTGGGCATCGAAACCCTGGGCGGCGTGATGACCAAGATGATCACCAAGAACACCACCATCCCGACCAAGTTCGCGCAGACTTTCTCCACCGCCGACGACAACCAGCCTGCGGTAACCATCAAGGTTTACCAAGGTGAACGCGAAATGGCCAGCGGCAACAAAGCGCTGGGCGAGTTCAACTTAGAGGGTATTCCGCCTGCTTCGCGCGGCACGCCGCAAATTGAAGTGAGTTTTGACATTGACGCCAACGGCATTTTGCACGTCGGCGCCAAAGACAAAGCCACCGGCAAAGAAAACAAAATCACCATCAAGGCCAACTCGGGTTTGAGCGAAGCCGAAATTCAGCAAATGGTCAAGGACGCTGAACTGAACGCCGCCGAAGACAAGAAGAAACTGGAAATCGTGCAGTCGCGCAACCAAGCCGAAGCGTCCGTGCACAGCGTGAAAAAATCGCTGACCGAACACGGCGACAAACTCGACGCAGCTGAAAAAGAAAAAATCGAAGCCGCTGTCAAGGAAGTGGAAGAAGCTTTGAAAGGCGAAGACAAAGCCGCCATCGACGCCAAAACCGAAACCCTGATGACCGCCGCGCAAAAGCTGGGCGAAATGGTGTACGCCAACATGCAAGCCGAGCAGGCGGCAGCGGCAGGCCCGTCCGCCGCCGATGCAGGCAAGGAAAAACCGCAAGACGACAATGTGGTCGATGCCGAGGTCAAGGAAGTCAAAAAGCCCTGACCATTCAACCCCTGCCCCGCCGCGTTCTGACCTGAAAAGGCCGGCGCGGCGTTGGCGCTTTTTACAGCAGCACAGACATGGCCACTAAACGCGATTTTTACGAAGTTTTGGGAGTACCCAAAAACGCCAGCGAAGACGAAATCAAAAAGTCGTACCGCAAACTGGCGATGAAATTCCACCCTGACCGCAACCAGGGGGACGCCTCGGCCGAGGTGAAATTCAAAGAAGCCAAAGAGGCTTATGAAATGCTGTCGGACGCAGAAAAGCGCGCGGCCTACGACCAGTTCGGCCACGCCGGTGTGGACCCGAACATGCGTGGCCCCGGCGGTGGCGCAGGTGCGGGTTTCGGCGGATTCGGCGAAAGCTTTGGCGATATCTTCGGCGACATCTTCGGCCAGGCGCGACGCCAGCAAGGCGGTGGCGGTCGCCAAGTGTTTCGCGGCAACGACTTGAGCTACGCCATGGAAGTCACGCTCGAAGAAGCAGCGGCTGGCAAGGAAAGCGAAATCCGCATCCCTTCTTTTGACGAATGCGATACCTGCCACGGCAGCGGCGCCAAACCCGGCACTTCGCCCAAAACCTGCGGCACCTGCCAGGGCCAAGGCGTGGTGCAAATGCGCCAGGGCTTTTTCAGCGTGCAACAAACCTGTCCGCATTGCAGAGGCACTGGCAAGGTCGTCACCGACCCGTGCTCGCCTTGCCACGGCCAAGGAAAAATCAAGCGCCAGAAAACGCTGGAGATCAAAATCCCGGCTGGAATTGACGACGGCATGCGCATACGCAGCACCGGCAACGGCGAGCCCGGCACCAACGGCGGCCCGCCAGGCGATTTGTACATAGAGATCCGCATACAAAAACACGATGTGTTTCAGCGCGACGGCGACGATTTGCACTGCGCTGTGCCCATCAGCTTCACCACCGCAGCACTGGGCGGCGAAATCAGCGTGCCCACGCTCAGCGGTGAAGCCGCCATCGACCTGCCCGAAGGCACGCAGACCGGCAAGCAGTTCAGGCTGCGCGGCAAAGGCGTCAAAGGCGTGCGCTCGAGCTTCCCCGGCGATTTGTACTGCCACATCACCGTGGAAACACCGGTCAAGCTGACCGAGCATCAACGCAAGTTATTGAAAGAGCTTGATGAGTCGTTGAAAAAAGGCGGCGATAAACATTCGCCTTCGGAAGCCGGTTGGGCCGACAAGCTGAAGAATTTATTCAGCTGACCATTCCACAAAATCAGGTTTCAAGCCTTCATGGGAAAAAACCGTCTACTCAGATTCAGCATTGCTCAATCCTGCATGGCGGTTTTTTTGTTTACAGGCGTTGCTGCACACGCTGCCCCGCTTTTACGCTGTGAAGTCACCTACGCAGGCACAACCCAAGTCATTGAAACCACGCCGGTTGCAGATGCTTATGAAGTCAAGCCGGTTGACATAGCCGGGCGATTTTTATTCAAAGTAGTGATGTCAGCGCCAAAAGGTAAATTGAACTATGTGCTGATCTATACCTACTTGCAGCAGGAACCGCGACCCCTACTGCTTCAGCAAGCCAAATACTTCCCTCCATTCAAGCCGAGCACACGGCCGTATTTGCTCACAGGTGAGCAGCATATTTACGGCGGCCCAATTGAGAGAGAACTCATTTACCGCTGCGAACTGCAAGGTGTCAAACCATGAAGCTCATGCTCAGCATAAAACTATGTATGGGGGTATGCCTTTGGCTGGGTTTGAGCATTTCAGCCTATGCAGCCAAAGAGGTCAGTTTGGTGTTTGCCGGAGACACTGTGCTTGACGACACAGCCGGGAAAATCATTGAACAAGGAGGCGATCCGTTTTCAGATTTCGCTGGTTATTTTTCTGAGGCTGATATTCGCATCACCAATCTGGAATGTGTGATTTCAACCCGTGGTCAAGCGAATGACAAGATGTATACCTTCAAAGCACATCCGCGTGTCATTTCGGTAATGCAAAAACATTTTGATGCAGTGACATTAGCGAATAACCACAGCGGCGATTTCGGACCGGATGCATTTGCGGAAATGCTGGCATTGCTGAATCATGCAGGGCTTGCTCAGGCGGGCGGTGGCATGAATTTAAAACAAGCTCACACCCCTCTTGTATTCACGCGCAACGGATTACGCATTGCAGTGCTGAGCTATAACGAATTTCATCCGCGCAGTTTTGAAGCGGGTTTTGACATACCCGGCATAGCCTGGAGTGAAGACCAGCAAGTGATGGAAGATATCCAAGCTGCGCGGCGTATCCACCGGGCAGATCTGGTGATTCCTATCATGCATTGGGGCTGGGAGAACGAAAGAACAGCCAACCCTAGACAACGCCAACTCGCCAAACTGATGGTTGATGCCGGTGCAGACGCGGTAATAGGCGGCCACCCGCACGTGACTCAAGATGTGTCTGTGTACAAAGGCAAGCCCATTGTTTACAGCGTGGGTAACTTTGTGATGAAAGAAACCGACAATGCGTTTCAGCGGCAAAGTTGGGTGCTTAAGCTGTATTTAGACAAAAGCGGCATCACCCGGTTCGAAACACTACCGGTCAAGATAGATATGGAAGGTATCCCTTTCGTCGATCGCGCCGCCTCTTCTCCTTGCTGGCAACGTGGCGATAACATCGCAGGTGAATGTCAGATAGCACCTGTGAAGTAAGCAGACCAAGATTTACAAAAATCTGTCAAGTAATTTGCGACTGGGTCTGTCGAGCGCCGGCAAATCACGGATTAAAAATTGCACGCCGTGTTCATCGGCCACGATCAGGGTTTTGCTGCTGATGCGGCGTATGTCTTCTTCGCCGCGCAACACAAACTGCGTGAAGCCGCGATGGGTTTGCACCGACCAAGTCGATGGCGTGGTGAAGCTGCTGACCGCGTCTACGCGTTTGATCTCAGGCATGAACTCGCGCGCTTGCAAGGCTGCAAGCACGGCTTCTTTTTGCGCTTGCGCAAGTTGCAAAGGCTCTGGCAACCACAACAGTTCATGGCCCTCGGCACTCAAAATAGATACGGCTTCATCAGGCGCACCGATGGGAAAGGCGCGCACCACTACCACAGCGTGGTGCAGTTCGTTGTTGAGTCGCAATTGCCAATGACCGTCTGCGTCCAGTGTCAGTTCGAATGCGGCATTGGTCATACCCGCTCCTCTCTGGCAGCGCCCAGGGTCAAGCCGTTTTCTTCGGCTTCTTTTTGCCTGGCCTGTGCTTCGTACAAACGCCAGTAAGCGCCTTGGCGTGCCAGCAGTTCATCGTGCTGGCCTTGCTCGACCAACTGGCCTTGCTCCATCACCACCAAGCGGTCGGCGCGACGCAAGGTAGAGAGCCGGTGCGCAATCGCAATAGTGGTGCGTCCGCGCACCAGGTTATCCAGCGCTTTTTGAATTTCCTGCTCGGTCTCTGTGTCCACAGAAGACGTGGCCTCGTCCATGATGAGTATGCGCGGATCAATCAACAAGGCACGCGCAATCGAGATGCGTTGGCGTTCGCCGCCGGACAAGCCTTGGCCGCGTTCACCGACCAGCGAGTCGTAGCCTTGCGGGAGACGCAATATGAATTCGTGGGCGTGCGCAGCGCGTGCGGCAGCGACGATTTCGGCGCGGGTCGCACCTTGTTTGCCGTAAGCGATGTTGTCGGCGATGGTGCCGAAAAACAAAAACGGTTCTTGCAACACCAACCCGATATGGCGGCGGTAATCAGCGATGCGTATATCGCGGATATCAATACCGTCTATGCGAATGGAACCCTCGCTCAGGTCGTAAAAGCGGCAGATCAAATTGACCATGGTGCTTTTGCCGGAGCCGCTTTGACCGACCAAGCCAATCATCTCGCCGGGCGCAATGTCCAGCGTCAAACCTTTGATGACGGCGCGGTTGCCGTACCTGAAACCGGCGTCAGTGATTTGTATGCGCCCGACCACTTCATCCAAGGCCACGGGTTTGACAGGCTCGGGCACGCTGGACACATGGTCCAGAATTTCAAAAATGCGCTTGGTGCCGGCCGCAGCTTTTTGCGTGTGCGACACGATGCGGCTCATCGCATCTAAGCGTGCATAAAAACGCGTGCTGTACGCCAGAAACGCGGTCAGCACACCGACCGTGACTTGATGATTCGCCACCTGCCAAATGCCGAAAGCCCAGACCACCAGCAAACCGAATTCGGTCACCAGCGTGACCGTGGGCGAAAACAGCGACCATAAAAAATTGATGCGGTCGTTCACCGCCAGATTGTGTTTGTTGGCTTCCTGAAAACGCCGCGCTTCGCGGTTCTCCTGGGCAAACGCTTTGACCACGCGAATGCCCGGAATAGTGTCGGCCAGCACGTTGGTCAACTCTGACCAGACGCGGTCGATTTTTTCGAAACCGGTGCGCAAGCGGTCGCGCACGATGTGTATCAACCAGGCGATGAACGGCAACGGGAGCAGCGTGGCGCAGGCCAGCCACGGGTCTATGCTGAACAAAATGACGGCGGTCATCAAAATCATCAACACATCTGTGGCGAAGTCGAGCAAATGCAAAGACAAAAACACGCACAACCTGTCGGTCTCGCTGCCTATGCGGGTCATCAGGTCGCCGGTGCGGCGTCCGCCGAAATATTCCAGCGAGAGTTTCAATAAATGCTCATAGGCGGTAGAGCGCAAATCGGCACCGATGCGCTCGGAGGCCAGCGCCAGCACATAGGTTTTGAACCAGCCCAGTCCCCAGCCGAATAAAGCCGCTGCCAGCAAACCGCCCAGATACTTAGCGACCAAAGAAATATCAATCTGCTGACCGTTTTGAAATGGAATCAACACATCGTCCATCAAAGGCATGGTCAGGTAAGGCGGCACCAGCGTGGCTGCGGTGGAAGCCAGCGTCAAACAAAAGCCCAGCAACAACTGGCCTTGGTAAGGTTTGGCAAATCGCCACAAGCGAAACAAACTCCAGGTGGATGCTGGCGCTTCGTCTTGCACCAGGTCGCAACTGCGACAGGTGTCGTCCGCGTCCTTCAAGGGCGCATGACACACCGGGCACCAGGTCTGCCCGGGGGCATGGCCTTGGCCGGCCTGCTGTTTATCGAAACGCGCCAGCAAAGCCGCCGCTTGCAAATTACGTCCCAAGGTGAAGCGCCAGTCGGCGAGTTGCTGCGAGCTGTCTCGCAGGCGCAAATGCCCGACACCGGCGTGGTCGCTGAGCTCCAGCTGCCAATCGGGCTGTATCTCCAGGCTGTGCCAGATTTTTTCTTGAGAGGGTGCGCACCAGATCAGGCGGCTGCGCGTCAAAACCAGCAGGCCACGCGCGAAATACAATCGGGCATCGAGGTCAACCTCCAGCCAGGCTGAAACGTTTTCTTCTGATGACAACTGAAGCTGCAGATCCTCCCGCCACATGGCTGGCACATCCAGCAGCACTGGCGCAACTTGAGAGGGAATATTCATTCTTATAACTATGACCTACAGTGAAACGATTCTAACCCTCTGCCCCTCGCGACCCATTCGCAGTCATACCTAATCATTCACTTTATGACCTTTCCCGATATCGCCATATTGCGCATGCGTTATTTGCGCGGACCGAATGTGTGGACCTACCGTCCGGTCATCGAAGCCTGGGTTGATCTGGGCATTCTTGAAGACCATCCCTCCAACAAACTGCCCGGTTTTGTCGACCGGCTCACCGCTTGGCTGCCAGGCATGGTCGAGCACCGCTGCGGTGTCGGCGAGCGCGGCGGTTTTTTGCTGCGCCTGAACGACGGCACCTGGTGCGGCCACATCATGGAGCACGTGGCCATTGAATTGCAAACCCTGGCCGGCATGCAAGTCGGTTTCGGCAAAGCGCGCGAAACCAGCCAACGCGGTGTTTACAAAGTAGTGATTCGCACGCGGCAGGAAGAAGTCGGACGCGAAAGCATGGTCGCTGCGCGCGACCTGGTGATGGCCGCCATCAACAACACGTCTTACGACCTCAAAGCCACGGTCAGCCGGCTCAAAGCCATGGTCGACCGCATGTGTCTGGGCCCAAGCACCGCTTGCATCGTCGACGCTGCCAACGAACACCGCATTCCATCCATCCGCCTTACCTCGGGCAACCTGGTGCAACTGGGTTACGGCTCATTGCAACGCCGTATTTGGACGGCTGAAACCGACCGCACCAGCGCCATCGCTGAAAGCATTTCCAGCGACAAAGACCTGACCAAAATCTTGCTGACCCAATGCGGCGTGCCCATACCCTCGGGTGAAGTGGTGAATTCACCCGAAGAAGCCTGGAGCGTGGCGCAAGACATAGGTTTGCCGGTGGTGGTCAAACCCACCGATGCCAACCACGGGCGCGGTGTGGCGCTGGATTTGCGCAAGCGCGAAGACATAGAAGCCGCGTTTTTGGTGGCGCAACGCGAAGGCACCGATGTGATGGTCGAGCGATTTATTCCCGGCGACGAACACCGCTTGCTGGTGGTCGGTAACCAAGTTGTAGCCGCCTCACGCGGCGAAACCGCTCGCATCACCGGCGACGGCGTGCATACCGTGGCCGAACTCATTGAATTGCAAATCAACTCCGACCCGCGACGTGGCGAAGAGGAAGACTTTCCGCTGGACACCATACGCTTGAAAGACTTGCCGACCGCCGTGCTGGAGTTGCAGCGCCAAGGTTTGACGGCAGACAGCATTCCCGAGAAAGACCGCGTGGCCGTGGTTCAGCGCACCGGCAACATGGGCATAGACGTGACCGATCTGGTTCACCCGGAAGTGGCTGCCGTGGTGGTGCTGGCCGCGCGCGTGGTGGGACTGGACATTGCGGGCATTGATCTGGTGGCCGAAGACATCAGCAAGCCTTTGCTGGCGCAAGGCGGTGCCATCGTCGAGGTGAATGCCGGTCCCGGTTTGCTCATGCATTTGAAACCGGCCATCGGCAAAGCACGCCCTGTGGGGCAAGCCATCGTCTCGCATTTGTTCGAGCCGCAACAAGCCACGCGCATACCTGTGGTCGGCATCATGGGTCGCAGTCGCACCACCGAGTTGGCGCACCTGGTCAACTGGCTGATTCATTTGTCGGGTCGACGCACCGGGCTGGCGTCGGCACGCGGTTTGTTCATGGACCAGCGCCTGGTCGACCCTAAAGATGCGCGTGTGTTTGAAGCCAGCCAGCGTTTATTGATCAACCGTGCGTTGGACGCGGCGGTATTTGAAAACACGCCGCTGCAAGTGCTGGACGAAGGCCTGCCCTACGACCGTTGTCACGTCGGCGTGCTGACCGACATGCCGGACAACAGCGGCTTGCAAGACCACGACATTCTCACGCCCGAGCAAGTTCGCAATGTGGTGCGCACGCAGATCGACCTGGTGCTGCCAGAAGGCGCTGCGGTGCTGAACGCCGAAGACGCGGCGGTGGTTGAACTGGCAGACCTGTGCGATGGCGAAGTCATTTATTACGCCGCCGATGAACACAACGACTGCGTGCAACAGCATCTGACCCAACAAGGGCGCGCCGTGTATTTCTCCAAAGGCCAGGTGATGATGTCGCGCGGCACGCATGAACACAGTTTGCTGCAACTGGATTTCCCGGCAATCGCCAAACACCTGAGCGACGGCACACTCAGTTTGCACAACCTGCTGGCCTCGGTGGCCGTGGCTTGGGCGCTGGACCTCTCTCCCGATTTGATACGCGCCGGTCTGAAAAATTACGGGCAACCGTCTGCGATTGCCAATCTTGATCTTGCAAGGATGAAAGCCTGATGGAAGTCTCCCGCATTCGCGCCTTGCGCGGTCCCAATCTGTGGACCCGCCACACCGCCATCGAAGCCATGGTGCGCTGCGCACCTGGCTTGGAAAGTGACCTCAGCGCCGACCAGCAAGCTTTTGAAAAACGCCTGCGCCATTTGTTTCCGGGCTTAGGCCGCTTGCAACCCGGTGAACGCGACGCGCACCTGAGCATGGCGCATGCGCTTGAAGCTGTGGTCTTGCATTTGCAAATACAAGCGGGTTGCCCGGTCACGTTCAGCCGCACCACGCCTACCCCCGAAGAAGGTTTGTTCCAAGTGGTGGTCGAATATTCGGTTGAGCAAGTTGGCAAACTCGCCATGCGTTTGGCCGAGCAGTTGTGTCTGGCCGCGTTTGAATCCAAGCAGTTTGATGTGGACCTGGCTTTGCAGGAAATGCGCGAACTCGATGAAGACATTCGTCTAGGCCCATCGACCGGTGCCATCGTGGATGCAGCTTTGGCGCGCGGCGTGCCTTACCGCCGTTTGTCAGACGCCAGCCTGGTGCAATTCGGCTGGGGCAGCAAACAAAGACGCATACAAGCCGCAGAAACCGATGCCAGCAGTGCCATCGCCGAGTCCATTGCGCAAGACAAAGAACTCAGCAAAAAACTGTTGCTCGCCGCCGGTGTGCCGGTGCCGCGTGGCCGCCCGGTAGACAGCGCAGAAGACGCCTGGGCCGCAGCGCAAGACATAGGTTTGCCGGTGGTGGTCAAGCCACGCGACGGCAACCAAGGCAAAGGCGTGGTGGTCAATATCCGCACCCGCGAAGAAGTCATGCAGGCGTACAACAGCGCCCTCGAATACCGCGACGACATCATGGTCGAGAGTTTTTTACCAGGCAGCGATTACCGCTTGCTGGTGGTCGGCGACCGCATGGTGGCCGCTGCACGGCGTGAACCGCCGTTGGTCGTGGGCGATGGCAAATCGTCTGTGCGCCAGTTGGTCGACAAAGTGAATTCAGACCCGCGTCGCGGCGACGGCCACGCCACTTCGCTCACCAAAATCCGCTTCGACGACATCGCCTTGGCGCGTTTGAAAGAACAAGGTTTTGACGCCGACAGCGTGCCGACCAAAGGCGCGCGCGTGGTGCTGCGCAACAACGCCAATTTGTCCACCGGCGGCACCGCCACCGACGTGACCGACGACGTACACCCGGAAGTCGCTGCGCGCGCCGTCATGGCCGCGCAAATGGTCGGCTTGGATGTGTGCGGCGTCGATGTGGTCTGCGAGTCTGTGCTCAAACCCTTGGAAGAACAAAACGGCGGCATCGTCGAGGTAAACGCTGCGCCGGGTTTGCGCATGCATTTGCAACCCTCGTTCGGCAAAGGCCGCGACGTTGGCAGCGCCATCATGGACACCATGTTTTCTAACGGAAATGACGGTCGCATACCGCTGATTGCGGTCACCGGCACCAACGGCAAAACCACTACTGTTCGACTGTGCGCGCATTTGTTGCGCACCAGCGGATTGCGCACCGGCATGACCAACACCGACGGCGTGTTTGTCAACGGCTTGCAACTCGATACCGGCGACTGCAGCGGCCCGCGCAGCGCGCGCAGCGTGTTGATGCACCCTGACGTGGACGCGGCGGTGCTGGAGACCGCGCGCGGCGGTATGTTGCGCGAAGGGCTGGCGTTTGACCGCTGCCAGGTGGCGGTGGTGACCAACATAGGCGCAGGCGATCACCTGGGCCTGAACTACATCAGCACCGTGGAAGACTTGGCCGTGCTCAAACGCGTCATAGTGCAAAACGTCGCTCCCAACGGCGTGGCTGTGTTGAACGCCACCGACCCGATGGTCGCAGCGATGGCACCGAATTGCCCGGGACAAGTCACGTTTTTCGCAGTGGACCCGCACCACCCGGTGCTGGCCACACACCGGGCCCAAGGCAAGCGCGTGCTGTATGTGCAAGACGGCCACATCGTGGCGCAGGAAGGCGCGCATCAAGTCCGAGTCTCATTGAATGAAGTGCCGTTGACGCAAAACGGCGCCATTGGTTTCCAAGTGGAAAACGCCATGGCGTCCATCGGTGCGGCCTGGGCGGTCAATTTGTCGTGGGCGTCTATCTGTCAGGGCTTGTCCACGTTTGTCAGCGACACACAAGGCGTGCCGGGTCGCTTCAATATGTTTAGCTACAAGGGCGCGACCATCATTGCCGACTACGGCCACAACCCGGACGCCATCAAAGCCTTGGTGCAAGCCGTCACCAACTTACCGGCCAAGCAACGCAGCGTCGTCATCAGCGGCGCCGGTGACCGGCGCGACGAAGACATACGCGAACAAACCCGCGTCATAGGCGGCGCATTCAACAGCGTGGTCTTGTTTGAAGATGCGTGTCAACGCGGCCGCGCTGACGGCGAAGTCATTGCTTTGCTGCGCCAGGGTTTGAAAGACGCCAAACTGACAAGTGACATTGTGGAAATACAAGGCGAGTTCATCGCCATTGACCATGCCTTGGGCCAATTAAACCCCGGAGATTTGTGTTTGATATTGATAGACCAGGTGGAAGAAGCGCTGGCGCATATAGGTAAGCGGGTGGCGGAGCAGGTTTAAGCGGTTATAGGCTGAGGCTCACCCAAATTTTTGAATTCATTCAGCAGCAAGTGAATACGCGTGCTTGGATCGGGATTGTTTTCAGTTTCAGCTTGATTCAGGACCCAAGCAGCATGGGTGAATGCTGTTTTTAATTGCGGTTGCAAATAATCGAACAAACCAAGACTGTCTGATTTTGAGTAATTTTTCAATTCAGGAATTTGCTTGATTTTTGACAACATTCTGTCACCTGGCGATTTACCGCCCACCATCCCCGGACCTATGGGTGAACGGTCTTGTTTAAAGTGTAAGTAAAGCCAAAACTCATAGCAAGGAAAGGAAGTAATCAAAGTAATTTCTTCCCTGTAGGGTTTAGCGAGTTCGCACGCTTGATCAAAATTCTCATGTGAATCCCTGTCAATTACACAAAAGACGCGGTCATATTTTTTTCTATTGATTTCATGCTTTGCTGCATTGACAATGCCCAAGGGGTCGGTTTTGCCACAGTTTTGAGGCTTTACATTTGCCCTGTAATGTTTGGCGGCATCATTGAGGTAATCCAGACAGGACTTGGTGTCTTCACACAAAACCAGCACCTTGGGCATGGGCTTGTAAATCGCAGCTTTTCTGCTGAAGAGAGATCTAGCATTGCCCATTTATGACTCCGCTTTAACGAATGGTAAACCTCTGTAACGGCCTTCGTAATACCGCTTTTCAAGGTCTTCGTTGTCACGGCCTTCAAACTCATGCACGCAACGCAAGCGAGTAGCACCATTCATGTCACGCTCTGTGATCCAGAATTGGTCGCGGCGCAATACTTTGGCATCCATCAAATGCGTGTCATGCGTGGTGAATATCAACTGCGATGGTTTTTTTTCTTGTATGTGTTTTTTCACCAAAGCTTGCACGATCAACGGGTGCAAACTGGTGTCCAACTCGTCGACAACCAACACATCTATCTCATTGTTGATTTTCAAATACCAAGGCAGCCAGAATCCGATCAGGTTTTTGGTTCCTTCAGATTGTTCGTCGTAAGAAAAATCTGCCTCACCCAATGCTGTACGGTAAGTGAAGGTCGCTTTTGTCAGTGCTTTTAAATTTTTGTTCTTCGCATCGACGGCTTGAGAGTCATCCACGACCGCTTGATGATTTGGTGTTTCCTCGACCTTTAACTGAGTAACAGGTACATCAATATCGCGTAACAATGAGGAAATGTCTTGTGTTGATTCAGGAAAATTAATGGTGACTTTGTCTTTCACATACTTAGACATTTCATTCATGCCGTCTAAATAACTGCGCAGGCCGTTAAGAAACCATTCATAGGGTTGTCGTAACTGCTTTAATTCTTCACTGCTGTTGTTAACTGCCTGAACCAGAAACAACACAGCAGGCGGTGTCAAATTTTTCCAAATATTGATGAGCGCCTCACCGCCCTCCATGGTCAGACCAAAGTCATAGACCTCCTGCCCATCGACAAATGCTCTGTCATACAGCAGCGTCTCTTTCCCTTTCGGGTACATACACAAGCGCTCACGGTGAATACGATCTGCGGTCATGGCAAGGTCAAACCGGTAGCGCATGGCTTGGTGAATGAAATGCACTTCAAACACGCTGGGTTTGTTCACCAAGTCCGGATCAAAACGAAACGGACTTACGGGCAAAGGCTTGGAGTGATTAGGCGTTCTGAGCGCCATCGTCTCTAGAACTTCAAGGGCCTTGAGCAAATTGCTTTTGCCTGAGGCATTCGGGCCGTAAATCACCGCAGCCTTGAGCAAATCCGGGAAATTTTTCTCTTCAATCACCGGCTTTAACACGTTTTCTCTTTTGTGCATGCGCGGTGCCGCCACCATAGACAAGGTTTGGCGTTCTCTGAACGAACGGAAATTAGCGATTGAGAATTCAATTAACATGGTGAAAAATAGCAGTTATTGGTGAAAAATGGCTATTTTTTTATGCTAACTCATTTTTAATTGTTGATTTATTACAGTTAACCCTTGTCTTGTCGTTTTTTCCAAACAAGTTTTCAAGTGACTGGGGTTTGGCCTTTTACTGCGGTTTGACTCATGAAAGATATCGACCCGGGATTCGTTCCAATACATTGAAAACCAGTGAGCAGAATGCAAAGACTGCAAGATGCACAAGGTACTTAGGCAACTTCCATTACAGTCTATGAATAACAAGGAGACAAGACATGGAACGCAGAAAATTCCTCGCCCGCAGTGCTTTAGGCGCGACCGCGGCCACCGCCCTCGCGGCCCCGGCCATCGCCCAATCCTCGCGCCCGGAAATCCGCTGGCGGCTGGCATCCAGCTACCCGAAATCGTTAGATACCATCGTGGGCGCGGTCGACATGATGTGCAAACGCGTCGGCGAGTTGACCGAAGGCCGTTTCAAGATCACGCTGCACGCTGCCGGTGAATTGCTGCCCGCGCTGCAAGTGCTGGACGGCGTGCAAAACGGTACCATCGAAGCCGGACACAGCGCCAGCTATTTCTACATCGGCAAAGACCCGGCTTTCGGCTTCGGCACCGCCATTCCCTTCGGCATGAATTCGCGCGCGCAAAACGCGTGGATGTATGTGGGCGGCGGCATCGAACTGCTGAATGAGTTTTATGCCAATTACGGCGTGATGGCACTGCCGGTGGGCAACACGGGCGCGCAAATGGCCGGCTGGTACCGCAAGGAAATGAAAACCGTGGCCGACTTCAATGGCTTGAAAATGCGCGTCGGCGGCCTGGCCGGTAAAGTTTTGTCCAAGATAGGCGTGGTGGCACAGCAGCTGCCGCCCGGCGACTTGTACCCGGCGCTGGAAAAAGGTGTGATCGACGCCGCTGAGTTTGTCGGCCCGGCTGACGACGAGCATTTAAGTCTGCACAAAGTGGCGAAATACTATTACTACCCCGGATGGTGGGAAGGCTCGGCCACGCTATCGCTGTTCATCAACCAGAAAGCGTTTAATGCGCTGCCGACTGAATACAAAGCGGTGTTGAAAGTCGCGGCGGCTGAGGCCAACCAATGGTCGACCGCCAAGTACGACATGACCAACCCGGCGGCGCTGCGTCGTTTGATCAGCAACGGCGCGCAACTCAAACGTTTCTCACCGGAAATATTGCAAGCCTGTTACAAAGCATCGCAGCAGTTCATGACCGAGATGATTGACACCAGCCCGGCGTTCAAAAAGATTCACGCGCCTTGGTCAAAGTTTCGAGACGAATACGTGTTGTGGTCGCAGTTCTGCGAGATGCCGTTTGACAGCTTGATGGCGTCGGGCAGAAAAGGCTGACTCACACGATTTATCATGCCTATTCATATCACTATTTGATATGATTAAGGCATGCAATCACATCAGTCTTGGATTTGGCAGCTACAAGCCTGGCCTGCTCTGAGCTTCAACGCCGGGCAATGCCAGGCTGTACTGGGCAGAGCGCGACAGGCGCAAGGACAGTTGCTGGCCAAGGCTGCCATCATCGGCCTTGAAGGTTTGCAACCTCATGTGCGGGATGCGCTGACTGACGAGGCACTCAAGACTTCGTCCATTGAAGGCGAAACACTAGACGTGCACAGTGTCAGGTCATCCATCGCCATGCGAATCGGCTTGGACACTGCGGGCGCGCAACCGCGTGAAGGCCAAAGCCATATCGAGGGCTTGATTGATATCTTGCAGGATGCTTCTCTCAACTTCGCTGAACCCTTGAGCTTACAAAGAATGTGCAACTGGCACGCCGCTTTGTTTCCGACAGGCTTTTCTGGCATGCAAGTCATTGAGGTCGGTCAGTTACGCAGCGGCGCCATGGAGATTGTGAGCGGCGCCATAGGCCATTCCAAAGTGCATTTCTCAGCGCCGCCAGCCGACGCACTGGAAGAACAATCAGGCAGATTTGTACGCTGGTTTAATGAAACGCACCCATCAACAGGTTCACAGCCCATGGATGGATTGATGCGCGCAGCCATGTCTCACCTGTGGTTTGAAACATTGCATCCATTTGACGATGGCAATGGACGCATAGGCCGCGCCATTTTGCAATTGGCACTTGGCCAAGACATGGGACAAGCCGCTCGCATGGTCACGCTATCGCGGCAAATTGAATCATGCAAGGCCAATTACTACAAAGCCTTGGAAACAGCCCAGCGCTCCATCAGCCTGGATGTGACACCTTGGATGGAATGGATGTTGACGCAAATAGCCAGCGCGTGCGAGTTTGCGTGCGAAACCATTGAACATTCCATGCAAAGAATTCAGTTTCAAGTCCGCATGTATGAACAAGCTCTGAATGACCGCCAACTCAAGACCATGAAAAAACTGCTGGATGCCGGGCCCAAAGGCTACGTTGGAGGTATGACCACACGCAAACACGAACGCATTGCGCAAACATCGACGCCGACGGCAGCACGGGATTTGATTGATTTAGAAAACCGGGGTCTGTTGGTGCGACAAGGAATGGGGCGTTCGGTCAGGTATTACCCGGGAATTGAGGGGTGGGCGGAAGATTAAGTTTGACAATCACAGCCCCCAAGTTTCAACAGCAAGTTTGGTAAGATGATGCCTAGAAATACCGGCTTGGAGTTTGCCATGGCTGCTGCTAGCGTTCGCCCTGTGGCGATCAAAATCGACGATGACATTAAATTCCGCATAAAACGTCTTGCCGAAGCTCGCCAGCGCACCTCTCATTGGATGATGCGTGAAGCGATAACTCAGTACGTGGACCGCGAAGAAAAGCGTGAAAACTTTCGCCAGGACACCATGAATGCTTGGGAGGCTTACCGCGCAAACGGCTTGCATGTCACGGCTGAACAAGCTGACGACTGGCTGGTCAAGCTCGAGCAAGGCATAGAAACAGAACCACCCGAATGCCAGGTCTGATTTGGTCACCTGCAGCGCTAAAGGATGTGCAGCGTCTTTACCGTTTTCTTGCACCTAAAAACCTCGACACCGTCATTGTTTTGGCGGTGCGGCATCAGAAAGGGGCGGGGTTTTAGTGGCTCTTAGAAATCAAAGTCCCCAGGTTTGAACTCAAGCTCCGCCCCATGTCCTGCTTGAGATCACTGATTACGTTGACCTCATGGATCATTACGTATAAACTTGTTGATACGTATTAGGAGATTCTTTCATGGCTGACACAAGCTTAATCGTTGAGCAAACCGTTCAGGAATGGGGCAATGGCCTCGCGGTTCGCATCACATCGAAAGTGGCCAAAGCCGCCAAGATCCATCGTGGCCAACCCATCAAAGTGGAAGTGGTGGATGGCGGTATTTTTTTACGCACAGCCGGTAAGCCTAAGTTAACTCTCGCGCAAAAACTCAAAGTATTTGATCCTGTTTTGCACGGTGGTGAAGCCTTGGCAACAGGAAGAGTTGGCGCTGAAATATTTTGATGGCAACTAAAAATAACAAGCTCTGGGTGCCGGATCGCGGCGACATGATTTGGATCAACTTCAACCCCCAAGCAGGTGCCGAAATGAAAGACGAGCACCCGATGTTGGTGTTATCTCCCAAAGCTTTCAATGCGCACACCAACTTGGTGATTGGTTTACCAATGACGCATGCAGCAAGCAATGAAACCAACCCGTTTGCACTGAAATTCACTGGCACAAAAGGGGAAATCTGTTATGTACTCACACATCAGCCGAAATCGTTTGCGTGGCGTGAGAGAGGAGCCCGCCCACATTCATGGGAAAAACTATCAACCTCTGTGTTCAAAGATGCTTGTGAAGGTTTAAACAGCATCATTTCCATTGGCGACTGAACAAATAAAACCAATCGGCACAAAATAAATATCAAAATAATTCACAAATCAATTAAATTTTTTAGTATCCCCCAAACCTCCAATATCGCTTATCCAACTCCCTCTGACACAAGACCTTACCCGGCGCGTCACTGCGCCAGTGCATAGCCCCGCAATGCGGTGAATCCAGCATGCGAATGCCGCGCGCCGCGTAACGTTGCACCACCACGGGCGCGGGATGGCCGTAGCGGTTGCGGTAAGCGTGTTGAAGCAGCGCCCAGCGCGGTAGCACTGCGTCTATAAAACCTTCGGTCGAAGATGTTTTGCTGCCGTGGTGCGGCACCAGCAAGACATCGGCTTTCAGCACATCACCCATTCTTTGCACCAGCGCCTGTTCTTGCATGGCTTCTATGTCTGCGGTCAGCAACACGGTGTGCGCTTGCGCGCGTATGCGCAGCACGCAACTGCGATTGTTTGGGCTCATGGATTTGTCGTAGTCGGTAGCCAGCGGGTGAATGAAATCAAACTGCACGCCGTCCCACTCCCATGCTTGCCCGGCCTGACAGCGTTGCAAGGGCAAACGCTGCGACAACCAATGCGAGTCGGTGATGGAGGACCACAGCTGTGTTTGTTTTTGCTGTTTGTAAACAGACAATGCACCACCGGTGTGGTCGCTGTCCTGATGGCTGAGCACCAGCGCGTCAAGGTGTTCGTCCATGGTTTGCAGCACCGGCAGCAACACGCGTTGTCCTGCGTCGCTGTCCACGCCGAAGCGCGGGCCGGTGTCAAACAACAAGCTGTGTTGCGCGGTGCGCACCAGCACTGCGTTGCCCTGCCCTATGTCAGCAAACAGGAATTGCGCCACACCGTGCGGCGGTCGCTCTGCTTGCCAAAAAAACACAGGCATCACCATTGCAGCACCAGCGATGCGTTGCCACAGTTTGCGTTGACTGATGTACACCGCACCACCCGCAATGCCGATAAACGCCAACCACCACGGCGGCGCTGCGGTTTGCCACACGGCCCAGGGCAGGGCTTGCAGCGGTTCGAGTGTGGCCATCAACAGTTGCAAACTCTGGCTGCACAACTGCCACAGCGGCGACCACAACACACCGGCAAACGCCAGCGGCGTCACCACAAACGTGACCCAGGGAATCGCATACAAATTCACCAGCAAGCCGACAATGCTGACTTGTTGAAACAACAACAGCGTGAGCGGCGCCAACCCCAGCGTGATGAAGCCTTGTTCGCGCAGTAAGTGGCGCATTGCGTCGAACAGCTTTGTCCACCATCGCTTCGCCACCGGCTCGGTTGACATAGCCGGTGACTGCAAAGCAGGCATGAGAAACAGCATACCCACCGCCACAAAGCTCAGCCAAAAACCGGCTTGCAACAAAGCCCACGGGTCCCAGACAGACACCACGACAGCGGCAAGCAACCATTGCTCGAGCAAGGGCCAACGCAATGCATTCACGCGCAACCAGCAAGCCGCCATCAACATGATGACGGTGCGTTGCGCCGGCACGCCCCAACCGCTGAACAAGGCATATACGAGTGCAAACAACACGCCGCCCCATAACGCTGCCAACGACGCCGGATACACCAAGCACCACGACCTGCCCCAGACATCGCTGTAACGCCAAACGCGTGACACCAGCCAACGCGCTGCCCAGGCCCACAAGGTGATGTGCAAGCCCGAAATGCTCATGAGGTGCGCGATGCCGGTGATGCGAAACACATCCCAATCACGCTGGCTGATGGCCGCTTGGTCGCCGAGCAACAAGGCCGCAGTTTGCCCGCTGAAACGCGGTTCTTTCAAGGTCTGAAGTATCAAGCTGCGTGTGTGCTGCCGCCATTGCTCGAAGGGAAATTGCCAGGTGCTTTGCACGCGCTTCAAACTGCCCACCCCTGCACTCTCGCGCACATTGCCTGTGGCGTGCACGCCTTGTTCCCACAACCATAACTCTGCATCAAAGCCGCCCGGGTTGACCAGGCCGTGCGGGCGTTTCAAGCGCAGCGGTAGTTGCCATCGTTCGCCCGCTCTGATGTCGGGCAAGGCCTTGGGTTCGCCGTCATAGTTGCTGCTGTACCAGCCAATGCTGAGTTGCCCGGGCAGTTGCACGCTGGTGTGATCTGCACTGCGCTGTGCCTGTTCCACCTGAAACCCGAAGCGCACACCGTCGCTGTGCCACTGCGGCATGCTGGAGACCACGCCTGTGACTTGCAAGTCCACGCCTTCGAGCGCCGGGTCCAACGCATTTTGCGAAAACCACAAGGCACGCGCACCTGTGAGCGCAAACGCCAATGCGCCACCTAAACACAAAGCCGCACACAGGCGAAAAAGCACGAAGGCGTAAGGTCGTGATGAAAAAGTGCGTTGCGCAACCCAACGGCAAAGCAAGCTCAGAAGGCATCCGCCCAAAGCCGTCAGCGCATAAGCAGATGCAGACCAAAGCACGGGTTGAAACAATTGAACTGCGGTACCGGCCAACCAGGCCAGCAGCCAGGGCGCTGGGCCGCTGAGATGAAGCAACAGTGTCCTCTCTTGCCGGGCGACAAAAGGCCTGGCAGGCAAACACTGTAGTTACGAAGAGGCGGCGTCGGCGCTAGTGCAAATCTGTTTTTTCAACAGTGACAGGTAAGAGCCGGGACGGATGGCAGCGTCGCGCGGACGCCAATCCGCAGCTTCGTAAAAAGCCACTTCGCGGCCTTTGCCGTCAAGCTTGGCGTAATAGCTTTCCGATAATTTAATAAAAGAATCGGTCTTGCAATTGATGCGCCAGCGCGCCATGGACGACTGGTATTCCTCGCCATTAGGTGCTTTGACACCTTTGGCCGGGTTATTGGTCATGGTCCATGCGATACGGCTGACGTGTACGGCGCGCACCGTGTCTTTGTCCCAGACGTAAGTGATTTCATCATCTTTCATCAATTCAGCCCATTCGGCTCGGGCCGCACCGGCACCGGCCAGCAGGCACAGGCTGAACAACACAAAGCGAAACATCATAGAAATAGAGGACATGTAAAAGTAATCGGCAGCAATCAGCGCAACTTGATACGCCTCAGACGCTTATTCGGCGGCAGTCAGCAAGCGACTTTCTGGAGTTGTAAGCAACAACTTTTGACCGGCAGCAGCGGTGGCCGGGCCAGGCGCTGCATGCGGGTCTTTAGCGACATCGGCTTTAGCGACATCGGCTTTTGCAGACTCAGGCTTGGCATGCTCGTCTTTGGCGTGTGCGTCTTTGCTGTGTTCGTCCTTAGCGTGAGCGTCTTTGGCGGGCTCAGCCTTGGTAGCTTCGGCTTTTGCAGGCTCTGGCTTGGCATGCTCTTCTTTGGCGTGTGCATCCTTGGCGGGCTCTGGCTTGGCAGCTTCGGCTTTTGCAGGCTCTGCTTTTGCAGAATCAGGCTTGGCGTGTTCGTCTTTGCCGGTCTCTTCCTTGGCTTGTTCTTCTTTGGGCGCTTCGGCTTTGGCCTTGTCGGCCTTGGAGAGCTCTTCGAACAATTTTTCAGCCTTGACCAATTCCTCCTGCGCCTTCAACGCCTTGGCTTGCGCCGTGGCCTTGGCCCGTTCGGCGCGCGCCAACTCGGCTTTGGCTTGCTCTTCTTTCAACTTCTCTGCTCTGGCCTGCGCGGCTTTGGCACGCTCGGCACGGGCTAACTCGGCCTTGGCCTGCGCCTCTTTCAATCGCTCAGCGCGGGCCAACTCGGCTTTGGCTTGTTCTTCCTTGGCCAGCTCAGCTCGGATCTTTGCTTGTTTCAAACGCTCGGCGCGGGCCAATTCAGCTTTGGCCTGCTCTTCCTTCATCTTCTCGGCCCGGGCCTCTGCCGCCTTGGCACGATCAAGTTTGGCCTGTTCGGCTTTGCTCAATACAGGTTTGTTTTCTTCCTCAGCGGCGTGCCCGCTTTTGTCAGACGCATGCGGGTTCGCCGCGTGCTCCGGCAGTTTGACAGCTTTGACCCGCTCCAGCGGTTGCACGATGACAGAGCCGGCCACGGGTTTGTCGGAAGCTTTTGCATGGGGATCGGTCGATTTCACAACCACCGGCGGCAGTGTTTGCGAAGTGACGGCATGCGAATCCTGCGCATCACCAGGTTTGCCTGTGGTGGCGGACGTTGCACCGTGTTCGTCATGTACAGGCTGTGCAGCAGCAATTTGATCAGCAGCCGATACCGGACCGGCTTTAACCGAGACGGGCTGAGCGTTGGCAGTCGGGGCAGTTGGGCGACGCTTGTCCTTGGGGTTTTTGGGCAACACGCGTTGCGGATAAAACAAATAACCGCGCTCGACCAAGTCGGTTTCATCAGGCGCAGCAATCAAGCGCCCTTCTTCATCGACATCGTTACTGGCGGCTTGCGCGCTCAGCAGTGCGCTGCAACACAAGCTCAAGGCGCAGGTACGCTGCAACAGGCGGCGAAATGAAGGTGTGAAAAAAAAGTAATGCATGGTGTGTTTGATTTGTCGGCTTATACGTATCGGATTGTTCGGCCAATACTTGAACCCGGCAAGTGCAAAATAGCTGGCAGCGCAGACAAACGGTCTGCAACGCTCAAAGCGCACACTTTTTCATTCTTTACAGGGAAACACCATGTCCATAGACCAACGCCTGCAAGCCAAAAACATACAACTCCCGCCTGTTGCTGCGCCCGCCGCCGCTTATGTTCCGTTTGTGCAAACCGGGAACCTGGTGTTCATCAGCGGACATATCGCCAAAAAAGACGGCAAGCCCTGGGTCGGTCAACTGGGTACCAATATGGACACCGAAACCGCTAAACAAGCCGCTGAGTCCATCGCCATTGATTTGTTGGGCACATTGCAAGCAGCCTGCGGCGGCGACCTCAACCGCGTGAAACGCATTGTCAAAGTGCTAAGCCTGGTCAATTCAAGCAGCAGTTTCACCGAACACCACCTGGTCACCAACGGTTGCAGCGAACTGCTGGTGCACATACTGGGTGAGGCCGGCGCGCACGCGCGCAGCGCTTTTGGCGTGGCGCAGTTACCGCTGGGCGCGTGCGTGGAAATTGAGTTGATTGCCGAGTTGCATTGAACGCCTGAAGCATTGTTTGAAGAGGCAAGGCAGGTGCTGGCCTTGTACGCTGCTTTTCGCTATCACTTGAACGGGATATGGCTCTTTATGCCACCTGTATGACAAACTTTTCTACCGGTGAAAGCAAAGACTGAATCCGTTTAATTGAATATTATTTGTTTACATTTTTTTATGGATGTAGGCATCATGAATACATATCTCAGTCGTCTTTGCCCATTGGCTTTTGTGGTGCTTGTGCTGTCTGCATGCGGCGGAGGCGGAGGCGGTTCTGGCAACAGCGCAGGCGGGACACCTTCAGCTAAGACCAAGCCTACGACGATCACTGTCATTGATGGTTACATACAAGGCGCGACCGTATGCGTTGACAAAAACAAAAACGGCAGTTGCGATAGCGGCGAAACCCAGGGCAAAACCGGTGCAGACGGTAAAGTCGTTTTAGATATACCACTGGAGGATGTAGGCAAATACCCCATCGTGGCCTACATCCCCGCCGATGCGATTG
>CAMDKD010000030.1 GCA_945901125.1 Bordetella parapertussis
CCAAACCGATGATGAGACCAGCCGCGATGGCCACAAGTCCGATGATTTCCATGATGACTCCTAGATGAAAAAAGATGAAAGTTGAAAAAGAATCAATGGTGATCGTGTGCCTGACCCAGATAAACCAGGGTCAGCATCATGAACACAAAAGCCTGCAAAGTGATGATCAGAATATGGAAGATTGCCCATACCGTACCGGCCACCACGTGGGCCAGACCCAGCGTGATTCCGCTGAAACTGAGTGAGAATGCGCCGCCCATCAGAGCGATCAGCAAAAAGATGAGTTCGCCGGCGTACATATTGCCAAACAGTCGCATGCCGTGTGACACGGTCTTGGCGACAAATTCAACAATTTGCATGGCGAAGTTAAACGGGTAAAGCAAAAAGTGGTCGCCGAAAGGCGCGGTAAACAGCTCGTGTATCCAGCCGCCCAAACCCTTGATCTTGATAGAGTAATAGATGGAGATGATCAGCACGCACACAGACAAGCCCATGGCGCCAGACAAATCGGCTGTGGGAACCACGCGCATATAAGCATGGTGCGGGTCGTGGCCCTGGGCTTCAAAAATAAGTTCCCAGATGAGCGGAATCAGGTCTACCGGCAGCAAGTCCATGGCGTTCATCAGGAAAATCCAGACAAACACGGTCAAGGCCAAGGGCGCCACAAATTTGCGGCTGTCCGCATTGTTAACAATGCTCTTGGCCTGGCTGTCGACCATTTCAACCAGCAACTCAACCGCGGCCTGAAAACGACCGGGGATGCCGGAAGTGGCACGGCGGGCTGCCAACCACATCAAAAAGCAGCCGAGGACACCTAAGGAGACAGACCAGAAGATCGTATCCATATTGAATACGGAAAAATCCAGTACGCTGGCCGGTGTCTTGTTTTGCAAGTGGGTCAGGTGGTGACCAATGTAGTCGCCGGCTGATGGCCCAGATTCTGTAGACATAACGGTTAATCAAGGTTTGGTAAAGCCTCGGATCTTAGCATATGGCCAGGCCATGACCACCCATTGGACCTTGAAAGCCACAAAGCACCCAAGTAGTAACCCTAGCCAATTCAGCGGGTTTAGCACGCGCGACGCCACCAGCATCATGGCCAACGCCAGCGCCCATTTCACCAATTCCCAGAGAAAAAAGCCGGCAGTGGAAGTGACCGCGTTATGCGCTGTCCAGCGCCGCGTGACGCCGCGGGCGAACACCAGATTGGGCAAAATGCAAGTCATGGCACCGTAAGCCCAAGAGGCAGCCAACACATTTGAGGCCACAGCCCAGAGTAGCAGCGTGCCGCACAGGCCGATCAAAAACTGCAGCCCTACCACTTGCCAAATGCTGATGCCCGGCTGACTTTGCCGCAGAAGCGCTGCCTCTTCGGCGCTGAGTTGATGCCATTCCAGCGGCGGGTCGTCGTAGGTGTTTGATGCAGAATGCTTAGTCATAAGGAAATTTGTTGATGGAATTAAATACTGACCATGAATAAGACCCCGGCCGCGCAAGAAAGCTTGATCGAATACCCGTGTACCTTTCCCATCAAAGTCATGGGCTTACAGATTGAGGGCTTCACACAAGCCATGACGGAGATAGTGCAGCGTTTTGATCCGGGATGGCAATCCGGCGGCCTGGAAGAACGCAGCAGCAGCAATGGCAAATACCTGGGGCTGACCTTTCATGTGTACGTCAACAACCGCGAAGAGCTGGACGGTCTTTACCTCGCCTTCACTTCGCACCCCATGGTCAAAGTCGTGCTTTGAAACCGCTTTTGTCACCCGCTGGTTCTACAGTTGTACAGATTCGCCAACTGGGCTTAGTGGATTACGCCGGCAGTTTGCAAGCCATGCAGGATTTTACGGCGCAGCGGGATGCCGCGACACCGGATGAACTCTGGCTGTGCGAACACCTTGCTGTGTTCACCCAAGGCCAGGCGGGCAAGCCAGAGCATCTTTTATCAGCCGGCGATATTCCTTTGATAGCCAGTAACCGCGGCGGGCAAATCACCTACCACGGGCCGGGTCAGGTGGTGGCGTATGCGCTGATCGACTTGAAACGCGCCGGGTATTTCATCAAAGAATATGTGTACCGCATAGAAGACGCTGTGTTGAAAACGCTGGCGCATGTCGGCGTCACCGGTCACCGGGTCGCCGGTGCGCCGGGTATTTATGTGCGCCCGGATGCGCCGTTTGAACATGCGCGGCTGGCTTCCCGGCCGCAACACGGCAACAAGCCTGTAGCGCCTGACTTCACGGGCCTGGCCAAAATCGCCGCGCTCGGCGTCAAAGTCAGCCGTGGTTGCGCCTACCATGGGGTGGCGCTGAATGTGCGTATGGATTTATCCCCCTTTGAACGCATCAACCCCTGCGGCTACGCCGGACTGCCCACCACCGATCTTTTTACAATCGGTGTTGATATCAGCTGGCAAGAAGTGGCTGATGTGCTGGGCAACAAGCTTGCCACCACCTTAATGCCTTAACCTCAAGGTCTACATGACAGCACCCGAAGCAACCGACACCGCCCCGGCTTATGACGCCGGCGTCAAGCAAAAATCCTCCGACAAGGTGTCGCGCATACCCGTCAAGGTGGTGCACACCGGCGAGGCATTGAAAAAACCGGATTGGATACGCGTCAAAGCCAGTTCACCCAACTCACGCTTCGGTGAAATCAAAGACATACTGCGCGCCAACAAACTGGTGACCGTTTGCGAAGAAGCTTCATGCCCCAACATCGGCGAATGCTTTGGCAAGGGCACAGCGACTTTCATGATCATGGGAGACAAATGCACGCGCCGCTGCCCGTTTTGCGATGTCGGTCACGGCCGACCTGACCCGTTGGACGTGAACGAGCCGATGAATTTGGCCAAAACCATTGCCGCATTGAAGTTGCGCTATGTCGTGATCACCAGCGTGGACCGCGACGATTTGCGTGACGGCGGCGCGGCGCATTTTGTTGATTGCATACGCCAAACCCGCGCGCTTTCACCGCAAACGCAAATTGAGGTGCTGGTGCCCGACTTTCGCGGCCGCGATGACCGCGCTTTGAACATCTTGAAAGACGCGCCGCCGGACGTGATGAACCACAACCTGGAAACCGTGCCGCGCTTGTACAAAGAAGCGCGCCCGGGCAGCGACTACGCGTTCAGCCTTAACCTGTTGAAAAAATTCAAAGCACTGTTTCCGCATGTGCCGACCAAAAGCGGCATGATGGTGGGACTGGGTGAAACTGACGAAGAAATACTGACCAGCATGCAAGACATGCGCGACCACGGCATAGACATGTTGACGCTGGGCCAGTACCTGGCACCCAGCAACCACCATTTGCAAGTGAAACGCTATGTGCACCCGGACACTTTCAAAATGTTTGAAGAACGCGCTTATGCCATGGGGTTTTCACATGCGGCGGTCGGGCCGATGGTGAGGTCTAGCTACCACGCGGATCAGCAGGCGCATGCGGCTATGCATCACGCGGATTGACATGCACAACGACACCCTCACCGACTGGCTGCACGAACACGTGTTTGACGAAGGCAGCCAAGCCGCCGAACGCGGCACCCGCCTGGTGATGTGGATCACGCTGGGCATGATGTTTGTTGAAATATTTGCAGGCTGGTGGTTCAACTCCATGGCACTGCTGGCTGACGGCTGGCACATGAGCTCGCACGCGCTGGCCATCGGTTTGTCGGCCACGGCTTACGTCACCGCTCGCACCTACGCGCGCGACCCGCGCTTTGCTTTCGGCAGTTGGAAGATTGAAGTACTCGCCGGGTTTGCCAGCGCGATTGTGTTGCTCGGTGTGGCGCTCATGATGGTCTTCGGCTCGATTGACCGCATCTGGTTTCCGCAACCCATCCAATACGCCGAAGCGATAGCTGTGGCGGTGCTGGGACTGGTGGTCAACGTGGTTTGCGCTTTGATACTCGGGCGCGCGCATCACCATCCGCAAACCACGGATCAAGCAACACATCAGAGCGTACACGCCGCGCATGAAAAACCACTCGTAGCCATCACCCGCGACCCACACCACGGGCATGGCCACGGCCACGGCCATCACCACGACTTGAATTTGAAATCTGCGTATGTGCACGTCATCGCAGACGCATTCACTTCGGTGCTGGCCATCGTCGCGCTGCTAGGCGGTTGGTGGTACGGCTGGTCTTGGTTAGACCCGGTGATGGGTCTGGTCGGCGCGGTGCTTGTTGCAGTCTGGGCGCGCGGTTTATTGGCCGACACCGGCAAGGTCTTGCTAGACCGTGAAATGGACCACCCGGTGGTTGAAGAAATTCGCGAAGCGATTGAAATCAGTCCGCAAACCCGGGTCACCGATTTGCATGTGTGGCGGGTCGGCAAGCAGGTGTTTTCTTGCGCACTGACCGTGGTCACGCAAGAGCCGGATTTGACGCCTGACATGGTGCGCCAGCGTTTGGCTGTGCACGAAGAAATCGTTCACTCGACCATAGAAATACACCGCTACCAGCGCAAGTCCTAATCCGCAAAACCGGTGTTCACACCGGGCTTTCAATGAGTATCCAACTGGGTTTACAGTGTATTTATCGAAGGCCTGCATGGCAGAGGTATTCACCTAGAGGCTCTTTATAAAGGGCGGCGCAAAAAAGCCTCAGGTTTCATGAGCCATATGTTTTGGTTTTTCAGACATGCAGCAACAAATGCTCGCGCTCCCAGGGGGAGATGACTTCCATGAACTCTTCGAATTCACATTCCTTTGTTTCAGTGTAGACCTTGATGAAGGCTGCGCCCAATACATCATGCAAGTCTTTATCCTGGCGCAACAAATCCAGCGCCTCACCCAGGCTGCGCGGCAGCGCATAAGGAGCGGCGTAGGCGTCGCCCTTCATTTCGTCCTTGGGCTGAAGCTTTTTTTTCAGCCCCAAATAGCCGCAGGCCAGCGTCATGGACATGGCCACATACGGGTTGGCGTCTGCGCCTATGACCCGGTTTTCCACCCGCCGCGCGGCTGGCGGGGAAATGGGAGAGCGTATGCCGACGGTGCGGTTGTCGTGTCCCCATTCGATATTGATAGGTGCCGAGGTGTGGCGGGCCAGCCGCCGGTAGCTGTTGACATAGGGCGCGACCAGCGCCATGGCCGAGGGGATGTACCGCTGTAAGCCGCCGATGAAATGGTAGAAAGCCTCGGACGGTTCGCCGTCGGCGCGGCTGAAGATGTTTTGGCCGGTGACCTTGTCCAGAATACTTTGGTGTATGTGCATGGCGCTGCCGGGTTCACCGGCAATCGGCTTGGCCATGAAGGTGGCGTACATGTCGTGGCGCAGCGCGGTTTCGCGCACCGTGCGTTTGAAGAAAAATACCTCGTCGGCCAAACCCAAAGGGTGGTCGTGGAAAAAATTGATTTCCATTTGACCGGCGCCGATTTCATGGATCAAGGTGTCGACGTTCAAGCCCATTTTTTCGCAGTATTCGTACAACTCTTCAAACAACGGATCGAATTCGTTGACCGCATCAATGCTGTAGGCCTGGCGCGAGGTTTCGGCGCGGCCGCTGCGCCCGATGGGCGGTCTGAGCAAGGTGTTCGGGTCGGTGTTGCGCGCCAGCAGGTAAAACTCCAATTCGGGCGCAACCACCGGGTCCCAGCCCTCGGCGGCGTACAAATCACACACATGGCGCAGCACGCTGCGCGGCGCAAACGGCACCAGCTTGCCGTGGCGGTCATAGCAATCGTGGATCACTTGGGCGGTCGGGTCGGTGGCCCAGGGCACGATGCGCACGGTAGAGGGATCCGGCATCAAATGCATGTCGCGATCGTGCGATTGGATGACATCGTAATAAGGCCCCGACTCAGGCAAGTTACCGGTCACTCCCATGGCCACCACGGCTTCGGGTAGTCGCATACCGCGGTCCTCGGTGAATTTTTCGCGCGGCAGGATTTTCCCGCGCGCCACGCCGGTCAAGTCTGGTACCAGGCATTCGACTTCAGTGACACGTCTTTCGTTCAGCCAATGTTCAAGATCGGCAAAGGTTTTGATGTTCTGGTTGTTATTCGCAGTGGTCATGGTGCAGGTCTCGTTGATGAAGGGAAGGGGCGAACAGCTTTATTCCCTTCAACGCAGCCGGTCGCGCCGCCTCTCCTGCATGGCCTGTGAAAACGCATTGAAAATCGCTGCATAAAACGGGTTTTCGTGGCAGCGCCATTCCGGGTGCCATTGCACGCCCAAGGTAAAGCCCGGGGCGTTTTTCACCTGAAAGGCTTCGACCAAGCCGTCATCGGCATGGGCGATGGCTTGCAAACCATCGGCCAGACGACCCACACCTTGGCCGTGCAAAGAATTTACTTTGACGCGCAAGCCGCCGGCCAGATGCGCCAGCAGCGATCCGGCTTGCAATTCAATCTCGTGGCTGGGCCCGTATTGCACCTCGAACGGTTCGTTCGGCGGGTCGCGGTGGTCGTTCTTGCCGGGCGTCAAATGCACTTGCTGCAACAAACTGCCGCCCAGCGCCACATTCATCTCCTGGAAGCCACGGCATATGCCCAGCAAGGGAATGGCCCGGGCCACGCAAGCCCGCACCAGCGCCAGCGTGAGTGAATCGCGCTCGCGGTCCAGCGGCAGGCTTTCGTCGGCGACGTGTTCACCGAAGTGGCTGGGGTGTACGTTAGACGGCGAGCCGGTCAGCATGACGCCGTCCACCATGTCCAGCCAATGCGGGATGTCGGCAGGGTCGGCCAAGGGCAGCAGCAAGGCCTGGGCACCGGCACAGTCTCGCAAGGCACGCGCGTATTTGTCACCCAATACAAGATAAGGCATGGCGTTGTTGCCTTGCCCGAGTAGCCTATGGTCGAGAGGGGTCCAGACCAGTAATCGCTTGGCTGTCATCTCGCGGTGTCCTCACCGGTTTGTCTGCGTTCACTTTAACCGAATCAGATACTGTCCTTCAAGCAGTGGAAGCACTCAAGCCCGCCAGGCATGCAGCAAACCGTCCCATTGCTCGCGTGCGGCTTTGAGGTGACGTTCTTTCACATGGCCATAGCCTTTGATTTTTTCCGGGATGCGGGCAATCTCTAAAGCCAGCGAATGCTTGTCCGGCGTGAAACCGGTCATCACTTCATTGATGCTTGCTTTGTATTCTTCAATCAAGCCGCGCTCGGTGCGACGCTCTTCGGTGTAACCGAAGACATCGAACACACCGCCGCGCAAAAAGCGCAAGCGCGACAGCAGTTTGAAACCGGTCAACATGGACGGACCGAATTTTTGTTTGACCAGTTCGCCTTTGTCGTTTTTCTTGGAGATCAAGGGGGGCGCTAAGTGGTAATTGAGCGTGAAGTCGCCTTCAAACTGATCGGTAATGCGTTTCAAAAACACCGGGTCGGCGTGTAAGCGCGCGACTTCGTATTCGTCTTTGTAAGCCATCAGCTTGTACAAATTGCGCGCCACAGCTTCGGCGACTTGTGCCGAGGTTTTTTGCTGCACATCCTGCACAAACGACATGTATTGCTTGGCGTAAGCCTTGTCCTGGTACTGCTCGAGCCAGCCCATGCGTTTTTGCAAAATCGACTGCAAGGATTCGCGCGCTTTGAAATTCACCACTTGCACAGGCTGGGTCAAGGCCTGCACTTTAGCTAGGTCGTGGGCGCACCAACGGCCCCAGGTGAAGGCCAGCTTGTTGGCCTCGACTTGCACGCCGTTGAGTTCGACGGCGCGCATGATGGCATCTTGCGTCAGCGGTATCCAACCGCGCTGCCAGGCAAAGCCCATCACCATCGGGTTGATGAAAATGCTGTCGCCGAGCAACTGGGTAGATACCTGATTGGCGTCAAACGCACCCATGTTGCGCGGCTCGTTACCCACCGCTTGCAAGATGTCTTCCAGACAACTGTCGCTGGGGTTGGCCCAGGCGCCGTTTTTCACAAACGCGGCGGTCGGTGTGGCCAGTCCGTTGATGGCGACACGGGTGCGCCCCGGGCGCATGCGCACCATGGTTTCTTTGCCTGCGGTGACAATGGGGTCGCAGCCCAAAATCAAATCGGCGGCGGCGGTGGACACGCGCGTGGTGCGGATCTCGTCTTGCTGCTGCGCGATCAACACATGGCTCCAGGTGGCACCGCCTTTTTGCGCCAGACCGGCCGAGTCTTGCGTGACTATGCCCTTGCCTTCGATGTGCGCTGCCATGCCGAGCAACTGCCCGATGGTGATAACACCGGTGCCGCCCACGCCAGCCACCACGATGCCGTAACCGCCCGGGTAGACACCGCGTGTCAGCGACGGCAGTTCGGGCTCCGGCAATTCGCCTAGCTGCGCCGGGTCGCGCCGGTCGCCGCTTTTGTTTTTCTTGCGCAACTGGCCGCCTTCGACCGTGACAAAGCTAGGGCAAAAGCCTTTCACGCAGCTTTGGTCTTTGTTGCAAGTGCTTTGGTTGATGCTGCGTTTGCGGCCAAGTTCGGTTTCCAGCGGCTCTACGCTCAGGCAATTGCTTTGCGAACTACAGTCGCCGCAACCTTCGCACACGGCTTCGTTGATGACCACGCGCACCGCCGGGTCGACCATGGTGCCGCGCTTGCGGCGACGGCGTTTTTCGGTGGCGCAAGTCTGGTCGTAAATGATGACGGTACAGCCTTTGATTTCGCGCATGAAGCGCTGCACCCGGTCGAGGTCGTCACGGTGCTCGACGGCCACGCCCTCGGGCAATCCAAGCAAAGTGCCGGGCACACCGTTTTGGCCGACCGGTTCGTATTTTTCCGGTTCGTCGGTGACGATGACGATGCGCTTAGCGCCTTCGGCGCGCATGCTTTGCGCGATTTGAATCACGCTGTGGCCTTCGGCGCGCTCGCCGATAGGCTGGCCGCCGGTCATGGCGACAGCGTCGTTATACAAAATTTTGTAGGTGATGTTCACACCAGCAGCCACGCTTTGGCGCACCGCCAGAATGCCGCTGTGGAAATAGGTGCCATCGCCGATATTGGCGAAGATGTGCTGGTCATTGCTGAACGGTTGCTGGCCGACCCAGGGCACGCCCTCGCCGCCCATTTGGGTGAAACCGGTGGTGCTGCGGTCCATCCACAGCGACATGAAATGGCAACCGATGCCGGCCATGGCGCGCGAGCCCTCAGGCACTTTGGTCGAGGTGTTGTGCGGGCAACCCGAGCAAAACCAAGGCTGTCTGTCGGCTTTGACTTCCAGCACTTGCATGGCCTGGCTTTTGGCTTCGAGCACCGCGAGTTGTGCGTCTATGCGCGCGGTGGTGTCCGCGTCCAAGCCCATTTTTTTCAAACGCTTGGCAATCGCCTGGGCGATCAACGCGGGGGTCAGGTCTGCGTTCGAGCGCAGCAGCGTGTGGCTGATAGGGTTGGGCGACGACCATTCGCCGCCGCTGTCGCCGTCGACCTGGTCAAACTTGCCCAGCACGCGCGGGCGCTTGGCGTCCGGCCAGTTGTAGAGCTCTTCTTTCAATTGGTATTCAATCAGTTGGCGCTTTTCTTCCACCACCACGATTTCCTGCAAGCCGTCGGCAAATTCGCGGGTGCTTTGCGACTCCAAGGGCCAGACCACGCCGACCTTGTTAACACGGATACCGAGTCGCTTACAAGTGTTGTCGTCCAAACCCAAGTCCAGCAGCGCCTGGCGGGTGTCGTTGTAAGCCTTGCCGCTGGCAATCAAACCGAAGCGGTCGTGCGGGCCGCGAATCACGGTGTGGTTCAAGCGGTTGGCGCGTATATAGGCCAGCGCCGCATACCATTTGTAATTGAACAGCCGCGCTTCCTGCGCCAGCGCATCATCCGGCCAGCGGATGTGCACGCCGCCGGGCGGCATGTCGAACTCAGGAATGACGATTTTCAGACCCTGCGGGTCTATGTCCACCGTGGCACTGGACTCGACAATTTCCTGAATGGTTTTCATGCCCGACCAGACGCCGGCAAAGCGACTGAGCGCAAAACCGTGCAAGCCGAAGTCCAACACCTCTTGCACAGACGCCGGGAAAAACACTGGCAAGCCGCAGGCTTTGAAAATGTGGTCGCTTTGGTGCGCGGCGGTGCTGCTTTTGGATACGTGGTCGTCACCGGCGATGGCCAGCACGCCCCCCCAAGCCGTGGTGCCCGCCATATTGCAATGCTTGAACACGTCAGAGGTACGGTCCACGCCCGGGCCTTTGCCATACCAAATGCCGAACACGCCATCGAATTTGTTGTTGCCGGGCGGCGCAAAGCCGAGCTGCTGCGTGCCCCACAAAGCCGTGGCTGCCAGTTCTTCGTTGACACCGGGCTGGAACACGATGTGCTGCGCCTGCAAATGCTTGCGCGCGCTCCACAGCGCCTGGTCGTAATTGCCCAAAGGCGAACCACGGTAGCCGCTGATGAAGCCTGCGGTGTTTTTGCCAGCCAACTGGTCGCGCTGGCGCTGCAACATGGGCAACCGCACCAGCGCCTGTACCCCGCTCATGAAAGCGCGACCGTGCTCGAGCGCGTATTTGTCGTCGAGTTGTACAGTTTCCAGGGCTTTGCGTATGTGTTCGGGCAGGGGGGCGTTCATGCGTACTCCAACTTCTGTCAGTGACCGGTCAGTTTAGCCGTTCGCCACCATTCCCGTCAGTCGGGCTGTCCCTTGTGTGTTGCAGGCAGAACCCGTGCTTTTGACACCCCCACACTCCCCGGGCCGCCAAGCAGGTCTAAGCCACGCCGTAGCGGTCGCGGTAAGCCTGCACCGCTGGCAGGTGTTGCGCCATGTCGTTATTTGTCTGCGCGCCAAGATAGCCGAGCAAATCGCTGAGTTGCGCCACGGCGCAGACTTTCAGCCCCAAGCTGTCGCGCACGTATTGCACCGCGCTGTGCGCCACGTCTTTGACCGTGCCGTCAGCGGCTGCTTCGGTCGCCATTTCCTGGCGGTCCAGGGCAATTGCCACGCCGTAAGCCGTGGCCCCGGCTTGCTGAATCAGGGCAATCGATTCGCGCACCGCCGTGCCCGCGCTCATCACGTCATCCACGATCAACACCCGGCCTTGTAGTGGCGCGCCGACCAGCGTGCCGCCCTCGCCGTGGTCTTTGGCTTCCTTGCGGTTGTAGGCGAACGGGAAGTTGTGGCCTAGGCGCGCCAGCTCGATGGCGACGGCTGCGCCCAGCGGAATGCCTTTGTAGGCCGGGCCGAAAATCATGTCGAACTGCATGCCGGACTGCACCAGCGCCTGCGCGTAAAACCCAGCCAAGCGGCTGAGTTTGGTGCCGTCGTCGAACAAACCGGCGTTGAAAAAGTAGGGCGACAGACGCCCGGCCTTGGTTTTAAAGTTGCCGAATTTGAGCACGCCCGATTCCAGCGAGAATTGAATGAACGCTTGCGCCAGCGTGTGGTCTGGCGTATGGTGTAACGACATGGGGGAATTCCTTGTTCAAACTCACCAGCCTTAACCTGAACGGCATACGTTCAGCCAGCAGCAAAGGGCTGGAAAACTGGCTTGCTACAAACTCGCCGGATTGTATGTGTGTGCAGGAAGTCAAGGCGCAGGAAGCCGACCTGGTCGGCAAGTTTGAAACCCTGGCCGGCCTCTCAGGCTATTTCCATTGCGCCGAGAAAAAAGGCTATGCCGGGGTCGGCATGTACACGCGCTTCGAGCCCAGCCACGTGATCCAAGGGTTTGACGGCGGCGAATTTGACGCTGAGGGCCGCTACCTTGAACTTCGCTTTGACACGCCCAAGCGCAAGCTGTCGCTGATCAGCAGCTACTTCCCCAGCGGCGCCTCCGGCCCGGAACGCCAGGAAGCGAAATTCCGTTTTCTGGACGTGATGTACCCGCACCTGATGGGCTTGAAAAAAGGGCGAGAGCTGATACTGTGCGGCGACATCAATATCGCGCACCAGCAGATCGACTTGAAAAACTGGCGCAGCAACCAAAAGAACAGCGGCTTTTTGCCCGAAGAACGCGCCTGGATGACAAGCTTGCTGAGTGACGGCGGGTTTGTCGACGTGTACCGCCGCTTGCACCCTGAGACCACCGACGCTTGCTACACATGGTGGAGCAACCGGGGTCAGGCGTATGCGAACAATGTGGGTTGGCGGCTCGACTATCACCTGGCCACGCCTGCGCTGGCTGAGACCGCGCGCTCGGTGGCTGTTTACAAAGACGAAAAGTTTTCTGACCATGCGCCTGTCACGGTCAGCTATGACATGAGTATTTGATCAAACGGGTTCACGCTGATACAGCACCCGTCCCACACGCTCTATGTGATCGCGCAAATTCGGGTTACTGATGTGTTCCATGATCGATAAATCGACCATATAAGGCAGATTCGATTCATCAAACAGTCGAGCCAATTTAAACAGCATGTCAAGGTCAATTTGAGCGCCGATGAGCGTGATGTCGATGTCTGATCCTGTCCTGTAATTACCCATGGCGCGTGAGCCATAGACCAAGGCTTTTTCCAGTTCGGGACAAGTCGCCAAAATGGCTCTGACTGTTTCCAGCGTTTTGTCGGACAAACCAAACTGCGTCATGGCTTACATCCGCTGCTGTAATTTCAACTGCAAAGCCACAAAACTCGGGTAATAACTATGGACGATGGTGTTCACCATCTCTTGTGCCAACTCGGCGTTGTAAGTGTGCGAGGTCAGATTGCGTTTATCGATCATGTCTAACCAAAGCTCACCGTCTGCAAGAAGGTCACGCTTGAACGCTTCTCGTACTGTGCCGCGCGAACCGACGATGCCTTGTATGCCTTCAAACTCTAACAAGTCTTTCAGCACGTTCCACGCCAGTTCATGCACAAATTCAAAGCCTTGAATCACGCCTTGTTTTTCAAGCTGCGTGAATTCGCGTTGAGCAGACAACTCCACCGCAGCCGTCAGTTGTTTCAGCGCGCGGTTGAAATTGTCAAACCGTTGTTGCCAGCGGATATCCTGCGTCATGTCTAAAGCCTTTTGATGAATGACAGTGCAAACATACAAAGCCAGTTTAGCGGTGTTTTTCGCTCTTACACTGGCGTCGCCCTGCCAAACCTGCTAATGTCCTTGCCCATGAACGCCCCCGTCTACACCATCCCCGATCACGAAGTTGAACTCAGCGCCATACGCGCGCAGGGCGCGGGCGGCCAGCATGTGAACAAGGTATCGAGCGCGGTGCATTTGCGTTTTGACATTCGCGCTTCCTCGCTGCCGGACGAGGTGAAAGACAAGTTACTGGCCATGTCAGACCAGCGCATCACCGCTGAAGGCGTGGTCGTCATCAAAGCGCAAAGCTCGCGCAGCCAAGAGGGCAACCGCATAGATGCCATGGCGCGCTTGCATGAACTGGTGGCGCTGGCCGCCAAGCCGGTGAAACCTCGCAGAGCCACCAAGCCCACATTCAGCGCACGCATGCAACGCGTGGATAGCAAAGTGTTGCGCGGCCAGACCAAGGCCTTGCGCGGCAAAGTCACTGACTGATTTTTTTCACATGACTTTATATCTTCTTTAAAAGTCTGACATGCTGGATGTATTGATCATCGGCGCAGGCTTGTCTGGCATAGGCGCGGCCAGGCATTTGCAAACGCTATGTCCGGGCAAACGCTGGTGCATCTGGGAGGCGCGCAGTGCCATCGGCGGCACCTGGGATATTTTTCGTTACCCCGGCGTGCGCTCGGACTCGGACATGCACACCCTGGGTTATGCGTTCAAGCCGTGGCGCGGCACACAGGCCATGGCCGACGGCCCTTCCATCCTGCAATACATACGCGAAGCCGCTGAAGATACCGGCGTGACACAACACATCGATTTTGAGCACCGTGTGATCAGTGCTGATTGGTCAACAGAGCATGCTTGCTGGCGCGTGACAGCGCAACTGACCGATGGCAGCACACGTGTGCAAGAGACGCGTTTTTTGTACATGTGCGGCGGCTACTACAGCTATGCGCAAGGGCATCAACCGCATTTCGACGGGCAAGAGAATTTTCAAGGTGCGTTGGTGTATCCGCAGTTTTGGCCTGAAGGTTTGTCGTATGCAGATAAACGAGTCGTGGTGATTGGCAGTGGTGCGACAGCCGTCACCATCGTTCCTGCCATGGCAAAAGACGCAGCGCATGTGACCATGTTGCAGCGCTCGCCCTCTTATGTGGTGACACGCCCGGCACAGGAAACACTGGGCGTTTGGCTGGATCGTTTTTTGCCGTTTGATTTAGGTTATCGCTTTGTGCGCTGGCGCAACATATTGCAAGGCATTTTTTACTTCCAGCTGGCCAGACGCAAACCGCTGTTCTTTAAACAGTATTTGATCAGCATGGTGAAGAAAGCTTTGGGCCGCGACTATGACGTGGCCACGCATTTCACGCCTCGCTATTCGCCCTGGGACCAGCGCGTATGCGCCGTGCCTGATGGTGATTTGTTCAAGCAGATACGCAAGGGCTCAGTGAGTGTGGTGACCGGGCAGATTGCGCGATTTGAAGCGGATGGCATCACTTTGCAGGATGGCAGTTCTTTGAAAGCAGACATCGTAGTGGTTGCCACCGGTTTGCAATTGAATGTGTTGGCCGATGTGGCGATTCAAGTTGACGGCAAACCTTTTGTGGCGGGCGACGCATTGGCTTACAAAGGCATGATGCTCTCTGGCTTACCGAATGTGTTTGTGGCCTTCGGTTACACGAATGCATCGTGGACGCTGAAAGCCGACTTGACCGCCAGCTATGTGTGCAGGTTGTTCAAATACATGGACAAACGCGGCTACCGGTTTGTCAGCCCGCAGCACGACCCGGCGCAAACCACACAAGCGTTTTTGGATTTCACCTCGGGCTATGTGCAACGCGCCAGCGCCATGTTGCCCAAGCAAGGCGCGGCCTCGCCTTGGCGCGTGCATCAAAACTATGTGATGGATGTGTTGGCGCTAAGGTTTGGCGGGTTTGAGGATGGGGTGTTGAGGTTTCAGCGCTGAGGCCAGTGGCGTGATGGATTGTTTGATTATTTTTTGAGTGCAGCGTCTGCAATGTCACAGCGCCGCCAACGGCACTGCCCACAATCCGTTACCAAACGACAAGGCTTGATGACCGTCGTACAGCACCAGCCCGGTTTTAAATGTATCTCCTGCTAAAGACTGGAGTTTTTTCAAACCCTTGAAGTCGCTTGCATGCACCGTTGCTGAGGCTTTAACTTCAATGCCGATCAATTGACGCAACGGAGACTCCAGCACAAAGTCCACTTCGACTTGTTCTTTATCTCGATAGTGGCACAACTGCCAATCGTCTGGGCTCAGGCTGAGCGCTTTGCGTAGTTCGGCGTGTACCCAAGTCTCGATTGTCGCACCCCAGCGCTCACGCTGAGCGAATACCAATTCGGGGTTGAGTCGAGTCAATGTGGCTTGCAGTCCTGCATCCAAAAAATGGAGCTTGGGTGTTTTGATCAGACGACTGAGTTCGTTGCGGCTCCAAGCAGGTATTCGTTGAACAAGGAACAGCTTTTCCAAAATGCCAAGGTATTTGTCTACCGTCTTTCCGTTTAAACCAAGTTGGCTACCGGTTTGCGCGGCGTTGAGCAACTGACCGCCATGCGCGGCGGCCACTGCCAATAGCTGGGGCAATTGGTGTAACTGTTCTATCTGAGTCACATCCCGTACATCACGCTCGACCAGACTTTGTATGTAAGCCTTGGCCCAGGCTTGCCTCCGGGCAAACGTCGGACGTTGGCGCATTTCGGGGTAGCCGCCCGCGAGCACATGCGCCACCGTATCGCCGAATGGAGTCTCCCAGTCGTGGCTGGAAAGCTGCCAGTCCTGCGCCTGTGCATGTTGCAAAAAGTCATTTGGCCGACCTTGCAACTCAGACTGCGACAACGGCAGCAAGGTGTGCACGGCCATTCGGCCTGCGAGACTGTCGGCCATTTGCGGCAAGGCCATCAGGTTGGCTGAGCCTGTCAACAAAAATCGGCCCGGGCGGCGGTCCTGGTCAATGACGAGCTTGAGTGCCATCAACAGCTGGGGCGCGCGCTGGACTTCATCGATGATGGCCCGGTCTAACTGACGGGCAAAACCCAATGCGTCTTGCTGCACGGCGGCAAGCTGATTGGGGTCATCAAGGGTGAAATAAGCCATATCGCTTGCAAACTGCTGGACCAAGGTGGTCTTGCCGCACTGGCGCGGACCGTTGACCAGCACCGCCGGCGTGTCTTTCAGAGAATCGGTCAGCATGGGGGCCAGATGGCGCTTGATCAGGCGGTTAGTCTCGGCGGTTGGCGTTGGTTTCGGGGTATTCATAGCCTCGTCTGAAATGGATTTTAGGCGCGTCTGATCTGGATTATAGACACGTCTATTATGGATTATAGGTGCGTCTATTATGGATTTAACGTGGCGATTCTCGAGCGAAAGTAGCCTACTTTCACCAGCGTAAATTCGCATCATCTGCGTTTCCAAATTCGCCCATCATCAGTTCACCCTCACCATGCGCAGAGACTGCAGCAGCCGCTTCGGCCCAACCAGTACGAAGTGGTTTACTTGATTTGGATAGCACAATCGATCCGTTTTCCGCGTGAATCAAGACAGTGGACTCGCCTTCCAAACCCGCTTTAGCGAGTAAAAGCTTGGGAATCACCACCCCTTTGCCGTTGCCAATATGTCGAATTGCAATTTCCACTCATTTCTCCTGTTGCGACATTGTTAAATTATGCTTATTCATTCGTCAATGACCCTCTATTGATTGACGCGGCGCAGTCACTGCCATATACTTTGATACATGGCAACACATCCAACTCCCCCCATTAGCCCAACTGCACGCGTCGGCTGGAACAACCGTTCACAAACCGTCACCATGCCGCTGGAATACCGATTTGCGGACTCTGTGCGCGAGGTATTCATACGACGGGAAGGAGAAAGCGTTGTCTTAACGCCGCGCCCGAGCGACTGGTCTGGCTTCTTCGCTTTAGGTATGACGGCCTCAGAAGACTTCATGTCAAACATTGAGCCGCTACCGATTCAGGAGCGCAAGTTTTGAGAGACCCATTGTTCATGCTGGACACGGATACCTGCATTTTTTTGATGCGCGGTGAATCCGAGAAACTGAAATCTAAAGTGCAGGCGATACCTTTACAGCAACAAATGATATCGGCCGTGACGTTTGCCGAGCTCACCTATGGCGTGCAGGCCTCTGCCGTTGCTAAGCGCCACCAAAACCAAAAAGTGCTCGATAGTTTGGTCCTGCACCTGGCGGTGTTGGACTGGCCCCGAGCGGCTGCGACTTATTACTCAGAGATTCGCGCAGACTTGAGAAAGCGCGGCGCTCAACTCGGTGCGGCTGATCTCATGATTGCAGCGCACGCAAGGGCTATCGGGGCCATCGTCGTCACAAACAATGTGAAGGACTTTGGTCGAGTCAAGAAACTTGAGATTGAAAACTGGATGAAATGAAAAGGCGGACGCGAGAAAGGCCTTGTGCATCCAGAACGCAGGTAGTTCAGACTTTTCGTGGTGGGAAAACCAATGTGGCCGAGAAACCCATGTGGTTATTTGGCAGAGTGTTGAATTGCGCCGCAAAGTGAGCCACTAGTTACAACCATATTTTAGCGGGCCAGCCAAAGCCAGATGCCATTTTGAAAAAAGTGGTAACCTCTAAGGTTCATGAAATTTTGAAATTCAAATGGACATACGGTTCGCGACAAAAAAGCTCCAGAAAGAGCTCAGCGAGGAAAAAGCTATGGTCAAAGCGCACGGAGCGACTCGCTCTAAGAGACTCAAAATTATCATGACGGCGCTGCATGCCGCACCGACATTGAGTATTTTTGCGCCCCCAATGAGCCCGCCCCATCGCTGTCATGAGCTCACGGGAAACCGTAAAGGGCAGATCACTATGGACTTGGATCACCCCTTTCGATTGATCATCAAGCCCAACCATGACCCACTACCCATGCGTGCAGAAGGTGGATTGGACTGGAAGGCAGTGACCTCCATTGTGATTGTTGAAATTAAGGATACCCATGGATAAGCAAACATTAAACAAATACAGGCCCGACTACGCTGTATCGCCGGGGGACGTGCTCGAGCTGGAGTTGGAAACGAGAGGAATGAAGCAGCAAGAGTTGGCCAAACGAACAGGGCTGACACCGAAGCACATTGGTGCCTTGGTCAACGCCAAGTCTGCAATAACTCCCGAGACTGCTATCAAACTTGAACGAGCGATCGGCATGCCTGCGCAATATTGGATGAACTTGGAGAGTCAATACCAGGAGGTCTTGGCGCGTGTCGCTGAAGAAAAGAGACTCACCCGTGATTTGGACTGGCTTAAGCGGATTCCAATTTTGATCATGGCCAAGTTAGGCTGGATTGAAAAGCATAAGGAACCTAAAGCTCAGTTGATTGAAGTGCTTCGATTTTTTGGCATTGCCAGCGTTGACCAGTGGGATGACATGTGGCCCAACTTAGGGGTTGCTTATCGACAGCACAATTCCCATGAGGCCCACCCTGAAGCTGTTTCGGCATGGCTGCGACGGGGAGAGATCGAAGCCTCGACGATCTTGTGTGAATCGTATGACAAAGTGAAGTTTCGGCAAGCGTTAGATGAAATTCGACGTCTAACCACTTCTTCGCCAGATGTATTCGTTCCTCGCATGCGTGAACTTTGCGCTAAAGCGGGTGTTGCAGTGGTTTTTGTGCCGTCCCTACCCAAAACGGGTGTCAGCGGTGCAACCCGCTGGCTCAATAACAAGGCGCTGATACAACTAAGCTTGCGCTACAAGACGGATGACCACCTGTGGTTTACGTTTTTTCATGAGGCAGGTCACATTCTCCTGCATGGGAAAAAAGAACAGTTCCTTGAGGGAACAAATGGTCTTGATGCAGCGAAAGAGAACGAAGCAAATGAGTTTGCTCAAAATGAGCTACTTCCGAGGCGGTTGCTGACTGTGTTTGCCCAAAAAAAGCCGATTAGTAAGTTGGCAATCGAACAATTTTCTAAAGAGCATGAGATTGCTCCTGGCATTGTTGTCGGGCAGCTTCAGCATATGGGGCGCTTGCCAAGCTCGTTTTGTAACGATTTGAAGCAGGTTTTCAATTTGGCTGATGTGCAAGCTTTGGGATCACGCTAAAAAGGCTCAAATCGCGAGTAGGTATGCCCTAATCCAAGTTCTAAACTTTGTTAACAATGTTTGGGTGGTGACCGATCACCTAAGTGCGGTTCTGAAAAATCGCGTGCAAATCAATCCTTTTTAACACTTTGACTTTGGCTCTCCAACAAGAGATTTGCGCGAGTTTCAAACTATGACCACAAGCTCTAAACTCACTCATCCACAAAGTCATCCCCCCATGCTCCACTACGAAACCATCCCCGTCACCGCCTTCCAGCAAAACTGTTCTCTGGTCTGGGAGGACGAGGGCATGACCGCTGCGGTCATAGACCCGGGCGGTGACACCGATGTGTTGCTCGCTGCTTGCAAGCAGTTGGGCATCACGCTGACATACATCTGGATCACGCACGGGCATTTAGACCACGCGGCTGCCACGGCCGATCTGGCCGAGCAATTGGGTTTGCCCATCATCGGGCCGCACCCTGGCGACCAGTTCTGGATAGACGGTTTGCCTGTTGCCGCGTCCACATACGGTTTTCCACCCGCGCGTGCGTTCAAGCCCACGCGCTGGCTGGCCGATGGCGACACGGTCGCTTTAGGCAAACACACGCTGACGGTGCGGCATTGCCCGGGCCACACGCCGGGGCATGTGGTGTTTTATTCCGCCGAGATGAACCGCGCCTTTGTCGGCGATGTGCTGTTCGCCGGCAGCATAGGCCGCACCGATTTCCCCCAAGGCAATCACCAGCATTTGATAGACAGCATCACGCAGCGGCTGTGGCCCATGGGCGACGACACGGTGTTCATTCCCGGCCACGGCCCGGAGAGCACGTTCGGGCGCGAGCGTCGCAGCAACCCTTATGTCGGCGGCACCTGAGATGCAAGACCGCATTCATATTCACGCCAACGGCGTCGACTTTGTTTGCCTGACCCAAGGCAGCGGCCCCTTGCTGTTGCTGGTGCACGGATTTCCGGACATTCCGCAGTCCTGGTCGGCGCAAATGGATGCGCTTTCACAAGCCGGTTACCGCGTCATCCTGCCTTATTTACCCGGTTATTTGCCCACACGCGTGGCTGACAACGCCTACTTTGACAAAGCCAGTCTGGTGCACGGCATTGCCGGTTTGATTGAAGCCGTGTCGCCCGGCGAGAAACTGCATTACATCGGCCAAGACTGGGGCGCCATCATCGGCTATGCGCTGTGTGCGGCCCGCCCCGACTTGTTGCACAGCGCGGTGTTGATGGCGGTACCGCACCCGCAAATCGTCGCCGACCATTTGCTGACGCCCAAACATATTCAGCGGTCTTTTCATTGGTGGTTTTTTCAGCAAGCTGAGTTACCCGAAGCGGCGCTTTTGGCCGACGACATGGCGTTCATTGATTACCTGTGGCATTCCTGGTCAGTGCCCGGGTTTGATGACAGCGAACACATACGCTTGGTGAAAGACTGTTTGCTGCAACCGGGCGTGCTGGTGAATGCGCTGGCCTATTACCGCGCCATGTTCGACCCGGCTAAAGCCGACCCGGCTTTGCACCAACTGCGCGCCGCCATGCAGCACACCATCACCGTGCCGACGCTGGCTTTGTGCGGCGCGGACGATATGCGCGCCGAGTTGATGCGTGAGCAAGCGGCTTGCTTCGGCGGGCTTTATGAATACCGCGAAGTGGCCAACGCCGGACACTTTTTACAGCGCGAACAAAGCGCGGCGGTGAATGCTTTGTTGCTGGATTGGCTTAATCGATTTGCTTGATGCGGTTTGCCTGACGCGCCAGAATTAACCTTGCAAATTGTCGATTGAACTGGCAAAATGCAAGCTTAATTTAGGTTTTATGCATGGATATTTCACGCGTATTGTTGAAACAAGCACAGGAGCGACTGGCTTATTCACCGGGTCTGGTCTTGCTTGGCCCCCGTCAAGTGGGCAAAACCACGCTGGCCAAAGCCATTGCTTTGCAGCACCCCGGCGCACTGCACTTAGATTTGCAACTGGAATCAGACCGGGCCAAGCTGAGTGAAGCCAGTGGATTTCTGGCCGCGCACCGTGACCGTTTATTGGTGCTCGACGAGGTGCAATTTGTCCCCGAACTGTTTGCGCAACTGCGCCCTGAAATAGATGCGAACAGAAAAGCAGGTCGGTTTTTGCTGCTGGGCTCTGCGTCCGGTCAACTGTTACAGCAAAGCTCGGAGTCTTTGGCTGGTCGAGTCAGCTATTTGGAATTGACGCCATTTCAAGCGCGCGAGGTCATGACCGAACAAGGCAGCACCGACCTGGACATATTGCAGCGGCTTTGGCTGCGTGGCGGCTTTCCGCTGAGCTTCACAGCCGCCAATGACGAGCAGTCTTTTTCCTGGCGTCAGGACTTCATCGCCACTTTTCTCAACCGGGATTTGCGTCAATTCGGTTTGAATTTGCCCGCGCAAACCATGCAGCGCTTTTGGCGCATGACGGCGCACTTGCACGGACAGTTGTTCAACGCCTCGCAAATTGCTGCGTCATTGGGTGGCCTGTCACACACCACGGTGGCCCGCTATCTGGATGCAATGACCGACACCCTGATGTTGAGGCGGCTAGAGCCACATTTCGTCAATCTGGGCAAACGCTTGGTGAAGTCGCCCAAGGTGTATGTGCGAGACAGCGGGCTGTTGCACGCCTTACTCAATATCAATGACATCAACACATTGGCTGGTCACCCGGGTACCGGTGCCTCCTGGGAAGGTTTGGTGGTCGAACAGATTTGCGCCTTGGCCCCGGCTGGTGCTGACATTGGTTTTTACCGCACCGCCGCTGGCACAGAGCTGGACGTGGTGGTTGCCTGGGGCAATCGAACCGTGGGTTTTGAAATCAAATTTTCAGCTGCACCTAAGGTCACGCGTGGGTTTTGGCAGGCGTGTGCCGACATCAATGCAGACGCAGCGTATATCGTTGCACCCGTGGCCCAAGGATGGGCATTGAAAACAGATACGACTTATCCGGTGAGCGTCGTGTCAGTGTTGGAATTGGGCACAGTGTTTCAAGCGTGATGCAATTTGGCTGACGCATCCAAGCCCACCACCTCATCCAGCAATTGCGGCCAATGGCTGTATATCAAGTACTGCCCTGCGTCTTCCAATATTTGCAGGCGTGCGTTAGGGCATTGCGCTGCCATTTTTTCTGAGGCCTGCCAGCTGACATACGGATCTAGCATGCCGTGCCACAACGACAGCGGTGTGTGTATGTGTTTCAACTCGAACCCCCAATCTGAGCACGCAATAAACAACTCGTTAATGAAAGTGGGGTTGCCATTGGCCGCGCCTTCCAACACAGAGTCGGCTTCGTTTTGGCGTATCCGCTGGTCGGCAAATACCTGCCTGTCTATTTCCGGCAAGGCAGACAAGGTGTCATTGAAATACTGGTGTACCCGGGAAGCCAAAGTTTTGGTCAGCAAGCTGTAGACATGCGGCGCCAGCGCGGGGGAATAACGGCACAACATCAAGCCGTATTTCAAATCCCCATGAAAGAAACGCAAATCACCCATGCCGCTGACAGGTGGCGCAGCTCCAGTCAATACCACTGACATGACTTGCGCTGGCAACTGGTGGGCACAGGCCAATGCATATGCCGCGCCATTGACAAAACCCATCATGTGCCAGCGGGCTATGCCCAATTGCGCCATCCACTGGCGCACATCGTCTGCCCAGCTCAATAAGCTGTGCTGCGGGTTGAGGTCAGACTGACCGCTGCCCGGGCGGTCCGGCACCAACAAGCGTATGCGTTTGTCCAGTAACACTTGCTCGTCCGGGTGGGCGGTCAAGCGCGAACCCAATATCCCACGGGTGAACACCAGCGGTATGCCGTTCGGGTCGCCCCGGTCCACGTAGGCCAAGCGCCGCCCGTCGGACAGTGTGACGAATCGCACAAGGTGTGGCGATGCGGATGGCGCTGAACTGAGGCTGGCAGACACTGGCGGCAGGCCGGACAATAACCACAAGGGCGAGCGGTAGACGAGTTGAATCAATTCGGATTGGCGCTTGACACCGCATTTCACAAACACCTGCTTCAAATGGGTTTTGCCTGTATTGATACTGACCGACAGCGCCGCACAGGCTTGGTCCAAGCTGTCACCCAGCAACAGTTGCTGCACCAGGCGTGCCTCAGCAGGTGTCAGCGCATATTGCTGTTGCAAAGCCTGTGCTGAAAACAGCGGCTGTTGGTGGTCTGCTGCAATCAGCAGCACGGCATCAACGGCTTGAAACGGCATTTTCAAACGCGTCAACGACAGCGACAACAAGGGCGCGCCCGCCGCTTCCCCGCCGAGTTTGACAGGCAACTCATTGGCCGCGCCTGCATGCATTTGTGCCAGCGCATGCCGCAAGGCATTGGCGGGTAGTGTGTGCAATTGCATTTGCTTGAGATACAAAGCGTGATGGCGGTTCAGCAGATCCACCATGGCCTTGTTGTGAATCAGCAGCTTGCCCTGAAAATCCACAATGGCTACTGCCATAAGCAGGCGATTAAGCGTTTGCTCTAGCAAATCCAGCCCTTGTTCACTCAACGGTGAGTCCCCGATTAAGCGGTCGGCTTGCTCGAAATGCGGCATCAACACTTGGTCAGCGACTTTTCCGGAAGTCAGCGACTGCGTCTCGGCGCTGTCACTGAGCCGCTGAATCAATACCTCCCAGCTGCCGGCGTCAGACGCCGTCTGGTAAATCAGCGCTATCAGTTGCGACAACTGTTGCGCCAGCAATCCCTGCGTTGAGTCCATGTTGGCGGTGCTTCACAAGCCTTGAGCATTTGCATCACCCGTTCGGGTGAAGTAATTCTCTGTTAATTTAACAACAATAGTACTTAAATTTAACCTGGAGAATTAAAATGATAACTTTACGACGTATTTTTGGCATGCTGACACTGTTGGCGCTGGTTGCTTGCGGTGGAGGTGGTGGTGGTGGTGTCGGCGGTGGTTCTGATGGATACGAGATTCCGATAGCTGCCGGTACTGGCGCTGCAATGGCTGGCGCTACTGTCACAGTAGAAGATTCGGCCAATAACAAAACAATTAATTGCAGCGGCACCACCGATCAAGACGGCTACATCACTTGTAATGTGCCTGCTTCATATGTGCCACCTTTTTTAATTACTGTGTATCCCGCTAATGACAGCGCAGACAATATGAAATCAGTCGTCGTCAGTCCTAACAAGGGTAAGAACCCCAAGGTACCGGTGACGCCTTTGACAAATTTATTGATAGAGGCTGACTCGGTTTTCTATGAAACCGCCAAAGTGGAAGACGCAAAAGTAAGGCTTGCCGCTCGAAAAAAACAAATATCCGAGGCACTTGCTAATGTCTTTACTCAAATTCTGGGTACCGACAAAGCAAAAAACTTTGATTTTTTGACCGACAGCAATTTTGTACCAGGTTCGAACGATGGCATTGACTTACTACTAGACAACATCTCTGTGTCTTTCGAAAACAGTAAAACTTTCAAAGTGTCAATGAAAAAGAATGACAAGATCAATGTTGTCTTTGACGCAGACCATGCCAAGACTTTGACCGCCATTAGTTCAGATGATGCGAAAAATAATCTTGTGGAAATGTCTAAAAAAGTTCTGACAGACTTTGCAGGTGTCTACGATATCGATGTTACTTTCACTTCTTATAATTCCGATGGTTCCGTCAGCGCTAAGACTCAAACTAAGAGCGGCAAACTGGCGCTGAACAGCGATGGAACTTTTGATTCGATGCTTGAAACAAGCCGCTGGTCAGGTAAATACACATTGAATGAAAAGAAAACCAGCGTCAAGATCAGCGGAACAGTTGGGTCCAAAGATGCCAGTGGAAATTTGGTCGGCTCAATCGACAATGACGGCAAGATGGTACTTGCCTACAACACCAAAGGTAGTGGCGGCAACAGTGGACAAACCACTAAGGGATCTGTGGCTAGCACCAAATTCACGAACAATCCCGCGCAAGGTGTTAAAGCACTTTCTGATTTTGCAGGCGATTACGAAATTACGGTTGAATGGCGTTTGCTTGACAACTCCGCTTCAGGGTCAGACACTGGAACTGTAACTATTGGTAGTGACGGCCAGGTAAGCAGCTGCACAAATTTTGAAATTTTCGTAAGTTGCAAAGGCACACTGATAATGAATGATAAAAAGAATGGTGCAAATTTATCCCTCAATGCAACCGGTAATGTCGATGGCGTTCGTGGTGCTGTTGTAGTTACTGCTACTGTAGACAGCGCCAATAAAGTAGACGGAACTGTGATCGGCAAGAACGAAAATGGTGTAAATAAAGCAGAGGCAAAATTCACCGGCAACAAAAACAAATAATTCAAAATAAGTCCTAAGCAGCGCATAGCTGCTTAACGATCCAACTGAAAACCACCGCTTTCGCGGTGGTTTTTTTACTTCTCACTAAGACGAATGGTGATTGCTCAAGCCAGCGCAGGCGGCTGAAAAACGCGTACCCTAGCGGCGATTTTGTCGCTCACCGTGCGCGTAGCGACCCGCATGTCGTACTCGGTTTGCAAATTTATCCAAAACCTAGGTTCCATGTTGAAAAACAAGCCAAGTCGCAATGCTGTATCAGCAGTGATCGGGCGAAGGCCATTCACCACCTCACTGATTCGGCTAGGGGAAACGTCAATGTCAGCGGCCAGTTGGCGCGCCGAAATACCCATTGGCTTTAGAAATTCCTCCAGCAAGATTTCACCGGGGTGGATTTCATCTAACTGCTTAGACATATTTTCCTTTGCTCTACTCAAGGCTTCCCCGCCACAGTCACATAAATGCTTTTGCGAAACGCCTCGCCATAAGAACGGTGCGCGCCGTCGGCGAATTGCAAAGTCAACTTGTATTTACCGGGCTGTAGAAACACCTCGACTTCGGTCTGGCCTTTGCCGTAGTGCTTGTGCTGGTTGTCATTCGGGATGACCACATTTTTTTCTATGTTCACCGCGTTGATCAGCAAATGGTGGTGGCCAGTGCCGGGCTTGACTTCACCTGCCGGTGACACTTCCATGCCGGTGACGGCAAACTTAGCCAGAAAGGTCGGCTCTACCGTGTCGCCGTCCTTAGGCTGTATGAAGTCAACACCGTCGGCCAGGGCGAACACATGGGCCAGACTCAGGGCGGCAAACAATACGCGAGCTTTCATGGGGATTCCTTTGAATAGTTATTTGAACAAAACACGAACTTAACTGATTTTCGGGCACAGCAACTGCAGCAACTCCAGATTTCGCGTCCCTTGTACCGCTTCGCGCCAATCCTCGTCCGGCGTGTCGCTGCCGCTGATGCGCTCGCCGCTCAGCATTTGTCCGGCAAAAAACTCGCCCGACAGGTTGCGAAATTTTTGTTTTTCGCAATCAAATTCCTTGTGGGTTTTGGCCGACAACACCCGGTTCAGCGGAAAACTGTAGTCCAGCATTTCCAACACGGTGACGCGCCCCTGCTGCGTGTTGACGCTGGCCGGGTCGTAATAAAACGCGGCTTTGCCGTTGTCACCGTACAGCAGCCATTCGGCCTGCGCACTGACCGCGCACACACTCAAGCACAAGCAAGTGATTATGTTTTTCATATGGCGTTGACAAAAGCGATGAGGGCGTCGCGGTCTTCCTGGTTCATGTCGGCAAAACTGTCGCGCGAGGTCTTGGCCTCGCCGCCATGCCAAAGTATGGCTTCCAGCACATTGCGGGCGCGCCCGTCGTGCAACAGGTTGGTGCTGCCATTCACCTGGGCCGATATGCCTATGCCCCACAGCGGCGGCGTGCGCCAGTCGCGCGGGCCGGCTAAAAAGTCCGGTCGACCGTCGGCCAAGTCGTCGCCCATGTCGTGCAACAGCAAATCGGTGAAAGCCCGGAACTTTTTCATGGCGATCATCGGCAGCAATTTGTAGTCACCGGTTTGCAATTCGGGCACATGGCATTGGGCGCACTTGGCCTGCTCAAACAATTGTTCGCCGCGCTGTACTTGCGGGTCGTCGAGCTTGCGCGGCGGCGGCGGCGCCAGCGCCGCCTGCCAGAACTCGAGCTGGTCCCAGTTGTAGTCCAGCAATTCGGGGCGGTTGCCCGGCGGCATGGCCAGACACAGGGTTTGCACCGGCTGGCAGTTTTCTTCAATGTACAGCGACGAGGTCACGCCCATGTCGCCCAAAAACGCGGCGGCGATTTGCTGGCGGATGCTGGGCTGGTTGGCTTTCCAGCCGAAACGTCCGACCGAGGTTTTGTTGCGCACATCGTCGTGCACGTAATTGAGTCTGCCGTTCAGGCCTTGGGTTTGCTGGCGCGCGGCAATCTCTTTGAGCGTGGCCTCGGGCACCGCCTCTAGGAAACCCAAACCGAAAATCACCTGGGTGTTACGCAGCGAAATCTTGGCGTCATCGCCCAGCGGACCGAAGCTCAGGTTTTCTATGCGAATAGCGGGTTTGCGCAATTCCACCTGGCTGCCATCGCCCAGCGTCACCTTGTGCGGTAGCCAATCCACATACACATCGGCTTCGCCGGGTTTTCTGTTTTCTTTCAAACCCACGCTGACGCCGAACACCTGTAGTTGATCGCCGTAATTCGGGTGCGGATTCGGCGCGCCGTGCGGGCCTGCGCCCGGCACCGACACACGCAGCAACTGCTGAACAATGATGGCGTTGTCCACGGTGCGCCCGCGCCCGGCTTGCACATGGCAGACCGAGCAAGCGTCGGCGATAAAAGTCGGCCCCAGGCCCCAATGGCCGCCCAGCCCCGGGAACACCACCCAAGGCACGCTCAACTCCTTTTCGCCTTCGCGAAACAAGCGCAGTTGCTGGTACGACAAGCCCGGCACGGGTTGCATATAAGCCAGCCTGGGCGGTACCGGCTTGGCTTCGGAGCGAAGTATTTGCGCGCCCACCTGCCACGACAGCAGGCCCAGCGCCGGTATCACTACCAAGGCGGTATATCCACGCCATTGACGATAAAACATCTGCGGGCCCCTTTTGCGAAAACAATGCTGTCAGCGATTCGGCTTGGTTATTCTGCCCGTGTTTTGGTATTTCAACATCAGTATCTACGCCATTTGTCACAGGGTCTGTCTTGTGTAGGGAGGCCCGCCCGAGCGACTATATTTGCCGCTATGCGCCCGGCGACTGTGTCCGCCCCATGTGTTCCTTTGATTTCACCCGAGTCCCGCCATGAAACCTGCCATTTCCCCATCGCTCAGCCTGACACCCGGCGCACTTCAGGGCTTGAAGGTAGTGGAAATGGGCCAATTGATTGCAGGCCCGTTTGCCGGTAAAACCCTGGGCGAATTCGGCGCTGAGGTGATCAAGATCGAAGCACCCGGCAGCGGCGACCCTTTGCGCTCCTGGCGCTTAATGCTAGACGGCACCTCGGTCTGGTGGCAGGTGCAGTCGCGCAACAAGCGCTCGGTGGCGCTGGACCTGAGAAGCACAGAGGGCCAGGACATCGCCCGCCAGTTGATAGCCCAGGCCGACATACTGATAGAAAACTTCAAGCCCGGCACGCTAGAGAAATGGGGCATGTCTTACGAGGAGTTGTCGGCGGTCAACCCGGGGCTGATCATGCTGCGCATCTCGGGTTACGGCCAGACCGGCCCGTACCGCGACCTCGCGGGTTTCGGCGTCATCGGCGAAGCCATGGGCGGACTGCGCCATCTGACCGGCCACCCCGGCGAGATACCGGTGCGCTGCGGCGTGTCGATAGGCGACACGCTGACCGCGCTACACGGCGTCATCGGCGTGTTGACCGCGCTCTACCACCGGCAAACCAACGGCGGCAAAGGGCAAATGATAGATGTGGCTTTGTACGAGGCGGTGTTCAACGTCATGGAAAGCCTGATTCCCGAGTACAGCGCTTTCGGCGTGGTGCGCGAGCCCTCAGGTTCCAGCCTGCCGGGCATTGCCCCGTCCAACGCTTACCGTTGCAGCGACGGTCTGGTGTTGATTGCGGGCAACGGCGACAGCATTTTCAAACGCCTGATGCAAGCCGTAGGCAGACCTGACATGGCGGCCGACCCTTCTCTTTCGGACAACAGCGGGCGCGTGGCGCGGCTTGTGGAGATTGAAGACGCGATTGAAAACTGGACGCGTCACTTGAAAGTGACCGAGGTGCTGGATTTGCTGGCCGCCGCGCAAGTGCCTTCGGGGCGCGTCTACACCGCGCGCGACATCGCCGAAGACCCGCATTACATGGCGCGCGACATGTTGCTGACGCAGCAAACGCGCGACGGCAAGCCGTTCACGGTGCCCGGCATTGTGCCCAAACTATCCGTCACGCCGGGCAGCATACGCACGCCTGCGCCCGACATAGGCAAGGACACGGACAGCGTGTTGGCCGGGCTGGGCCTGAGCGCGCAACAAATTCAATTTTTAAGAGACAAAAAGGTGATTGCATGACACAGCTTTGGAACGGTGACAAACGCCGCATTGAAATGCAAGAAGTCGGTACACGCGACGGCTTGCAGTCCGAGGCACAATTTGTCGCCACCGAAGACAAGATTGCGCTGGTCAATGCCTTGTCGCAATGCGGTCTGGCGCGCATTGAAGTGACGGCGTTTGTATCGCCGCTGGCCATTCCGGCATTGAAAGACGCCGAGATCGTGATGAACGAAATCACGCGCCGCCCGGGTGTGGTTTACAGCGCGCTGGTGCCCAATCTGATGGGTGCGCAACGCGCCATCGCAGCGCGCGCCGACGAGTTGAACATGGTGATGTCGGCCACCGAAACCCATAACCTGTGCAATTTGCGCATGACGCAAGCGCAATCTTTCAATGCCGTCGCTGCAGTGGCAGCCATCGCCAAAGACGCCGGTGTCGCGCTGAACCTGTCGCTGTCCTGCTGCTTTGGCTGCCCCATGGACGGCGAGGTCAGCGCCGCCACCGTGCTTGACTGGTGCCGCCGCTTCATGGAAACGCCGGGCGTCACCGGCATCAGCCTGTGCGACACCACCGGCATGGCTTACCCGACGCAAGTCCATGCGTTGACCCGCGCGTTTTTAAGGCACTGGCCGGCGTCTGCTTTGACGCTGCATTTTCACAATACGCGCGGCATGGGCTTGGCCAACATACTGGCGGCCATAGACGCAGGCGCGTACCGGTTTGACGCCTCATTCGGCGGCATAGGTGGCTGTCCCTATGCGCCCGGCGCCAGCGGCAATGTGTGTACCGAGGAAGTGGTGCACGCGCTTGAACTCATGGGCTATGACAGCGGCGTGGACTTGAAGGCTTTGCTGGCCGTGGCGCACCGCTTACCGGGCTTGATCGGCCATGAGGTGCCGAGTCAACTGGTGAAAGCCGGTCAGCGCCTGGACTTGCACCCGCTGCCGGCCGGGTTTGAAGACATCAAGGCGCGCGCCTTGAGCCGTTAAGCAGCCAGGTAAACCGGGTCGGTAGGCGGGAAATGCAGGGTCAGTATTTCAGCCGGTCCGTTGACCGCGCTCAGCGTGAAGTCAGAAACTTCTGTAGAGACAAACAGGTTTTCATGTTTACCTAATTGTTGACCTCCGTGTTCAATCTGACCTTGCAACACCACCGCAAAAAAGCCTATAGATGACGCAGGCCGCTGTACTTGCATGCTGTGGTCATCGGGCACGCGGTACAAGGCAATCGCCATGCCTTCGGGCGTAGCCGATTTCACCCAATGACAATCGTTGTTTTGCAATTGAGCCAAGGCCTGTGCTGACAGCAAAGGCAAATGCGCTTCGAAATGGTGTTTAGGCCCGGCCTTGAAATTTGCTTTTTTCTCCGGCAAAAACTGTGCGCCCGGGTCTTTCAATGCGCGAAACGTGATGTAGTTAAGGCTGTTATTGCCGCTGGTGATAGGGCCATAACCGGTGTATGCACCGGCGTAGTGAATCATGTAAGGCTCGACTGGTTGTCGGCCTAAGCTGCCCTCGCCTTCGGTGAACAACTGAAACTGGTTTTGCACATGAAAATGCGTCGGGTTGACAATTTGCGGCGGTTGCTCGACCAGATACGCCTGCGGCGTGTAATCGCCTTGCTCCGGCGTGTCAAAAAAATCCCCGCGCCAGTACAACATGCCGTTGTCCCGGGTGTAGTACTTGCGGTTGTTCAGTTGCGTTTGTGTTTTACCCACTATTAACATGTCTGCCCCTTTACTGCGCAGCTTTACCAACTACGCGCTTTGTTGCGTGTGTATGAATTCAAAGCTGCTTACTTAAGCCGACCTGTTTGCACATAAAACTTGCGTTCTACGGCGGCCAGCTTGTCGAGCTCAGCGCTGACTTTGGCCGGGGTGTCAATCGACGCGTCCTGTATGCCACCGTTTTTCTCCAAATCGCTGTTGAGTTGCGGGTCTTTCATCATTTCATTGAACACGGCAATCAACCAGGCGCGCCTGGCCGGTGCCATGCCCTTGGGCGCAACGATGTAACGCCAGATCACCCAATTCATGTCGTCGGCATTGAACACGGCATTGAAAGTCGGCACGCCGGGCAAAGCAGCGATAGGTTTTTGGCTGGCCACCGCCACCGTTTTGACCTTGTCGCCCATGCCGCGCACCTCGCCCATAAAGCCGAATGAGATGTCGATGTGGTCGCCCATCAGCGCAGCGATAGATGGCTTGCCACCGTTGAACGGGATTTGGTTGAAACTCACACCGGCTTTTTGCTCGACCTGCTCGGTCAGTGTCTCAATCAAGGTGGCGGCAATGGTGCCCACGCGCACCTCGACTTTCTCCTTTTTGGCGAACTTGATGATCTCGCTCAAAGGCTGATTTTTGAAACGCCCGCTGGACGACGTGAACCACAACACCGGCTCGTAACTGATAAAGGCCAAGCTGTCGAGGTCGTGGTAAGACCATTTGTTGTCGGCGCGCAGCAGCGAGTCGCCGATGATCATGTTGTTACCCAGACCGATGGCGTAACCGTCGGTGCTTGCCTGCGTCAGCAGCCAGCGGTTAAACACCAGTCCACCTGCACCGGGGCGGTTTTGCACCACCATGTTGTCGCCGGTGTAATCCTGAAACTTTTGCGCCAGCTGCCTTGCCACCAAATCCATGGCGCCACCGGCGGCAAAGCCCACGCCCAACTCTATGGTTTTAGCCGGGTAGTCGGCCGGCTTGAGGGACCTAAGCCTGGCCTTGGCCTCTGCGGTTTGCGCCGCCGCACCTGACACCGCCAAAACACACAACAAGGCGGTAAAGACTTGGTAGATTCGATTCACCCTGTGCTCCTTTGCGTATTACTCGGCCGCGCGCAAGCCCGTGCAGCCAAATAAAGCCATGCTTTGCTGAATGAAATTCATGATACTCCTTTCACTACTTTCTTATTTCTCTTATCAAAAGCTTTTTCTCAAACTTTTTTCAGTCTTTACAGGGCCAGTGCGCGGGTAAGTCTTGCTTGTCTGTGCCTGCTAATTAGCGCACTATGCGTGTGGGTGAATCTGTCTTTGACAGACAGTTCTGTGACCCGGACACCGCTTTGTGCATTGATAACTTTCAAGGAGACATTCACATGAAGAACAAAATTGCTGAAGAGTACGTACATATCCCCGATCTGAATTGGATCCCGTTTCCTGCGGGCCTGGCCGACGGCGGCATACGCTGGAAACTGCTGCACGTGCAACCTGGCCACGGCGCCTGGACCGCTATTTTTGATTGCCCCAAAGGCTCTTCATTCGCCCCGCATATACATGCCGGCCCCGGTGAATACCTGCTGACCAAAGGCCGCATGGATGTGCGCGGCGGCAAAGACAATGGTGGCGAGACAGCGGTCGCGCCAGGTTATGGTTTTGAATGCTCGGGCGCACGCCATGACCAAACCTATTTCCCGGAAGACAGCGAGTTTTATATGACTTTCATCGGGCCTTTGACCTTTATTCAGCCTGACGGTTCACCCATTGCAGTGGTTGGCTGGGAACAGGTACAAGGCGCCTGGCTGGCATAAACAGCTTGTGCGGGTAAGACTATCAACATAAACCGTCAGCAACTGACGCAAACCGCAACCGAGAAAGAACGGTCTTGTCCAGGTTGCGGTTTTTTAATTTTTCAGCACTTTTGTTCCATGGCACAAGATTTGTACTCTGGATCAGGCAGCACCACACCTTCGCAGGCTTCCTTGACGTTGACTTTGGCATTGCGGCAAGCCGTGCCAAGCGCCACCATTGAATCGGTTGCCGCATTTTTCATGTCGCAAAAATAATCCTGCTGCTTTTTTGCATCCTGGCAAGTACCGACGCGCGATTTCTTTTCATCTTCAGCGGCAGACACCAGACCGGCAAAAAGCATTGCAGCAGCAATAGCGAAAGTCATCCATTGGCTCTTTTTCATATCCATCCTTTCGAACACGAGAGATCAGTTTGATAAAAAAAAGCAAGCTGTGTCCGGATGTACACAGCTTGCTCTGCGCTCAAGTCAGTTCAATCAACCGACTTTAACGTCACGGCCTTCCTTGGCGATGTAGCCATAAGCCGCGTTGCTGCGCTCACCGCCCATGGCCAGGTACTCGGCCTTCATCTGGGCAATCATGTCGTGGTCGAACGCTTTGGCGTCGACCGCGATTTTTTGCGCGTCCAGACGGTACAGCTTGGCAGAGTTCTCGCCGAAGATCTTGTTCTTGACAGAACCGCGACCGTCGCCGAGCTTGATTTTCCAGCCTTGCTTTTTCATCATGTCGTCCGGGATTTCCAGGCGACGCATGGCTTCGATCTGCCACTGGGGCGAGCCGTACCACACCGAGTCGGTTCCCCACACCACGCGCTCTGGTCCCATCAGATTGACGAGCTGGCCGATGAAGGC
>CAMDKD010000031.1 GCA_945901125.1 Bordetella parapertussis
CAATGACGGTGTCGCATTCCCAATAAATCACTTGAAAGCGCTTGTTAATGTGTGCTGGGCGCTCGCTCAGCAGTCTGCGGTTGGGGATTTGCCCCCGGCGGTCTCGACCACTGGCGTAGCGCATTATCTTTTGCTTTTGGCTACGCAGGTTCTTCCAAAGCGTCCCGCCTTGAGCCTTGTCAGCATAAACATGATGATAAACGGTTTCATGGCTGATGGGCAACTGAGAGGCAATTTGTTCGGAACTCCATTGTACGCGCAACAATGCATTAACTTCATCTTTCACCCAAGGCGCAACCGTGTTGGCGTTGCGGCTGTTTTGCGCTCGATCGGCAGATATCTCGCAAGCCTGCTTGGGTCGATAACCCCGAGAGCCAGTATTGCGGGTCAACTCCTGACTGATGGTGGACTTGTGACGATCCAGCAGTTTGGCTATTTCAGACTGATCGTGTCCGGCTTTCATAAGGGCGTGAATCTGATATCTTTCAGCTTGGCTGAGGTGTTTGTAGGTCATGGGCAACTTAGACTGGCAGGTCAAGAAGCCTTGAATGCTAAACATCCTCAGCCACCCAACCATCAGTTATTCAAAGTTGCACTTCGTGCTTGAATCCGCCGCCAAAATAATAACAGCCTTTGATCAAAAAGCCTTGTGCATGGCGGTCACGCGTTCGACTTCATTTTTTGAGCCCAGGAAAACGCTGACGCGTTCGTGCAATTGGGTCGGCTGAATATCCAGAATGCGCTCACGACCGTTCGTAGCCATGCCGCCGGCCTGTTCCACCAGCCAACTCATGGGGTTGGCCTCGTACATCAGGCGCAGCTTGCCGGGTTTTTGCGGTTCGCGCTTGTCCCAGGGGTACATGAATACGCCGCCGCGCGTCAGTATGCGGTGCACATCCGCCACCATGCTGGCAACCCAGCGCATATTGAAATCTTTGCCGCGCGGCCCGTCTTTGCCATCCAGACATTCAGCGATATAGTCCGCCACCGGTTTGTCCCAGTGGCGCATATTGCTCATGTTGATGGCGAATTCGCGCGTGTCCTCAGGGATGCGGACGTTTTCTTCGGTCAGCACAAACGAGCCTTGTTCGCGATCCAGCGTGAACATGGCCACGCCGTCACCCACCGTCAGCACCAGCGTGGTTTGCGGGCCGTAAACGCAATAACCGGCCGCCACTTGCGCGTGACCGGCTTGCAGAAAATCGGCTTCGCTCACCTTGTCACTGTTTTCCGGTTTTTTCAGCACACTGAAAATAGTGCCAATGCTCACATTCACATCTATGTTGCTCGAACCATCCAGCGGATCAAACAACAGCAGGTATTCGCCCTGGGGGTAACGATTAGGCACCACGTAAATGCTGTCCATTTCCTCTGAGGCCATGGCCGCCAAGTGGCCGCCCCATTCGTTGGCCTCAATCAAGACTTCGTTGGCGATGATGTCGAGTTTTTTCTGCACTTCGCCTTGCACATTTTCGCTTTGCGCCGAGCCCAGCACGCCACCTAAGGCACCTTTGTTCACCGCATGGCTGATGCCTTTGCAGGCGCGCGCCACAACTTCAAGCAGCAAACGCAATTCAGGCGGAATGTGGTTTCTGGCGCGTTGTTGTTCGACCAGATAACGGGAGAGGGAAGCGGCCATGTGTCAGTCCTCCAGGGCAGAGTCAATCACTTCGCGCACATCGGCGCTCAAATCATCTTTGGCGGCCACGCGGCGTATGGCTTCGTGCGCGGCACTGCGGTAAGGCTCAACCAGCTTGCGCCAGCGGTCCATGGCGCGCGCCAGTCGGGCAGCTACTTGCGGATTAAAGCCGTCAAGCTCGAGCACGCGTTCGCTCCAAAACACATAACCGGACGCATCGGTGCGGTGAAAGGCCGCAGGGTTGTTGCAAAAACTGGCAATCAGACTGCGCGCGCGGTTGGGGTTGCGTATTTGAAAATCGGGATGTTGCATCAACTGGCGTACACGCGACAACACATGGCCTTCATGGTCGCTTGCTGCTGCCTGCGCCGCAAACCACTTGTCCAGCACCAGTTCTTCTTTGCGGAATTGCTGATAGAACAAAGTTAAAGCATCTGTAGCCAAGGGGTGATTGATGGCAACCAGCGCCTGTAAGGCGTGCATACGTTCGGTCATGTTGTTGGCTTGTTTGAAAGCCAGCAAGGCTTGCTGCGCCCATTCATCATTGTGTTGCAACTGACCGGCCAGGCACAGGTAATTCAAGGCCAGACCATGCAAGGCACGACGCCCGCTAGACGCTGCGTCCGGTGAGTATTCGCCTTTGACGCGGTAATGCGCATAAGCCCAACGCCAGTCGTCAAGCAATTCAATCGCGATTTGACGGCGCATGCTTTCGCGCAGTTGGTGGATTTTTTGGGGATCCACACTTTCAGCCTGCTCTGCGATGTAGTTTTCGCTGGGTGGTGTCAACACCAGTTCTTTGAAGGCCGCGTCCAGTTCAGGGTGGCGCAGCAACTGGCGCAATCCTTCAATCAATCCCGGCGACAACAATTTCTCTGTCTGCTGTTGCTGAGACAAGGCCTGCAAAGCGGTTGTCATGAACAAACGTTGCGCCGACTCCCAGCGGTTGAACGCATCCGTGTCATGCGCCAACAGCACCAGCAACTCGGCTTCGCTGTAGTCGGTATGCAGTTGCACCGGCGCGCTAAAGCCGCGCATCAGCGAAGGAATCACGGGTTCTGTGATGCCTTCAAGCACCAGCGTTTGAGAGGCCTGGCTCAACACCAGCAACTGGTCCGGCAATACAACTTCACCCGTCTGGTTCAGCAGACCGAACTGCACCGGAATCAAAAACGCTTGCTTCTGCATCTGTCCAGGGGTGGGCTGGCAAGACTGCTTGAAATGCAGACTCAGACGCTGATTGGCCGCATCGTGTTCGAGTTGCACGTCTACGCGCGGCGTACCGGCCTGCGAGTACCAGCGTTTGAAGACCTCGAGTTGTTTGTAAAGTTCTGTGGTCGGGTTGGCGTCGGCGATGGCTTGCACAAAATCGTCACAGGTCACGGCCTGTCCGTCATGCCGCTGGAAATACAACTTCATGCCCATGGCGAATCCGTCGCGACCGACCAGAGTTTGCATCATGCGAACAACTTCAGCACCTTTTTCATAAATGGTGACGGTGTAGAAGTTGTTGATTTCCATGTAGCTGTCGGGGCGCACCGGATGCGCCATCGGGCCGGCGTCTTCGGCGAATTGCACGGTACGCAACAGACGCACATCTTCTATGCGCTTGACCGCTCGCGCAGACGCAGAGCCAGACAAGTCCTGGCTGAATTCCTGGTCGCGGAAAACGGTCAGACCTTCTTTCAACGACAGTTGAAACCAGTCGCGGCAGGTGATGCGGTTGCCGGTCCAGTTGTGAAAATACTCGTGGCCGACCACGCTTTCAATATTGCCGTAATCCTGGTCGGTGGCGGTGGAAGGGCTGGCCAACACGTACTTGGTGTTGAAAATATTCAAGCCCTTGTTCTCCATGGCACCCATGTTGAAGTCCGAGGTGGCGACCACCATGAAGCGTTCCAGGTCAAGGCTCAGGCCGAAGCGCGCTTCGTCCCAAGCGATGCTGGCCATCAGCGATTGCATGGCGTGATCTGTTTTATCAAGATCGCCCGAGCGCACATAAATTTGCAGCAGGTGTTCTTTGCCGTTGCGCGCCGTGATGCGCTGTTCGCGGCAGACCAGTTTGCCGGCTACCAAGGCAAACAAATAACTGGGTTTGTGGTGCGGGTCTACCCATTTTGCAAAATGCCGGCCGTCTTCCAGATGGCCTTGCTCGACCAGGTTGCCGTTGGACAGCAGCACCGGAAAATCGGTTTTGTTGGCGCGCAACGTCACGGTGAACAGTGACATCACATCCGGGCGATCCAGGAAATAACTGATGCGTCTGAAACCCTGGGCTTCGCATTGTGTAAAGAATGAATCCTGGCTGATGTACAAGCCGGTGAGCTGGGTGTTCTTAGACGGATTGCAGGTGGTGAAAATTTCCAGTTTGAAAGCCTCATTGCCTTCGGGCAGATTTTCCAGCACCAGTTGATCGCCGTCCATTTTGAATGAGGTGCCCTGGCCGTTGACCAGTACCCGCGATAAATTGAGTTCTTCGCCGTCAAGTTTCAGCGCTTGCGCTGCTACATCCGGGTTGCGCCGGATTTGCATGGTGTTGAGCACGCGTGTTTTGGCAGGCTCCAGGTCGAACACCAGATCGACGCTGTCGATCAGGAATGCGGGTGCCTGGTAGTCCTCGCGCCGTGTGATCACGGCCTGGCCTTCACGAAACATGAGATATCTCCGTTGTCTTAGACATGAAACTCAAACACCTTGTTTGAGCGAGGCTTCAATGAACGTGTCCAGATCGCCGTCCAGCACTTTCTGGGTGTTGCTGATCTCGACGTTGGTGCGTAAATCTTTGATGCGGCTTTGGTCCAGCACATAGCTGCGGATCTGATGGCCCCAGCCCACATCGGTTTTGGTGTCTTCCAGTTTTTGCTGCGCTTCCATGCGTTTGCGCATTTCAAAGTCGTACAAGCGCGAGCGCAGGCGTTTCCAAGCCACATCCCGGTTGCTGTGCTGGCTGCGTCCGTCCTGACACTGCACCACGATGCCGGTGGGAATGTGCGTCAGGCGCACCGCTGAATCGGTTTTGTTGATGTGCTGGCCGCCCGCGCCGCTGGCCCGAAAGGTATCGGTGCGCACATCCGCCGGGTTGATATCGATTTCAATCGAGTCGTCAATTTCCGGGTACACAAAAATACTGGCGAAACTGGTGTGGCGTCCGCCGGCCGAATCGAAAGGTGACTTGCGCACCAGGCGGTGAACGCCGGTTTCGGTGCGAAGCAAACCGAAAGCGTATTCGCCTTCGATCTTCAAGGTGGCACCTTTGATACCGGCCACGTCGCCGGGCGACTCGTCTTCCAGCGTGGCTTTAAAGCCTTTGCGTTCAGCGTATTTCAGGTACTGGCGCAACAGCATGCTGGCCCAGTCGCAGGCCTCTGTTCCACCGGCACCGGCTTGAATATCCAGAAACGCGTTCAGCGGATCGGCCGGGTTGTTGAACATGCGGCGGAATTCCAGCTTTTGGATTTCGGCTTCAATGCGCTGCGTGTCTTCTTCGATGGTGAGCAAACCGGCGTCGTCGTTGTCGGCCTTGCTCATTTCAAACAACTCGGTGTTGTCTTCGATTTCCTGGTTCAGGCGCGTGAGCACCAGCACGATGTCTTCCAGGGATTTTTTTTCTTTGCCCAGTTCCTGGGCTTTCTTAGGGTCGTTCCAGACCGCCGGGTCTTCCAGCGATGCGTTGACGGTTCTCAGACGTTCCGATTTGGCATCGTAGTCAAAGATACCCCCGTAGGTCGAGGGTGCGTGCACCCAAATCGACCAGCAAATTGCCAATGGTGTTGATACGTTCTGCGTCCATGTGTAGCCTCTAAATACTTGCGTAAACCCTGATTATCCCCTGAGTGCCGCATGGCCCGGCTGTTCAGCCGCCAAGCGCTGCCGCCGGGGCATTGGCCGCTGACAGTTTTTGCAGGCCTAGCAGCACATCGCCGACGATCATGATGGCCGGGCTGGCGATTTTTTCCAGCGCAAACACAGTGCTTAATTCCGACAGCCTGGTGCATACATGGCGCTGTACCGGCAAGCTGGCGTTTTCCACCACTGCCACAGGCGTGTCGTGCGGCAAGCCTTGCAGCAAACCCTGTTGCAGATGCGCAGCGGTTTGCACGCCCATGTAAATCACCAGCGTCAAGCGGCAGTCATGCGCGGTGCGGGCAAGTTGCGCCCAATCCACCGCAGGCAGTGACGCCCCAGTGCGTGCCGGCGATGCGTGTCCGGTGATCAGAACAACGCCATGGGCGTGTGCCCGGTGGGTGAGGGCGACGCCCAGGCCGTGCGCAGCGGCCAGGCCGGCGGTGATGCCGTTGACCACATCGACCTCTATGCCAAGCGCTTGCAAATGCTGCTTCTCTTCACCGGCGCGGCCGAAGATCAACGGGTCACCACCTTTGAGACGCACTACGTTTTCACCGGCCAAAGCCTCTTGCGCCATGAGTTTTTCAATGAAAGCCTGCGGCGTTGACTGGCAGCCGCCGCGCTTGCCGACATGAATGATGCGGGCGGTGGGCGAAGCGTGTTGCAGCACATCGGCATGCACCAAGTCATCGACCAGCAATACGCTGGCGGCTTGAATGGCTTTGACCGCTTTGAGCGTCAGCAACTCGGGGTCGCCCGGACCTGCGCCGACCAGTGTGACTTTAGGCATGTGCGTTTTGGGTTTCATGGTGTGAGAGAAATTTGATGAGCCAGTTCGCACAACTGCTTCACCTGGGCTTGAATAGGAGCGGGTATGCGTTCAGGTCGTGCCAGCAGCGAGCGAATGTAGTCGGCGGTTTGCCCGGCGTTGAGTCCACCGGGATAGGCCGTGCTGTCTGCGGACAGCGTGTCCTGCGGATCGTTTTCTGCGAACAGCAAACCGGCTTTGAGCAAAACGGATTTGCGAAGGCGTCTGGGGTCGGCCACCGGTTCGCCTTCGGTGCCGCGCAGCAGCATGGCGTTGGCTTGCATCAATTGCAAAGTGTCCGTCATGGAGGTTTCGTACTCGCGGTGGGTGTAGCTGGCCACCAGCACCGCAGGCCCGTCAACCGGGTTCATCATTTTCACCAGGCTGTGGGCGGAGTTACGCAGACCTAAGCTGCGCCGCACTTGAAGCAACCGCCACAAGCCGGGACTCAGCCGTTCTGCCGGGACATACGCCACCTCACTGTCGGTCAATGCGCGCAAGGATGTCAGGCCAGCCAATCCCAGTTCACGCATCACAGCTTCTGTGGATACGCGCGAGTCCTCGGTGTTGCCGCCGTGCACGAGGACGCGCAAACCCTGAGCCGATAACAGCATGGCCAGCAAGGGCGTGAACAAGGGCAGTCGGCGTGCACCGTTGTAGCTGGGCAGCACCACCACAGGCGCGGCGTTGTCGTTGGGAATACGCTGCAAGCGGCTGTCAAGCGCATCCAGAAAACCTGCCAACTCCTGCGCGGTTTCGCCTTTGACCCGCATGGCGATGCAAAACGCGCCCAGTTGCAGATCGGGTACTGCGCCGTCGAGCACCAGGCCCATCAATTCAGCAGCCTGCTCACGCGTCAAATCGCGCGCGCCTTGTTTGCCGCGACCTATCTCTCTGATGAAATGGCTGATGCTCATGGCACGGATTGTGGAACAAGCTTGATGACTTTCAGTTATGAGGCGAATCACGCAAAGCTAAACTCGTCGCATGTGGATATTGGGCATTGAATCTTCCTGCGACGAAACCGGCGTGGCGCTGGTGCGTGCAGACGCCGGTCTTGCCTTGCCTGTCTTGGCCGCACAAGCCTTGCACACGCAAGCGGCCATGCACGAAGCCTATGGCGGCGTGGTGCCCGAACTCGCCAGCCGTGACCATATACGGCGCGTATTGCCCTTGATTCAGCAAGTAATGCACGAAGCCAGCCTTGAGTTGTCTCAGTTGGATGTGATTGCTTATACGCGTGGTCCGGGTCTGGCCGGCGCATTGCTGGTCGGTGCAGGAACCGCTTGTGCCTTGGCCGCCAGCCTGGGCAAACCTTTGATGGGTATTCATCACCTGGAAGGGCATTTGCTGTCGCCTTTTTTGAGCGCCGATCCGCCGTCTTTTCCCTTTGTGGCTTTGCTGGTGTCCGGTGGTCACACACAGTTGATGCAAGTCGACGCTGTTGGCAGTTATGTGTTGCTGGGCGAAACCATAGACGACGCTGCCGGTGAAGCCTTTGACAAATCGGCCAAGCTCATGGGCCTGGGCTACCCCGGCGGCCCGGCCTTGTCGGCGCTGGCTGTTCATGGTGATCCGCTGGCCTTTGCTTTGCCCAGACCTTTACTGAACCAGCCGAATCTGGATTTTTCTTTCGCCGGTCTGAAGACGGCGGTATTGACACAAAGCCGCAAGCTCGGCGATGAATTGGAAAACCGCAAGGCCGATCTGGCTGCATCTACCCAGGCCGCCATCGTCGATGTATTGGTGAAAAAGTCGGTCAAGGCCTTGAAGCAAACCGGTTTGAAAACATTGGTGGTGGCAGGCGGTGTCGGCGCCAACCGCGCTTTGCGCGAGCGCTTGCAGTCGGATTGCCGCAAGATAGGCGCGCGGGTGCATTACCCCGAGCCGGATTTATGCACCGACAACGGTGCCATGATTGCCATGGCGGCGGCCATGCGACTGAGCGCCGGTGTTGAACTGCCGAACACTGACTACGCCTTTGATGTGTTGCCGCGCTGGCCGCTGGCGCAAACACCCGCCTGAACAACCCGAAAGTCACACCTTATGCGCCAAGCCATTCTCGATTTGCAAGCCTCCCGTATCCGTGATGTTGCTAACGCCGGCTTGGGCCGCAGCGATGTGCTGGCTTTCTGGTTTGGCGAAAGCGACGAGGTGAGCCCGGACTTCATCCGCCAGGCCGCTATCGATTCGCTGCAAAGCGGTGAAACTTTTTATGCCCACAACCTGGGCCTGCCCGAATTGCGCCAGGCCATCGCCGCAGAAATGCAGCAGCGACATGGCGCCGGTATCGGTGTGGAGCGCATCGCCGTGACTTCAGGCGGGGTGAACGCCCTGATGCTGGCCATGCAAGCGCTGCTCAACCCGGGCGAGCAAGTGGTGGTGGTCACGCCGGTCTGGCCTAACTTGACCTCGCAGCCGGTGATTCTGGGCGCTGACTTGCGCACGGTGTGTTTGGAACCACAACACGGCCGTTGGACGCTGCCCATGGCGAAATTGCTGGCGGCGGTGACGACCCAAACCCGCCTGTTGGTGGTCAATTCGCCCAACAACCCGACCGGCTGGACCCTCAGCCGCGCCGAACAGCAAATCCTGCTGGATCACTGCCGACGCACCGGCACCTGGATACTGTCTGACGAGGTTTATGAAAACCTGTACTACCTGCCGACTGAGAACCGCTGCGCCCCGAGTTTTCTGGACATAGCCGCGCCGCAAGACCGGCTGGTGGTGGCGCACAGCTTTTCCAAAAGCTTTTTGATGACCGGCTGGCGTCTGGGCTGGCTGGTCATGCCGGCGGACATGACCGAACACATGGGCAAGTTGATCGAGTTCAACACCTCGTGCGCCAGTGTGTTCGTGCAGCGCGCAGGCGTCGCCGCCATGCACGGTGCCGCCGGGGTAGTACCCGGCGTGGTGGCACAAATGCAAGCCTGCCGTGACCGTTTATTTGCCGAATTGAGCACCATTCCGGGGCTGGAATTGGCGGTGCCGGACGGCGGCATGTATGCTTTTTTCCGCTTACCCGGCCACACGGACGACGTGCTGATCGCCAAACGCCTGGTCGCCGAGGCCGGTCTGGGGTTGGCACCTGGCAGCGCTTTCGCCCCCGAGGCGCAAGGCTGGCTGCGCTGGTGTTTCGCGTCTAAAGACCAGCACAGGCTGGGTGAGGGCGCGAGCCGACTGCGGCGCTGGCTGGGCAAGCTATAATTCCAAGGCTTAGCCATTTCGGCTTAAGTTCACGCCATCTGGCATTTCCGGCTGTTGGCGCATGTCAAATTTTTTGGAAAAACATCATGACAACTTTAAACAAGGCCGAGGTCGTTAAGGCCAACGCTCGTTCTGCCAACGACACAGGCAGCCCCGAAGTGCAGGTCGCCATCCTGACCGCACGCATCAATGAACTGACCCCCCATTTCAAAACACACGCCAAAGACCACCACGGTCGTCGCGGCTTGTTGCGCATGGTCAGCCGTCGACGCAAATTGCTCGACTACCTCAAATCCAAGGACGCAGAGCGCTACACCGCGCTGATCGCCAAACTGGGTTTGCGCAAGTAACACCTGTCCGTGTGCAGCGCCTGAGCATTCACTCAGGCGTTGTTTCATGGGGCAGGGCGCAAGCAAAGCAACTGACTCAGATCGAAGCTGTGTCATTCCAAAAAAAGCAGTCGTATTTTTCTGGAATGGCATCGTGTTCTGACAGTGACTTTGGGCTTTGATGAAGTGGCCTTCACTTCACCTATTCTGTTCAGGAATCCAATATGTCTTTATTCAACAAAGTTAGCAAAACCTTTCAGTGGGGCCAGCACACGGTCACCATGGAAACCGGCGAAATCGCGCGCCAGTCCGGCGGCGCCGTCATGGTCAACATCGATGACACCGTGGTACTCGCCACTGTCGTCGGCTCGAAAAACTCCAAACCCGGCCAGGACTTCTTCCCCCTGACCGTCGACTACATCGAGAAAACATACGCAGCCGGCAAAATCCCCGGCAGCTTTTTCAAGCGCGAAGCCAAACCCAGCGAACACGAAACGCTGACCAGTCGCCTGATTGACCGCCCCATCCGTCCGCTGTTTCCCGAAGGTTTTTACAACGACGTGCATGTGGTGATTCACACGCTGTCGCTCAACCCGGAAGTCGACGCTGACATCGCCGCCATGATCGGCGTGTCTGCCGCGCTCAGCATCTCCGGCATCCCTTTCAACGGCCCCATCGGCGCAGCTCGCGTCGGTTATATCAACGGCGAATACGTGCTCAACCCCGGCCAGACCCAGCGCAAAGACAGCGTGCTTGAACTGGTGGTCGCAGGTACCGAAGCCGCCGTGCTGATGGTCGAATCTGAAGCCTTGCAAATGTCCGAGGAAATCATGCTCGGCGCGGTGGTGTTCGGTCACGAACAAAGCCGTATCGCTATCAACGCCATCCACGAACTGGTGCGCGACGCAGGCAAGCCTGTGTGGGACTGGCAGCCGCCTGCCAAGGACGAGCCTTTGATCGCCAAGGTCGCGGCGCTCGCCGACGACAAGCTGGCCGCCGCCTACCAGATCCGCAATAAGCAAAGCCGCACACAAGCCTGCCGCGAAGCCTATGCCGCCGTCATGGCAGCCCTCAAAGCCGACGGCGTCGAGTTTGACGGTGTCAAGGTCGAGAGCATGTTGTTTGACATCGAAGCGCGCATTGTCCGCAGCCAAATTTTGGCCGGTGAACCGCGTATCGACGGTCGCGACACCCGCACAGTGCGCCCCATCGAAATCCGCAACAGCGTGTTGCCTCGCACCCACGGTTCCGCCTTGTTCACACGCGGTGAAACCCAGGCGCTGGTGGTCACCACGCTCGGCACCGAACGCGATGCTCAGCGTATTGACGCACTCGCCGGTGAGTTCGAAGACCGCTTCATGTTCCACTACAACATGCCTCCGTTCGCCACCGGCGAAGTCGGCCGCATGGGCAGCACCAAGCGCCGCGAAATCGGTCACGGCCGTCTGGCCAAACGCGCGCTGGCCGCTTGTTTGCCGACCAAAGAAGAGTTCCCTTACACCATGCGTGTGGTGTCGGAAATCACCGAATCCAACGGTTCATCTTCTATGGCTTCTGTGTGCGGCGGTTGTTTGTCGCTGATGGACGCCGGTGTACCGATGAAAGCGCACGTGGCCGGTATCGCCATGGGCCTGATCAAGGACGGCAACCGTTTCGCTGTGCTGACCGACATCCTGGGTGACGAAGATCACTTGGGCGACATGGACTTCAAAGTGGCCGGTACCACCAACGGCATTACCGCTTTGCAAATGGACATCAAAATCCAAGGCATCACGCAAGAAATCATGCAAGTCGCTTTGGCCCAGGCCAAGGAAGCACGCATGCACATTTTGGGCAAGATGCAAGACGCCATGGGCGAAGCCAAGACCGAGGTGAGCAACTTCGCGCCTAAGCTTTACACCATGAAGATCAACCCCGAGAAAATCCGGGACGTGATCGGCAAGGGCGGCTCCGTCATCCGTGCGCTGACCGAGGAAACCGGTTGCCAGATCAACATCGAGGAAGACGGCACCATCACCATCGCCGCCACTGACGGCGCCAAAGCTGACGAGGCCAAACGCCGCATCCAGGAAATCACCGCAGAAGTGGAAATCGGCAAGGTCTACGAAGGCCCGATCACCAAGATTTTGGACTTCGGTGCCCTGGTCAATTTGCTGCCCGGCAAAGACGGTTTGCTGCACATCAGCCAGATCAGCCACGAACGCATTGCCAAAGTCACCGACGTGTTGGCCGAAGGCCAGATCGTGCGCGTCAAAGTGTTGGAGACTGACGAAAAAGGCCGTATCAAGCTGTCTATGAAGGCATTGCTGGATCGTCCCGAAGCGCCTGCCCACCACGAAGAGCAACCTCACCAGGAGTGATGCAGACATGAGCGGCAAACTGATCGTCGGTAACTGGAAAATGAATGGCAGTCTGGCTGCCAATCAGGATCTGGTGCGCGCCGTCATTGCCGGTCTGTCTGGTGCTTCTTGCAAGGCGGCTGTGTGTGCGCCTGCGCTTTATTTGCCGCAGTTGCAGCAACTGGCCGGTGGTTCGCCATTGCTTTGGGGTGCGCAGGATGTCTCCGCCCACGAGCAGGGCGCTTACACCGGCGAGTTGTCGGCCGCTATGTTGCGCGAGTTCGGTGTGCGTTACGCCATCGTTGGCCACTCCGAGCGTCGCCAATACCATGGCGAAACCGATGCCGTGGTGGCTACCAAGGCACAACGCGCATTGGCCGCAGGCATCACGCCCATTGTGTGTGTCGGCGAAACCTTGGCCGAGCGCGAAGCCGGGCACACCGAAGAAGTGGTCAAGCGCCAGCTTGCCGCTGTCATTCATACCAACGGTCATTGCATCAGTGAAATTGTGGTGGCTTATGAGCCTGTGTGGGCGATCGGCACCGGCAAGACCGCCAGTCCCGAGCAGGCGCAGCAGGTACACGCGCTGTTGCGCGCTCAGTTGAAAGCGGCGACGGCGCATCCTGAGCGCATCGCCTTGTTGTACGGCGGCAGCATGAACGCCGCCAATGCCGCCAGCCTGCTGTCGCAAAACGATATTGACGGCGGCCTGATCGGCGGGGCATCCCTTAAATCTGCAGATTTTTTATCCATTGTTGCTGCGGCATCGCACTGACATTCACGGAGTTTTCATGAGTACGCTTCTTAATTTATTGTTGCTGGTTCAAATTTTGTCGGCTTTGGGCATGATCGGTTTGATTCTTGTACAGCACGGCAAAGGCGCTGACATGGGAGCGGCCTTTGGCAGCGGCACCTCGGGCAGCTTGTTCGGCGCCACCGGCGGCGCCAATTTTTTGTCGCGCACCACCTCGGTGTTGGCAGCGGTATTTTTTGTGTGTACTCTGGCGCTGGCTTATTTCGGTAATCTGCGTGCCTCTGCGGACACCGGCAGCTTGTTAGAGCGCACGTCGGTACCAGTAAGCGCTCCAGCCACGGCCGGCGACAAGATCCCCGGCTCTTCCAGTGCCGCACCAGAAGCGGCCGCCGACAAGTCGATCCCAAGTCCTGCTGCGCCGACCTCCACACCTGCGCCCGTCACTCCAGCCGGTTCGCCTGCGTCTCAGATTCCTGCCAAATAACACTATCTGAAAAATCAATATCTTCAGGTCGGAGGACAGCATATTTAGGGTTAAGATGAGAGGCTTTTTTGCAGACGATACGTCTGTGAAAATGCAATCAAAGCCGTCGTGGTGAAATTGGTAGACACGCTATCTTGAGGGGGTAGTGGCGAAAGCTGTGCGAGTTCGAGTCTCGCCGACGGCACCACCAGCTGTCATGCTGATGTCAGCACGCAGTAGCAAGCTGTTAATCGATGATGTGCAAACTGAGTTATCCATGAGCCTGGCGCAGTACCTTCCTGTTCTTTTGTTTATCCTTGTCGGCCTGCTGGTTGGTGTTGCGCCTCAGTTGATCGGCGCACTGCTGAGCCCGCACAAGCCTGATGCGGCCAAAAACTCCCCTTACGAATGCGGCTTCGAAGCTTTTGAAGACGCCCGAATGAAATTCGATGTGCGCTATTACCTGGTCGCCATTCTTTTCATTTTGTTTGACCTTGAAATCGCTTTTCTTTTTCCCTGGGCGGTGTCGCTCAAGGAAATCGGTTTGACAGGTTTTATCGCCATGATGATTTTTCTTGCCATTCTCGTGGTCGGTTTTGTCTACGAATGGAAAAAGGGAGCCCTTGACTGGGAATGACACATGTCACTTGAAGGCGTTTTCAAAGAAGGCTTTATCACCACGTCATACGACTCGGTGGTGAACTGGGCCAAAACCGGCTCGCTGTGGCCCATGACTTTTGGCCTGGCCTGTTGCGCTGTCGAAATGATGCACGCCGGTGCCGCGCGATACGACATAGACCGCTTCGGTATGTTGTTTCGCCCGAGTCCGCGTCAATCCGATTTGATGATCGTCGCCGGCACCTTGTGCAACAAAATGGCACCTGCATTGCGCAAGGTCTACGACCAGATGTCCGAGCCGCGCTGGGTGCTTTCCATGGGTTCATGCGCCAACGGCGGCGGCTATTACCACTACAGCTATTCGGTGGTGCGCGGTTGTGACCGCATCGTGCCGGTTGATGTGTATGTACCAGGTTGCCCGCCCACTGCCGAGGCTTTGCTTTACGGCATCTTGCAATTGCAGTCCAAGATCCGTCGTGAAAACACGATTGCGCGCTGACTTCTTATGAGCATCACCGTTTCCATTGATTCCTTACAGTCTGCTTTGAAGCGCTTACTAGGTGAGCGTATTCAAAAGTTGGAGTTGGCGTTGGGTGAATTGACCTTGACTGTCAAGGACGCAGATTATTTGTCTGTGGCTTTGCAGTTGCGCGATCACCCCGAACTCGCTTTTGAACAATTGCTTGACTTGTGCGGCATGGATTACTCGGCCTACAAAGACGGCGCGCATTCCGCTTTCACAGATGCTCCGCGCTATGCGGTGGTGTGCCACATGTTGTCATTGACGCATAACTGGCGTTTGCGTTTGCGTGTGCATGCGACAGACCAAGACATGCCGCAGGTGGATTCGGTCAACGGCATCTGGAGTTCAGCCAACTGGTTCGAGCGCGAAGCCTTTGATTTGTTCGGCATACTTTTCAGAGACCATGCCGATTTGCGTCGCATCCTGACAGACTACGGCTTCATCGGCCATCCGTTTCGCAAAGATTTTCCCACCTCGGGCCATGTCGAAATGCGCTACGACGCAGAGCAAAAACGCGTCATTTACCAACCCGTCACCATTGAGCCGCGCGAGATCACGCCGCGCATCATCCGTGAAGATAATTACGGCGGGTTGCATTAAGACATGGCTGACATTAAAAATTACACCTTGAACCTGGGCCCGCAACACCCGGCGGCGCACGGTGTTTTGCGTCTGGTGCTCGAGCTTGACGGCGAAGTCGTGCAACGCGCCGACCCGCACATCGGCCTGCTGCACCGCGCCACTGAAAAACTGGCTGAGAGCAAAACCTATATCCAATCTCTGCCTTACATGGACAGGTTGGATTACGTGTCCATGATGTGCAACGAGCACGCGTATTGTTTGGCGATAGAAAAACTCATGGGCTTGGAAGTGCCGGTGCGTGCGCAATACATACGCGTGATGTTTGCCGAGATCACGCGCATGCTCAACCATTTGTTGTGGTTAGGCGCACACGGTTTTGATTGCGGCGCGATGAATATTCTGATTTATTGCTTCCGCGAACGCGAGGACTTGTACGACATGTACGAAGCCGTGTCCGGCGCACGCATGCACGCTGCTTATTTCCGGCCCGGCGGTGTGTACCGCGATCTGCCCGACAGCATGCCGCAATACCAGGTCAGCAAAATCAAGAATGCGCGCGCCATTGCCCGTTTGAACGAAAACCGCCAAGGTTCGCTGCTCGACTTTATTGACGACTTCACCAAACGCTTTCCCAAATACGTTGACGAATACGAAACTTTGTTGACCGACAACCGCATCTGGAAACAGCGCACCGTCGGTATCGGCGTCGTTACGGCTGAGCGCGCCAAAAATCTGGGATTCACCGGCCCCATGTTGCGCGGCTCCGGTGTTGCCTGGGATTTGCGCAAGCAACAACCGTATGACGTGTACGACCAAATGGATTTTGATGTGCCCGTGGGCTTGACCGGCGACTGCTACGACCGCTATCTGGTGCGCGTTGCCGAGTTGCGCCAGTCCAACCGCATCATCAGTCAGTGTGTGAAGTGGCTGCGTGACAACCCCGGCCCTGTCATCACTGATAACCACAAAGTGGCACCGCCCGGACGTGAATCCATGAAGACCAGCATGGAAGAACTCATACATCATTTCAAATTGTTCACCGAAGGTTTTCATGTGCCCGAAGGCGAGGCTTATGCCGCGGTCGAACACCCAAAGGGTGAATTCGGCATTTACCTGGTCAGCGACGGCGCCAACAAACCTTACCGTTTGAAAATCCGTCCTCCGGGTTTTGCGCACCTGGCCGCCATGGATGAAATGACACGCGGCCACATGATTTCAGATACCGTCGCCATCATCGGCACCATGGACATTGTGTTTGGGGAAATTGACCGATGAACACCGCAGTCGAACATTTTTCAGCTGAAACCATGCAGCGTTTTCAGCACGAGTTGAACAAATACCCGGACGACCAGAAACAGTCTGCCGTCATTGCCTGTTTGTCCATACTTCAACAGGAAAACGGTTTTGTCAGTCCGGCGCAGGAAAAAGCGTTGGCAGCCGTGCTGCACATGCCGGTCATGGCCGTGCATGAAGTCTTTACTTTTTACAATATGTTCAACCAAAAACCGGTCGGACATTTCAAGATCAATGTCTGTACTAACCTGCCTTGTCAATTGCGCGGCGGCCAGCATGCGCTGGAACATCTTTGCAAAAAACTCGGCATCAACACAGGCGAAACCACCGCAGACGGCATGTTCACCTTGCAGCCGGGCGAATGCATGGGCGCTTGCGCGGATGCGCCGGTGCTGTTGGTCAACGACCGCAGCATGTGCAGCTTCATGAGCCACGACAAACTTGATCAGTTGATTGACGGTCTGCAACAAGCGGAGGTCAAGTGATGAACGTAGAACAATTACTCAGCCAATTTCAGGCCAAAGGTCTGGAGTCATGTTTCCATGGTCGTCACATCAACCCGCAAATTTATGAAGGGCTCAATGGACGCAACTGGAGTTTGCAAGACTATGTGTCACGCGGCGGTTACCAAGCCTTGCGCACCATACTCGGCTTAAACGGCGAAGCAGCCTGGACCCAGGATCAGGTGATTGCTTGCGTCAAAGAGTCAGGTTTGCGCGGGCGCGGCGGTGCCGGATTTCCCACCGGCTTGAAGTGGAGCTTCATGCCGCGTCAGTTCAACGGTCAAAAATACCTGGTCTGCAATTCAGACGAAGGCGAGCCGGGTACGTGCAAGGACCGTGATATTCTGGAATTCAACCCGCATATCGTCATTGAAGGCATGGCGATTGCCGCTTATGCCATGGGCATCAGCGTCGGCTACAACTACATACACGGCGAAATTTTCCAGACCTACGAACGCTTTGAAGTTGCACTCGATGAAGCTCGTGCGGCAGGTTTTCTGGGTGAGCGCATACAAGGCAGCGACTTCAGTTTTCAATTGCACGCAGCCCATGGATTCGGCGCCTACATTTGCGGTGAAGAAACCGCTTTGCTTGAATCGCTGGAAGGCAAAAAAGGCCAGCCGCGTTTCAAACCGCCGTTTCCTGCCAGCTTTGGCGTGTACGGCAAACCGACCACCATCAACAACACCGAAACCTTTGCGGCCGTGCCTTGGATTATTCGCAACGGCGGCGCTGCTTACTTGGCTTGCGGCAAACCGAACAACGGCGGCACCAAGATTTTTTCTATCAGCGGCGACGTTGCTTTCCCCGGCAATTATGAAATTCCCATGGGCACGCCTTTTGCCAAATTGCTTGAACTCGCCGGTGGCGTGCAAGGCGGTGCATTGAAAGCGGTGATACCGGGTGGCTCGTCTGCGCCGATTTTGCCTGCCTCCATCATGATGGACATCACCATGGATTACGACGCGATTGCCAAGGCCGGTTCCATGCTCGGTTCGGGTGCTGTCATCGTCTTGAACGATACGCGCTGCATGGTGAAAAGCCTGCAACGTTTGTCTGCGTTTTACATGCACGAATCCTGCGGCCAGTGCACGCCTTGCCGTGAAGGCACGGGCTGGTTGTCGCGCATGGTGGATCGCATAGAAACCGGACAAGGCAAACCGTCTGACATGGACTTGCTGGACAACGTTGCAGAAAACATCATGGGCCGCACCATTTGCGCTTTAGGCGATGCGGCGGCCATGCCGGTTCGCGGCATGCTCAAACATTTCCGTGCCGAGTTCGAACACCACATCACGCACAAGACCTGCATGGTCTCGTCGCATGCACCTGCGGGCCAGCACCATGATTGAATTACAGATCGACGGCAAGACCGTGCAAGTGGCTGAAGGCAGCGTGGTGATTCAAGCGGCCGAGCAGGCCGGTACTTTTATTCCGCATTTTTGCTACCACCGCAAACTCAGCATCGCGGCCAATTGCCGCATGTGTTTGGTCGATATTGAAAAAGCACCCAAGCCCATGCCGGCCTGCGCCACGCCTGTGACGCAAGGCATGGTGGTGCGCACCAAATCTGAACGCGCCATCAAAGCGCAAAAGTCGGTGATGGAATTTCTGCTGATCAACCATCCGCTGGATTGCCCTATTTGCGATCAAGGCGGCGAATGCCAGTTGCAGGATCTGGCGGTTGGTTACGGCGGCAGCGCCTCGCGTTACGAAGAAGAAAAACGCGTGGTGTTCCACAAAGACGTCGGCCCGCTCATCAGCATGGAAGAAATGAGCCGCTGCATACATTGCACACGTTGCGTGCGATTTGGCCAGGAGATTGCCGGCAGCATGGAGCTGGGTATGTCGCAGCGCGGCGAGCATTCCGAGATCGAAGCTTTTGTCGGTGACACCGTCGACTCTGAACTCTCAGGCAACATGATTGACATCTGCCCGGTCGGTGCTTTGACCAGCAAGCCATTCCGTTACCAGGCGCGTACCTGGGAAATGAGCCGCCGCAAGTCGGTCAGCCCGCACGATGCCACTGGTGCCAATCTGATTGTGCAAGTCAAAAACAACCGCGTCATGCGCGTGGTGCCGTTGGAGAACGAAGACGTCAACGAATGCTGGATCGCCGACCGCGACCGCTTCAGTTACGAAGCCTTGAACAGCGATGAGCGTTTGACCCAGCCGATGTTGAAGCAAGACGGTCAGTGGATCACAGTCGATTGGTCGACTGCGCTTGAATACATTGCCAACGGTATTCAGCATATCCAAACAGACCATGGCGCTTCTGCGCTCGGCTGTCTGGCCAGCCCGCACAGCACGCTGGAAGAGTTGTACCTGGCAACCCAGTTTATGCGCGGCTTGGGCAGCGACAACATAGACAGCCGTTTGCGCGCCGCCGATTTCCAGCACGACGGCAAGACCCGTTGGCTGGGAACATCCATCGCGTCTTTATCCACTTTGGACAGAGTGCTGATCATCGGCTCTAACATTCGCAAAGACCAGCCTTTGCTGGCTCAGCGTATCCGCCAGGCAGTTCGCCGTGGCGCCAAAGTGAATGCCTTGAATGAACAGGCTTTCGATTGGGCCATGCCCTTGGCTGAAGTCTCTTTGGCAGACAGCACAGTCTGGGTTCAGGCTTTGTCCGATATCGCTGCTGCTGTGGCTCAGAAAAAAAATGTCGCATTGCCTGCCCCAGGCAATGCGTCTTCACCTGCAGCGCAAGCCATTGCAGCATCGCTCTTGTCCGGTGAACGCAAAGCCGTGTTGCTGGGCAATGCAGCCGCGCATCACGAAAAAGCGTCCAGTTTGCTGGCCTTGGCTAATTTCATCGCGGAACAAACCGGTGCCAGCGTCGGTTACCTTGGCGAAGCGGCCAACACGGTCGGCGCACAACTGGTGTCTGCGCGCCCCTTGCACAGTGGAATGAACGCCGCGCAAATGTTGCAGGCTTCATCGTTGAAAGCCATGTTCTTGTTGAACACCGAGCCGGCGCACGACTGCTCGGTGGCCGCACACACGCTGGCCCAGGTAGACATGGTCGTCACCCTGTCGCCGTTCAAAACAAATCTGGACATCAGCGATGTGCTGTTGCCGGTGTCGCCGTTCACTGAAACCGCGGGCACGTTTGTCAACACCGAAGCTCGTGCGCAAAGTTTCCACGGCGTGGTCAAACCTTTGGGCGAAACACGTCCTGCCTGGAAAGTGTTGCGCGTACTGGGCAGCATGTTGAAGTTGCCGGGCTTTGAATTTGAGACCATTGAAGAAGTTCGCACCATGGCTTTGCCGCAAGACATAGTCTCGCATTTGTCCAATGCCACGCAAGCCAAAGTCGATCTGACAGCTGCCAGCCAAGCACCTGTCAGCGCATCTATCTACCAGTTGGACGCTTTGGTCAGACGCGCACCTGCACTGCAACACACAGCAGATGCACACCAAGGGCATGTTCATGGTTGATAGCTTGTTCAACTTGGGCGCGGGCTTGCTCACCGATGCATGGTGGGTGAACCTGGCTTGGCCTGTTTTATGGACGCTGATCAAAATCGTCGCTGTGGTGCTGCCATTGCTAGGTTGCGTTGCTTATCTGACTTTGTGGGAGCGCAAGGCCATCGGCTTTACCCAGATTCGTCTAGGTCCTAACCGCACCGGCCCCGGCGGTTTGCTGCAACCGATTGCCGACGCTCTCAAAATTCTGACCAAAGAAATCATTCTGCCGACCAAGGCCAGTTCGGGCTTGTTCTTCCTCGGTCCGGTGATGACCATCATGCCGGTGATGGCGGCCTGGGCGGTGATTCCATTCGGTCCAGAGGTTGTATTGGCCAATGTGAATGCTGGTTTGCTGTTCCTCATGGCCATCACTTCGCTGGAGGTTTACGGCATCATCATTGCCGGCTGGTCTTCCAATTCCAAATATGCATTTATCGGCGCATTGCGCGCATCAGCACAAATGGTCAGCTACGAAATCGCCATGGGCTTTTGCCTGGTGGTGGTGCTGATGGTGTCAGGCAGCATGAACATGACAGACATCGTCATGGGCCAGGGCCAGGGCATGTTCGCTTCTCAAGGCATAGGCTTTCTGTCATGGAACTGGCTGCCTTTGTTACCCATATTTGTCATCTACTTCATTGCCAGTCTGGCCGAAACCAACCGGCATCCGTTTGACGTGGTCGAAGGCGAATCAGAAATCGTCGCCGGTCACATGATTGAATATTCAGGCATGTCTTTCGCCATGTTCTTTCTCGGCGAATACGCCAACATGATTTTGGTGTCCACCATCGCCGCCTTGTTATTCCTTGGCGGCTGGTTGCCACCGGTCGACTCCGTGTACCTGGCCTGGGTGCCGGGCGGCATTTGGCTGGCCGCCAAAATCTTTGTGGTGGTCACCATGTTTTTGTGGGTGCGCGCCACATTCCCGCGCTTTCGCTATGACCAGATCATGCGTCTGGGCTGGAAGATTTTCATCCCGGTGACACTGGTGTGGCTGGTACTCATCGGTGCATGGATGCAAACACCTTGGAACATCTGGAACTGATGCAAAGACAACCATGACAACGCATACGTCCACCACACCATCTACGCCTTTTTCCTGGGCCGATTTCTTTTCCAGCTTTTTGCTGCTGGAATTTTTCAAGGGCTTTGCCATCACCGGCAAATACATGTTTGCACGCAAGATCACGGTGCAGTTCCCTGAAGAAAAAACACCCATGAGTCCGCGCTTTCGCGGTTTGCATGCGCTGCGCCGTTATGAGAATGGCGAAGAACGCTGCATCGCCTGCAAGCTGTGTGAAGCGGTGTGTCCGGCCATGGCCATCACCATCGAATCCGATGTGCGCGAAGACGGTTCACGCCGCACCTCGCGCTACGACATCGATTTGACCAAATGCATTTTTTGCGGTTTTTGCGAGGAAAGCTGTCCGGTGGACTCCATCGTCGAAACCCATATTTTTGAGTACCACGGCGAAAAACGCGGCGACTTGTATTTCACCAAGGAAATGCTGCTGGCCGTGGGCGACAGATACGAACCGCAGATTGCGGCCCACAAGGCAGCAGATGCCAAGTACCGCTAACCCCAGGGGCAGATAAGCACATGGAAGTCAAGTCAGCGCTGTTCTATCTTTTCTCAGCCGTCATGCTGTTTGCCGCTTTGCGCGTCATCACGGCACGCAATCCTGTGCACGCCGCTTTGTACCTGGTACTGGCTTTCTTTCAGGCCTCGGGCATATGGATGTTGCTGAAAGCAGAGTTTTTGTCCATCACTTTGGTGCTGGTCTATGTTGGCGCGGTGATGGTCTTGTTCCTGTTTGTGGTGATGATGATTGACATCAACCTGGACGCCTTAAAGCAAGGCTTTTGGAACCATTTCCCGCTGGCCGCATCGATTGGTGCGGTGCTGGCTCTTGAACTGGCCTCGGTGCTGATGGGCGGTTTCCGATCGGTGCAAGTGGTGGCCGAGACTGTCGCGCCTGCGGGTACACAGTATTCCAACACCAAGGAGTTGGGTATTGTTTTGTACACCGAATATCTTTATGCGCTTGAAATTGCAGCTGTCATTTTATTGGTGGCCATCGTGGCAGCGATTGCGCTGACCATGCGTGAGCGCAAGGACACCAAAGCACAAAACCCGGGCGAACAAGTCAAAGTCAAAGCCGCAGACCGTTTGCGCATGGTCAAAATGGATCCGGTGCATCAGGCTTTGGTTCCACCACCTGCCGAGGAGCCTAAGCCATGAACGTCACTCTGGGACATTACCTCACGCTGGGCGCCGTGCTGTTTGCACTGTCTGTCATCGGCATCTTTTTGAACCGCAAAAACCTGATCGTGCTGCTGATGGCCATCGAACTCATGCTGCTGGCAGTCAATACCAATTTTGTGGCTTTCTCTTATTACCTTGGTGACATGCAAGGCCAGATCTTTGTGTTTTTCATTCTGACAGTGGCTGCCGCCGAATCGGCCATTGGCCTGGCGATTCTGGTGCTGTTGTTTCGCAACAGATCCAGCGTCAATGTCGACGAACTCAATAGCCTCAAAGGCTGACCCCGCCACACACCATGAGCCAATCCATTCAAGCATCCACACTGATAGCCGTTGCGCTGGCCCCTTTGGCCGGTTCGCTGCTGGCCGGTATCTGGGGCACGCAACTCGGCGGCGCAGGACTGGGTCGCCGCTGGTCGCACAGTCTCACTATTCTTGGCGTGTTCATCTCCTTTGTGCTGTCTGCACTGACGTTGCAGGACGTGGTGGTCGATGGCGCGCGTTTCAATGAAACGCTTTACACCTGGATGCAAGTCGGTGGCTTGAAAATGGAAATCGGCTTCATGGTCGACGGACTCACCGCCATGATGATGTGCGTCGTCACCTTTGTCTCGCTGATGGTGCATATTTACACCATTGGCTATATGCAAGAAGACGAAGGCTACAACCGCTTTTTTGCCTACATCTCCTTGTTCACGTTCTCCATGTTGATGCTGGTGATGAGTAACAACATGTTGCAATTGTTCTTCGGCTGGGAAGCGGTGGGGCTGGTGTCATACCTCTTGATCGGTTTCTGGTTCAACAAACCCAGTGCGGTGTTTGCCAACATGAAAGCCTTTCTGGTGAACCGTGTCGGCGACTTCGGCTTTATTCTTGGCATCGGTTTGATCGCGGCCTATGCCGGCACATTGAATTACACCGAAGTGTTTGCCAAGGCAGCTGACTTGTCAGCCTTGTCCTTGCCCGGCACCGACTGGATGCTGGTCACCGTCATTTGTATTTGTTTATTCATTGGTGCCATGGGTAAATCGGCGCAATTCCCCCTGCATGTGTGGTTGCCGGATTCCATGGAAGGTCCGACACCTATTTCTGCACTCATTCACGCGGCCACCATGGTGACTGCTGGCATCTTCATGGTGGCGCGCATGTCGCCCTTGTTTGAGTTGTCTGACACGGCTTTGAATCTGGTGCTGATCGTTGGTTCCATCACAGCGCTGTTCATGGGATTTCTGGGCAGTGTGCAAAACGACATCAAGCGCGTCGTGGCTTACTCCACCTTGTCTCAACTCGGTTACATGACAGTCGCGCTTGGCGCATCAGCCTATTCGGTGGCGGTGTTTCATTTGATGACACATGCATTCTTCAAAGCGCTGTTGTTCCTCGCTGCCGGTTCGGTCATCATGGGCGTGCACCATAACCAGGACATTCGTTACATGGGCGGCTTGCGCAAATACATGCCCATCACTTGGTTGACCTCGTTGCTGGGTTCGCTGGCGCTCATTGGTACGCCGCTTTTCTCCGGCTTTTATTCCAAGGACAGCATCATCGAGGCAGTGGCGGCCAGTCATTTGCCTGCGGCGCAATGGGCGCATTTTGCCGTGCTGGCCGGTGTGTTTGTGACCGCGTTTTATTCATTCCGCATGTATTTCCTCGTGTTCCACGGTAAAGAACGTTTTGACCAGGATCCGCACGCCCACCAAGACGATCACGGGCATTCGCATGCGCCGCATGAGTCCCCTTGGGTGGTGACTTTGCCGCTGGTTTTGCTGGCCATACCGTCTGTGTGCATCGGTTACTTCACCACCGAGTACATGCTGTTCGGCGATTTTTTCAAGGACGCCATCAGCGTGAACACTGCGCTTCACCCCGCCATGGCCGAGTTGCAGGAAGCCTTTCACAGCCCCATGGCCATGGCAGAACACGCGCTCACCTCAGTGCCTTTCGCACTTGCTGTGGCCGGTGTACTCACCGCGTTTTACATGTACATGATTCACCCGGCGGTGCCTGCTTTTATCCAACGTCATCTGACACCTTTGCATACGCTACTAGTGAATAAATATTTCCTAGATGATTTCAATGAAAAAATTCTGGCGCGCGGCACCCGGCTGCTGGCCACCGGCCTGTGGAAGGGCGGAGACCAAGCAGTGATTGACGGCTTTCTGGTCAACGGCTCTTGGCAATTGATCGGCAAAATTGCTTTGATCGCGCGTCGTTTGCAAACCGGTTTCCTCTACCACTACGCCTTGATGATGATTCTGGGCATGTTCGGACTGATCACCTGGTTCGTCTGGCTCAAACCATGAAGTACCCCATGCCCCTATACCGGATTGATGACAGAGAGTTGCCATGGAAATGCTGAGCCTGGCTATTTGGACGCCTATTGTTTTCGGCGTGTTGCTGCTGGCCCTGGGCCGGGATGAGCATGCCAATGCGGTGCGCTGGTTTGCGCTGACCGGTGCCGTCATCAGCTTTGTGCTGACGCTGCCTTTGTATGCGCAATTTGATACCGCCAGTGCCGGCATGCAGTTTGCGGAAAACCTGCCTTGGATTGATCGTTTCAATGTGAATTACCACTTGGGCGTTGACGGCATTTCACTGTGGTTTGTGTTGCTGACTTCGTTCATCACCGTGGTGGTCATCATTGCGGGCTGGGAAGTCATCACCGAGCGCGTTAACCAGTACATGGGCGCATTTCTGGTGCTCAGCGGACTCATGGTCGGTGTGTTTTGTGCCCTAGACGGCATGCTGTTTTATGTGTTCTTTGAAGCCACGCTGATTCCTATGTACCTGATCATCGGTGTATGGGGCGGGCCTAACAAAATTTACGCTGCCTTCAAATTCTTTTTGTACACCTTGCTCGGCTCTTTGCTGATGCTGGTGGCCCTCATTTATTTGTACATTGCATCTGACGGCAGTTTTGACCTCGCCACCTGGCAGCAAATGCCGCTGGCGGCCACGCCTCAGACCTTGTTGTTCTTTGCTTTCTTTGCAGCTTTCGCCGTCAAAGTGCCTATGTGGCCGGTGCATACCTGGTTGCCGGATGTACACGTCGAGGCGCCTACCGGCGGCTCAGCTGTGCTGGCGGCCATCATGTTGAAGCTAGGTGCTTATGGCTTCCTCAGATTTTCCTTGCCGATTGCACCCGATGCTTCGCATGAATGGGCCTGGCTGATGCTGGCACTGTCCTTGATTGCCGTGGTTTATGTCGGTCTGGTCGCTATCGTGCAGCAGGACATGAAAAAACTGGTGGCGTATTCATCGGTGGCGCACATGGGTTTTGTCACCATCGGCTTTTTCATCTTCAGCGAACTCGGCGTAAGCGGCGGCATTGTGCAAATGATTGCTCACGGCTTTGTTTCTGCTGCCATGTTCTTGTGCATAGGCGTGTTGTACGACCGCGTGCATTCACGCGAAATCGCCAGTTACGGCGGCGTGGTCAACACCATGCCCAAGTTCGCCGCCTTCGCCTTGTTGTTCGCCATGGCCAATTGCGGCTTGCCGGGCACCGCAGGTTTTGTCGGCGAATGGATGGTCATACTGGCGGCAGTGAAGTTCAATTTCTGGCTCGGTATGCTGGCCGCCTCGGCGCTGGTTTTCGGTGCTGCTTACACCTTGTGGATGGTCAAGCGGGTATACCTCGGCCCGGTGCTCAATGACGATGTGAAGACGCTGTCAGACATCAATGCGCGCGAGTTTTTGATGTTGAGTCTGCTCGCTGCTGCGGTCTTATGGATGGGCATTTACCCCAAACCTTTCACCGATGTGATGAACGCCTCAGTCACTCAGTTGTTGCAGCACGTGGCCTTGAGCAAAATACCTTTATGAATACCCACGCCTTGAACTACCTAGAAAGTCAGCCATGATGAATAACGTCAACTGGATGACTGCCTACCCGGAAATCTTTTTGCTGGTCATGGCTTGCCTGATTACGCTGGTGGATTTGTGGGTCAAGTCACCTAAGCGCGATCTCACCTACGGTTTGACCATGCTGACGCTTGGTGTTGTGGCTGTGATGCAAGCCGTGTATGCAAGCACTGGCGAAACTGTGTATGGCTTCGGTCACATGGTGGTGTCCGACGCCATGGGCAACTGGTTGAAATGTTTTGCCACCTTGGCTGTCATGACCACCCTGGTTTACGGCAGGCCTTATGCAGCCGACAGAAAAATGCTGCATGGCGGTGAGTTGTTCATACTCAGCATGTTCTCGTTGCTGGGCATGTTTGTGATGATCTCCGGCAATAACTTTCTGGTGCTTTACCTCGGCCTCGAACTCTTGACCTTGTCCGGTTACGCACTGGTGGCATTGCGTCGCGATAACAGCAATGCCACCGAAGCCGCAATGAAATTTTTTGTGCTCGGCGCATTGGCCAGCGGCTTTTTGTTGTACGGCTTGTCCATGATGTACGGTGCCACCGGCTCGCTGGACCTGACCGCTGTGTTCCAGGCCACCGCCAGCGGACACATCAAGCACCAGGTGCTGGTACTAGGTGTTGTGTTTGTGGTCTGCGGTATTGCGTTCAAACTCGGTGCCGCACCTTTTCATATGTGGGTGCCGGATGTTTACCAGGGTGCGCCGACTGCGGTGACGCTGATGATTGCAGGCGCGCCCAAGCTCGCTGCCTTTGCTTTGATAATGCGCTTGCTGGTGGATGGCATGTTGCCCATGGCCATCGATTGGCAGCAGATGCTGCTGGTGCTGGCCGTCTTGTCTTTGTTGATTGGTAACTTGTCTGCCATTGCCCAGACCAACCTCAAGCGCATGCTGGCGTTCTCCACCATCGCGCAAATGGGTTTTGTGTTGATCGGAATGCTGGCGGGAGTGAATAACGGCAATACCTTGTCGGCTGCCAATGCCTACAGTTCCGCCATGTTCTACATGATCAGTTATGTACTCACCACCTTAGGTGTGTTCGGCGTCATATTGTTGCTGGCACGCGAAGGTTTTGAAAGCGAAGAAATCTCTGACCTGGCCGGTTTGAACCAGCGCAGTCCTTTGTTTGCCGGTGTCATGGCGGTTTGTTTGTTTTCGCTGGCGGGTGTGCCACCGCTGGTCGGCTTTTTTGCCAAGCTGTCGGTGTTGCAGGCGCTGATCGCCTCGGAGCAAATCAGTTCTCTTTTAATGGCGGTATTTGCCGTCATGATGTCGCTGGTCGGTGCTTTTTATTATTTGCGCATCATCAAGGTGATGTACTTTGACCCGCCGCTGACTGCCAGCACGGTATCAGCCGATAACCATGTCAAGGTTGTGCTGGCCATCAATGGCGGACTGGTGCTGGTATTGGGTTTGCTCCCGGGCGGTTTGATGTCCTTATGCGCAGTAGCGGTGGTTCAGGCACTCGGCACCTGAAGTTAACGGCTTTGACATAATGCGCTTATGAAAGTGCTTAATCTTCAATGCCAGCATCAACACCTGTTTGAGGGCTGGTTTGCCTCTGAAGACGATTACCAGTCGCAGCGCAGCCGTGACCTGGTGGAATGCCCGGTCTGCGGCGACAACACCATACTCAAAATGTTGAGCGCACCCCGGTTGAATTTATTGACCTCCAGGCTGCACGCAACGCCTATCCAAGCGCCTGAGGACGTCGGCGAGGTGCCAGTTGCTGCCACGCCCGATGCAGGCGTACCTGCTACCCTGGAGTCTCAAGCCGCCTGGTTACACATGGTCCAGCATGTGATTGCCAACACCGAGGATGTGGGCCAGGGCTTTGCGGAAGAAGCCCGCAAAATGCATTACGGCGAAACCGAAGAACGCAATATCCGCGGCCAGGTTTCGCGCGAAGAAACCCGCTCCTTGCTTGAAGAGGGCATTCGTGTCATGCCTTTGCCAATGCCCGCTGCACTCAAGGGCTCGGTGCACTGAAACGCTTATTTGTTTTTCAATTTCCCGCGCGGCGCGACAAAAGTAATCGGTGCACTTGGCCGGTCTCCCGGCACGATGGGCTTGGCCGGTGAGGTGTCCTTTTTCGGTTTCTTGGACATTTTGTTGCTGCGTTGTTCGCCTTTGGCCATGATTTGCTCCTGATGTGGGTGGTATTACGGTAGCGCAAAGCAGCGTGTTGACTACTTCACTTCGATGACAAATTCCGAGCGAGGGCGGCGCACCTTGACAAGGTTTTCCAGCCAGTCCTCACCGCTTAAGCGGTAGCCCAAAGGCATGATAGCCACACTGCGCAAACCCTTGGCGGCTAAATTCAAAATCTCATCTACCGCCTCGGGTTCAAAACCTTCCATGGGCGTGCTGTCCACTTGTTCGGCTGCAGCGGCAATCAGGCTAAAGCCCATTGCAATATAGGCTTGACGCGCCGCGTGTTCAAAGTTCACTTGCGGGTCGCGTAACGGGTAGTTATTCAGCAGCATGTGGCGGTAGTTTTCCCAGCCTTCATTGGTACCGCCGCGCATGTTCACGTTCAGATCAAACATATGGTTGATGCGCTCTGGAGAATACGTGTCCCAGGCGGCAAATACCAGCAGGTGAGAGCCGTCTGTGATTTGAGACTGGTCATGGGACACCGCGCGGATACGTGCACGCACTTCAGGATTGCTGACGACCAGCAGTTCAAAAGGCTGCAAGCCGCTGGAGGTGGGCGCCAGGCGCGCTGCTTCGACGATACGGTCAAGTTTGTCTTGCGGAACCGTTTTGGATGGATCCATTTTTTTGGCAGCGTAACGCCACTGCAATTGTTCTAATAGTTCTGACATCTCTTTACCTTGGTTACTTTCCCCAGCTGTCTTTCAAGCCGACGGCCCGGTTGAACACCAACCGCCCTGCATTGTGGTCTATGCGGTCAGCGACAAAATAACCGAGGCGTTCAAATTGAAATTTATCGTCGGCTTTGGCCTTTGCCAACGAAGGCTCGACATAAGCTGTAATGGTTTTTAGGCTGTGTGGATTGAGCACGGTGAGGAAATCGCGCCCGCCTGCATCCGGGTGTTCTTCGCTGAACAAGCGGTCATACAAACGCACCTCGGCTTGCAAGCCGTCTGCCACACCCACCCAGGTGATGACACCTTTGGCTTTCACACTGTCCGCACCGGCGGTGCCGCTTTTGGTCTCCGGAAACACCGTGGCGTGTACCTCGGTAACAGCGCCGCTGCTGTCTTTCACGCAAGCTGTGCATTGGATGATGTAGCCGCCTTTGAGCCGCACAATCGTTCCCGCAGTGAGGCTGCCATCGGCATTGGTTACGGGCGGGCTCAGGCGCTTGTAGCCTTTAGGAGGGACTTCTGCGAAGTCGTCGCGTTCTATCCAAACTTCTTTGCCAATAGTGAAGTGTCTTGCCGCAGGCTCACTGTGTCCGTCCTCTGTGTGGGGCAAGGCGGGCAGGGTACAAGGCTCAAGGTGGCCTGCGCCAAATGCTTCATCCCAATTGGTCAGCACCAGTTTGAGCGGATCCAGTACCGCCATGGCGCGGTGCCCTTTGAGTTCCAGGTCTTCGCGCAGGCAGCCCTCTAAGGTGCTGTAGTCAATCCAACTATCGCTTTTGGTCACACCAATGCGCTCGGCAAACATTTGTAAGCTGGCAGGTGTGTAGCCGCGACGGCGCAAGCCGACGATGGTGGGCATGCGCGGGTCGTCCCAGCCGTTGACATGGTGCTCATTCACCAGTTGCGCGAGTTTGCGTTTGCTGGTCACCACATAGGTCAGATTCAAGCGCGCGAATTCATATTGGCGCGGTGCTGGCGTTTGTATCAAACCGCCTTCGCTTAAACGAGCCATCAGCCAGTCGTAAAAAGGTCGTTGGTCTTCAAACTCTAAGGTGCAAATACTGTGGGTGATGTTTTCCAGCGCGTCTTCGATGGGGTGGGCAAACGTGTACATCGGGTAAATGCACCAGGTGTCCCCGGTGTGGTGGTGCGTGGCGTGGCGTATGCGGTAGATGGCTGGGTCGCGCATATTGATGTTGGGCGAAGCCATGTCGATTTTGGCGCGCAACACCGCGCTGCCGTCTGGCAATTGGCCTGCACGCATGTCAGCAAAGCGTTGCAGGTTGTCTTGAACTGATCGTTTGCGAAACGGACTGTCAACACCAGGCTTGCCAAAATCGCCCCGGTTGATGCGCATGTCTTCGGCGCTTTGTTCGTCCACATAGGCCAGGTCTTGTTCAATCAAGTAGACCGCAGCACGATGCATGAATTCAAAATAATCGCTGGCCTGGTAGGGCGGGGCGTCGGGCGAACCGTTCCAGTCAAAGCCCAGCCATTTCACCGCGTCCATGATGCTGTTGACGTATTCCAGGTTTTCTTTTTCCGGGTTGGTGTCGTCAAACCGCAAGTGGCAAATGCCTTGGTAATCGCGCGCCAGACCGAAATTCAGGCAAATGCTTTTGGCGTGGCCGACGTGCAGATAGCCGTTGGGCTCTGGAGGAAAACGGGTGCGGATTTTGGCGGGATCCATTGCAGCTTGCGCATGGTGTGCGGCATCACCAGGACTGCCGGCCCAGCGGCGCTGCGCGTGAGTGCCTTGAGCCAGATCGGCTTCGATGATCTGACGCAAAAAATTGCTGGGTTTGTGCTCGTGTTCGGTGGCAGGGGGTACGGGTTTGCTCATGTGATGATTTTAGGCTGCTATTTAGGGGGGATTGACTTGTATTCTCATGGTATGTATCATGAGACATACCATCAAAGTCAAGAGGTGCATCATGGAACCAACCGCCAAAGTATTTACCACCGGCCGCAGCCAGGCCGTGCGATTGCCCTTGGAATACAGGTTTGATGTGCCTGAAGTGTTTATCCGGCATGATCCACTCACAGGCGATGTGGTGTTGTCGCGCAAACCAGGCAATTGGCAGGGCTTGCTGGATGCAGTGGCATTGAATGCAAGCGAAGACATGTTGATTGAGCGTCGTCAAAACTCAAGCAGGCGCGACCCCTTTGAGGCTGGCAAGAAATGAACCCCGGGTATCTGCTGGATACCAATGTCATCAGCCACATCATGCAAGGACGCGATACCAAGTTGTTGACGCGTTTGGCCAAACTTCAAGTGGGACAAGCGGTGATTTCAAGCGTGACGCTGGCTGAAATCGAATACGGCATTCAGCGCAGATCGCAATCTGCAAAACTCAGGTACGCGTTAGACCAGGTATTGGTGCACATGGATGTATTGCCATGGGATAAGCAGGTCGCCACTTGTTATGGCGAGCTTTGCCATTCACTTGAAACGCAAGGCATTAACCTGAGCGACTTTGACATGATGATTGCCGCGCACGCTGTTGCCGCGAAGATCACACTGGTCAGCCGGGACAAGGCGTTTACGCATATTCCTAAACTGCGTTTAAAAGTAGAGATCTGGTAGCTGCATTTCAAGCAAATGCATCAAAGCCAGCCCAGCCAATCATGCCAGATCAATTGACCCAAATAGCGTGAAGGCAGGAGCGTGAAGCCGCCAGCAATCAGGCAAGCACTCACATAAAGAGTTTGCATGGTGATGCGATGCGTAACGAAATCACGGCGCTTTAAGGCGCGAAATGCCACCCACAAGCTGGTCAGCGTGACGGGTACCAGCAAGTGAAACCATGAAGATTGGGCAATTGAAAATCGCGTATGAAAACAGAGGTAAACGCTGCTAGCAACATGAAAGTGACGTAGGCATAGCCCGCGGCGCGGTGCAGCCACGGGCGTTGCATTGAACCCATGCGCGCCCATAGTGCAAACGGCCCAAGGACGATCGCGCCTATGGCAGCAGTCATGTGAACAGCGATCAAGGGAGTGAGTTGCATAACAGTCAGTAATCAACCGAGGTTTAGCCAAATGTAAGGTAAAGAATTAACTTCAGTGTATGAGCAAAGATGGTTAATCTGAAAAACCATTGTTAAAACACTAGTGTCCCAACGTTTGCCGTCAGACTCAGCGTAACCTCATGATTTATTTGAATAAATCTGACTTTCCCCTTGTCCACGATTTGAATCGTTTTCCGGACTTAGGGCATGCTCGGCGGATCTCATCTGCTGGGGACTGGCATGCA
>CAMDKD010000032.1 GCA_945901125.1 Bordetella parapertussis
CCATGTCCACAGTCAGCGATGAGGAAATTAAAATGATTCAAAACAGATTGAATAACAGACCAAGAAAGAGATTGGGTTTCAAAACACCCGCAGAGGTGTTTCATCAATCACTCAAGCGCGTTGCGCTTCGAACTTGAATCCGCCAAATATTACAAACTTTTAAATATCGTTGATAATATCGCCTGTAAATATTTTTAATCAGGAGATTAATATGCCACGTGTCAGTCCGTCTACCCAATTGGAAAAAGTCCGCGCCGCCAGAATCAAACTGGAAAAAGAAGAACAGCGCCTGATGTCGCGCAGCCACGATAAAGCGCTTACCCAAATTGTGCAATTGGCCCGCTCTTCCGGATTAACTGCCGAGCAAATCGCGGCAGCATTGGGTAGTAAAAGCAAAGGCAAGGCTGCCAAATCAACCGCAGTCAAAGCGCCCAAGGCCAAACGCGCCACCGCCGGCCGCAAAGTCGCGCCTAAATACCGCGATCCTGCCAATCCTGCCCAAACCTGGACAGGCCGCGGCCGCACTCCTGCCTGGGTTCAGGCATTACAAGCCGCCGGCCAATTGGCAACGGCTGAAATCAAGGCTGAATAAAAGCCCTGGCCGCTGCGTCCTTGCCGGACAGCAGCGGCTCGCCTTGAATATCTTTTAACGGCCAGTCAATACCTAGATCCCGGTCATTCCAAATAATAGAATCCTCGTCACTGGCCACCCAATAATCCGTGGTTTTATAAATCACCTCAGCGGTTGGGCTTAACACTATGAATCCGTGGGCATAACCCCCGGGTATCCACAATTGCTGGTTTTGTTCACTGTCCAGGATATGTCCGGTCCATTGGCCGTATTGCGCTGAACCCGGGCGTATATCCACAGCCACGTCATATATCCGGCCCTGCGGCACCCGCACCAACTTCCCCTGAGGATGTTGTTTTTGAAAATGCAGGCCGCGCAACACGCCATGGACGGATTTGCTGTGGTTATCCTGCACAAATACCAGATCCAAACCCGTGACTTGGTTGAATTCGCGCTGGTTAAAGCTTTCAAAAAAGAAACCACGCGGGTCTGAAAACACCTTGGGTTGCAATAATAAAACGCTGTCGAGCGCAGTTTTTTCAACAGAATAAGGCATGGGAATTAATCCAGTAAATGCAAAAGATATTGACCGTAAGCCGTGCTTTTATAAGGCTGGGCCAGTTTTTCCAACTCTGCCGGGCTGATCCAACCCTGAGAAAAAGCGATTTCCTCCGGGCACGACACCATCAAACCCTGGCGTTTTTGAATGGTTGCAATAAAAGTCGCCGATTCCATCAAGCCGTCGTGTGTACCGGCGTCCAGCCAAGCATAGCCGCGCCCCATGGTTTCGACATTCAATTGCTGCTGCTCCAAATAACGGCGATTCACATCGGTGATTTCAAGTTCGCCGCGGGCTGACGGCTTGATATCTGCGGCAATATCACAGACCTGCCGGTCATAAAAATACAAACCGGTGACCGCAAAATTAGATTTAGGCTGCTTGGGTTTTTCTTCAATATGCACAGCGCGCTTGTTTTCGTCAAAACTGACCACGCCGTAACGTTCCGGATCGGACACATGGTAGGCAAACACGGTGGCACCGTCTTCCCGTTCGTTGGCGCTCTGTAATTGCTTGACCAGATCATGGCCATAAAAAATATTGTCACCCAACACCAGCGAACTAGGTTGATTACCAACAAAATCGCGCCCGATCAAAAAAGCCTGGGCCAGTCCTTCCGGCTTGGGCTGCACCGCATATTGGATATTCATGCCCCATTGCGAACCGTCGCCGAGTAAATCGGCATAACGCGGCGTGTCGTGCGGCGTGGAAATAATCAGCACATCGCGTATGCCGCTGAGCATCAAGGTGCTTAAGGGGTAATACACCAGCGGTTTGTCGTAGACCGGCATCAGTTGTTTGCTGACCGCCAAAGTCAAGGGATACAAACGGGTGCCGGAGCCGCCGGCCAGCAAAATGCCTTTTCTCGAGGTGATCGCCATGGTGTGTCCTGCCTGTTGTGATTTTCTGCGTCTATTATCAAGTCAATCAGCTTACGCAGTCGGCCGCAGCTGATGGAGCACTTTATCCACCCCTTCTTGCCACAGCGGCCAGGCCTGTCCCAGATGACTGGCCAGCGCCTGGCTGTCCAACAGTCCGTAAGCCGGACGCGCGGCGGGCAAAGGGTATTCGGCGGTGCTGATGGGCTGCACGTCTTGCGACGCCACTTTCAAAGTCCATCCCAGATTTGCGGCTTGCGCCAGCAGGTATTGTGCGTAAGCGTGCCAGTTGGTCTGCCCGGCAGGCGTGGCGTGAAACAAACCTTGCAAACCATGCTGGTCACACTGCTGCATGGCTTGCAAGCTGATACCGGCCAGCCAGTAGGCCGACGTGGGCACACCGGTCTGGTCTGCCACCACGCGCAAGCTGTCGCGCTCGGCGGCCAGTCGCAGCATGGTCTTGAGAAAATTTTGTCCGTGGGCACCGACCACCCAGGAGGTGCGCAACACCAGATGGCGCGCGCCGCTGGCTTTTATGCCCAACTCACCATCGCGCTTGCTGCGCCCGTACACCGACACAGGGTCGGTGACATCGGTTTCCAGATAAGGGCGGCTGGCACGGCCGTTGAACACATAGTCGGTGGAATAGTGCAAAAGCGCTGCGTCGATTCGCTTGGCTTCTTCGGCCAGCAGCGCAGGCAAATCTGCATTCAAGGTCTGCGCCAGTTGCACTTCCTGTTCAGCTTTATCGACTGCCGTGTAGGCGGCTGCATTGATGATCCAGCGCGGCTGACACTGTCTGACCAGTTCACGCACGGCCGGTAAATCGCTGAAGTCCAACTGTTGGCGGCTCAAAGCGGTGACGGCATAACCGGCAGCTTGTAAACGGAGATTTAACTCGTGACCGAGTTGCCCGGCGGCACCGAACAGCAGTACCTGTTCAGCCGCCATATTGCAGGTCGACCCACTGGCGGTAATGGCCGCTGGTGACCGCAGTCACCCAGTCCTGGTTATCCAAATACCACTGCACGGTTTTGCGCAAACCGGTTTCAAAGGTTTCCTGCGGACGCCAGCCCAACTCAGCACTGATTTTGGAAGCGTCTATGGCATAACGCCGGTCATGACCGGCGCGGTCTTTCACATAAGTGATTTGTTCGGCGTAGCTTTTGCCGTCGGCGCGCGGCTGCAATTCATCCAATAATGCGCATAAAGTGCGTACCACCTCAATATTGGGTTTTTCATTCCAGCCGCCAATGTTGTACGTTTCGCCGGGACGACCGGCATCCAGCACCCTGGCAATGGCGCGGCAATGGTCTTGCACAAACAACCAGTCGCGGATTTGCATGCCGTCGCCGTAAATCGGCAAAGGCTTGCCCGCCAATGCGTTGTGCAACACCAACGGAATGAGTTTTTCCGGGAAATGAAACGGGCCGTAATTGTTGCTGCAATTGGTGGTCAGCACCGGCAAGCCATAGGTGTGGTGCCAGGCCCGCACCAGGTGGTCGGACGCGGCCTTGCTGGCGGCATACGGGCTGTTAGGTTCGTACAAATTGGTTTCTTTGAATGCCGGGGCCTGCGGCTCCAGGCTGCCGTAGACCTCGTCGGTACTGACGTGCAGAAAGCGAAAACTCTGATGCACATCCGGGCTCAAGCCGCTCCAGTAAGCCCGCACCGATTCGAGCAACTGACAGGTGCCGACCACATTGGTTTGTATGAAATCCAGCGGTCCGTGTATGGACCGGTCCACATGAGACTCGGCGGCAAAATGCAAGACGGCGCGCGGCTGGTGTTGCTGCAACAAAGCTTGGACCAGCTCACGGTCGGCTATATCGCCGTGCACAAACACATGGCGCGTATCCTGCGCCAGCGACTGCAAATTGCCCAGATTACCGGCGTAGGTGAGTTTGTCCAAATTGACCAGCCGTTCGTCGCTCCCGGCCAGCCAGGTGTGGACGAAATTGCTGCCGATGAAACCGGCGCCGCCGGTCACCAGTATGCTCATACAGGCAGGCTTTCCTCGGTGATGCCCAGCACTTTAGAACGAACCATTTCACGCAGTATTTTTTTCTCGGGAAAGCTCAACGGGCGATCCAAAGCACGGCGCACACGCAGCAACATGTGGCGGTCGACTTCCTGCGGAATACCGTGGCTGCCGCGCAACTCGTCGCGCAAATCCTCGCGCAGGTCTTCGGGTTCGTCGTCCCACCACAAACTGACCACTTCCTGCAACTTGACGCGCACCACCTCGGGGTCTTGCGGCACGGCAGGGGCGGCCGGCGCACGCGGGGCGGCGGTGAGTTCGCGGGCAGCCTGCGGTAGCAGGAGCACGCGGCGGTCCGCCTGACCGAGCAAACGGCACCAGGCTGGGTCTTCATTGACCAGCTGGTCCATGTGGCGCGCGGATTCATCGGCCAACAAATACACGTTCAGGCCGTGCAACTGGGCTTCGTCGATGACAGGCGTCAGGCGGTCATCGTCGCTGGCAATCAGCAAATGTTCACAGGCATGGTTTTCAGCCAGGCGGGCGATGTCAGCTGACATGGCTTGAAACACCACGTCCCCCGGTTCAGTACCTGCGCCTTCGAGGTGGCGAACAATTTGATCCTGAGGGAATTGGGTGTCGGGCGTGTCTGTGTACCAGTAAACGCGTTGCACATCCAGCGCCAGACCGGCGCCTTTGAGCGCTTGCGCCAGCGAGGGAATCAGGGCGATACGGTTATAAGTTTCCGGCTCGGCAGGTGCGTCGGTGGACTGGCGCAGCAGCCAGGCCATGTAATTGCTGTCAATCAGGGCGATGCAGCGGCCGCTGCGTGCAGGGGTTTGTTCTTTGCGTGGGTGTATGGTGCGTGGCTCGTTCTTCATCTGTAGGTTTACCTGTTGCTTGGGATAGCTATGTGAGAGGTGACAGCGGGCGGGATGTCGTTGGAGAGAATGCAGGCACCCGGAACTAATGACTAAGCCTGCAAACCCTGATATTAGCTGATCTTGAAGCGGGCTGCCAAATCCGGCAAAGCCGGGGTTGATTTTTCCACCGGCAAGGGCGGCGCTGCGCTGACCTGATCATCGGTACGCCCGAAACGGCGCACCCGTTGCGCATACCAGTCTATGGCCGCTTTCAAAGCGACCGCATCAAAGTCGGGCCAATACGCATCCGTGAAATACAACTCGGTGTAGGCGGTTTGCCAAAGCAGGAAATTGCTGATGCGCGACTCGCCGCCGGTGCGAATCAGCAGCTCAGGGTCAGGCAGGTCGGCCGTGCTTAAGTGCGCCGCCAAGGCAGCGGCGTCCATGTCTTGCAAAGTTTTGTGCGGATGGGCGATTTGCCAGGCGCGCATGGCGTTGAGCACATCCCATTGCCCGCCGTAATTCGCGGCAATGGTCAAATTCAAGCGGGTGTTGTGCGCCGTGTCCTGCTCGGCCTGGTCTATGCGCGACTGCAACAACGGGGCAAACGCGCTGCGGTCGCCGATGACGCGCAAGCGTATGCCAGCGGCTTTCATTTCGGCGACTTCATTTTCCAGGTACTGTAAAAACAAACCCATCAAGGCGGACACCTCGTCTGGCGGACGCCGCCAGTTTTCCGAGCTGAAGGCAAACAAGGTCAAAAAACGGATGTCTAAATCGTTACAAGCTTTGACCATGTGACGCACATTGGCAGCGCCCCTGACATGTCCGACCGTGCGCGGCATCAGACGCTTTTTGGCCCAGCGCCCGTTACCGTCCATGATGACTGCGATATGTTGGGGCGTGTGGTTCATGCTCAAATTGTGACAGGCATCAAATCCTGCATGTCGGTGGTGATGCGGTGATGTTTGCTCAACAGATCGACCAGCACCATGGCGCGCAATTCGCCATCGGCTTGCTCATAAATGCCCTCGAGGCCGCGCAAAGGACCGGAGACAAATTTCACCGTCTGGCCGGGCTGGAACAAGCGCTCGGGTTCACGCGCGGGCAACTCTTGCAAAGCCAGTATCAATTCATCGTCAATGACGGCCGGCCGATTGCCAAAGCTCACCAGCTTACTGACGCCCAGGGTCGAGCGAATCGGCGACCAGTTGGTCTGCTCGGTGTCCAAGCGGATGAACAAATAGCGGCTGAACATGGGTTCGACCACTTTGGCGAGTTTGCCGCGCCGGACTTTTTCCACGGTGAGCATGGGCAACCAGGCTTGAAAGCCCTGGCGCTCCAGGTTTTCCAGCGCCCGCTCTTCCTGGCGCGGTTTGGAATGGATGGCGTACCAATGCATAAACGTTGTGCAGATCTATTCAATAATGAGTAGGGATTGTAAAGCGGTTAAATTGCACTGTCATTCAGATAACTGGAGCCACCCATGTCAAGCAAACCCCCGGAATTCGACCCTCAGCAAATGAGCGAACAAATGAAAAACTCTGCCCAGCAAATCTGGCAGGCAGGCCTGGGGGCGTTTGCCAAGGCCCAGGAAGAAGGCAGCAAAGTATTTGAAGCGCTGGTCAAGGACGGCAGCAAATTACAGGAAACCACCATGCAGGCGCAGGCCAAAATGGCCGAAGCCGCCGCCAAAGCCGGTGCCATGGCCAGCGACTTGGGGCAACGCGCCGGCGGCCAGTTCGACCGGCTGGAAGGCATTTTTGAAGAACGCGTGGCCAAAGCTTTGCACAGCATGGGTTTGCCGAACGCCCAAGACATGGCCGATTTGCAAGCGCGGGTGGCAGCGCTGGAAGCCGAAGTGAATGCCTTGAAATCCGGCAATAAAGGCTGAAGCGGTGAAAAAACCGCCGCGCCGCACCGCTGAACGCATACTCGCGACCGCGCTGGATTTGTTCAACCGCTATGGCGAGCCGAATGTGGCCACCACCTTGATCGCCTCTGACATGGGCATCAGCCCGGGCAATTTGTTTTACCACTTCCCGGCCAAAGAGTTGCTGGTCAACGTTTTGTTTGACGAGTATGTGCATGACATGGACCAACTGCTGCCGGCCGCCGCCGATGTGCAGGACATGGAGCACGCCTGGTTTTTCATGCACAGCCTGTTCGAGCTGATTTGGCGTCACCGCTTTATCTACCGCGACCTGAACGATTTGCTGAGTAAAAACCGGCACTTGGAGAGCCAGGTCAAAGCGGTGTTGGAACGCAAGCACCAAGCGTTTGAAGCCATGCTCGCAGGCTTGCAAGAACAAGGCTTGCTGTCTCAAGGCGCATTTGAACGCCAAAGTTGCGCCACCCACATGGTGGTGTTGCTGACCTGGTGGCTGAGCTATGAGTATGTGCAAAACCCGCGTCACGCGCTGGAAGACAACAACGCCGACCACAGCGCTTTGCGCGGCGCGCAACAGGTGCTGGGTTTGCTGCTGCCGTACCTGGACGAATTGCCGAAGTTGCAGTTGCAGGCATTGATACAGGTTTACCGCGCTGAGTGAGTCAGCCGGTTAACCGCACTGTAAAGACCGGTGACTTCAGGCCTTGGCTAAAAACTTCTCGACCATGTTCACCCAGATGGTGCCGCCTAGCGGAATCAAGTCGTCGTTGAAGTCGTAGCTGGGGTTGTGCAAGGTGCACGGGCCGCCGCCGTGGCCCATTTCGCGGTGCTGGCCTTCGCCATTCGCCAGGAAAAAGTAAGTGCCGGGTTTTTTCAGCAGCATGTAAGAGAAATCTTCCGAGCCCATGGTCGGCTCTTGCGCCAGCACGTTGTCCGCGCCGATGATGTCGGCCAGCACGCTGCGGGTGAAATCGGCCTCTTTGGCGTGGTTGATGGTCGGCGGGTAATTGCGCACAAACTCGAACGTGCAGGTGGCTTCGTGCGCAGCGCTGACGTGTTCAGCGATGGTGCGCATGCGGCGTTCGATCATGTCGAGCAACTCGACGGTGAAGGTGCGCACCGTGCCTTGCAACTCGCAGCTGTCGGGCACCACGTTGGTGGCTTCACCGGCGTGGATCATGGTGACGGAGATGACACCGGCATCCACCGGTTTGATATTGCGCGACACAATGGTTTGGAAGGCTTGCACCATTTCGCAAGCGATAGGCACCGGATCTATGCCGTTGTGCGGCAACGCGGCGTGGCTGCCCTTGCCTTTGATGGTGATTTTGAATTCATTGCTCGACGCCATGACCGGACCGGCGCTGACCGCTGCTTTGCCGACCGCCATGCCGGGCCAGTTGTGCAGACCGAAAACCGCGTCCACAGGAAATTTGTCGAACAGCCCGTCATTGATCATTTCACGCGCGCCGCCGCCGCCTTCTTCGGCGGGTTGGAATATCAAGACGACAGTGCCGTCAAAATTTTTGTGCTGCGACAAATGTCGCGCGGCGGCCAGCAGCATGGCGGTGTGACCGTCGTGGCCGCAAGCATGCATCTTGCCGGGGTGCTGGCTGGCGTGGGCAAAAGTGTTGGCCTCGTGCACCGGCAGTGCATCCATGTCGGCGCGCAAGCCTATGCTGCGTTGGCTGTTGCCGTTTTTGATGACGCCGACCACGCCGGTGGTGCCCATGCCGCGATGCACTTCAATGCCCCAGCTGCTGAGTTGCGAGGCCACCAGGTCGGAGGTGCGGTTTTCTTCGTAACAAAGTTCCGGGTGGGCGTGTATGTCGCGGCGCAGGGCAACAATGCTGGCGGCTTCGGTGGCGATCGAGTCGAGCAGTTTCATGGGGTCACCTGTTTGTAAGGGTTGAGGAATCAGTCTACCTGATCGGAAATATCCTTTATTGCGAGCCAATGAAGGGTTTGTTTGCTTGAAGATTGGAGGCTCGAGGCAACCGCCGCAGGCCCGGCCTCGCCTCCATGCTGGCACAACGTCGGCTGCGGCCGGGCCTGCGGCGGCTGCATTGAGAGACAGAACGTTGGACCGTTGACACTGCGATTTCATGTAGCTACACTAAATCTAATGAGAATCACTTTTGATCCAGACAAAGATAAGAGTAATCTTGCCGCGCATGGGCTTTCTCTGTCTTTTGCGTCTCAGTTAGCCTGTGACGATGCACTTGTATGGGTTGATGACCGGTTTGCATACGATGAACTGCGCATGATTGGCCTAGTTCCAGAGGTAAATCACATTTACTACGTTGTATTTGTTGATCGCGGCAACTCGCGTCGCGTCATCAGCTTAAGGCAAGCAGAGAAACGATAGGTAAAACACTATGTCAAAAACCACCCCTAAACGTGTCATCGTCATGCCGACAGATGCCGAAAATCGCAAAATCAGAGCCGCAGCCAAACTCGACCCTGATGCCTCTTTGCTTACAGAAGACCAGCTCAAAGCAATGGTCCCTCTTAAATCACTTCGCGGTCGTCCGAAATCAGACAACGCAAAATTGCTTATATCGATACGCTACAGCCCGGAGGTCATTACCTACTTTCGCAATACGGGCACAGGTTGGCAGGCGCGAATGGTGGGGGTTCTGCAAGATTACGTTGCAAAGCAGAATTCACGGCGTTCAAGACCTACCTCCTGACAATTCGCTTTTTAAAACAAATGCCCTACCAACCAGAAATGCAACGCGTGGCTACTTGTACAAAGGTGAGTTAGATGCCGAAGACCGATACATACGAATCAGAATTACTTTCAGCATTTGAGGGTGGGGCACTTAAATCTGTTGCAACAAGAGCAGAATTTGCAAAGTTCAAGGCGGTTGCGCGAGCCACCGCCGTGAATGACCCTAGCCTCAATATTCGCTTGTCAGAGAGGGCAACCGAGCCTTCACTTCTATTATCCAAATTAAAGGTTGGAAGACGCGTGGGTAAAGCCATGACGCGAAACTGTTCGGCGCAAGTCAGGCGGCGCACACCCGAGTCGCCACTGTAGCGTTGAACAATGCGAGAAAAGCTTGTCCATGGGACGAACTCCATGATCTGCGCAAACAAAGTCTTGCCGATATTCATAGGAAACCTCCAAGGGGTTCAAGCCTTGGAAATTACACAAGAATGAGAAAACAAGTTTCAAATCGGCACCAAACAAAATCGACTGCAAACCAGCGCCAGTATTGGCTTTATTCAACTAACCTCATGATTTAACCGGACACTACTGATCTTCGAACATTCCCAACTTCACTGTAATGCCAGTGGATTGGAAATGGGCTGAAGTTGCAATACACATTATTAAAAATTCATAGCCTTACTCTTAATTTGCCGCATACCCAACTCAATGATCGGCAATGCCACTAGCGAGGCTGACAAATAATCACACTTGAATACGCCGCCTAGCGGCCGACTTAGTCGTAACGGCGCCAATTCCCAAGAGCAGCCCGAACCATGCACAATCCAACCATGAACACCACCACCATCCTGGGCGCCTGCCCGCACGACTGCCCCGACACCTGCTCTTTGGTCACCACCGTGCAAGACGGTGTGGCCACCAAAGTGCAAGGCAACCCGGACCACCCCATGACCGACGGCGTGCTCTGCACCAAGGTGTCGCGCTACACCGAGCGCACTTACCACCCGGACCGTTTGTTGCATCCCATGAAACGTGTGGGTCCCAAAGGCAGCGGTCAGTTCGCGCGCATCAGTTGGGACGAGGCTTTAAACACCATCGCCAATAAGTTAAAACCCATCGTCGCCACCCGCCCGGAAAAGCTGCTGCCTTACAGCTACGCGGGCACCATGGGTTTGGTGCAAGGCGAGTCCATCGCCATGCGGTTTTTCAACTTGCTGGGCGCGGCCAAACTCGACCGCACCATTTGCTCGAACGCCGGTGGCGACGCGCTCACCTACACGCTGGGCGGCAAGCTCGGCATGAAGATGGGTTTCTTTGCCGAATCGAAACTGATCATCATCTGGGGCAGCAACTCCATCACCAGCAACATCCATTTCTGGCGCATCGCGCAAGAAGCCAAACGCCATGGTGCACGTCTGGTGTGCATAGACCCGCGCCGCAGCGAAACCGCCGACAAATGCGATCTGCACCTGGCCATCAAACCCGGCACCGACGCAGCGCTTGCACTTGCTTTAATGCACGAACTCATCACGCACGACTGGCTGGACCACGACTACATCGCACAGCACACTCTCGGCTTTGAAGCTTTGAGCGAACGCGCATTGCAATGGTCGCCCGAGCGCGCGGCAGCGGTCTGCGGTTTGAAGGTGGAAGACATTCGCCAACTCGCGCACGACTATGCGCATACCAAGCCAGCCGGCATACGCCTGAACTACGGCGTGCAACGCAGTCGCGGCGGCGGCAATGCGGTGCGTGCCATCGCCTGCCTGCCCGCGCTCACCGGTGCCTGGCGGCACCGCGCCGGTGGCGTGTTGATGAGCGCATCGCACCACGCGCGCGCCAATGGCGTCGGTTTGCAGCGGCCCGACTTGCACCGCAACGACAAAGCGCCGTTGGTCAACATGAGCACCATAGGCGACGCGCTGAACACGCCGGGGCTGATTGAAGCCGTCATCGTTTACAACAGCAACCCGGTGGCGGTGGCACCCGAGTCGGTGAAAGTGGTCAAAGGCTTTGCGCGTGCAGACTTGTTCACCGTGGTGCTGGAACATTTCATGACCGACACCGCCGACTACGCCGATATCGTTTTGCCAGCCACCACGCAACTCGAGCATTGGGACATACACAACAGCTACGGTCACACCGACATGGTGCTGAACCGCCCGGCCATCGCGCCCCTGGGCGAGGCCAAAACCAACACGCAAATATTCCGCGAGTTGAGTGTGCGCATGGGCTTGAACAACCCGCTATTGCAAGAGTCGGATGAAGAACTGCTGCACACCTCGCTGCAAAGCCCGGCCAACCTGAACAACTCACATCCGGTGACCCTAGACGAACTGTTGCAACACGGTTTCGCCGCCTGGCCGGTGGCGGACGCACCGTTCGAGCACGGCGGTTTTCCTACGCCTTCGGGCAAATGCGAATTCGTCAGCGAGCGTCTGGCCGCCATGGGGTTGGAGCCGCTGCCCGACTACCTGCCAAACTACGAACAATCCAACGACACCGCCGTGTATCCGCTGGCCATGATTTCGCCGCCAGCGCGTAACTTTTTAAATTCATCGTTTGTGAACGTGACCACGTTGCGCGGCATGGAAGGCGAGCCGTTGCTGGAAATCCATCCGCAAGACGCAGCCGCCAGGCAACTGAACGACGGCGAGATGGTGCGTGTGTTCAATGACCGCGGCAGTTACCAGTGCAAAGCGCAAATCACCACCCGCGCCCAACCCGGCATGGTGGTGGGCTTAGGCATTTGGTGGCGCAAGCTCGGTGCCAACGGCACGAATGTGAACGAGCTAACTTCACAACTGCTGACCGACATGGGCCGCGCGCCGGTGTTTTACGACTGCGCGGTGCAGGTGGCTAGTTTGCGTTGAAACGCTGCGCCGCTATTTGGCGCAAGCCGTCAAATATCAAACTGTCGACCAGCTCAAACTGCACCGACATGCTTGGCGCCATCTTCCAACCCGCGCCGCCGGTCATGTAGCACAGCGGTTCAGCGCCGCAACGCGCACGCACGTGTTGCAGCATGCGTTCGACCGCACCGGCAATCGCAAACGTACCGCCGCTGGTCAGCGCGTCGCTGGTGTTGGTGGGGAACTCGCACACATCGCCGGTGGGCACGCGCAAACCGGCGGTACCCGACTCCAGCGCGCGCAACATGATGCCGTGGCCCGGCAGAATCAATCCGCCTAAAAAATGGCCTTGCGGGTCTATGGCCTCGACCGTCACTGCAGTACCGACCATGACCACCACCATGGGGCGCGGCGCTTGACCTGCGGTCTGGTGTTTCATGCGTGCCAGCGCGCCTATCATGGCGACCCAGCGGTCGGCGCCTAAACGCGTCGGGTGGTCGTAACCATTGTGCAAACCGGCTTCGCTGGCCGAAGGCACCACCCAGCTCGGCGTCAAGTCCCAGAGTTCGAGTTGCTCATCGACGCGGCGACGCAGCGCGTCTCCGGCCACAATGCATCCCAACATGCGCGTGGCAGGAGGTAAGGCTTTCCAATCCTCGTCGGCCAGGCGGTCTATGTTCTCCAGAAACACCGCGCCTTGCGACAACAAAGCGGCGTCGGTGCGCGGGCTGTCATACATGGCCCATTTCAAGCGGGTGTTGCCAACGTCTAAGGCAATAAAAGTCATGGTGGAGTCACAAAAGAAGAATGCCGGCGATTATGCGCGGATCCATTCAGGCGTTCACTTGATCCAGATCAGGCCGCATCAAGGAGTAACAAGCCTCAAGCGCTTTGGCCGCACGCAATACCAACGCATCGCCGAACATGGGCCCGACCAATTGCACGCCCATGGGCAAGCCGTCTTTTGTCAAACCGCAAGGCAGGCTGATGGCCGGTTGCTGGCTCAAATTGAACGGGTAACTGAACGGTGTCCAACCCAACATGGCTTCTGAATTCATAGCGCTATGACCGGCAGGCAGCGCTTTGAAAGCGGGTACGGCGGTGCTGGGCGTGAGTATCAAATCGAAACGCTGCATGAACTGGCGCAGGTGCGATCCCAGTGCGCCTCTGCGTTGCGTCAACTGGTGCAGCGCATTCGCATCCAAGGCTTCGCCAATGGCCGCTTGCGCCGCAAAGTCGGGGTCGGTCAACGCTTGTTGCTCTTTACTCAATGTGCGCCAGACTTGGTAAGCCCCGGCAAACCACAAACCGGTGGTGATGTCCAGCGGGTCTTCCATGCCCGGGTCGACTTGCTCGACCACCGCGCCCAAGTCTTGCAAATGCTGCGCAGCTTGCGCGGTGGCAGCGGCTATCTCAGCGTGTATGTTTTTGGCATATCCAAGCGTTGGTGAATAAGCGACGCGCAAACCTTTGACGCCGTCGTTCAACTGCGCGGTGTAGTCCATGCCGTCCAACGGCAACGAGGTCCAGTCGCGCGCATCCGGCTGCGTGATGGCATTCATCATCAGCGCCACGTCGCTCACCGTCATGGCGTGCGGCCCCAGATGCGCTACCGAACCGAATGGCGACAAGGGGTAGGCCGGCACGCGGCCGAAGCTGGGCTTGAAACCGACGTTGCCGCAAAACGCAGCCGGTATGCGCACGCTGCCCGCGCCGTCTGTGCCCATGGCCAAAGGGCCTAAGCCAGCGGAAACCGCTGCTGATGCGCCGCCGGATGAGCCGCCGGGCGTGTGCGCGGTGTTCCACGGGTTGCGGCTGATGCCGGTCAGCAGCGAATTGGTCTCGCCTTTGCAACCGAATTCAGGCGTGGCGGTTTTGCCCAACAGCACCGCACCGGCTTCGCGCAAACGCGCGGTGACCGGCGCGTCCACGTCCCAGGGTTGCTGCGGGTTAACGGTGCGGCTGCCGCGCAAAGTCGGCCAGCCTTTGGTGAGTATCAAATCTTTGATAGAAGCAGGCACGCCTTGCAATGCGCCGACTGCTGCGCCGCTTTGTCTGTGCGCCTGCCAGCGTTGTTCGCTGACACGTGCACTGGCCAATGCGGCTTCTTCATCGACCAGACAAAACGCATTCAACTGCGGATTGAGCCGGGCAATGCGTTGCAACACCTGTTGCGTGGCTTGCACGGGAGAAGCTTGGCCGCTTTTGTAAAGCGCCAGCAATTGTTCGGCGCTGCATTGCGTTAAATCAGACATCTGGTTCTCCTGTCAGGCCCGGCTGCGTGTCAGCGGGCTGAGTTTGCGCCAAGGCAGATCGCCGGGGTCGGCAGCCATTGGGCCCATGGCTTTGGCCACCAGCACTTGGCTGGCCATAGGTTCGAAATCTGCGCGGAAATGGTTGGAGCTCTTAAGCACAATGATTTTCATCGCCTCCGGCGTGATGCCAAGTATGCGCAGCATTTCGCGGTCCAGCAGTTGCGCCTTGCCGCTGACCACCGCGACCAGCACACCGTCTATCTCCAGACAAGCGCTGACGCCGAGTTGACTGGTCATGCCGCGCATCATCGGGCCTTTCAATACGCAACGCCCATCGCTCACCGCCAGCACACGGGCACGCGCCGCCACAGGCGCATCGCTCATGCCTTCATAAGTAGGCACGGATACGCCTAGCACCACGTCAATCAAGGCCCCGGCACCGGCGGCAAACGCCATGGCCGCCACCTCGGGGTGGTACATCAAGCCTAGCGCCACCGCAGCGGGGAAACGTCGGCCTGCGCCTTGTTGCAACAAGGCGTGCAACATGCCGGTGGTGTTGCTGTCACCGCCTGCGCCGGGGTTGTCTTGGGTATCTGCAATCAGCACCGGGCGCTGGTGTTGTTCGGCCAATGCCAATGCCTGCGTCACGGCTTGGCGTGCATCTAAGAATTCCATGCGCCATTGCTCTGGTGGTGCAGCCAGTTGATGCAAACCGTCTGCGGCGGCCCGGGCATGTTGCGGATGCTCTGCATAAGACCATAACACCGGCGCGCATTCTTCAAAATCTGCTGCTGCAAAGCCCATGCAAAAACTCGACACGCTGCCATGCTCAGTGTCGATGTCCGCCATGGCGGCATACATGTCTTTGGCAGGTTGCAACCAGGTCGATTGCGCGTTCAGCGAAATCAAATAAGGCAAGCGATGCACCGTCAACGCCTCGCGCCGACCCAAACGCAAACGGCGTTGCAGCAATTCGGCTGCGCGCTCGCCGGTCTCGGCCATGTCTACGTGCGGGTAGGTGCGGTAAGCCACCAATGCATCGGCAATGCTCAACATGCGTCGGGTCACGTTGGCGTGCAAATCCAAACTCGCCACCAATGGCATGTTGTCACCTATCAAGTCGCGCACCCGCGCCAGCAATTCGCCTTCGGCATCGTCGGCGTGTTCGGCCACCGCTGCGCCATGCAAGTCGAGATAGACCGCATCAATGCCTTGTGACAGCGCTTGCTTCAAATCCTGCAACAGGTCAGTGGCGATGCGCTCGAACGCATCACGCGTGACGTAAGAAGACGGACTGGCACCGGCCCACACAGAAGGCCACAACTGCCAGCGATGGCGCTTGGCGGCATCTATGAATCCGCCGACGGGAATATTCACGCCGGTGAACTGCGACTGCATGGCCTGTCCGCGTATGTAAGCAGGAAACGCATCGCCCCGGTTGAACGCCGCCCAATCGGCCAGGCTGGGCGCAAACGTGTTGGTCTCGTGCTGAAACCCGGCGATAAAAACCCGGGTCATACCTGGGCCCCGGGCACACTGGCCAACAGCGCCTGCGTGTACGCATGTTGCGGCTTGGCGTAAAGGGATGCAGTAAGTCCGTGTTCAACGATCTGTCCTTTGTGCATGACGATGACGCTGTCGCAGAGTTGCGCGGCGACGCGCAAATCGTGGGTGATGAACAGCAGTCCCAGACCCATGCTTTGCTGCACCTCGCGCAGCAAATCCAAAATCTGCGCTTGCACCGACACGTCTAGCGCACTCACCGCTTCATCGGCCACCAGCACATCGGGTTGACAAGCGAGTGCGCGCGCCAAAGCAATGCGTTGGCGTTGACCGCCGCTGAACTGGCTGGGGTAACGCTCCCAGGCGTTGGCAGGCAAGCCGGTTTGCGCCAGCAGCGCCTGGCCGCGCGCTTGCGCTTGATCTGCGTTCAAACCGAAATTGCGCGCGCCTTCCATGATGGATTCGCCGACACGCATGCGCGGGTTCAAGGAGCGGTTCGGGTCTTGAAACACCACCTGTATGCGATGGCGCAAAGGCCGCAATTGGGCCTCGGCCATGGCTGCGATATTGTCATTGCCCCAAAAAATACCGCCGCTGTCCGGGTCGATCAAACGCAGCACGCAACGCGCCAGCGTGGACTTGCCCGAACCCGATTCGCCGACGATGCCCAGGGTTTCACCGGCGCGCAATGCAAGCCCGGCGTTGGCTAAAGCATCGGTGCGCCGCACCGTGCCCCAGCCTTCGCGGCTGACATAGGTTTTACGCAAAGCCTGAACCCGCAACACCGGCGGCGTGTCAGCCACCGCACGCGGCGCAGGCGGCGTCATGCCGGGCACGGCCGCCAGCAACTGGCGCGTGTAATCGGCCTGCGGTCGCTGCAACACCTGCTCACGCTCGCCCTGCTCGACTTGCACGCCGCGGTGCATCACCAACACCCGGTCGGCGATGTCGGCCACCACGCCCATGTCGTGTGTGATGAACAACACCGCCGTGCCGCTGTCTTGCTGCAACTGCTTGATCAATTTCAAAATCTCTTGCTGCGTGGTCACGTCCAACGCCGTCGTCGGCTCGTCGCAAATCAGCAGCGCCGGCTTCAACACCATGGCCATGGCAATCACAATCCGCTGGCGTTGCCCGCCGCTGAGTTGGTGCGGGTAACTGTCTATCATGCGCTGCGGCTCGGGCAGACGCACCTGTTGCATGATCTGCAACACGGCCTCACGCCTTCGGGTTGGCGGCCAATCGGTGTGACAGCGCAGCACCTCCTCAATTTGTTCGCCGCAACGCATCACCGGGTTGAGCGCGGTCATTGGTTCTTGAAACACCATGCCCATGGCGCGCCCGCGCAAGCCGCGCATGCGCTCTGCACTTGCGTTCAGCAAAGATTCGTTTTGCAGATGAACACTGCCTGCGGTGACGCGCAACTCACGCGCCAGCAATCCCATGACCGCCATGGCCAGCACCGACTTGCCCGAACCCGATTCACCGACCACGCACAAAGTTTCACCTGCGTTCAGCGTCAGGGAAATATTCTGCAAAGCATGGCTGCGGTCGGCTCCGGCTGGCAGGGCTACAGAAAGATTGTTCACACATAAAACAGGCGTGCTCATCAGCCCACCCGCTTGGCAAATTTGGGGTCAAGCACATCGCGCAAACCGTCGCCCAGTAAATTGATGGCCAGCACGGTGGGCACCAAAAACAACGCCGGGAACAACACATTGCCCGGCTGTATGCTGAACTGCACTCGGCCCTCGGCCATGATGTTGCCCCAGGTCGGCACATCCGGCGGCAAACCCAGTCCCAGAAAACTCAGAATGGCTTCGGTCAGCACCGCCGACGCCGCCACAAACGTGCCTTGCACCAACAGCGGCGCCATGGCGTTGGGCAGGATGTGCCGCCACAAAATCACCGCTGTCGGCGTAGCCAATGCGCGCGCGGCTTCCACATAGGCTTCTTCGCGCAGACTGAGTACCAGCGAGCGCACCAGGCGCGTGACGCGTGGCACCTCGGGAATGGCAATCGCCACCACCACCGTCGCCACATTCGCCCCCAGCACCGCCACCAGTGCAATCGCCAACAACACCGCAGGTATGGCCATGAGGCCATCCATGAAGCGCATCAACACCGCGTCGACGCGACGGAAATAACCGGCCAACATGCCACACAAACCACCGAGCGACAGCGCCAGCAAAGACGTGCAAATGCCGACCACCAGCGAGATGCGCCCACCAAACATGACGCGGCTGTAGACATCGCGACCGAAGTTGTCCGTGCCCAGCCAAAACGTGTGTTGCACCACGCTGCCGTCGGGCAAATTGAAAGCGCCGGATTTGCCTGCGGCTTGGTTAATCACATTCGCGTCCATGGCCGCCGGGTCTACCGTGCCCAACCAAGGCGCGGCCAGTGACAACAACAGCACAAACAGCAACACTGCTGCGCCAAAGCGCACCGAGCCGTGGTCCCATAAACGTTGGTTCAGCGTGGCCATCAGTGACGAATCCTCGGGTCCAGCCAGACATAGCTGGTGTCGACCAGCAAATTGATCAGCACATAGCTGAGCGAAAACAACAACACCAGGCCTTGTATGACGGGGAAGTCGCGGTTCAACACCGCGTCTACGGTCAAGGAGCCTAAGCCGGGAATCGCAAACACGGTTTCGGTCACCACCACGCCGCCGATCAGCAAAGCCACGCCTATACCGACCACAGTGACGATGGGCACGGCGGCATTCGCTAATGCATGGCGAACCAGCACCGTGCGCTCGGCCAGACCTTTGGCGCGCGCGGTGCGTATGAAATCTTCTTGCAAAGCCTCGGACACACTGGCGCGGGTGATGCGCGCGATCAGCGCGACATAAACGGTGGACAAGGTCAGCCACGGCAGTATGAGCTGACGCATCCACGCCCAAGTGCCTTGCGACTGCGCGCCAGTGAAGGGCTTATAGCCTTGCACCGGCAGCCATTGCAATTGCATGGCGAAAACATAAATCAGCAGGTAGGCGATGACAAACACCGGCACCGAAAACCCGGCGACTGAAAACGCCGACAAGCCCCGGTCCAGCCAACCACCCATGCGCCAGGCAGCCAGACTGCCCAGCGGAACGGCGATGCACACGGCCAGCAGCACCGTGCCCAGCGCCAGCGACAAGGTAGGTTCCACACGCTGTGCCACCAATGCAGTGACGGGTTTGCTTAAGTAATACGAATAACCCAAATCGCCTTGCAACACCTGGCCCAGCCACAACACATATTGCGCGGCTATGGGTTTGTCCAAACCCATGTGAGCGCGGATATTGGCAATGTCTTCGCTGGTCGCGTTATTGCCGGCGATCACAGCCGCCGGGTCGCCAGGCGCGAGTCGCAGCATGAAAAACACCAGCAGCGACACCACCAGCAACACAGGCAGCACCGCCAGCAGGCGGCGTATCAAAAAGGATCCCATGTCAGCGCTTGGCCAGCCCCCACATCACCGGTATGCCTGCGGTTTGCAGCAGGCCGCTGACGTTGTTGCGCAGCACGGTCGGGTTACGGTATTCGCCCAGCGGCACATAAGCTGCAGTTTCAAACACCAGGGCTTGTATTTCAAAGGCGATTTTTTTCTGCTCAGCGCCTTCGTGGGCACGCGCGAATTTGGCTTTCAATTCTTCGATGCGCGGCTCGTCCTGCCAGCCGAACCAGCCGGTCGCGCCCTTGGCGTTCAACATGGCGCTGGTCAAGGGGCTGTCAATATCGCCCGCGCTCCAAGTGGTGAAAAACATGTTCCAACCGCCTTGGGTTGGCGGGTCTTTTTTGGCGCGCCGCGCCACCAGCGAAGCCCAGTCCATTTGCTGCAAATCGACCTTGAAACCGGCTGCTTCCAATTGCTGTTTGGCTACCAGCGGCAGTTTGGTGATGGCCGATAAATCGGTGGGTCGCATCATCACAATCGGCGTGCCGTCGTAACCGGCTTCTTTCAATAATTCACGCGCCCTGGCCGGATTCGCCAGGCCGGTGAAGCTGTGCGTGTTTTCATCGGCAAACTTGGAACTGCATGGGTAAATGCTGCGGCACAAGCGGCCCAACTCGGGCACGCCGACCTGGGTGTTGATGAAAGCCTGCTGGCCGATGGCCAGCATGCCGGCCTGGCGGATTTTCGGGTTGTTGAACGGTGGGTGTATGTGGTTGAAACGCATGATGTACTGAAAGCCCGACGGCGCGAAATCGTCTATCTTGACCCCGGCGGTTTTCTTCAGCGTCTCGTATTGCTCGAAGCTGGGTTGTTCGACCATGTCGACTTCACCGGCGACGATGGCATTGAACTGGGTTTGCGGGTCGCGGATGATGACCCATTCCACGCGGTCGAAGTTCACCGGCCTGCCGCCTGCCAGCCCGCTAGGTGCTTCTGTGCGCGACACGTATTTGGTGTTGCGCTCGTACACCGCCACCGAGCCGGGTTTGAATTCGTCAGGTTTGAAAATAAACGGGCCCGAGCCTATGTGTTCTTTGATTTGCTCGGTGCCGGGCGTGGCCGCGATGCGTGCCGGCATGATGAAAGGCACATTCGAAGAGGCTTTGCCTAAAGCCTCCAGCACGATGGCGCAAGGCTCTTTGAGCACCATGCGAAACGTGTTCGCGTCCGGCGTTTCCAGCTTGTCCACGAACGCAAACAACACACCGCCCATGGTGTCGCGACTGGCCCAGCGCTTGAGCGAAGCCGCCACGTCTTCGCTGGTCACGGGCTTGCCGTCGTGAAACGCCAAACCGCTGCGCAGCTTGAAGGTCCAGACCTTGCCGTCTTTGCTGGTGCTGTGGCTTTGCACCATTTGCGGCTGGATTTTTCCTTTGGCATCCTCGGAAAACAAAGTGTCGTAAATCATGTAGCCATGGTTGCGCGTCACGTAAGCCGTGGTCCAGATCGGGTCCAGCACCGCCAGGTTGGCATGCGGCACAAATCGAAAAACTTTGTTGGCAGGCACGGCGTTTTGCGCCTGCACTTGAACAGAAAAACCAGCGGCCAAAGCCGTGGCGGCCATGGCTTGTACAAACAAACGGCGTGTCATGAATTTCCCCTTGGGCCCGCAGGCGGCTACATTTCAAACTCAGCTTCAATATAAACGAATTCATTCAGGTGCCCTACCCATGGCTATTCACCAACTCAGTGCATTGCAATTGTCTGCCGCTATTCACCGGCGCGAATTTTCCAGCCGCGAGGTGATGCAGGCCTTTTTGCAGCGCATCGCGTCCATGAACCCTCAAGCCAATGCCATCGTCAATTTGCAAGATACCGGCCTGCTGCTCAAGCAGGCTGAGGCTTGCGACGCTGAACTCGCCCTGGGTGATTCACGCGGCTGGTTGCACGGCATACCGCTTGCGTTCAAGGATTTGATAGACGTGGCTGGTATTCCCACCACCGGCGGCTCGCCCCTTTTGAAAAACAATATTCCGGCGCATGACGCGTTGCTGGTGCAACGCATGAAAGCTGCGGGCGGCATCGTCATTGGCAAAACCAATACGCCCGAATGGGGTCTGGGCTCACACACTTTCAACCCGGTGTTCGGCGCTACGCCTAATGCTTACAACCCGGCATTCACTGCGGGCGGCAGCAGCGGCGGCGCGGCTGTCGCACTGGCGCTGCGCTTACTGCCGCTGGCCGACGGCTCGGATTTCATGGGCAGTTTGCGCAACCCGGCGGGTTGGAACAATGTCTTTGGCATGCGCCCCTCGCAAGGCCGTGTCCCGTCATTTCCGGTGAACGACGTCTGGGTCAGCCAGCTCAGCACCGACGGCCCGATGGCCCGTCATGTCGCCGATCTGGCGCGACTGTTGGAAACCATGGCCGGGTATGACACGCGCGCGCCGCTGTCCTTGGCCGGTTTGCCGCCGGGCTGGTCCTCGCAGTTACAGCCCAAGGTCAAAGGCTTGCGCATAGGCTGGCTGGGCGATTTGAACGGCTATTTGCCCATGGAGAACGGTGTATTGCAGGCTTGCGAAACCGGCTTGCAGCGCTTGACCGACTTGGGCGCGCATGTAGAACCTGTGTCGCCGAATTTCTCGCCACCAGCGGTGTGGCAGACCTGGCTGGCCTGGCGGCGGGTGCTGACCGCGTCGCGCATCGCGCCCATGGTGTCGCGCGGGCGCGATCAGGTCAAGCCCGAAGCCCTGTGGGAGTTTGACCAGGCTGCCGGCATGACCGCCACGGATTTTTTGACCGCCAGTACCGAGCGCAGCGCGTTTTACCAACACATGCTGGACTTGCTCAGCCGGTTTGACGTGCTGGTGTTGCCGAGTGCGCAGGTGTGGCCGTTTGCCATAGGCATGCGCTGGCCCGAAGTGATTGAGACCCCAAACGGGCCGAGACACATGGACACTTACCACCGCTGGATGGAAGTGACGCTGTACGCCAGCCTGGCCGGTCTGCCCGCTTTAAATGTGCCTTGCGGTTTCAATACCCAGGGACTGCCCATGGGCATGCAACTCATCGGCCAGCCGCGCGGGGACGTGGCGTTGTTGGAAACCGGCTTGGCCTATGAAGAAGCCGTAGGCGATTGGTTGGCGGTGTTGCCTTGAATAAATGATGCCCCGCCCCCTACTTAAGTAGGGGGGCTTTGGTTCAATTGCGCTTCACGGCTGTGGCAATGAGAATTTCCGGAGACTTCTGGAAAGGAACACCACATGCTTACGTTTGCCACACTTGCCAGTGCCAACAATGCGTTTAACCACTGTCTATCGCATGAAGCCACCTCATCATGGCGTGCTGCCTGGTTGCGGTGGACAGCATTTATATGTGCTCTGTGCCTTGCCTTATTTCTGACGGCATGTGGCGGCGGAAGTAATACTGTCAATGGTCCAGTCAGCGCTATCATCGGCGCAGACGGCGGCACCATCGTCGGGCCGGACGGCGTGCAGCTGGTCGTGCCTCCCGACGCGCTGGAAGGCAATGTCACCATCACAGTGGCTCGCAGCAGAGCAGGCGCACCTGCATTGCCTCCAGGACTTTCACCCAGTGTGCCGATTTATGAGATCACGCCGCACGGTCAGCAATTCAATGTTCCAGTGCAGGTCAAGATCCCCGCAGGCTCCGCTGCAGCGGCAGACATGATCGCCTTGGTAGCCAACCCCGGCGGTGCTTGGAGCACATTAGCTTACACACTGGATGGCGGCTTCATGGTGATGAAGCGCACGTCTTTGTCGTGGTATACCCAATATTACGGAATTACCAGCTGCATCGACCCAGTAGAGGATCGATACCGGTGCAGGAACGCGTTCATGACTGCGGTTGATGCTGAAAAACCCGTTCAAGCCACGCCAAGCTCCGCCTTTGCCTATGAGCGGCGGATAACCCCTAGCCGAAGCGGTGGACCTGGCGTGGTCAACACCTTTATGGTGCTCTCTCAGAACGCAGAAATCAGCGTGCCGCTGAAGTTCTCCGCACCAGCTGATTGCGAGGATGGGAAGCTTACGGTAGAGGGTTATTTTGATCCGGATGTACCCGGGCAACCCTCCACACCTTCCTCACGCCTTTTAGAGCAATCCATCCTCATGTATGCCCCCACGCCCTCAAGCGCAGAAGCGCAACTGGGAGGCCTATCTGTTGGAGAGTACACGTTTAAGGCAAACATCAACAACTTGCCCAACGGCCGACAGTACTACACCTTCTTTTTCGGTTGCAAACGCAAATTTAATGGTGCGCAAATGTATTCCAACGCCCATATGGATCCGATCTATGTGCAAATACCCGCGCAAGTTACAACGCAAGGTACAAAGCCGACCTTCAACTTGAGCCCCACCTCCATTACAGTGCTGGAAGGGCAGCCAGCCACCTTTGTGGCGCGAGCAGATGGCGTGCCAGCCCCTGCCATTCGCTGGCAAGTCGCACCCGCAACGGGTAAATTTGTCGACGTCAGCGGCGAAGCCGGTTGCGCAGCCACTCCTGCGCCGGCAAGTGGCACACAGACTATCGCCAGTTGCACCATCGCCAATACACCTTTAGGTAATACAAGGCAGCGTTACCGGGCCGTCGCCACCAACGCCTCGGCAGTAGACGGTGTCAAAAGCGAAGAGGCCGTGATGACGGTGAACCCGGCTTCAACAAGCTACTGGAAACCTCAGACAAGTGGCGTCGATAGTGACTTGAAAGCCATTGATGCATATAATGAAAACATTGCTTGGGCAGTGGGGAGTTGGGGTTGGATCACCCGCACGACCGATGGCGGTGAAACCTGGACGGCTCAACAAATACCGAACGTTTCCTCCTTGTATTCAGTATCTGCGGCTACGTCCAATGCAGTTTGGGCGGTAGGTCCAGACACCATCCTCGAGTCCAAGAATGGCGGCGTCACTTGGACGCCACGCAGCGGTGCGACAGGGGAGTTTCTGTATTCCGTATCAGCCGCTGACTCAACCACCGCCTGGGCCGTGGGTTTCAACGGCGTGATTTTGAAGACCAGCGGCTCGGGCGACAATGATTTTGTCACTCAGGTGCAGGGAACGTCTCCTGAAGAGACCTTGAATTCGGTCTCCGCTGTGAGTTCAAGTATTGCTTGGGCGGTAGGGGCTCAGCGTATTCTCAAAACAACGGACGGCGGCAGCACCTGGAATCGTCAAATACCTGCCGGGATTATCTCTTATGGGACACAGGTGGTGGCTGTAAACGCAGACACCGCTTGGGTTATCGGGGGGGGCGGCTTGTTGCATACGATCGACGGCGGGAACACGTGGACAGAACAGAGACTGCCGGGCAATGTGGTGCCCCACACTATTCGGGTAGTGGGGCAAACCATTTGGGCATTTACACAAGGTACGGCGGCCAAGGTCTACAGGTCGACTAGCGGTGGAACCACAGGCACGTGGATAACAGAAACCGCGATACCACCAAGCAACTATTACATGAATGGCTTTACCGCCTACACACCCAACGTGATGTGGGGTGTGAGCGCTTACAGTATCTTTAGGTACCCGTGAGCAAAAGATAATTAAACTGTCTCACCCAAATACTTTATTCTTTCGAACAAGGCATTCGGGTTGATAGGTTTGAGCATCAAATTCACTTTTCTTCTCGCAAGTTCATCATTTAATTGCGCACTTTGCACGCCACTGATGACTAACAACCTGGAAGCTTGCCATCCTTTTTTCATCAACTCATCAATCACAGGAAGGCTGGTTTGCTTGCCTATCTGATAGTCAAGAATGAACAGGTTCGGCCAAGCATTGGAGGTTTTCAATTCACTCCATAGTGACTCCGTGGTGTGAAACAATTTGACTTGAGCACCCCAAGCGTTCAGCAAAGATCTCAAGGCTGAGCCACCGAGCTCATCATCTTCGAGAAGATATACAACCAATCCTTGCACCAACTTTAACGGTTCATGAACACTATCTGCTATTTGTAGTTCTTCGTTGATGTCGATAACAGTTTCAGGATTCCCTTCAGCTATTGTGAATTCAAACTTACTGCCTTTGCCGGGCGTGGACGCCACCGTCACACTGGTGCCTATCAACTGAGCGAGACGACGAACAATTGACAAGCCGAGTCCCATTCCCGATGCTTGGCCTCTGCGCTGCTCTTGCGGATTGAGTTGCTTGAATTCATCAAAAATATCTTGAAGATTGTCGGAGTCAATACCCATGCCTGTATCCCATACCTGCACACGCAAATCAGAACCTGATGACCTGCAGGCAACAAGCACCGTTCCCTGATCGGTGAATTTCAAGGCATTGCCTATCAGGTTTCTGAGCATGCGCTCCACGCTGAGTTCATCACTGAACGCCACCTTTGAGCAAGGCTTGACAATAAACCTGATGTGCTTGTCGCGGGCCATCGGAGAAAATTCATCTCTGACTCTATCCAACAAGGGTTGCATACGGAAATGAATCAAACGCACCCTCTGGTTTTGACTGTCCAGCTTGGCAACCTCCATCAATTGCCCGAACAGCGTAACCAGTGATTTGGCCGCAGTATCGACCACGACCAAGCTTTCCTCGGCTCCTTTATCTTCAACTCTTATTTTCAACTGCTCAATACCAAGTACCAGCGCATGCAATGGCTGTCTCAAGTCATGGTTGGCTGCCGCAAAAAAACGGCTTTTGTCCAGGTTGGCTTCTTCAGCAACTTTTTGACCAGCGATAGCCTTGGATTTTTCCAACTCCAAATTCTTAGCAAGGTACAAATTGTCAAACCCTAGAGTTAGGCTACGTATGTATCCTTTTTGCAGGTCTTTGACCAAGACCAAGGCAAATAGCAAAAACGCAATAAAACCTACAGCCAGAAACAAGGACCCCTGCGTTGCTTGTATCCATGTGAGAGTAAAAATAATCACAGGCAATGAGCTAAGAAAACAACCTAAGTCCAGCGAAACCGTCAAGACCACGGCGCACGAATACAAAACGCCTGCAATGGTTGCCACCCATAGGCTTTGCGGAGCGACTGAAATTGATAACAAATAAATTCCAACACTGAAAGTCATGTTGTTGAAGAAATCGACCGCACGGTGTCCCAGAATCCAGCGTTTGTATTGGCTTGTAGACTGGTTTTCACGCACCTTGGTAAATTGCCTATTCATGATCAGCATCATCAAATTACCCAAACCAAACACCACTAAGAAGCAATATATCCATGCAGGATTGAGATGACCATTCACATAAAAAAACATGAGTAGCGCTGTGACTGCATTACCGCCGGCGGCTACCCAGTCCTGCTCGTAAATGATGCGCGTGATATCGCGCAACCGGTATTGCTCAAAAGCCTCGGTATCAAAGATCGGCCCGGGCTGAGGAGCTAGCGCCTCATTGGATGAGGGATTCATTTCAGGTCTTGCTGACTGCGCCATCCTGGAAACCGTTTGTCAATTTCCGCAGCACACAACACAATCTGAGTCCGGTTTTCAACCTGCATGGCACCCATCAATGAAGTAACGTGGGCTTTCACGGTTTGAACGCTGATATCCAATTCCATGGCGATTCGCTTGTTGGTCATGCCTGCCTCCAACAAGTCCAGCACCTGTTTCTGACGGCAAGTCAGTTTTACCGCTTGCTGCACATTTTTATGTCCGTTCAAAACAACTTTGCTCGTCTGGATGGCAGTGGCGGGCAGGTAGGTTCCGCCTTGCAAAATAATATGAATGGCAGCCAGCAACAATTTGGGATCTTCACATTTAGGGATAAAGCCTTTTGCGCCCAAGGCTATGGCCTGCTGCGCATGCTCCGCCACATCTGCGCCGGAGATCAACACCACATTCAAGTCCGGGTGTGTTTGTCTGATCTTTTGTAGGTTGTCAAAAGGATTGCTGTTTACCTCGGGTCCAAGAAAAAGATCCAAAATCAATAAATCAAATGTGTGTTGCTGCAACTGCTCCAGGGCTGCATTCAATGATTGAGCGGTCTTAACCGTGCACTCTGGCAACAAATCGCCAACCGACTGTTGCAAAGCCATCAATATCAGCGGGTGGTCATCAACGATGAGTAATTTCATAAGACGAAGTGCTTTTCAGTCCAAGTTGGACAGTGCCTTGGTTCAATCCGATTTAAATTGTATTTTAGTTTTATATATAATTACTATATTAATTTATATATATTAATTTTTAGGCTATTTCAATAAATTCATTAGGAAAACACTGCCGATACCAACACACAGTAAGACACATGCGGCCAACCACCAAACCCTGGACTGCAAACGCTTGACCATGGCGATCATTCCCGCCTGCTGCTCGGCCATGTCGGCCAAGGTCTGCGCCAGGTCAAGCCCGAAGCCTTGTGGGAGTTTGACCAGGCTGCCGGCATGACCGCCACGGATTTTTTGACCGCCAGTACCGAGCGCAGCGCGTTTTACCAACACATGCTGGACTTGCTCAGCCGGTTTGACATGCTGGTGTTGCCGAGTGCACAGGTGTGGCCGTTTGCCATAGGCATGCGCTGGCCCGAAGTGATTGAAACACCGAACGGGCCGAGACACATGGACACTTACCACCGCTGGATGGAAGTGACGCTGTACGCCAGCCTGGCCGGTCTGCCCGCTCTAAATGTACCTTGCGGTTTCAATGCCCAGGGACTGCCCATGGGCATGCAACTCATCGGCCAGCCGCGCGGCGACGTGGCGTTGTTGGAAACCGGTTTGGCTTATGAGGAAGCCGTGGGGGATTGGTTGGCGGTACGTCCTGCGTAAATTGAGCTTGAACAGGTTAGTCAGCGCCAAATTGGCAGCCTAAGCTTTACCTCAGCATTAACAAAACCACACACCCCAACACGGTCAAAGCTAAACACGCAGTCACCCACTTCAACTGAGACTGCAAACGCTTGACCATGGCAATCATTCCCGCCTGCTGCTCGGCCATGTCGGCCAAGGTCTGCGCCATGTGTTGTTGAGCACTTGCTTGAGCTTCAAGTTGCATTTGCAAAGACAGGCAGCGGTTTTTCAGTTCGCCCAGGCTGGGCACCTCTTGCGCCGGATCCGGGTCAGCCGGGGACGCGACCGGTGTTGACGCACCGCGATGCTTGTCGATCAGCCCGCGCGCCTTGTCCAACACGCCCGGCGCGTGTTCCATCACTTTGTCCCAAGGCACGACCTTGAGTGCGCTTAACCATGAGATGGCCATTGATTTATCTCCTTAAGGACCTCAGAGCCCTTGACAGACAAAGCTTAACGCCTGAACAGGCTTGGGGCTATGATTGACGTATACGTCAATCAACCGGCTCTTTTTGCTTGCCCGGCATGACCACTTTTTTCTGCATACACACTGCGCTTGAACGCTGACCACCATGACCGATTTATCCGCTGAATTCCAGGCTCTGGCCCAATACAAACCTACCCACAAGGTGCGCTTTGTCACGGCAGCCAGTTTGTTTGACGGCCACGACGCCGCCATCAACATCATGCGCCGCATCCTGCAAGGCATGGGCGCTGAGGTGATTCACCTGGGACACAACCGCTCGGTCGACGAGGTGGTCACCGCCGCGTTGCAAGAAGACGTGCAAGGCATTGCCATCAGTTCTTACCAAGGCGGCCATGTCGAATACTTCAAATACATGGTCGATTTGCTGCGTCAGCGCGGCGGCGCGCACATACAAGTGTTCGGCGGCGGCGGCGGCGTCATCGTGGCGGAAGAAATCAACGAATTACAAGCCTATGGCGTGACCCGTATTTACAGCCCGCAAGACGGCCAGCGCATGGGACTGCAAGGCATGATAGGCGAAATGATCATGCGCTGCGACCGTGACTTGCGCGGCTATGCGCCGACGACACTGGACGCGATACAAGGCCACACTGAAAGCAGTTGGCGCGCATTGGCGCAACTCATCACCGCGCTTGAATCGCCCACGCCTGCCGTTGAAGGCTTGCGTGCGCAACTGAAGGCACAAGCCGCAGCGATGAAAGCGCCGGTGATTGGCATCACCGGCACCGGCGGCGCAGGCAAATCTTCACTCACCGATGAATTGATTCGCCGCTTGCGACTCGATCAGAACGACGCGATACGTATTGCAGTGATTTCGATTGACCCGTCGCGGCGCAAAAGCGGCGGCGCGCTCTTGGGCGACCGCATACGCATGAACGCCATTTCTCCTTGGCAGCAAGGCTCGCGCGTCTTCATGCGTTCTTTGGCCACGCGCGAATTCGGCAGCGAAATCAGCGCCGCACTGCCTGACGTGATTGCCGCCGCCAAATGCGCCGGTTTCGAACTGGTGGTAGTCGAAACCTCCGGCATAGGCCAAGGCGACGCCGCCATCGTGCCGCATGTAGACATTCCTTTGTATGTGATGACGCCCGAGTTCGGCGCGGCCAGCCAGCTGGAAAAAATCGACATGCTGGAGTTTGCCGAGTTTGTCGCCATCAACAAATTCGACCGCAAGGGCTCTGCTGACGCATTGCGCGATGTGGCCAAACAAGTACAACGCAACCGCGAAGCCTGGACCACGCCGACCGAAAAAATGCCGGTGTTCGGCACCATGGCCGCGCATTTCAATGACGACGGTGTGACTGCGCTCTACCAAGCCATGAAGCCGCGTTTGCAAGAACTGGGTTTGTTGTTGAGCAATGCGCGTTTGCCTGTGGTGAACGTGCGCCACAGCTCTCACCAAACGCCTATCGTGCCGTCTTCTCGCAGCCGTTACCTGGCGGAAATCAGCGACACGGTGCGCGGCTACAAACAACGCGCCCGCGCACAAGCCCAACTGGCGCGCGAGGTGCAGCAATTGAAAGCCGCCTCGGCCATGTTGGCTGAGGGCAAACCGAACAAACCGCGCGCCTCAGAAGCCAGCATGGGTCTGGCCGTGGAGCGCGAGCAGCGCATGAATGCGGATGCGCGTGGTTTGCTGCAAGACTGGCCCACGCTCAAAGCCGATTACTCGGGGGACGAACTGGTGGTGAAAGTGCGCGACAAAGAAATCCGCAGCAGCCTGGTGACCCTGTCGCTCAGCGGCACGCCGGTACGCAAAGTGGCATTGCCGACATTTCACGACCACGGCGACATACTGCAATGGCTGATGCTGGACAACGTGCCGGGCCGCTACCCGTACACCGCCGGCACGTTTGCGTTCAAACGCGACAACGAAGACCCGACCCGCATGTTTGCCGGTGAAGGCGACGCCTTCCGCACCAACCGCCGCTTCAAATTGCTCAGCGATGGCATGCCAGCCAAACGCTTGTCCACCGCTTTCGATTCGGTCACGCTCTACGGCAACGACCCGGACTTGCGTCCCGATATTTACGGCAAGGTCGGCAACTCGGGCGTCAGCATCGCCACGCTGGATGACATGAAAGTCTTGTACGACGGCTTTGATTTGTGCTCACCTGCAACCAGCGTGTCCATGACCATCAACGGACCAGCGCCGTCTATTCTGGCCATGTTCATGAACACCGCCATAGACCAGAACCTGGAAAAGTTCCGCGCCGACAAAGGCCGTGAACCCACCGCAGCAGAATCCGCTGAGATTCGCGCCTGGGTGTTGCAAAACGTGCGCGGCACGGTGCAAGCCGATATCTTGAAAGAAGACCAAGGTCAAAATACGTGTTTGTTCAGCACTGAGTTTTCACTCAAAGTCATGGGCGATATCGCGCAGTATTTTGTTGAACACCAGGTGCGGAACTTCTACAGCGTGTCCATCAGCGGCTATCACATTGCCGAAGCCGGTGCTAACCCTATTTCTCAACTGGCGTTCACGCTGTCGAATGGTTTTACCTTTGTCGAAGCCTATCTGGCACGCGGCATGCACATTGACGACTTCGCGCCAAACTTGTCTTTCTTCTTCAGCAACGGCATGGACCCCGAGTACACCGTCATGGGGCGCGTCGCGCGTCGCATCTGGGCGGTGACCATGAAAGAAAAATACGGCGCGAATGAGCGCAGCCAAAAACTGAAGTACCACATACAAACCAGCGGCCGCAGCCTGCACGCGCAAGAGATTCAGTTCAACGACATACGCACCACGCTGCAAGCGCTGATCGCGATTTACGACAACTGCAACAGCTTGCACACCAATGCGTTTGACGAGGCCATCACCACACCTACAGAAGACAGCGTGCGACGCGCCATGGCGATTCAACTCATCATCAACCGCGAATGGGGTTTGGCGAAAAACGAAAACCCATCACAAGGCGCGTTCATCATCGAAGAGTTGACCGAACTGGTGGAAGAAGCCGTGTTGACAGAGTTTGTGGCGATTGCCGAGCGCGGCGGCGTGCTAGGCGCGATGGAAACCGGTTATCAGCGCGGCAAGATTCAAGATGAATCCATGCATTACGAAATGCTCAAACACACGGGCGAGTTGCCCATCATCGGGGTCAACACCTTCAAGTCACCGCAGGCCAACGAAGTGCCGCAAAAGATCGAGCTGGCGCGCTCTACCGATGAAGAAAAGCAAAACCAATTGAAGCGATTGAATGATTTCCATGAAAATCATGCCACTGCTTCGGCTGACATGCTCAAGCAACTCCAGCAAGCAGTGATTGCCAACGAGAATGTTTTCCAGGTGCTGATGGATGCGGTGCGTGT
>CAMDKD010000033.1 GCA_945901125.1 Bordetella parapertussis
GTGGACCGAGCCAACTCCAACATCGTGTGCGATCAAACAGGCGTACTGACAATTTTCTATTCCAGCCAAGACTATCCCGCCACACTGCGACGGGTGGTCGTCAAGGACGACAGTGGCAAACGCATCACGTTCTTGACCAACAACTTCGCACTCAAACCGGAGTTGATAGCGGACTTGTATCGACAGCGCTGGCAGGTCGAACTGTTCTTCAAATGGATCAAGCAGCACCTGCGCATCAAGACGTTTTATGGCACCAACGAGAATGCGGTCAAGAAGCAAATCTGGATCGCAGTCTGCACCTACGTGTTGATCGCAATTGCTAAGAAACGTCTGCATCTGCCCAATAGTCTTCATGAAATCCTACAAATCTTGAGCTTGACCATGTTTGAAACAGCCCCAATAAATCAACTACTTACACCAACCGACCCCAATAAGAATTCAGAATTTGAGCCTCAGCAGCTCTCTCTCCTCTGAAAAACGTTGGGACACTAGTGAAATAAAATAATTTTTAATAAATCAATTAAAAATTCAATTTTATTAATATTTGAATTTGAAAATTCAACAAAATAAACAGCAATTTTCAATGTTTTAAATTTATTTATAGGCTCACGGCACTCGTATCTTTAGCTGAAAACTAATGGCCCCATACAAACGGTTTTGCAGCGGCGGCACAAACGCGATGTTCAAACCGAAGCGCTCGCCTTCCCAGGTGGCCACCGGCAGCAGCGCCGGAAACCAGCCGCCGTCAAACGCCTTGGGGTAACCGTTGAATACGCCGCCGACCACACCCGCTTTGTAGCTGCCCCAATGCCAGGGTTGATAGTACGCGCCCAGGTAGTTGGAACGTGCATCGTCGCTGTTGGTAAATGTGCCTGCGGTGGCTGACCAGTCTTCATTGATGACTGCTTCCACACCTAAGCCCGGGTTGCTGTTGCGCAAGCCTTTGTCGGTATCGAAATGCGCTGAATAAAAACCGGCGTTCAACCAGAGCAATAAAGGTTTTTGTTTGTCAGAAGTCTGCGGTTGCGCATTCACAGTTTGTGCCTGCACGACGGGCGGGCAAGCACATAAGCCAATGGCCAACACCATCAAGCTGCGGGTTAACAGTGTTCGAATTTCAGCCATAACCATTCAAGCAAAAGGCTGATGCTGCCAGCTTGAAGCCGCTCACGCAAGCGAGAACTGGCTTTTAAATAGCGGCAAATACCTCTGACGCCGCCTGCACCGTGTCGGCAATGTCCTGAGCCGTGTGGGCACCGCTGACAAAGCCTGCCTCGTACAAAGCCGGTGCGATGTACACACCACGGTCCAGCAAGCCATGGAACAGTTTGTTGAACTTTGGTGAATCGCTGGTCATCACCTTGGCGTAGTTCTGAGGTAATTCAGGCAGCAAGAAAAAGCCGAACATGCCGCCTTCGCAATCGGCGCTGAACGGCACACCGGCTTTGGCTGCGGCTTGTGTCAAACCATCGACCAGCGAACGGGTTTTGGCAGACAAGGTGTCGAAGAAACCGGGTTTGGAAATTTCATGCAAAGTGGCCAAACCGCAAGCCGTGGCTACCGGGTTGCCGCTGAGCGTACCGGCCTGGTACACCGGGCCCAAGGGCGCGAGTTGTTCCATGACCGCGCGTTTGCCGCCGAACGCCGCCAACGGCATGCCGCCGCCAATCACTTTGCCCAGCACGGTGACGTCAGGCTCAAAACCGGGAATCGACTTGGCGTACACGCTTTGTGCGCTGCCCAGCGCCACGCGGCAACCGGTCATCACTTCGTCAAACACCAGCAAGGCACCGTATTGCGTACACAGTTCGCGGCAGCGTTTCATGAAGGGCACGCTGGCGCGCACAAAATTCATATTCCCTGCGATCGGCTCGATCATCAAACAGGCGAGTTCTTTGCCGTGAATCGCAAACGCTTCTTCCAGTTGAGGGATGTTGTTGTACTCGAGCACCAGCGTGTGTTGCACCACCTCGGGCGGCACACCGGCGCTGGTCGGGTTGCCGAAGGTGGCCAGGCCTGAACCGGCCTTGACCAGCAACGCGTCCGCATGGCCGTGGTAACAGCCTTCGAATTTGATGATCTTGCTGCGACCGGTGGCGCCGCGTGCCAGGCGCAATGCGCTCATGCCGGCTTCGGTGCCCGAACTGACCAATCGCACCATGTCCATGGAAGGCATGAGTTTGAGCAAGGCTTCGACCAACTGGATTTCACGCTCTGTCGGCGCGCCGAAAGAAAAACCGTCGAGCGCGGCTTTTTGCACGGCTTCGAGTACCGCAGGATGGCCGTGACCCAAAATCATCGGACCCCATGAACCTATGTAATCGATGTAGCGTTTGTCGTTCGCGTCCCAGAAATACGCGCCCTGTGCGCGTTTGACAAAACGCGGTGTGCCGCCGACCGCACGGAAAGCGCGTACCGGTGAATTGACACCGCCGGGGATGACCAGGCGTGCCCGGTCGAACAAAGTTTGGTTGAGATCAGACATGGTTGTTAATGAGTGATGTAGAAAAAAATCAATGGCGGGTGTCGTGGCCCGGTAAAAAATCTTCGGCAGTGGCCGGCTCGTCTGCGTCGTCGCCATCGTCAGGCGCTTGCGCCCAGAACAAACGGTCGGCAACAGCGTGGCCCATGCCGGGGCGGAACCCTGCGTCGAGTGCGCCGTCCAGGTAGCTGAAGGCTTCGGCGACCGAGGCTTCGAGGTCGTCACCCATGGCCAGCAGACCGGCGACGGTGGCGCTGATGGTGTCGCCCGCGCCGGTGAACACGGCATCAAAGCGTTCTATGGTTTCGCTGACCATCACCGACAAAGGCGTGGCCAAAGCGTTTTCTATGTGTTGACCGCCTTGCGGCAAACCAGTGACCAAGGTGTAGGGCACGCCTTTTTCGGCAGCCGCTTTCGCCAGCTCGCGTGCGGTTGGCGGTCTGTCGCTGCCCCATTCGGGCAACAACCAGCGCCACAAAGTGGAATGGTTGCCGACCAGCAGCGTGGTTTGCGGCAGCAGCAGTTCCATGAAGGCGTCTTGGTAGGCCTCGATGGGATCGTCCTGCCACCAGGACAGGCTGGGCATGTAAGCGACCACGGGCACGTCAGGGTAATCGGTGCACAACTCGGCAATGGCCGAAATGATTTCGGGTGTGCCGCAAAAGCCTACCTTGATGACTTGCACCGGAATGTCTTCCAGGATATTGCGGGCCTGATCATCAACCGCGTCTTCGTCCATGGCCACATGGTCAAAGGTTTCGGCCGTGTCCCGCAAATAAGTCCCTGTGCAAACGGCCAGCACGTGCACGCCGACAGACGACATGGCGAGTATGTCGGCGGTCAGGCCGCCGGCACCGCTGGGGTCGTTGCTGTTGAATGTCATGGCGCAGGGATGTGCCATTTCAGGTGTCAGGCCTTCGTCGGTGAGCGTGATGGGTTGATTCATGGCCGTCTATACTTTGATTCATTCTATGCCACGCTTCAGACGCGGCAATGACCTTCTAACCGGATGAAAAACACACTGTGAACAAGACCTGGATGTGCCTGATTTGCGGCTGGATTTACGACGAAGCGGCCGGTGCGCCGGACGAAGGCATTGCACCAGGCACGTCCTGGGAGCAAGTGCCGATGAACTGGACCTGCCCAGAATGCGCCGCGCGCAAGGAAGACTTTGAAATGGTCGAGCTTTAAGCCGTTTTTTTCTTAGCAACCACCGAATAGCGCAACAGGGTTTTGGCCCGAGCTTTGGCGTGGTCCACCAGCGGTACGGGATAGTTTTTTCCTAATTCAACACCGGCAGCCCGCAAGTCCAGCGGTTTGGCCAGCCACGGCGCGTGTATGTCTTTGTCTGACAAGCCCGCCAGCTGCGGCAAATAACGCTTGATGAATTTGCCTTGCGGATCAAACTTTTCGCTTTGGTTGATCGGGTTGAAGATGCGGAAATACGGCTGCGCATCGCAACCGCTGGAACTCGCCCACTGCCAGCCGCCGTTGTTGGCGGCCAGATCGAAATCATTCAAATGCAGGGCGAAATACTGCTCGCCCCGACGCCAGTCAATGCCTAAGTCCTTCACCAGAAAACTCGCCACCACCATGCGCAAGCGGTTGTGCATATAGCCGGTCTGGTTGATTTGCGCCATGGCGGCATCGACCAGCGGATAGCCGGTGCGGCCCTCGCACCAGGCCTGAAACAAGGCATTGGCGGCCTTGCCATGCTCCCATTCAATGGCGTCGTATTCGGCTTTGAATGAAGACGTCATGGCATGCACATGGTGGTGCATGACCTGATGGTAAAAATCGCGCCATATCAATTCGGACAACCAGGTTTGCGCGCCTTCTTCGCCTTTGAGCGCTGCCGGATACGCCAGCCGCGCCAGTTGCCTGATAGACACGGTGCCAAAGCGCAAATGCACACTCAAATAACTCGGCCCTTTGACCGAAGGGAAATTGCGCGTCTCTTCATAACGCGCCATGCGTTTGGCAAAATCTTTCACCAGCGCTTGCGCGCCTGCGCTGCCCGCTTCTATGTGCAAAGCCGACAGATCCACCGTGTCAAAACCCATGTCTTTCAAAGCCGGTACTGCTTGGCGCAGCGCAGCCGGGACGACTGCCAGTTGCCCCGGCTTAGCGGCGGTGCGGCGTTCGGCCAGATCGGCAGGCGTGACTTTTTTCATCCATGCGTTTTTGTAAGGGGTGAATACACCGTAAGCGGTGCCGCTTTGCGTCATCACTTCGCTGCGCTCGAACACCACGTGGTCTTTGAAGCTGTGAAAAGCAATGCCCAGGTTCGCCAATTCGCCCAGTACCTGCGCGTCGCGCGCCAATGACTGCGGTTCGTCGTCGTGGTGGGTGAAGACCGCTTGTACGCCAAGCTGCTTGGCAAGTGTGACGATATCCGTTACCGCATGGCCGTAGCGAACCAGCAGGCCGCTGTTCGGGTCACCGGCGAGTTCGCGCCATTGTTGGTCCAGCTCGGTCACCGACGCATGGATAAAGCTCACGCGCCGGTCATGCGCGGGTAAATCTTTCAAAATGGACTGATCAAAGATGAAGCAGCCGAACACCTTGTCGCTGTGCTGCACCGCACGGCTGAGCGCCGTGTGGTCGTCCAAGCGCAGGTCGCGCCTGAACCAGACCAGCACAGAGGCAAAATGCGAAATATGTCTGTCCATCTTCTTCAGCCTTAAAATCATTGCATGACCATGGATTTTGCGCCCATCAACCTGACCCACCATTTTCTGATCGCCATGCCCGGTCTGATGGACGAATCCTTTTCCCGCAGCGTGGTTTACATGTGCGAACACAGCGAACGCGGCGCTCTGGGCCTGATCATCAACAAACCCGGCCCCATGAACATGCAGTCGCTGTTTGAAAAAGTGGAACTGCAACTCGGGCGCGCCGACCTGATTGAATTACCTGTGTTCCAAGGCGGTCCGGTGCATACCGAGCGCGGTTTTGTCTTGCACGACCCCATGTCCCACATCAGCAGCAAGCCCGGTCAATCCGAGTCTGCTTACGCGTCCACGCTGGCCATACCCGGCGGGCTGGAGATGACCACGTCCAAAGATGTGCTCGAAGCCCTGTCCACCGGTGCCGGTCCCAAGCGGGTGTTGATCACCCTGGGTTACGCCGCCTGGGCCCAGGGGCAGCTGGAATCCGAACTGGCTGAAAACAGCTGGCTGACGGTAGAAGCCGACGACCACGTGATTTTCGACACGCCCATCGAGCACCGCTACGACAGTGCGCTGGCGCTGCTGGGCTTGCAGGCCTGGATGCTGTCGCCCCAGGCGGGCCACGCATGAACACGGCTGTGATGCCGTCTTCACTTGCCTTATTGCAATCCTTTCTCGCTTTCGATTTCGGTCAAAAACGCACCGGCGTCGCCTATGCCTCGCGCTTGCTTGGTCAGGCCCAGCCGCAAGGCACGGTGAATGCCAGCGGCGACGCGCGCTGGCCGCTGATTGCCAAGCACATAGAACGCTGGCAACCCGATGCACTCGTCGTCGGTGTGCCTTACCACCCGGACGGCGCGGCGCACGAAAACACCGCCCTGGCGAAAAAATTCGCTCGTCAGTTGCAGGGTCGTTTTGCCTTGCCGGTGTTTGAAGTCGATGAGCGCTATTCCACCACCGAAGCCAAAAGCGGTGGTGCGGTCGATGTCGACGCGGCTTCTGCCTGCGTCATACTGGATCAATTTTTAAGAAACCTCACCCCATGAGCACAGGTCACCTACCGCTGGACGCCCAGGCCTTGTACGCACAAATGTTGCAGGATTTGCGCGAACGTTTGCCCGCCGCAGTGCATCTGGTCGGCATCACCACCGGCGGCGCCTGGCTGGCCGGACAACTGCATGCAGATTTAAATCGGCAAACACCTTTGGGCGTGGTTTCTTCGTCCATGCACCGCGACGATTTTTCCAAACGCGGCCTGGCCGGCAGCATCGCCACCCAGTTGCCTTTTCAGGTCGATGGTGCGGTCATCTGGTTGATAGACGATGTGCTGTTCACCGGGCGCACCATACGCGCTGTGGTGAATGAATTGTTCGACTACGGCCGCCCGGCGGCGGTGCATCTGGCCGTGCTGGTCGACAGAGGCGGGCGCGAGTTACCGGTGCAGGCGGATTACGCGGCCGCGCGCCTGACGCTGCCCGCCGGTCAATCACTTCGTCTGACGCGCAACGATGCCGGTCAGTTTGTTTTTTCGGTGGAGGGCAGTTGATGCTGTACAAACGCAATCCCCAACTCAATCGCAACGGTGAATTGATTCACTTGTTGTCCACCGAAGGTTTGTCGCGCGACATACTGACGCATATTCTGGACACGGCCAGCCAGTTCGTGTCGGTGAACGACCGCGAGGTGAAAAAAGTCCCGCTGCTGCGCGGCAAATCGGTGTTCAATCTGTTTTTTGAAAACAGCACCCGCACACGCACGACATTTGAAATTGCCGCCAAGCGCTTGAGCGCCGATGTGTTCAATCTGGACATTGCAAGATCCTCCGCCAGCAAAGGCGAAAGTCTGCTCGACACCATCGCCAACCTGAGCGCCATGGCTGCAGATATTTTTGTGGTGCGCCACGGCGAATCCGGCGCGCCGTATTTGATTGCCGAACACGTGGCACCGCATGTGCATGTCATCAACGCCGGTGACGGCCGCCACGCACACCCGACCCAGGGTTTGCTGGACGCTTACACCATCCGCCATTTCAAAAAGAACTTTGCCGATTTGCGCGTCGCCATCGTCGGCGATGTATTGCATTCGCGCGTGGCGCGCTCGGACATACATGCGCTCACCACTTTAGGCTGCGCCGAGGTGCGCGTGGTCGGTCCTAAAACCCTGGTACCCGGCGATTTATCGCAACTCGGTGTCAAGGTGTTTCACAACATCGAAGAGGGCATACGCGATTGCGACGTGGTCATTGCCTTGCGCTTACAAAACGAACGCATGAGCGGGGCCTTGCTGCCCTCCAGCCAGGAATATTTCAAAAGCTTTGGCGTCACGCAAAGCCGCATGCAACTGGCCAAGCCGGACGCCATCGTCATGCACCCGGGGCCGATCAACCGGGGCGTGGAAATCGAATCAGCCGTGGTTGATGGACCGCAAAGCGTCATCTTGACGCAAGTCACATTCGGCATAGCGGTGCGCATGGCGGTGATGTCTATCGTTGCAGGGAACGACGCATGAACATACTGATTCAACACGGACACGTCATCGACCCGGCCAGCGGCTTTAGCCAGTTGGCGGATGTTGCCGTACAAAAAGGCCATGTACTGGCTATCGGCCAAATTCCTGCAGACTTCAAAGCGGATCAAACCATTGACGCCACCGATTGCATAGTGATCCCCGGCTTGGTCGATGCCTGTGCCCGTTTGGGAGAGCCGGGCCACGAACACGAAGGCATGCTCGAGACTGAATTGGCCGCTGCGGTGGCAGGCGGCGTGACCAGCGTGGTCTGTCCGCCGGACACGCAACCGGTGTTGGACGAACCCGGGCTGGTTGAGATGCTGCAATTTCGCGCCGCGCGTTTGCATTTGTCGCGCGTGTTTCCCCTGGGCGCGCTCACGCGGGGGCTTGCCGGTGAAAGCCTCACGCCCATGGCCGAGTTGACGCTGGCCGGTTGCATAGGTTTTTCTCAAGCCGAACACGGCATGACGCAAACCCAGACTTTGCAACGCGCCATGCAATACGCCGCCACTTACGGCTACGTCGTCTGGCTCAGAGCGCAAGACGTGCATCTGGGCAAAGGCGTGGCCGCCAGCGGACCGCTGGCCACGCGACTGGGTTTGAGCGGTGTGCCGGTGGCGGCAGAAACCATTGCTTTGCACACCATCATCGATGTCATGCGCAGCACCGGCGCTCGCTTGCACGTGTGTCGCTTGTCCAGTGCGGCCGGTGTGGAACTGGTGCGCCAGGCCAAGGCTGAAGGCTTGGCGATCAGCGCGGACGTCAGCATCCACAACCTGCATTTCACCGACAACGATGTCGGCTATTTCGATACGCGCGCGCGCTTGACGCCGCCTTTGCGCCAGCAGCGCGACCGCGAGGCGCTGCGTCAAGGGCTGGCAGACGGCACCATAGACGTACTGGTGTCAGACCACACACCGGTAGAAGGAGACGCCAAAGATTTGCCGTTTGCTCAGGCCGAGCCCGGTGCCACGGCGCTGGAATTGTTGCTCAGTGCCAGTTTGAAATGGGCCGATCAAAGCCATGTGAGCCTGATGCGTGCTTTGCAAGTGGTCACCAGTGCACCGGCGGCTTTGCTGGGTGCGGCTGGTCAGGGATTGGGGCAATTGACGGTTGGCGCACCGGCAGATATTTGTATTTACAAACCCTCAGAGCAATGGCAAGTTGAGCCTTCAAGCTTGCACAGCCAGAGCAAACACACGCCGTTTGCTTTCGACATGAACGGCAGTCTCATGCCCGGCAAAGTGCAAGCCACCTTGGTGGCAGGCAGAGTGGCTTTCGAGTTGAATTAAATTCAATTAAAGCAGCGAATCAGCCCAGATGTTTTGCGCCCAATTCCATGCATAGGTACCTTCCAGCGAATTCGCTTCACTGGACAAACCGCCGGAGCCTGCAACGGTTTTGTAGGTTTTTTCTTCAGCGTTGTACTGATGCACCGAGGCCACGTGCACCACCAATTTGTCGTTGACATAGCTGTAGCAGGTGTTGGTCAGAAACGGTGTGTCATTGATATCCAGGCCGGATAACTGCGCCACGATGGCAGACGCCGCCACCTTGGCGTGCGAGTTGGCCATGTGCGCTGACTTGGGCATGGCCGGTGCAGCCAGTATGGCATCGCCGAGGATATGAATATCTTTGGCAGCGATAGATTCAAAGGTTTTGTAGTGAATACCGCACCAGCGGTTGTTGGCGGTGGCCAAACCGGTTTGAACAGCAATTGAGCCTGCGCGCATGGCGGGCAGCACATTCAGCACATCGGCTTTCACAGGCTCTTGAATATCAAAGCGTATGCTGCTGTTTTCAGTGTCTACCGCAGTCACCTTGTGGTTAGGCCGGTACTCGATGATGTCTTTGTAGTTGTCGGTCCAGAATTTTTTGAACAAACCTGCTTTGGAAGTGATGTCCGGGTTGGCATCCAATATCAACACCTTGGATTTGGGCTTGGCCTGCTTAAAGTAATGCGCCACTTGGCTCGCGCGCTCGTACGGCCCCGGGGGGCAACGGTATGGCGCTTCAGGCACGGTCAAGGCGTAAACGCCGCCGTCCGGCATGGCTTCGAGTTGTTTGCGCAGCGCCAAGGTTTCCGAACCGGCCTTCCAAGCTTGCAGAATTTGACCGTTGGCATTGGCTTCGCGCAAGCCTTCTATGGTGTCAAACATCATGTCGACACCGGGCGACAACACCAGTTTGTCATAGCCAATATTGGGGCCATTGAGCAATCTGAGCGATTTTTTCTGCACATCGATATCTATAACCTTGTCCCGCACCAGCGTGATGCCGTGTCGGGTCATTAGGGTGTCGTAAGGTGTGGTCATGTCGGCCAGCGTCTTGCTGCCGCCTATCACCAGGTTAGACATGGGGCAGGAAATAAAACTGGTGTTGGGTTCAACCAGCAACACGCTGATTTTGTAGTTGGACAGCATACGTATGTATTTAGCGGAGGTGGCACCGCCGTAGCCGCCGCCTATGACTATCACTTGGGTTTTGGCAGGCAAACTGGCTGCCGCCGCCCACAGCGATTGCAGGGCCAGCGCTTGTGAGCCGCCAATGGCCAGTCCGGCTTGCAGCAGTTGTCTTCTTTTCATGGTTGATCCTTAACGGGCTAGCGCTGCAAAATAATCGGCAATCGAAGTGATTTGAGCCTCGGTCAAACCCTTGGTGATCTGGTGCATGATGGTGGCGGGGCGACTGCCGTCTTTGAACGCGTGCATTTGCTGAACCATGTAATCGCGCGGCAAACCGGCGATAGACGGCACGGCCGAGTCTTTGACCGTGCGGCCTTCGCTGCCGTGGCAGTTGGCGCACATGGCGGCGTTGGCACGCGCATGAAGGGATTTAGAGTCTGAGGATTTGTCTTGGGCGAAAGCCTGCAGGCTGAGTAAGCCAAGCAGCAGTCCGGCGAGCTTGAGAGTATGGAATCTGGAGTGCATAAAGTTCTCGCTGTGATTTCTAAAGTGTTGTTGACTTTAACTCCTTTAGAAAATTTATACCAATGCCAAAACCAAGGATGAGTCTTCTAAATAAGCATAGACGGTTTCACCGGTTTTGATCTGTTCGTCTTCGGCGAAACCAATCAGACTGATATGGGGCGCAATTTGCAGACTGATTTCAGTGGCCTTGGCGCGCGAGTGGCGCGTAACTTTGCCTTGCGCCCTGTTGGTGCCCGGTTTCTCCAGCAAATGGCATGAAATGCGAACCGCCGTGGCTTTGCATAAAAGCATGATTTGCATGCCGGGCACCAAGTCCAATAGTTGGGCACTTTCCTTGGTGATTTTGGCCACCCAAACCATGTCTTCACTGAGTTGCACTTTGACCCAAGCCAACGCGCCTACTGTTTTAACCGCCAAGACTTTGCCCATCAATTGGTTGCGCATGCTGGTACGAAGCGCCAACGCCATGGATGTTTGCGGTATGGTGTTCTTGGCGTTGGCGGGTGTCATCTCCGCCAGCAGTTGCTTGCGCACGGTGCCCAACCGTTGGGCGGCGTCCAGCAGTTGAACACCGGCGGGTGTCAACCGCGCTCCGCCCCCGCCCGCACCGCCCACTACTTTTTCAACCAAGGCCACACCGGACAAATTGCTCAAGGTATCAATCGCTTGCCAAGCGGCTTTGTAGCTGACACCTGCTTCTCTGGCAGCTTGTGAAATAGAGCCGACTTTGGCCAAACTGCGCAATATGAGCAAGCGCTTGTCCGTGATGGCATGACCCAGCGCATCAGACAGCGGCGTAGTGTTTTTTTTAAGGGGCAAGGCTTGACTCCGGGGGTGTGATACATTCGCTATTCTAAAAAAGAATAGCGAAAACGCTTTGAGAAAAAGTCTTAGTCAATGTATGTCAATGTCATGAAGGAAGTCAGTCGAAATGAAATCACTCACTGATTCACACCGCTTGTTGCCGGTTAGCGCCCTGATTCTAGGTCTGATCTTCAGCAACCGGTTATGGGCAGCAGATGAGGCAGATCTTCAGCAAGTTATAGAGTATGTGAAAAAACAGGACAAGCAAGGCAGCGTCAAAACCAATGGTTTGGGTCTGGTATCTGCAGACGGCGAAAACAGCATCAACCTGACAGGTCTTGTCCATTTCGATGCGCGTGCGGTTCAGTCCGGACTGCCCCATTTAAGTGACAAAGACAGCGCTTCTGTTGCGGATACGTTTGAATTCAGACGCGCGAGGTTGGGCGTGAACGGCACCATGTACGCCCATATCGACTACGAATTGATATTGAATGCAACCGGCACAGACACCAATGTGCTGGATACCGGTTTTTTGAATTTCAATGCCAACAAGCAAGCGCAAATACGGGTGGGACGGTTTCGACAGCCGTATTCACTTGAGGCTATGACCAAAGATGCCAGCATTGATTTTCTGGAACGATCGTATGGCGATCAATTGGGGCCGAATAAATTATTGGGCGCCATGGTCTGGGGCGAACCCGTACCAGGCATGACCTACGGCTTGTCGCTGGCGCAGGCAGGCTTTAACGAGGTGACCAACTCTGACCAAATAGGTGGACTCGGAACCGGCCGCATCACCATGAACCTAGGTGAACTCAGCGGCATGAAATCACAAGTGTTGCACTTAGGTGTCGGCACTCACCGTGGCAAGTACGAGATCACACCAACGACCAGTTTGGATACGGGGTCGTCTGCTTCCACCACCACGCGAGCCACGTTGCTGACATACCGAACCGAATCGCGCGGCCTGTCCAATGCCTACCGGGTTCAACTCACCGGTGAATCGCTGTCGACGGCGGCTTATGGCGGCTCTGCCAATGATGTGGCCAGCGTCAGCAAAAATTTGAACAACCTTGAGTTTGCATACGCCAACGGTTCCTTCAAGTACCAAAGCGAATATTCCAAAATGAGTTTGAGCGCGAGCTCACCCACGACCGCCAGTTTGAGCGCATACAACACCTTGAATGTCAGCACATCAGCCTACTACCATGAGTTGGTCTACAACATCACCGGCGAGCAATGGACTGACGCCTACAAGGGCGGGGCATTCATTGGCGTCAAGCCTTTGTCTAACTATCGCTTTGGTCACGGCGGCACCGGCGCTTGGCAAGTAGCTGTCAGGTATTCTCGCTACACGGCCAACTACCCGGGAATAGGAACCAGCGCAGGCGGCACCACAGGGACTTTGATTTCAACCGGTGGCCGGGCAGAGAATGCCGAATCAGCCCATACAGCGACCTATGGATTGAACTGGTTAATCAACCCGAGTACCGCTGTGAAATTGAACTATGCCATGACGCACTTTGACCGGTCTGTGTATATTTTAAGTACCACCAATACCAGTACCACCACGGTTGAGAATGTCATTTCTTTGCGCACTCAAATCAATTTTTAATCTAGTCAAATAACCATGATGAAAAAGTATTTCTTTGTTTGGATTTTTTCAGTGATGCTGGGTTTGACACCGATGGCTCATGCGCAAAACGCCGCCGTGGTGCGCGTGGCAGCAGCGTCTGATTTGAAATTTGCTTTGGAAGAATTGTCTGCCCGGTATGAAAAGCAAACCGGTCAAAAGATCACGCTGGTGTTTGGCTCCTCCGGACAATTCACCACGCAAATACTGCAAGGCGCGCCATTTCAGATATTCATGTCGGCCGATGAAAATTTTGTTTACAAACTCTCGGATGCAGGCAAGACCGCAGATCGTGGCAAGTTGTATGCGATCGGCCGCATAGGCATCTTTACGCCCAACGGATCGCCACTCAAAGCCGACGGCAGTTTGAAAGACTTGGCTGCCAGCTTGCAAGACGGACGCTTACAAAAACTGGCCATAGCCAACCCCGAGCACGCGCCCTATGGTGAACGCGCCAAACAGGTGTTGCAAAACGCCGGATTGTGGAGCGCAGTGCAAAGTAAATTGATTTTGGGCGAAAACATTTCGCAGGCAGCGCAATTCACATTGTCGGGGTCAGCGCAAGCCGGCATCATTGCACAGTCTTTGGCCGTGGCACCTGCGTTCGCAGACAAAGGGCGATTTGATTTGATTGATGCAACAAACCACCAGCCCTTGATTCAGCGCATGGTGTTGATCAAACCCGTGTCGGCTGCCGCACAGATGTTTTACGATTACCTAGGCAGTGCACCGGCGCAGGTGGTGCTGTCACGGTATGGCTTTGCCATGCCTTGATCCACAGGAGAACATCATCGATTGGCAAGCGCTTTCACTGTCATTGCAACTCGCAGCGGTCACGCTGGCTTTGTTGTTGCCGCCCGGCATGCTGCTCGCGCGTTGGTTAGCCTATACCGAGTTCAAGGGCAAATACCTGATTGAGGCTTTGGTGGTGTTGCCCTTGGTGTTGCCTCCCACAGTGTTGGGCTATTACTTGTTGGTGTCATTCGGTGCGGCCTCGCCCTTGGGTCAGTGGTTGTCACAGCAAGGCATCAGTCTGGCGTTTCATTTCTCCGGCTTGGTTGTGGCCTCCGTGTTGTTCAATATTCCGTTTCTGGTGCAACCTATTCAGCGTGCCTTTGAAGCCATTCCCGCCAACTTGGGCGAAGCCGCAGCCGTCAGCGGTTTGAATGCATGGCGCATTTTCTGGCGCATAGAACTGCCGCTGGCTTGGCCGGGTGTGTTGTCGGCCATGGTGTTGACCTTTGTGCATACGCTGGGTGAGTTCGGTGTGGTGCTGATGATGGGGGGCAGCATTCCCGGTGAAACCAGAACTATGGCTATTTCTATTTACGACCGTGTCCAGGCTTTTGATTTTGAATCCGCCGACCGCATGGCTTTGCTGTTGTTGCTGTTGTCGCTGCTGGCTGTGGCTGCATCCTTTTTTGCCACGGCAAGGCTGGGCAGACGCAGATGAACACCGAACAAGCCATGGACTTGCAAGTCGATATTTCCCAAACCAGCCCCATGCCTTTGCGCGGCAGTTTCAGCTGCGCACCGGGGCAGATGCTGGCGCTGGTCGGCCCGTCGGGCGCGGGTAAAACCTCCATGCTCAGGGTGTTGGCCGGGTTGTTGCATCCCGAGAATGCCAGAGTCAGTGTCGGCAGCGACATCTGGTGCAACACCGCGCAAGGCCTGCACATGCCGCCGCAGCAGCGACGCGTCGGGCTGGTGTTCCAAAACTATGCCTTGATGCCGCACATGAACGCGGTAGACAACGTGGCCTTGGCCATGTTGCACCTGCCAAGCGCGCAGCGTTTGCAGCAGGCGCGCGACTGGTTGCAGCGCATGGGCTTGACGCCCGATCAACAACAGCGTTTACCGGCTTTGTTGTCCGGCGGTCAACAGCAGCGCGTGGCACTGGCGCGTGCACTGGCGCGGCAACCGCGTCTCTTGTTAATGGATGAACCGTTTTCTGCGGTGGACCAAATGAGCCGTCGCAGTTTGTACGGTTTGATTGCCGACTTACGCCGCGATTTGCATATTCCTATCGTGCTGGTGACGCACGACTTGAACGAAGCCAGACAACTGGCGGACAAGCTGGTGGTGATGGACGCAGGCGAGGTATTGCAAGAGGGCACACCGGCGCATATTTACCGCTCGCCGCGCAACGCGCGGGTAGCCGATCTGGTCGGTATACCGAATCGCTTTCACGGACGCTGGCTCGGCAACCGGGGGCCGCATGCTTTGCCTGAAGGCTTCGCCTGGCTGGAGTGGTTGCCGCAAGCTGAAGCCAAAAACGGGCTAGCGCTGGTGGTCAAGGACAAAGGTCGTTTGAAAACACAGGGACAACCCGTGACCTGGGTGATTCAAGGCGACGGTTTTCACGTCAACCCCTCATTGACAGACGATGCGACATCTGACAATCAGCGGCTTGTGTTGCACGCTCACGTCAGCGCCTTGCGCAGTCTTGGGGAGATTTCGCTGGCCTCATTGGCGTTGGATGAACCAGCGGGCACGCAGTTGCAATTGACGCTGTCAGGCACGCAACGTCACAACGTGCAAACCGGCCAGCAACTCACTGTCAGCATGGACTGTCGCTGGATACACGTGATGCCGGTGCGCCGTTGAATGGCCTGTCAGCAGCCTTCGTTTATTTCAAGGTGTATTCATAACTCAGGTGCAACACATAGCTCGCCGGGCTTTTGCCGTACACAGGCAAATAGGAAAGGCGCAAGCCTTGTTGCGAGCCGAAGCCGTGTTTGAAACTCAAAGCACCCATGGGCGCATATTCATAAGGCATCTCCTCGGTGTAATAACCCGTGGCCACACTACCCATTAAAGAGACGGAATCCACCACAGGATTGACCGGCAAATCCCATTCCCAGGCGTAGCCCAGGTAAAACGTGTTGCGGTTCAAACTGTTGTCGTAAAAACCGCCGGTGATTCCTTTGTGCACAAAGTACAGACCGTAGTTAGCATTGTTGAAGTCGCCGCCATCGTGGTAGCTCGGGCCATGGATGCCGAAGTAATTGTTGTCTGCGTGTGCCGGCATTTGCGCCAAGCCTGCCAGGCTGATGAAAAGCATTGATGCAAGTGTGTTGATACTTCCACGGCATGTGGAATAAGGGCGACGTAAAGAAGTTGCGAAGGTGGTTGGCATGTCAATCTCCAGTGAACATGCCAGCCTTTAAGCAAGATAACGTCCCGCCAATTGACGGTTTTTTCACACCTGCTTGCGAAAGAAATCAGTTCCTGGTCTGCATCAATAGCAAAGCATTCATTGAGCCGCAGACCGTTTTTAGAAAACGGAAACAGATTCAGAAAATAATGGCTTTCAGCCCTGATAACACCGATGTAAGGTGTCCGGTGTCAAAGCTTGATCAGCGCAAACCTGCCGGTTGAAGCGACGCGCGGTGTAAGGCCAATGACTGCGCAACAAGTTCTGACAACTCGCCGGTTTGACCTTGATCTATGGATTCAAAAAGTTTTAAGCGCATGCGCGGTTCCCAGAACTTGCGTATGTGGTTGGCGATGCCGTCCATGGCTTCGCTGCGGTCTGGGTAGGCGGAAAAAAACTCGCCGATTTGGTTGGCCATGTGAACCAGGTTATGGATGTCCATGTGTTTCAGTCTCTGTGGATTCAATGGGAGCAGTAGCTAAAAACCGTTCGGGGTAGCTGTAAGCGGTGAAGCTGTCGCCGCGCACCTGTCCGGCGAGCAACAGCTTATGGGACAGCGCTATCTCAACGGCCAGACGTGTGGGCGCTGACACGGCGGTCAATGCACCTGCGCCGGACTGTATGGTTTTTTGCACCATCTCAAAACTGGCGCGACTGGTGATACAAACAAAACCTTGCGTCGCATCGACACCTGCTTTGGACATGGCACCAATGAGTTTGTCCAAGGCGTTGTGGCGGCCAACATCTTCACGAACGGTTTGAATGACACCGCTCATATCAGACCAGGCAGCAGCGTGTGTGGCACCGGTTTGCAGTTTCAATGGTTGCAGGGCGCGCAAGCCAGCATGTGCGCGTTGCATGGCTTGCACATCCACATTCACCACTGGCGCTTGCGGTAGCTTGAGTTTGACCTGATCCAGGCTGTCGGTGCCGCACAAGCCGCAACCGGTGCGCCCGGCCATGTGCCTTCTGCGTTCTTTCAAACGCACTTCGCATTGGGCGGCGATATCAATTTGTAGTTCAATGCCTTGGGCTTGTTGTATGACTTCAACACCATATATTTGCGATGCCTGATCTACCAAACCCTCGGTCAAAGCAAAGCCGAGGGCAAAGTCTTCTAAATGCAAAGGCGTGGCCATCATCACTGCGTGTGAAATGCCGTTGAACACCAAAGCCACAGGCACCTCTTCAGCCAGACTGGCAGCAAGGGCCGTGTGCATCTTCACTTACCGACTACCTCAAAACTTTCGGTTTGCGCTTTGGCCAGCAAATCCAACTGAGTTTTGTTGAAGCGCTGGTAGTTTTGCTGCCATTCAGACGGTTGGCTGACCGCCACCACTTGCACCGCTGTCACTTTATATTCGGGGCAGTTGGTCGCCCAGTCGGATGCATCTGTGGTGATCACGTTAGCGCCAGACTCTGGGAAATGAAAGGTGGTGTAGACCACACCAGCTTGCATAGCCTCGGTCACACGTGCGCGCAACACGGTGCGACCGGCGCGGCTCTCGATGCCTACCCAGTCATGTTCTTTGATGCCGCGCTCTTCAGCGTCGTGTGGATGTATGTCCAGACGGTCTTCGTCGTGCCACAGGTTGTTGTCGGTGCGCCGGGTTTGTGCGCCCACGTTGTATTGCGACAAGATGCGACCGGTGGTCAGCAACAGCGGGAATTTTCGGGTGACTTTCTCTTGCGTAGCCACATATTGCGTGGGGAAGAACTTGCCTTTGCCGCGCATGAAACCTTGCGTGTGCATGATGTCTACGCCAGCATCTGCGGTGTCCGCATTGCAAGGCCATTGCAAGCTGGTGTGCTGGTCGATTTTTTCGTAGCTGACGCCGGCAAAACTCGGTGTGAGCGCCGCAATTTCTTTCATGATCTCTTGCGGGTGCGCGTAATGCATCTCGTAGCCCAGCGCTTTCGCCAGTTTGACCGTGACTTCCCAGTCGGCCAGACCCGCCATCGGCGGCATGGCTTGACGCACACGCGAAATGCGGCGCTCGGCATTGGTGAATGTGCCGTCTTTTTCCAGGAAGGAAGAACCTGGCAAAAACACATGCGCGTACTTGGCAGTTTCGTTCAAGAAAATATCTTGCACAACGATGCATTCCATGGCTGACAAGGCGGCGGCCACGTGTTGTGTGTCCGGGTCGGACTGCACAATGTCTTCGCCTTGGCAATACAAACCGAGGAAAGAGCCGTCCATGGCTGCGTCAAACATATTGGGAATGCGCAGACCGGGCTCAGGACTGAGAGTCACGCCCCATGCACCTTCAAACAATGTGCGGGTGGTGGTGTCGGAGATGTGGCGATAGCCGGGTAGTTCGTGCGGAAAGCTGCCCATGTCGCAAGCGCCTTGCACATTGTTTTGACCACGTAACGGGTTCACGCCCACACCTTCACGTCCAACCATGCCGCAAGCCATAGACAAATTGGCAATGCCCATGACCATGGTTGAGCCCTGTGAATGCTCGGTCACGCCCAAGCCGTAGTAGATAGCTGAGTTCGGGCCTGCCGCGTACATGCGGGCAGCGGCGCGCACATCAGCAGCGGGCACACCGGTGACGCTCTCGAAGGCTTCGGGTGAGTTTTCGGGTTTGGAGACGAAGTCGCACCATTCGTTAAAGCTCTTGTCATCACAACGGTGAGCCACATAGTCTTTGGCGACCAAACCTTCGGTGACCACCACGTGTGCGAGTGAGTTGATGAGCGCCACATTGGTGCCGGGCTTCAAGGCCAAGTGGTGTTGCGCTTTGACGTGCGGGCTGCTGACCAGATCAATTTTGCGCGGATCGGCGACGATGAGTTTCGCGCCTTCGCGTAAACGGCGTTTCATGCGTGACGCAAACACCGGGTGTGCATCCGTCGGGTTCGCGCCTATGACCAGCAAAACATCGGCCTGTTCCACTGATTTGAAGGTTTGTGTACCGGCGGAAGTGCCGAAGGTTTGACCTAAACCGTAGCCGGTGGGTGAATGGCAAACGCGTGCGCAAGTGTCCACGTTGTTGGTGCCGAAGGCAGCGCGCACCAGTTTTTGTACCAGATAGGTTTCTTCGTTGGTGCAACGTGAAGACGTGATGCCGCCGACCGCGTCTTTGCCGTGTTTCGCTTGTATGCGTTTGAACTCGGAGGCCGCATGGTTGATGGCTTCGTCCCAGCTGACTTCTTGCCATGGGTCGGTGATCTTGGCGCGGATCATGGGCTTGGTGATGCGGTCCTGATGGGTGGCATAGCCCCAAGCGAAACGGCCTTTGACGCAAGAATGGCCTTCGTTGGCTTTGCCGTCTTTCCACGGCACCATGCGCACCACGGTGTTGCCTTTCATCTCAGCCTTGAAGCCGCAGCCGACGCCGCAATAAGCGCAGGTGGTGATCAGGCTGTGCTCGGGTTGGCCAAGTTCAATGATGGATTTTTCTTGCAGCGTGGCGGTGGGGCAAGCCTCGACGCAAGCACCGCAGGACACGCATTCGCTGTCCATGAAAGGCTGATCTTGCCCGGCGGATACGCGGCTCTCAAAGCCCCGGCCTGAAATGGTCAGTGCAAACGTACCCTGTGTTTCTTCGCAGGCACGCACGCAGCGGTTGCACACAATGCATTTGCTCGGGTCGTAAGTGAAGTAAGGGTTGGACTCGTCTTGCTTCATGTCGCAATGGTGGTCGCCTGCTTGCGCGCCGACGCCGTAGCGCACATTGCGCAAACCGGTGACACCGGCCATGTCTTGCAATTCGCAGTTGCCGTTGGCGCTGCAGGTCAGGCAATCCAGCGGGTGGTCGGAGATGTACAACTCCATCACGCCTTTGCGCAGGTCTTGCAACTTCGGTGTCTGGGTGTGCACCACCATGCCGTTTTCAGCTGGTGTGGTGCAGGATGCGGGATAGCCTTTGCGGCCGTCGATTTCCACCAGACACAAGCGGCAAGAACCGAAGGGTTCCAGGCTGTCGGTGGCGCATAACTTGGGCACTTGTATGCCGGCGTCAACCGCTGCGCGCATCAATGATGTGCCCTTGGGCACGCTGACCGCGTAGCCGTCGATATTCAAGCTGACGGTTTCAGCAGATGTGCGCGCCGGTGTGCCATGGTCGCGTTCTTGTTTCAGATACATCAACATGGTGATTCCTTAAGAGACGGTGGATTCAGTTTTTTCCAAACCGAAATCAGCGGGGTAATGCTTGAGTGCGGAGAGCACGGGATAGGGCGTCATGCCGCCCATGGCGCACAGGCTGCCGTGCAACATGGTGTCGCACAAATCGCGCAGCAAATGCACTTGTTGTTCTTTGTTAGATGAAGTGGCAATGCGGTCAATGGTTTCCACACCGCGTGTGGAACCGATGCGGCAGGGGGTGCATTTGCCGCAACTCTCTATGGCGCAAAACTCCATGGCGTAACGCGCCAACTTGGCCATATTGGCTGTGTCGTCGTGCACCACGATGCCGCCGTGTCCGACGACCAGGCCGAGTGCTGCATAAGCTTCATAGTCCAAGGGCACATCCCATTGCGACTCGGGCACATACGCGCCCAGCGGGCCGCCGACTTGCACCGCTTTGATGGGGCGGCCGCTGCGGCTGCCGCCGCCGAAGTCAAACAATAACTCGCGCAAGCTCAGACCAAACGCGCGTTCAACCAAGCCACCGTGCTTGATGTTGCCGGTGATTTGGAAAGGCAGCGTACCGGTAGAACGGCCCATGCCGAAGTCTTTGTAAAAAGCCGAGCCCTTGGCCATGATGATGGGCACACTGGCCAGCGTGATCACGTTATTGATGACGGTCGGTTGGCCGAACAAACCTTCGAGAGCAGGCAAGGGCGGCTTGGCGCGCACAATGCCGCGTTTGCCCTCGAGGCTCTCCAACATGGCGGTTTCTTCGCCGCAAACATAGGAACCTGCGGCTTTACGTACATGCAAGTGAAATGCTTTGCCGCTGTTCAGCACGTTGTCGCCCAGATAACCCGCCGCTTGCGCCAAACTGATGGCGGTGTTCATGGTGGTGATCGCGTGTGGGTATTCAGAACGGATATAGATGTAACCCTCTGTGGCACCAACGGCCACACCGGCGATAGCCATGCCTTCGATCAACATGTAAGGGTCGCCCTCCATGGTCATTCGATCAGAGAAGGTGCCCGAGTCGCCTTCGTCGGCGTTGCACACCACATACTTTTGCGCTGCTGTGGTGGCACGCACGGTGCGCCATTTGATACCGGCGGGGAATGCCGCGCCGCCGCGTCCGCGCAAGCCGGAATCCAACACGGTTTGCACCACGTCTGCGCCATCCACAGACACGGCTTTTTGCAAACCCACCCAGCCGCCATGCGCCGCGTAATCATCCAAAGACAAAGGACGCGTGATGCCCATGCGGGCAAAGGTCAGGCGTTGTTGTTTGGCGAGGTATGTGATCTCATCGGTCAAACCCAGCGACAACGCATGCGAGCCGCCATTTAAAAAACCGGCGTCAAACAAAGAGGGCACGTCTTCAAAAGTCACCGGTCCGTAAGCCATGCGGCCTTTGGCAGTCGCCACTTCAACCAGAGGCTCGAGCCAAAACATGCCGCGCGAACTGTTGCGTTGCACATCGATGGAGATGCCGCGCGCAGTGGCTTCTTTGTGCAAGGCGTCAACCACTTCATCCGCACCGGCGGCCAGCGCTGCGCTATCGCAAGGAACGTACAGGGTGATCATGCTGCGCTCCCTATGTCAGCAACAAGTCGTGCCATGCGTGTCTTGTCCATGCGCGCATATAACTTGTCGTCAATCTGCACCGCAGGCGAAGAAGCGCAAAGACCTAAGCAATAAACCGGTTCAAGACTGAAGCGGCCATCGGCGCTGGTTTCATGCAATTTGCAACCCAGCAAGGCTTCGGTTTGCGCCAGCAATTCTTCGCTGCCGCAGGATTGGCAAGCCTCGGCGCGACAGACTTGCACCACGTGCTTGCCGGGCGCTTTGCTGCGAAAAAAATGGTAATAGGTGATGACACCATGCACCTCTGCGCGTGAGAGGTTCATGGCTTCGGCCAACAAGGGCACGGCACTGGCTGGAATAAACCCCAAATCCTCTTGCACCGCGTGTAACAAAGGCATAAGCCCACCCGGCATGTCTTTGAATTCAGGCAACAGGCGGCTGACGGTCAGCAGTTCAGGGGATTCAATAGGTTTATTCATTGGCGTTGTCAGTTGAAAAATTTGCCCACACTCAAAACGGTGCGGTAAATACCCCAGGCCAGCGGAATTCCTACCGCGGTCCAGGCCAGCACCACCCATAAAGGATTGGTTTGGTCGGAACCGCTTTGGCCGCTGCCGACTTCAGAGGCGCTGGCTTTTTCATGCGCGAGTTTTTTCTCGACTGCCAGTTCTTCAGGCGTCATGAAATGTTTGGCATTCACCGGGCGGATCATCAGATTGGCGATCAGGCCGACCACCAACATGCCGACCAGAATGAACATGGTCTGGTTGTAGACCTGCTCGCGTGGAATGCCCATGCCCAATTGGTAGTCACGCATGTAGTTCACAACCACCGGACCCAAAATGCCGGCGGTTGCCCAGGCGGTTAACAAACGGCCGTGGATAGCGCCGACCATTTGCGTGCCGAACAAGTCAGCCAGGTAAGCGGGCACCGTGGCAAAACCGCCGCCGTACATGCTCAAGATGATGCAAAACGCTGCAACAAACAGCAGCTTGTTACCTGCCAAGGCGCTGGCCGGCACCGAGGCGTACAAGGCGCCGCCGAGAACAAAAAAGATGATGTAGGTGAGCTTGCGTCCCAGTTTGTCTGACAAGCTGGCCCAGACAAAACGTCCGCCGATGTTGAACAAACTTAACAACGCAGTAAAGCCCGCAGCCACACCGGCAATCATGGTGAGTTGTGCTTTGTCGAGGTCAACGAATTTGGCTTCCACGCCGATCAGGCTGCCGCCAAAGACTTCTTGCAACATCGGGCTGGCCATGCCGATCACGCCGATACCGGCTGACACATTCATGCACAACACCACCCACACCATCCAGAACTGGGGAATGCCCCAGACCTTGCTCACATGCACGTGGTTTTGCGTGATCATGGTGTTACTGCTTTGTTGCGGCGGCGGTGTCCAACCGGCAGGCTTCCAACCTGTGGCAGGCACGCGATAACCAAGTGCACCTGCCATCATGAAGATGAAATAAACAAGCGCCATGAAGACAAAGGTCTGCCAGACACCGACTTCGAGGTCTGTGGCAAAGTTTTTCATCAATTCGGCAGCCAAGGGTGAGCCGATCATGGCACCACCACCAAAACCCATGATGGCCATGCCGGTGGCCATGCCACGGCGGTCCGGGAACCATTTGATCAAGGTGCTCACGGGCGAGATGTAACCCAGACCAAGGCCGATGCCGCCTATGACACCGGAGCCGAGCAACATCAACCAGAACTGGTGGGTATAAACCCCCAAGGCTGCAATCAACATCCCGCCGCACCAGCACAACGCACTGACCACGCCTGCTTTGCGCGGCCCAGCACGTTCAAGCCATCCGCCCCACAAAGCGGCTGAACTGCCTAGCAGCACAAAAAACAAGGTGTACATCCAACCCAGCGTGGAGACTTTCCAGTCGCAGGTGGTGATGAACAACTCCTGAAAGAAACCGATATCCGGACCGCATTTGATGGCTTCTTTGATGCCCAGCGCTTTGGACAATGGCAGCCAGAAAACCGAGAAGCCATAGGCCATACCGATGCACAAGTGGATGGCTAAAGCAGCCGGTGGAACCAGCCAGCGGTTGAAACCTTCGCCCGCAATGATGCGTTCCTTGGAAAGAAAGCCGGGGGTGCCTGAAGCTTCTGTGATTGAGCTCATGGTGTCTCCATATTTTTGGGTTGGGAAATTTTGTCAGCAAGCGACTTTAACGTATGCTTTCCCAGCACATGAAAGTCTAGGGTAAGCACTGACTGGCCGCAATATGATGATGGGTGTCAGTTATGATCGTTTTATGACACACAACTAATATGCTTTCAAAAGCCTATTTAGACACATGCACAAAGTTTCCATCAAGCCGCAATGGACCATCAGCGACGCAGGCGGGCAAAACCTGACCCCCAGACTGCTGGAATTGCTGGCCGAAGTGCAAAGCCACGGCAGCTTGTCCGGCTCGTGCAAAAAAACCGGTGCCTCGTACCGGCACGCCTGGAGCCTAATAAGACAAGGCGAGGCGCAGCTTGGCATGGCCTTGTTGAACATGGAGCGCGGCAAGGGCTCTACCCTGACGCCGCTGGCCGAAAAACTGGTCTGGGCCGGCCACCGCATCAATGCGCGTTTGACCCCCATGCTCGAGTCGCTGGCGTCTGAGTTGGAAAGCGAAATCGGCAGAGTGCTTTTAAGCAGCAAAGAGGCCTTGCGTGTGCACGCCAGCCACGGGTTTGCCGTGGAAAAAATGATAGAAAACCTGACTGTCACAGGTATGCGGGTGGAGCGCAAATATGTGGGCAGCACCGAGGCCGTGGCCTCGCTGCATGAAGGTGCGTGTGAAATAGCCGGGTTTCATATTCCTCAAGGCGAGTTTGAGGAAGTGGCCTTCAAGCACTATGCGCGCTGGCTGGTTCCCAAGCAAAACCGCATCATCCATGTGGCCACGCGCCGCCAAGGCTTTATGGTGGCCAAGGGTAATCCACACAAAATTTACGAGGTGAGCGACCTGACGCGCAAAGGCTTGCGCTTTGTCAACCGCCAGCCCAGCAGCGGCACCCGATTTTTGCTGGAATGTTTTTTGAAAAAAGCGCATGTCAGCCCGGCGCAGATTTCAGGCTATGAACAAGCTGAGTTCACCCACGCCGCAGTGGCGGCTTATGTGGCCAGCGGCATGGCGGATGTAGGCTTTGGCGTAGAAACCCCGGCCAGGCGGTTCAAGCTGGAGTTTTTGCCTTTGGCGACTGAACGGTATTTTTTGCTGTGTAACCAAGGCGACCTGGAGAAACCGCATTTAAAAGCTGTATTGAAAATATTGAACAGTGACGAGTTTCAGTTTGCGGTCAACCAGTTGCCCGGGTATACGGCAGCGCATTGCGGCCAGGTATCGACGGTTGCGGACGCATTTCCGGAGTTGGCGGTGAGTAAGAAATACTGAAGCTGTGGTGCCCCCGACAGGAATCGAACCTGTATCACTCCCTTAGGAGGGGAGAGTTCTATCCATTGAACTACGGTGGCTGAACAGGTAGTTTAAGGTGCGCCTATGTAACGCACTGACATTGGTGTGCTTGCTCAACATACGCATTGCATCTTCCAGCCCTTTGAGTGTCAGCGGAAACATGCGGTTGCTGACCAGTTGCTGAATGATGCTGATGCTTTGGCGGTATTGCCATACGAAATTCTGTGAATATTGTATAAATTATAAGTATTATTAATAGGTTGTGACTTTGACTGCATACAGGGAAGAGAATCCCAGTACGTGTTGCTAATAAAGAGAGATTTGCCAATTCTCTTCTTTAACGATACATTTAGCAGGGTGCTTGAATTTGCCAAATTAACTGAGAACATAGCTGGGTAGTCTCGTTCTTTCTACAGTTTTAGGTAAACTTATGCAACAAAGGTGCTTTTAGGAGGTACTGACATACGGACACCTGCCAAACAAATGGGCACCAGTGTGCGATTTTTAGAACTTCACTGAAGCAAATTGACATCAACAATGGCGGCTGAGAGGCTTGCTTGAATAATTCAAATATATGTTTAATAAAATAATTTTATATACTGCATTAAACCTATCGCTAATTGCTTGTACAACTCCCGCTGTTGTACAAAAAGCAGATACAGATGTTGTAAATAAAGCGAAATCTTTTCATGTAGATTCAAATAAATCAAAAATATATTTTATAAATGGAAAGATGACTTCGGGATTCTTTAATCCCATTCATTCATACCCATCAGACTTAGCAATAAACGACATTGTTATAGGTTCAATGAATAAAGAAAATGTACTTGTGGTTGATTTAATACCAGGTATGTACGAATTTTATTGGTTACCTAGAAGTACTGACATGATTGACAAGAAAAGTGTTCCACAAAAAACAAAATTAAAAGTCGATGGAGGGCAAGTATTAGTCCTACAAGGTGATTACAGTATGGGCGGAAGTGCATATTTCGGTTTACTTGGCTCAATGGTTTCTCCGCCAACAACAAGCATCGTAGTTGCAACTAGAGAAGACATAAAAAATAAAGTTGTTGTTTCACCGCAAAATTGCAAGCCATCAATTTGCGGTAATTGAAGTTGACTCGTGTTAGGTTAATAAACAAAGAAGGAAATTGAAATGAAAAAATTGTTACTGGTACTTTCTACACTTGCGTTTGTTAATGCAGCGTTTGCCGCAGAAGCAGATAACGATAAACCTTATGTGGAAATTGGATACACAGGATTGACTTATAAAGAGTCTTTAGGCAGCTGGAGCCCATCAAATTTGCGTTTCATTGTTGGTAAAAATGAAGGCAATTTTGGATATGAAGGAATGCTAAGCTTTAATACTGCTACTGATAGTGTTGCAATTAGTAGTGTAACCAACACTTACAAAGTTAATTATATGTATGGTATTTATTACAAGGCATTGTCACATTTAAGTAGTGATTTAGAAGTTTTTGGCAGATTGGGTTGGTCAGGATTTAATGAGACTATGTCATACTCCAATGGTACCGCCAGTGCAGACCAAACAGCTTCTGGCTTGTCCTATGGAGCAGGAGTCAAATATAAAGTATCTAAGGATATGAATTTGAACTTAGATTATATGGTTTACTATCCGACTAAAAACAATATTTCATTAACTGGCTACACAATAGGACTTGGATTTAATTTCTAAACTATTTCATTTCACTTTCAAGCAGCGTGAGCCTAAAACTCACGCTGTTTTGTTTTGTGTAAGATAGTTGATTGAATTAAATTTAAGTTAATAACATGCCAACAACATTTGACTTAGCAGTTGCATCACGATTACTAATTGCAAGCTAATAGTCAATTAATATTTTTATTTATTACTATCTTCTAGATTTACCTTAGAACTGATAAATACTATCATTTTAGAGGTACCAATGCAACAAGAAGATGACTTTAATTTTTGGATAGACGAGTGTCGTAACTATGGACTTAGGGTGACTAGGGACAGACTGATCAAGTCTCTGTATGAATTCGATGACTTTGCCTATCAGTTCGCAATGTCACCAGATTCCAAGACGATGATTGTTCTACTTGAGAGGGAGGTGTTCAATGATGACATTTAAACAATGGTTGAGGCACCGTGAACAGAACCCACAACCAACCCAGTCACCAGTACCAACACCTCGTGAAACTGGATTAGATCCCCAGTTAAAGCTGGAAACCTACCAGAAGAGAAGCAGACCAACTGGTTAAGCCACTGAAAACAGGGTGTCATGGTGACCAGACGGTTTCTTAGTAAGAAACCGTCTAGTGGTTCAGGTTCGAATTTCGTCAAACCGCACCTTGTTGAACAGTCTATAAACTTATATACTATATCTAATAAGGTCATATAAAATATATTCTTTATAATTAATAGTAATAATGATTAAAACGGTGTAATACAGATTAAAATTCTGAGGGTCACCAAGGTAATCAGACCCAAATAAAGTCTGGATTAATCGATTCTGAGGGGTTTTGAGAAGGACTGGGGTCCCTAATCGAAGGGGTAATGGTGTTTTGGTTGGAAAGAGGGGCGGATAACAGATAGTAGTTTTATAGTAGTATTATAATAACTAGAGTAGTTATCCGGCAACTTCAAACGGATTGAAATTGGATTTGATTTAGATGGGAATCAGTCATTCTCAAGTAGGGATTTAAAGAGTTGATCGTTCTGATCAATAAAACCTTGGTTATCAACACGTGATTCGATGGATAAAACATCAACAAATCCATAAAGGTTGTTGATGAAAACCCATCTATTATTTGAGTACATAGATCGATTCGTAACAATTTCATTGATTTTGTCTAAAGTAGATGGACATAATTTATAAAAATATGTCTTGACATTATCTTTTGTCGAAGTACGTGTTTCGATCCTTTTTAACCCAATTAATTTTAAAAACTCACTAAGTTGTTGAACACTTTTAGAAGCAATGTCATTTCGAATAGATATTCCAAATTGAGTGGCAATGTAGTCTTTGAATTTAGTACATGCAGATGCGAATTTATCCAAGTCGTGATGGGAGTACTCAACAGAAGAGTCAAATTTAAAGTGAGAGTAAAAAGGGGTTGTCTTAAATATATTCTGTAACAAAATGACAGAAGCTAAAGGATCCTTAAGAATTTTAAATTTATTAGTATTTTTCTTGGATGATTTAACTTGACCATAAAATTGATTAAAAACCTCTTCATTGGTTATTTTTTCAAAGGTAATAACACTTGTTCTATATCTCCAGTTGTCGTCTAAATCAAACAAAGATCGATCAAAAGGTGAACAGTAGAAAAGTTCAAATGACATCCGTTGAAAAGAGGCTGATTCAGAACTGGTTAACGTCTGGTTCCCTTCTCTTAATTCCTTCAAGTATTCATAATCAGATTGATTAATCGGTGTTGCGTTGAGAATAAATTGATAAAGTTCATCAGCAGCTAGTATTTTCCCTTCTCTTGTAATTTGTGAACCAAGTTTAGAAACTTCATCATCCTTAATAATATTAATACATTTCCAACCAGAACTTGTTTTGTAAGTAACGAAGTTATTTTTAATTTTATTCTTGGAAAAACGTTGTTGGGAAACAATCAGACTCATTAATCGAAGAAATGGACTGTTTTCATCAAAGATTTCGTTATGTGTAATAGGATCAAACCCTATAATTGAGTTTTGAACGAAGTGATTTTGAATTAAATCAGCTTTGACAACATCAAAATCAGTTTCGAAATTAAATTCTCGGTGTGATAACCAAACTTTAATCTGACCAGGTTGACGAACTCTAGAAATTTGTTGATCAATATCTAGGTGAGTATTAACCAGTGGTTCAAAGAAACCATAAACAACATCAATTAATTTTTGACTATCCTCAAAAGTTATGTCAACACCAGTTCCTAGTGTTGGTGAGGAAAGAATAACATCATATTTGAGAGATTCAGTTTTAATATTCTCAATAAAATGTTTAACTATATTACTTGTTGAGTTTTCACTGGTAATTGAGATGACATTAATATGGCTGTAGACTGGTTTTTTAAGATAGGCATCAATTTTATTAATTAGTCTCTTGGAATTAGAGGATACAAAAACACGATTACCATCCATTATTGAACTGAACATGTCTGCAATTAAATGGATTTTAGATTCAAATATTTCAATAACTTGAGGGGGTGGTATATATTCGTTAATTATAAAATTATTAAAAGTATTCGTATTATGATAACCACGATCTCGTTTCATCCAATTTAAAGTTAAATAACTTGTCCATCCTATATCGGCGTCTAGTGCAACTACCTTCTTGGTATTAAATACAATAACGTCTAGTAAGTGAAAAATTAATTCACGATCTTTGAGTGTGTCTGCAAGAAAATGAGATAGTACCTGTTCACTTTCATCGATAATAACCATATCATAGGAGTGGAACTGTACATTTCTTAATGAATCAAGACATACCCCATATTTTTGTTTTTTTGATGAAGAAGAACCTAGCTTATCATCAAGGTAACAGTTTAACCCAAGACGGTTACATAAGTCTTTAATCAAGGCAACACGATGCCCAATTAATAAAACTCTATATTGTGTGTTGAGAGAAAGATCAGGGTTATTAAATGACTCTTCCTCAAAATCCATAATACTTAAGAATTTCCTTCTTAGCAGTTTTTCTAAAATATTGGTAAGAGAGGTGGTTTTACCTGTCCCTTTAGGACTTTTTATGAATGTGATTCCATCAGGAATCTCGTCTACTTCGAGATGTTGATTGTTTAAAAATGATATTTTAGAGTTGGCAAATGAAACCGGAAAGTCATGAATTGAATTTAATGATTTGGAACCAAACTCTTTAATTGTTTCGACAAAATCTGGAATATTTCTAATTGATTCAGATTTGTAGTTTTTAAACCAATAGGTAGTTTTACACACTCTGCAGTGTAAGAAAAGTGGACCTGTCTGATCCGCATGTATAAAGGCACTTGATTTTGTGTCGTGATGGAAAGGACAGAGTATTTGAGTCTTGGTTTTAATATTATCTACGGTAATACTATGATTATTATTCAATTGAACATTGAAATCTAGTGGTAATTTTCTTTTTGATTGGTTACTTGTAGGGTTATATGGATTCGAATTATCTGAATATATTTTAGTTCCCATTTCTAATAGATTATTATATGTCTCCTGTGAAATTGATTTGTCAAAACTTGTTGGTTCACAGTTGGTGTTTCCATAGAATAATCTAGCAGCATCTAGTGCAGCATGATCCCCACTATAAATTAAACCAAGGGCTCTGTTTATTTTCTCTTGTTCTTCGGCAGTTTCAATAATCTTGGGAAGTATAAAAATCAGACGAAGCCTAGGGAATTCATCCGTGTGGCTAAAGGTTGGATATATTATCGATAGATTATCTTGTGAGAACTCTTTATTAAGCGCTTCATCAATCGTCAAACCACTGTCAATATCGACTGATACAATGTTGCTGCAGAGATAGTTTTTTGTAGATCTATTTCCTGAAAGCTGTGCTGTGTATGCCCATCCTTCTTTGATACAACTAATGAAATCATCAACCGTTAAATCAACATTAGTCCATCCATCAGAAAAATACCTCTTATCTCCATTAATAGGTTCTTTGTTTTGGAAATTGACGTTAATTGCAACTTTAATGATGTGATTATTTAAAATGTCCATATTTTCACTCATTATTATTCCTGTTCGTTTTATATGGTTTTAAAACTGAGGTAGTTGGAATTAGACATTAAGAAGGATCGTTTATTCAATTTATCTGATTCTATTTATTATGATGTGAGATCGGTTGGAGTAAGTTGTTTGGTATTGAAATTATTGATCACTTTGACAGCTTTCCTGGAAACTTGTTCTTGTTCGATGTGGGCATATCGCATCGTGGTTTGAATGTCGGCGTGTCCCAGAATCTCCTTAATTTCATAAAGATTTAGTCCGTTCTGGATCAGTCTGGTGGCGTGGGTGTGTCTTAGGGTGTGTGCTGAACACCCTTCAAGTCCAGCTCTCTTGAATGCTCGCTGGATGACGTGTGTCAATGTCCTTCGTGCATTCCCCTTCTTGCTGGTAAAAATATAGGTGCTGATTCGTTTCTTATAACGCTCGGTAAGGCCATTGACCACCCTGTCTGTCATGTATAAAACTGATTCATTTTGAACCTTCGATCTCCAAAGGGCAATTGTCTTTTTCTCAAGGTCGATGTTCTCCCACTTCAGGTTGCAGATTTCACTGTGTCTGGCACCGGTGTCCAGTAACAGGATGATCAGGTGGTGAAGGTCAATCATCTGCTGCTTAACGATGGCGTTTCGCTGGTTAAACGGAGGCATTCCTTCAACATGCCGGTAGGGGTCGATTTCTACAAGCAGTTTATGCTCTTCAATTTCTGTTAAATACCGTAAACGTCCTTTGGATACTTTCAGTCTGGGGATTTCAACCTCTGACGTTTGATACCCTAGTTTCTTGGCGTACTTGATCGTGGCACCGACTGGGTGAAGTTTGTGTTTAATCGTTGCGTTGGAAAGTCCAATTGAGTGAAGGTGATTTCGGTACTGTTCAATTTCCTCGGT
>CAMDKD010000034.1 GCA_945901125.1 Bordetella parapertussis
GCAACGCAGCGGCGAAACGTGCTCAGCGGCAAGAACGCCATGAGTTGAGAGAAAACAAGCTTGCCGTGGTTCATGAGGGTCCTTTGCGTGCAGACGCAAAAGACCATAAGTCATGGAATCGAAGTTCAAATCGAGACCAGACAAAAATCATGAAAAACCAAGGTAAATCATTAACTTACGAAGACCTAATGTGAAAACGTTGGGACACTATTGTTTCAATATGTATACTTGAAACAAAATCGTATCAACCATGGAGAAAGCATGCTTCACCGTTTCAGTGGATTAAAATTTTTCGCAGCTACAGCACTTATCGCATCGTTTGCCGTCCCGGTTTTTGCACAGGAAGCCCAGGAAGCTGAGCAGCAAGATGCTAAAAAGCTATTCGCCAACAGTTGCAGTTGGTGTCATGGAAACTTTGGCATGAAAGCGGGTAAGGGTGGTCCGAAATTAGCAGGTATCACTAAAGACGAAGAAGCTATCTTTAACATTCTTATTAAAGGACAAGGCGCTATGCCCAGTTTCAAAAATACTTTGAAACCTGAGGAAATCAGATTGCTGGCACGCTATATAAAGTCACTGCCTAACGAATAATTGTTGTCTGTATCCAGTAAATGTGACTCAACTGCTTTGAGGCAGTTGCAGTCAGCTTCTTACTTCAATTCGATTTGGTAAACACCAGTTTGGCACCGGCCCCGTCAAATTTACCTCCGCCATCCAGTGTTTTCCCATCAGGCTTTAATTTGAGTTGAATTTGGAAAGCAGCGCTGTACTTACTCGGCACCGAGAAACTGACCGAGCCCGAGTCTATGGTCAGTTTGCTCAATGGGATGTCCTCTTCGCCGAATTCATCCAAATTGGTGAAACTGATGTGTGAATTGCCGCCCTCATCGAAGTGTAGGTGTGCCTTGCCACTGCTCATGCCTATGTACCACACGCCTGACCACTGACCTTGCAACGCAGCAGCATCTGCGGCCAAGCTAAAGACTGAATAAAAACCGAGGCACAGCATCAAAAAGTATTTTTTTAACATGGCAAGCGCTACTCCTGTAGGTGAAATAAGCATGCCGATCAGCCGACACGAGGGTTATTTGCAATTTTAAGGTTGTCACATCATAATCTTTAAACGACACGTAAGAAATATTCGTATTTCTTTATCAAAGAATAAATTCTTAAATCAACTGGTTTAAACCTATATGCAAAAAAAATATGCCTCGCTACTTACCCGATTGACCGGACTTGTCCCTTTATTTTCAATTGCGCTCCTCTCATTTTTTATGGGACTTCAATCTGCGAATGCTCAGGCCATAAAGTTACAACGCCAAGGTGAATACACATTCATTACAGGAGGGTTGAATGATGAAGAGCAAACCTATCTAGACACGCAAGCCCCCAAATACCCTATTCAACTTGTGTTCCGCAATAACGGCCAAATCACAGAGATCAAAGATGTGGCTTTACGCGTGAAAAATGTATCCGGTGAAGTCATGGTTGAAACCAAAACCAAAGGACCGTTTCTTTACTTGAATCCACCAGCCAGTGGCCGGTTTACTTTTGAAGCCGACCTGGGCTCGGAAACCATCAGCATGACCAAAGACCTGATAGGGCGGCGTTATCTGCATCTTGTTTTTGACTTCAACAAGGCGAAAGCGGATTGAAATATGAGATCAGACCCGGTTATTTGTTTACCGGTGCGTGCTGTTGTCTGTTTGATCGTATGCCTATGGTTTGCAGGACTTGCAGCAGCAGATGATTCAAGCAACAACACCGGCATGTATGAAAAATATAAAAGTGGCAAGCAGAAATTTTTAGATGATTTTGCCGGTGCCAATTTGAAGCTGGATCGGAAGGATTTGATTCCTGTGCTTTTTTCCAGCATTCATGACCTGTCCAAATACCCCTTGCCGGATAAATTACCAACCATCAGTTTCTTATCTTCTGCCGACTTAAGCCGGCTCGCTTGCAATTCAAGGTGTGTTGTACTCGGCCATTACCCGGGAGGAGAGACCATATATTTGGATGAAAAACTCAAGCCGGAGTCAAATCTTTTTGACCGTTCTGTTTTGCTTCATGAAATGGTGCATTATCTACAGTACACGTCCGGACAGAATGCAGAATTATTGAAAACAACTCAGGAAAAATGCGTTCTTTGGTACAAGCGTGAACAAGAGGCTTATGCTATCCAAGATGCTTTTCTGGTAGCGGTATCTAGTCCGGTGAGAGCCGGGTATTTCCCGGCTCGCGCTGATTGTTTGGCGCTAGATTAATCAGCCGCGATTTTCTGGTGGCTGCTCATCTTCATAGTAGCCGTCGTACCAGGTGCCGCTGAAAATCTTGCCTTCAGGGGTCAGCATTTGCCCGTGGCCATGAGGCTTACCGTCTTTCCAGCCGCCTTGGTACCAGGTGCCGTCTTCATGTTGGTAACGGCCTTTGCCATTTTGCAAGCTGTTTTTCCATTCGCCGGTGTAAACACCGTCTTTGCGGGTTAGCTTGCCTTCGCCTTCAGCCCAGCCTTTAACCAGTTGTCCTTCGTAAGTATCGGTGACGATGCCATTGATTAACCAGGTGAGCTTGCCTTCACCAGTAGCTAAACCTTGTTCGCAGGCGCCTGTCCAATTGATGGATTCGTCTTCTTGAGGAAATACGTTGGCTACTTTGCAGCCTTTGCTGTCGCTGATCCACTGCGGTTCCCCGGCATAGGTCAGTCCCGCGGTAATAGTTATCAGGAGGAAAATTTTGCTAACCAAGGATATATTTTTCATGGCAGACGATGGATTTGGTAGAAGGTTAAATAACTCACCTATTATTTTATGGTCAGTTGATGATTTGAGCTTAGCGCCGCAAGCAATTTCCCCGTTTCCGGCTGCATTACTTAAACCTATTCAAGAATTCTTAAGAGTGAAGGGAGTACCGCCGGGCAAATAAATCGTTTTATAGAAAAAGGTTTAACTACCTGGGCAATTCCCGCACAACCCGCAAGCCGCCACCCCGACTGTTGTAGCGAATTTCAGAGGAATACCTAGCCCTTGCTGTTGATTTAATTGATTTCAATTTGTTATACCAAGAGCCGCCTCTGGCCACCCGCATAGAGCAATCACCGCTCGTCCAGGCGCTGCCGTCGACAGGTGCACCTTCGTAGGTGGTGTTCCAACAATCCATGGTCCATTCCCAGACATTGCCGTAGATGTCGTACAGCCCATAGTTATTCGCCGGTTTTTGGCCCACGGGATGCGTGGTTTCATCAGAATTTTCATCAAACCAGCCGTGTTCAGGCACTTGCGTTTGGTCAGCGCCGAAGTAATAGTCGGATTCACTGCCGGCGCGCGCTGCATATTCCCATTCTGCTTCAGTGGGTAGCCTATAAGTTAGTCTGGTTTTTTCGCTGAGTTTGCGTGTGAATTCCCGGGCTTGTTTCCAAGTTATCTGTTCAACCGGAAGATCGTCTCCTTTGAACATCCCGGGCCGGGTTCCCATGATGGAAAACCACTGGGCTTGGGTGATTTCGTATTTGCCAATTGCAAAAGCGTTGACGCTCACAGTGCGCCTGGGCGTATTTGCATCTTCTTCGCTGCCGGATACTGAGCCCATCGTGAAACTGCCCGCTGGGATGACCATCATCTCAGGACAATCCGGGCAGTCGCGTAATGGCGTTGTGGTTTGAGCGATAGCCGCAGAGGCCATGGCAAACATGCTTAAAACAATGGCAAGTCTGGTTGAATTCATGGACAAAAAAAGTGATGATTTTGAATACCATCAAGTCTATCTCATTGAAACATTCAGTATTTACTCATACACATTTGCTTGTAAAAATTATCCAACTAGACATGGATAACCAATTTAGATCATTCAGCGATATCGGTCATGATAAATAAGGGATTAACTGCATTTCAGTTGTTTGATCAAAAGATGTACACTTTTTGATGTCAGGAAAGTCAACCCAATATGGCTTAACTGATCTTTTAAAAACAATCAACGGAGAACAAAAATGACAACTTTCACTCGTTTTTTAACAGCCATTGCGATGCTTACTTTCGCTTTGGGCGCCAATGCGCAACTGATCGATAAAAAATCCTTGACTTTAGAAGCTGCTCAAAAAATAACGGCTGCTTCACTGGTTGAGGCGCGAACCAACAACTGGAACGTCATCATTGCCGTCGTGGATGAAGGCGGTCACCTGATCTCTTTAAACAGAATGGAAACAGCACAATACGGCAGCATTGATGTGGCCATAGGTAAAGCCAAAACTGCCGCCGCTTTCCGTCGCCCGACCAAAGTGCTGGAAGATGTAGCCAAAGGCCGTCCGACATTGGCAACCATAGCCAACGCCTACCTGCTGGAAGGAGGCGTACCCATCACTTATAACGGTCAGGTCATAGGTGCAGTCGGTGTCAGTGGCGCTACTTCACAGCAGGATGCCCAAGTCGCAGAAGCTGGTATCAATAGCCTTGGCTTAGCCAAATAAATAGCATTTCTTTCTGAATTCTGAAATCAGTTTTGCAAAGGATGTCAATGCAAATCTTCATTCGTTTGTCACTGGTGCTTTTCAGCCTGGTGTTTTCTACTTTATCTTGGGCATTAACGCAAGAGCAAATCATCGAGGCGTTGGCCTTACCTGAAAACAGCACCGGAAATATTGCAGATGCTATTGAAGAGGCCACCGGCGCACGCGGTTGGATGTCGGCTGACATGAAGCCGATTTTTGATTCGCGTGTCGTTGGCCGTGCTGCTACTGTAGTGCTGCGCCCGGTATTGAAAAACGATGCGCGCAAATACCCGAATCTTGCGCTTGAGTTGCTTGACCAGGCACCTGCCGGCTCGGTTCTGGTCTTTGTCATGCAAGACGGAATTGACATTGCAGCAATGGGCAATCTGATGGGCACCACAGCTAAGGTTCGAGGCCTGGCCGGCGCGGTCATTGATGGTTCGGTTCGTGATGTGGCTGAATTGCGCCGTATTGGTTTCCCGGTCTGGTCACGCCGCATTTCTCCGGCAACATCTGTGGGTCGCATGGTGGGTGCTGAAAAGCAGGTGCCGGTCAAATGCGGCGATATCCTAGTTAATCCGGGTGATTACATTGTCGGAGATACCGATGGTGTGGTGGTGGTGCCGGCAGCAGCTGCAGAGCGAGTGATCGAACTGCTTAAGCAATATGATGACAAAGAATCCAAAATGATTCCCATCATCGAAAAAGAAAAATCTATGCTAAAGGCTTTGGAAATATACAACCGTTATTGATGATCTAACGCGCCAAGTATTTAGCCAATCATGCTCAGACTGCAGTTTCAAAAACAATAATGGCAGTCTGATGCATTCATCTCAACAAAACAGGCTTATTCAAGAAATGCTTTGCTCTTGTCCAGTTCATAGGTCCAGGGCAAGTTGGCATTTTTCCAGCCATTGACTGTGCGCTTGCCTTTGGTCGGGCCGTCCTTGGCCTTGTCGCCTTCGAAGCCTTCTATGGCGCTCCATACATTGGTGTAGCCGGATTTAGCCAGCAAATCGGCTGCTTTGGCTGAACGGTCACCCGAACGGCATATCAAAATAATGCGTGCTTGCTTGCCGCCTGGAACTCCGCTTTTGTTCAGCAGAGATTCAATTTGTACCGTGAATCCTGAATTGAAATCGCGTTTGTATTCTTTGTTTTTCGCGTCCCAGTCCGAGTAGTCGTAAGTGATGTAAGGCACATTGCCGTCTATCAACGGCGTGTAGCCGACAAACTGCAATTCAGACGGTGTGCGTATGTCGACCAGCAATGTTTGTGTGGCTTCTTTGGTTTTGAAGTCAAACACTTCATGAGGTAACAGGTAATGCTGATCTTGCGTGCGCTTAGCTTCAGGCACCTGGTCAACAGCCAGCGTGACGGCAGGCGCTTGTGCGCTGAACACGAGAGCAAGCAAAGCACAGGTCAGGGAATTTTTCAATTTGTATTTCCTCAAAAATAAACGGATATTTCATGCAAAGCCATGCATTTCAATTGGCAATGTAACGCTTGAAATTCCAAGCTTGTTTATTGCGAGGTTAACAGGGCTGTTTCCACTTCCCGCACTTTTGTCAATTCATGTTCAAACTGAGACTTGATCATTCGCATCGGTTGGCGCGTGCGACTACGGGTTTACCATAGGCAGGTGGCATAGGCTCACAAGCGAAGATCCTTTGCTGTCAACAAAGTTAAACCATGGACGAGCCGATGGCCGATGCAGTTATTTTGGAATCCAGGAAACTGGTGAAAGAGTTCAAAGGTTTTATTGCTGTCAATCAAGTTGATTTGCAGGTACGCCGTGGCACTATCCATGCCCTTATCGGTCCGAATGGCGCGGGCAAGACCACTTTTTTCAATCTGCTGACCAAGTTTTTGATCCCGACCAGCGGACAGATTTTGTTCAATCAGCAGGATATTACGCATGAAAAACCGGCTCAGGTAGCGCGTCGCGGCATTGTGCGTTCTTTTCAGATTTCTGCCACTTTTCCGCATTTGACCGTTCTTGAAAATGTGCGTATTGCCTTGCAGCGCGCACAAGGCAATTCATATGATTTCTGGCGCTCAGAATCGAGCTTGAATCGCTTCAATGACCGCGCCATGCAGCTGCTGCAAGAAGTCGAGTTGGCCGAATTTTCAAACAAACAAGCAGTTGAGCTGGCTTACGGACGCAAGCGCGCATTAGAGATTGCCACCACGCTGGCGACTGAGCCTGAACTGATGTTGCTGGACGAACCGACGCAGGGCATGGGCCATGAAGATGTGGATAAGGTGACGCAACTGATCAAAAAAGTCAGCGCTAACCGCACCGTGTTGATGGTTGAACACAATATGCATGTGGTTTCGCAGATTGCCGACACCATCAGCGTGTTGCAACGCGGCCAAATCATTGCCGAGGGACCTTATGCGACCGTGTCGCAGGATCCGCTGGTGCTTGAGGCTTACATGGGAAGTGCAGAACAGACATTGGCAGGTGCACATGGCCACTGAAGCAAAGTCCTCTGTGCCGTTCCTGCATTTGCAAGGCGTGAATGCGTTTTACGGTGAATCGCACATTCTTCACGGTGTCGATCTGGTGGTGAACCAGGGCGAGTTGGTGACACTGCTGGGGCGCAACGGCGCAGGCCGCACCACCACCATCAAATCCATTTTGGGGCTGGTCGGTCAGCGCAGCGGCTCCATACAAATACTCGGGCAGGAAACCAGCAAGTGGGCGACCCACGATATTGCCCGATTAGGCGTCGGTTATTGCCCCGAAGAGCGCGGTATTTTTGCCAGCCTCAGTTGCGAGGAAAACCTGTTGTTGCCGCCAGTGATTGCCCCCGGCGCCATGACCTTGGATGAAATTTACGCGCTGTTTCCTAATCTGTATGAGCGCCGTCACAGCCCCGGCACACGCTTGTCCGGCGGTGAACAGCAAATGCTGGCGATTGCGCGCATATTGCGCACCGGCGCCAAGTTGCTGCTGCTTGATGAGATTTCTGAAGGCCTGGCGCCTGTGATCGTTCAAGCTTTGTCGCGCATGATTCATACCTTGCGTGAGAAGAATTTCACCATCGTCATGATCGAGCAAAATTTCCGCTTTGCCAGTGGCCTGGCAGACCGCTTTTATGTGATGGAACACGGCCGCATAGTGCATGGGTTTGAAGCCGCGCAGTTGCAAGCCAATATGCCAATGCTCAATGAGTTTTTGGGTATCTGATTTTTTGAAAGACACGACCATGAAATTCCCTGTTAAAACTTTGCTCGCAGCTTTGCTTGGCGCGATCGGCCTGAATGCATCCGCACAAATCTCCGACGGCATCGTCAAGATCGGCGTGCTCAACGATATGTCCGGTTTGTATGCCGATATCACCGGCCCGGGTTCGGTGGTAGCCGCCAAAATGGCGGTAGAAGACTATTTAAAAAGCAGCAAAAGCAGTTTGAAGATTGAAATCGTCAGTGCGGATCACCAGAACAAGCCTGATATCGGCTCAAACATAGCCCGTCAGTGGTACGACACCAACAAGGTCGACATGATTGTCGATGTACCTACCTCCTCGGTGGCTCTGGCCATCAGCCAGGTTACACGTGAAAAAGGAAAAATCCACGTCAATACCGGCGCAGCCACAGCAGACCTGACCAGCAAAGCTTGCTCGCCCAACACCATTCATTGGTTGTACGACACCTGGATGCTGGCCAATGGCACCGGCAAAGCCGTGGTTCAACACGGCGGCACCAGCTGGTATTTTCTGACAGCCGACTATGCATTCGGTCAGGCACTTGAGCGTGACACCGAGGCCGTGGTGTTGAAAAACGGCGGCAAGGTGCTGGGCAAAGTGCGCCACCCGCTGGCCACCCAGGATTTCTCTTCTTTCCTGTTGCAAGCACAGGCCTCTAAAGCCAAGGTCATCGGTCTTGCAAATGCAGGTGGCGACACCACCAATGCCATCAAGCAAGCCTATGAATTCGGTATTGTCAAAGGCGGTCAAACGCTGGCCGGCTTGCTGGTGTTCCTGCCTGATGTGCATTCACTCGGTTTGGAAAAAGCACAAGGTCTTTACCTGACAGAAACCTTTTACTGGGACTTGAACGACCAGACCCGCGCATGGTCCAAACGTTTCGCCGCATTGCACGGCGGTAAGTACCCATCCATGGACCAGGCCGGTGTTTACTCCGGCGTGTTGCATTACCTCAAAGCGATTGATGCTGCAAAAACCGATGACGGCACCAAGGTTGCTCAGAAAATGAAAGATATGCCCACAGACGACATACTCTTTGGCAAAGGAAGTATTCGCAAGGATGGCCGCAAGCTGCACCCGGCATATTTGTTTGAAGTGAAAAAGCCTTCCGAATCCAAATACCCCTATGACTATTACAAACTGCTGGCAACCATTCCTGCAGACCAGGCCTTTCGTCCCTTGAGTGAAGGCGAATGTCCTTTTGTGAAGAACTGATCAGCGCATGGAAATTTTCGGTATCCCCTCGCAGGCTTTGTTCGGCCAACTGTTGATCGGCTTGATCAACGGGTCTTTTTACGCCTTGTTGTCGCTGGGGCTGGCGGTGATTTTCGGCTTGCTCAATATCATCAACTTCTCTCACGGCGCGCAGTACATGATGGGCGCGTTTGTCGCATATTTGTCGCTGCAATGGTTTGGCTTGAACTACTGGCTGGCACTGGTGATTTCGCCGGTGGTGGTCGGTGCCATAGGCATGGTGATTGAAAGAAGCATGCTGGTGCGTTTGTACAAACTGGACCATTTGTATGGCTTGCTGCTCACCTTCGGACTGGCTTTGATCATCCAGGGTTTGTTCCGCAATGCCTACGGTGCTTCAGGCATGCCGTATGCAGTTCCCGACGTATTCATGGGCGCGATTGATCTGGGCTTTATGTTCCTGCCTAAATACCGAGCCTGGGTGATTGTGTCTTCCATGTTTGTTTGCTTCAGTACCTGGTTTGTGATTGAGCGCACCAAGCTCGGCGCTTATTTGCGCGCTGCCACAGAGAACCCTTCCATGGTGCAAGCCTTTGGCATCAACGTGCCGCGCATGATCACGCTCACCTACGGTTTTGGCGTCGGCCTGGCTGCGTTGGCCGGCGTGATGGCCGCACCGATTTACCAAGTCAGCCCCATGATGGGTGCTGACATCATCATCGTGGTGTTTGCCGTGGTGGTGATCGGCGGCATGGGCTCGATCATGGGTTCTATCTTGTCGGGTTTCGGTCTGGGTCTGATCGAAGGCCTGACCAAAGTGGTTTACCCGGAGGCTTCCAACACAGTGATTTTCGTCATCATGGCTATCGTGTTGTTGATCAAACCTGCCGGCCTGTTTGGAACGGAAAAATAAACCATGAACCACGCCTTCTCTGAAAGCCAAGACATGCGCCACCAATGGTTGGTCTTTGGCTTGATGTTTGCCTTTTTCGCCGTTGCACCTTATTTCATTTACCCCGTGTTTTTAATGAAGGTGATGTGCTTTGCTTTGTTCGCTTGCGCTTTCAATCTGCTGCTGGGTTTCGGCGGTTTATTGTCCTTCGGCCATGCCATGTTTTTCGGCACCGCCGGTTATGCGGCAGCGCACGCTGCCAAGGTTTGGGGCCTGACCCCTGAGTTGGCTGTGCTTTTCTCTTCGCTGTGTGCCACGTTACTGGCCTGGGTGGTGGGTATGCTGGCCATACGCCGTCAAGGCATTTACTTTGCCATGATCACACTGGCTTTGTCGCAAATGGTGTACTTTGTGTATTTGCAAACACCGTTCACCGGCGGCGAGGATGGCATTCAAGGTGTGCCGCAAGGGCATTTGTTCGGACTGATCGATCTGAGCAATAGCTCTGCCATGTACATGTTTGTGTTCGGTGTTTTTCTGATTGGTTTTGCGCTTGTCTGGCGCATCGTGCATTCGCCTTTCGGACAAGTGCTCAAAGCGATTCGTGAAAACGAACAACGTGCGCTGTCGCTGGGTTATGACACCGACCGCTTCAAGCTGATTGCCTTTGTCCTTTCGGGGCTCGTGGCCGGCATGGCTGGCGGCACCAAGGCGCTGGTTTTTCAGTTGGCCTCGCTCACAGATGTGCACTGGTCTATGTCCGGCGAAGTGGTGTTGATGACACTGGTCGGCGGGCTGGGCACTTTGTTCGGCCCCGTGGTCGGCGCAGCAGTCATCGTCACCATGCAAAATTACCTGGCGCAACTCGGCTCCTGGGTGACCGTGGTGCAAGGCCTGATTTTTGTGGTTTGCGTCATGTTGTTTCGCAAAGGCGTGATCGGTGAGATCGCCAGCCTGATCCGCAAGCCTTTGTAATACGGCTTTCATTGTTTGACTTAACTGACTGAGGTGAAGGCCATGAGCACATCGGCACGTTGGAAAAACCGCCCCGCCGGTTCCACCTGGGGCGACTTCGGCCCGGATGACCAGGCCGGTCGCATGAATTTGTTGACCCGCGAAAAAGTCATGCAAGGCATGGCTGAGGTGAAACACGGCATCACTTTCAATCTGAGCCTGCCGCTTGACTATCCGGGCGGCAGCGTGCTCAACCCCAGACGCAGTGCGCCTGTGCTCAGGCCCACGGTGCGCAACGGCAAACCAAACATGAACTACCAGTTGTGGTGCGACGACCCTTTGTGTACCGATGTGATGAGCGACGACCTGGTCATCATGCACTTGCAGTACAGCACGCAATGGGACAGCTTGGCGCATGCCGGTTCCATGTTTGATGCGGATGGCGACGGCGTGCCCGAGCCTCTTTACTACAACGGCTACCGCGCCGGTATCGATGTGGTCGGACCGGACAAGCCCGAGGGTGCTGGTATTTTTGATTTCATCAACATCCCCAAGGAATCCACCTCATACGCCAAAGCATTGGGCATAGAACACATGGCCGAGCGTTGCGTTCAAGGTCGTGCGGTCATGGTGGATTTGCATGCGCACCTTGGCCATACCGGTGAAGCCGTCGGCTATGACACTTGGATGCGCATTCTGGAAAAAGACCGCATTGAAGTCGAAAGCGGTGACATGGTGTGCATGCATACCGGCTTCGGCCAAGTGTTGCTGGACATGAAACGCCAGCCCGACGCTGATGTGCTGGCGCGCTCCGGCAGTTCGCTGGACGGCCGGGATGAAAAACTCAAGCAGTGGATCACCGACAGCGGCTTGATTGCGCTGATCGCCGACAACTACGCGGTTGAAGCCCACCCCGCCACCCCTGGCGACGGCGCTTGCGCCACCTTGCCCTTGCATGAACATTGTTTGTTCAAGCTGGGCGTGCACCTAGGCGAGCTTTGGTACATGACCCATTTGGCTAACTGGTTGCGGGAAAACAAACGCAGCCGGTTTTTGCTGACCGCGCCGCCCTTGCGTTTGCCAGGGGCGATAGGCTCTCCTGCGGCGCCCGTGGCGACAGTTTGAGCCAGAGCAAGGGGCACACTATAAAAATGTTTTATTTTTTAATTCTATTGAGTGCTTGTATATTCATTTTTTGATCCATATCAATATCTGGCTGTTCGATCCGATCTATAAACACAAGGTGTTGATTGATATGTGCGCCTTGGTTATGGAGTGCAACCCAAACGGCATTTTGAGTAAGATGTAAACCCTCAATTTTGATTTGAAAAAAATTTATGGTCGAGAGAACTGAATCAGAGTTAAAAGAAAAACTGGAATATGCCTTGCAGTTGTTCTATGACGACGTGCTTGAAAAAAAAGACCTGCGCCATTTTTTCTTCGGTATGGAATTCAAAAGAATCATCGAAGACTACCATTTGTACAAGCACTTTGTGATGGCCAAGCCCGAGCGCTATTACAAAGAAATGGTGATGCAAACCGCGCCGACTGAAATCCAAGTCAAAGCGCCTCAGTTTGATGAAATATTGATTTCTTTGCAAACCAATATGCGAATTGCCGGGTTTTTGAAGACTGAAATCCCTAAGCTGTCTGTGCATGTGATCGAAGTGATAGAAGAATCCCGTGCGCAAAAATCGGATGCTGAAGTGAAAGTTTGGAAACCGCTTGAAGTCACCAACCAACTGGTATGCGATTACTACAACAACAACCGGACTGATGCGCGTCTGGAAAAAAACGGCGATATATATGCCAGCCGAGGATTTATGTACCCTTTCTGGACCCGGGTGGCTTTAGATGCCAAGCAAATCATTTTTATCGGTCAAGCGTTTGCCACCAGTTCTTTCACGCCTTTGGCCGAATTACAGGCCTTGTGCATGCAGATCAACGACAAAGTGACGCAGCAGGCGTTTTCTGTGCGCGAAGGGCCTAATGGTGCCGTGCTGTTCGCCCGCCATTCGTTTTCTTATGCCAACGGCTTGCCGGTGCGCATGTTGCTGCGTGGCGCCAGGCAGTTTTCATCCAGTTTTGAAGTCGCCATCAATATGGATGCAAACCAGTTGTTGGTGAAAAAACTCAGCTGACTGTGTTTGTCTTGCCAGGACTATGTCTTGCCACGGTCCAACCTATCACTGCAATGCCTATGGCGACTGCCGCGAATGACTGCCTAAGCACTCCGGCATCCAGGCATACAGACAAGATCACCACTCCGCTGGATTGACCCAAAAACAGCACGCTGGCAAACAAGGTCATGGCTGTGCTGCGGTTGTGCGGCGCCATTTGAGTGGCCTGTGTTTGCAGCACGTTATGCAGCATGTAAAACCCCAAACCAATGATCAGGCAAGCTGCCAGCGCGCCGTAAATAACCGGACTGATTAACAGCAAAATCAAACCGCATGCAATACATAAACCGCCGGTCATCGCCAGACCCCCTTCGCCCAAGCAAATGATCCAGCGTTTGGCGAACTGGCTGTACATCAATCCGCCGATGCCGTAAAGCAACATGGCGGCACCGGCAGATGAAGAACTGAGCGAAAAATCTTTGATCAACATACTTGGAACGAATACCAGCACGCCAAAGGCCAGCGCGCCCTCAAGCAGGGTCAGTAACAGCACCCGCTGCACACCGCGTGCGCGAAGCAACTCGCGGGTGCCGCGTAAATATTCTGCAGCCGACACTTTAGGCTGTAGCGCGACTGTGGCTTGCGAGCGGTACATGCTGCTGCGATACAAAAGAACAAATGCAAGCGCAAACAGTAAAGCAAGTGCGCAGAAGGCCCAGCGCCAGCCCAGGTATTGCGCGGCAAAGCCGCCAAACCATTGACCGGCCATCACGCCGGTGACGGTGGCGCTCATCAAGCGCGCCAGCGTCTGCTGCCGACTGTCGTAAGCGACTTGATCACCTATCCAGGCCATGCTCAATGGAATGATGGCCGCGGCCACACCGCCCATGACACTGCGCGCGATCAGCAATGCGTCTAAGCCTGAAGACAAGGCGGTAAGGATGCTGAGTAAGGCGCTGACGCCTGCTGCCCAGGTGATCAGTCTCATGATGCCTAGGCGTTGGCCCAAGGGCCCGTAAATCAATTGCATGACGCCATAGGCAATAGAAAATGCTGCGATCACATGCGAGGCCTGGCCTTGGGAAACATTGAAGTCCATCGCCCATTGCAGCAACATAGGGTCACACATGCGCATCGACACCATGCTGGCAAATGCCACCAGACCCAGCAACCGGATATCGCGCGAATTCATTCCCGTACCTTAAACTTGTTTGAAACAGCGAAGATTGTCACTCGAATGTTCATGCACAGATTTATCTTCTTGCACGGCAGTATGAAATTTTGGAGAATGATTCGATGAACCTTACCATCAACAGACTGAACCGCATTTGCAGCGGTTTTGTTTTTTCAATAGTTATTTTGTCATCAGGATTTGCTTTGGCCGCCACAGAAGAACCCAAGTACAGCGTATTGCTCAAAGAAGACGCGTTTGAATTGCGTCAGTATGCAGCGCTTATCGTCGCTGAAACCGCTGTCAATGGCGACATGGATTCGGCATCCAGCCAAGGCTTCAGAGCGATTGCAGATTTTATTTTCGGCAACAACAAAGCCCCGGGGCAAAACACCTCAGCCAAAATCGCCATGACTGCACCGGTGACCGTACAGCCGCGTGCCAATGAAAAATCATTGCGTGAAGCAAAGGATTGGCGCATACAGTTTGTCATGCCGGCCGACTACACCATGGCCACTTTGCCCAAGCCGAACAACCAGGCCGTGCAATTGCGCGAAGTACCGGCGCAACTTGTTGCTGTGCTGCGTTATTCCGGTTTGAACACAGAGTCCAAGGTAGAAGACAAAACCAACGAACTGCTGGCTTGGGTGAAAACCAAAAATTGGCAAATGGCAGGCAGTCCGCAACTCTCGCGCTATGACCCGCCATGGACATTGCCTATGTGGCGCAGAAATGAATTAAGGGTGGAAGTGATTGCGCCTTAAGCTCCACCAAGTTTTATCCCGAACTCGCTCAGTATCTGCTCTGTGTGTTCGCCTACAGAAGGAATCGCGCCCATGGTGTACTCGAATGCATCAGACTTGCCAGGCGGCAACAGCGCAGGCAATTTGCCGTTGGCCGTGTCAATGTCTACCCAGCGGTTGCGCGCTTTCAATTGCGGATGCGCCCACAGATCGGCCATGGTGTTCATGCGGGCGTTGGCAATTTGAGCTTGGTCCAAGCGCTCAATCACTTGCGCGGCACTCAAAGCAGCAAACTCTTTGAGGATGATGGGCTCAAGCTGTTGTTTGTTTTCGTGGCGCAAGCTGTTGCTGTTGAAACGCGGGTCGGTGGCCAACGCTTTGTCTTGCATCACCGTCTCGCAAAACTGCACCCATTCGCGTTCGTTTTGCAGGCCCAGCATGACGCTGTTGCCGTCGCCCGCCAGAAACGGGCCGTACGGGTAAATGGTGGCGTGCGACGCGCCGTTGCGGGTCGGCGGTGGAGCGTTATCGGTGGCGTAGTACATCGGAAAGCTCATCCATTCGGTCAGCGCTTCCAACATGGATACATCGATGTGCGCGCCTTCACCGGTCTTGTCTCTGTGAATCAGTGCCGCCAATATGCTGGTGTAGGCGTACATGCCTGCGGCTATATCGGCGATGGAGTTACCGCTCTTACTGGGTTGCTCGGGTGTGCCGGTGATGGACAAATAACCGGCCTCGCTTTGTATCAACAAGTCATAGGCTTTTTTGTCGCGGTAAGGGCCGTCCAGCCCATAACCGGAGATGTCGCAGACGATGAGGCGCGGGTGTAGGGCGCGCAACGTGGCCGCATCCAGCCCCATGCGAGCGGTGGCACCGGGCGCCAGGTTTTGCACCAGCACATCGGCTTTTTCCAGCAATTGCTTTAAAGCAGCCAGGTGCTCCGGGTTTTTCAAATCCAGTGTCAGACTTTCTTTGGATCGATTCACCCAAACAAAATGAGAAGACATGCCGCGTGCGCGTTTGTCGTAGCCGCGTGCAAAGTCACCGTCGCCAGGACGCTCTACCTTGATGACACGCGCGCCTAAATCCGCCAACTGGCGCGTGCAAAACGGCGCGGCGATGGCGTGTTCCAAAGACACGACGGTGATGTGATCTAGCGGTTGAGAATTGGTTTTAGACATCAGTAAGACTTGGGCAAACCCAGCACGTGTTCAGCCATGTAGGCGTAAATCAGGTTGGTGGAAACCGGCGCTACCTGGTAGAGCCGAGTTTCACGGAATTTTCGCTCAACATCGTATTCGCTGGCAAAGCCGAATCCGCCATGGGTTTGCAAACACATATTGGCGGCTTCCCAGGATGCTTTGGCGGCCAGGTATTTCGCCATGTTCGCTTGTGCGCCGCAAGGAAGGTGTGCGTCAAACAGCCGGCAAGCCTCGTAGCGCATCAGATTGGCGGCTTCGGTTTCCATGTAACTGTCGGCCATGGGGAACTGTATGCCTTGGTTTTTGCCTATCGGTCTGCCGAACACTTCGCGCGTGTTGGCGTAGTCGCGTGCTTTGGTGATGAACCAGTAAGCGTCGCCTATGCATTCGGCAGCAATCAACGCGCGTTCGGCGTTCAAGCCATCGAGGATGTAAGAGAAACCTTCACCTGCTGTGCCTATCAAATTTTCTTCTGGAATTTCCAGTTCATCGAAAAACACTTCGTTGGTTTCGTGGTTGGGCATGTTGCGAATCGGCTTTAACACCATGCCTTTGTCCAATGCTTTTTTCACGTCAACGATGAACACCGACAAACCTTGGCTTTTGCGCGTGACCTCGGCCAGCGGCGTGGTGCGCGCCAGCAAAATCATGAAGTCCGAATGTTGTACGCGCGAGATCCATACTTTTTGACCGTTCACCACATAGCGGTCACCGCGTTTGACGGCAGTGGTTTTCAGGCGCGTGGTGTCGCTGCCGGCGCCGGGTTCGGTCACCGCCATGGACTGCAAACGCCATTCGCCGCTGGCAATGCGCGGCAAGTAGGTTTGCTTTTGCAGCTCGGAGCCGTGGCGCAACACCGTGCCCATGTTGTACATCTGGCCGTGGCAAGCGCCTGCATTGCCGCCAGAGAGATTGATCTCTTCCATGATGACAGAGGCTTGCGTCAGGTTCAATCCCGAGCCACCGAATTGCTGCGGTATCAACGCGGCCAGCCAACCGGCTTGGGTCAAAGCATCGACAAAGGCTTCGGGGTAGCCGCGCTGTTCGTCCACGTTTTGCCAGTAGGTGCTGTCAAAACCTGCGCACAACTGGCGCACCGCATCGCGTATGTCTTGGTGCTCATCAATGGCGGGCATTGCTTGATTCATGGTGTTTCCTCAGGGTGCCCAACGGGCAGTGGCTTGCATGCAAACATCGCCTTGGTGATCCTGCACCCAGGCATGCACCTGCTCGCCGTCGGGATGGGCGCAGACGCTGAGCACACGTTGATCGGCGCATTCAAACACCGGCTTGACGGCTTTGAATTCAAAGGATTGCACAACGCGTTCGCTGTGCCTGCGCAGCAGATCAACCAGCAACGTAGCCATCAATGGGCCGTGCACGATCAAACCCGGATAGCCTTCGACTTGGGTCACATAACGCCGGTCGTAATGGATGCGGTGGCTGTTGAATGTCAGCGCCGAATAACGGAACAACAACACATCGTCAGGCACGATGTCGCGCTGCCACAGCGCAGCATGCACCGGTTTGATGCCGGGAACCGCAGCCGCTGACGGGTCGGCTTCAGGCCGGAAAACAATGTCATGCGTTTCTTCTAAACACAAACTGTGAGCGTTGATGTAACGGTGCAGCACTTGCACAAACAACAACTCGCCACTGCGGCCGGTTTTGTGTTGCACTTTTTCTATGCTGGAGACGCGTTGAACGTCTTCGCCTAAGCGCATAGGCTGGTGCCAGTGCAAACGACCGCCTGCCCACATGCGGCGCGGCAAGGGCACAGGCGGTAAAAAACCGCCGCGTTTGGGGTGGCCGTCCGGGCCGATCTCACTGTGCCGGGCCACCGGCAAAAAATACAACCAATGCCACAAGGGTGCAAGCGCGTCACCCATGTGCGGCTCGGCGTCGTCGCGGTCCAGCGTGGCCGACATGGCACGCACCGGGCTCAAACCCAGACTGTCGTGCCGTGTCTCGATTTTACCCTGCCAGCTTTGCAAATGCGCCAGCGTGGCCGCGTCCAACAAACTCACTTGAAGTCGATCATCTTGAGCGCGCTGTTTTGCAGAATCGCCGGGTTGATGGTTTTCACCCAGGCCGGGGATTTCTGGCCTACAGGCGTGGTCACCAGTTCAGCCGGGACGATCATCATTCTGTCGAGCACAGCAAAAGGGAACTGCGGCACGCGCTTGGTGAAGCCCAGCAATTGGTCTTCCAAGCCCTGACCATCGGCGCGCATGTGCACGGTGTGGCCATAGCCTTTGAAACTCATTTTGCGCATGGCCTCAGCCACTTGCTCGGTGGTCGGCCATTTGCCGCCGTTGGCTTTGATGGCGTTCTCGTAGCCGGTCTTCAAACCGAACAGGCCTTGCGCCATGTGGTAGGTGGAGTAAATCGGATAAGCGTTGGTTTTGGCTTTGAACTTGGCGACAAATGCCATGTGCTTGGGATCGTTGCGGGTATCGGGGTGCAAAAAGTAATGGTCACCGCGCGCGCCGGCAATGATGCCGGCCGGTACTGCATCGCCCAGGCGTTCTAGCGAGCTTTCCAGCAAGGGCAAGACAAACAAAGTGTTCTGATTGAACACGCCGCGCTGCGATGCTTGGCGCACAAACGTGTCCAGGTCGCCGCCCCACGAGGTGTTGAGCACCACGTCGGGTTTGATGGCTTGCAAGCGGCTGAGTTCGGTGGAGAAATCGGAGGCACCCATTTTGGGGAACATCTCGGCGACCACTTTCACATTCGGCTTGAACACGCGCAAGGTATTGATAAAAATTTCCCACGAGTCGCGGCCCCAGGCATAGTCCTGGTTCACCACGGCAATGGTTTCGAAATTAGGCTTGGTTTTCATCAGGTACAACACAGTGGCGACCATCTCAGTAGTGGCATTGCCTTGTGTGCGCACCACATACTGGTAGCGCTTTTCTTCCAGCAGTTTTTCAGTGCCGCAATCCCAGGCAACGTTCAACACTTTCAAGTCTTCGGCGACAGGCGCGATCACGTTGCAGTTGCCGCTGGAGATGGCCGACAACATGGTTTTGACGCCTTGCTCTTGCACCAGGCGACGGTACTCAGACAACATTTTGTCCGGGCCGGTGCCTTCGTCGATGAAACTGGCAGACAGCTTGACGCCGCCTATGCCGCCATTCGCATTGATGTCGTCGATGATGATTTCTGCAGCTGCTTTGGCCGGCACACCGAACACCGAGGCCGGGCCGGATAAAAACGTGGAGATACCGATTTTGAGTTCAGCGGGTTTGTTCTGTGCCGATGCGCCAAATGACAGCGCAGCCAGAACGGCTGCAGCCGCGAGTTGTTTGAATGTATGCATGACTGTGTCCTGACTCAAATTAAATGGTGCGACCGCCGTCAACCGGCATTTCCAGTCCGGTGAAAAACTCGGCGGCGTCGCTGGCCAGAAACACGCAGGCGGCTGCAATATCGCTGGGTTGTGAGAAACGGCCCAGCGGAATCGTGGACATGAATTTCGCGCGGTTGGCCGGTGTGTCGGGCAAGCCCATGAAGTCTTCAAACAAAGCGGTCACACCCATCACCGGGCACACGGCGTTGACGCGTATGTTCTCTGGGCCGAGTTCGACGGCCATGGATTTGGACAACACATTGACCGCGCCTTTGGAGGCGTTGTACCAGCTCAGGCCCGGACGCGGGCGGATACCGGCGGTCGAACCGATGTTCAAAATAACGCCGCGTTTTTGCTGGCGCATCAGCGGCAGCACAGCGTGCGTCATGTGAAAAATGGATTTCACGTTAACGGCAAACACCTTGTCGAACATGGCTTCATTCACGTCGAGCATGGGGCTGTTTTTGTGCGTGGTACCGGCGTTGTTGACGACGATGTCCGGGATGCCGAAGGTTTTCACGCAATGCGCAACCAACGCCTGCACTTGGTCGGCGCGGGTCACGTCGCAAGTGAATGCACTGGCGTGTGCGCCCAGGGCCGTGGCCACGCGCACTGCGGCTTCGCCGTTGATGTCAGCCACGATGACGCGCGCGCCTTCGTGCACATAAGCTTTGGCAATGCCTTCGCCGAAACCGCCGCCCGAACCGGTGACGATGGCAATTTTGTTGTTGAGTTGTGTCATGGTGGATGCTTTCAAAAAAGTGAAGGGATTAACCGTGGAATTGAATAACAGTCTTGGTGCAGCTCATTTCTTCGAGCGCCAGAAAACCTTTTTCGCGACCGTGGCCGCTGCGTTTGTTGCCGCCGAAGGGCAGTTCCACACCACCGCCCGCGCCGAACGAATTGATAAACACCTGGCCGCATTTCAGCGCTTTGGCCACGCGTTGCTGGCGTCCGCCGTTTTCTGTCCACACCGCAGCCAGCAAACCAAACTCTGTGCCGTTGGCCAGCGCAATGCCATGGGCTTCGTCGGTGAACGGCATGGCGGCCAGCACCGGGCCGAAAACTTCTTGTTGCGCCAATGCGTTGTCAGCCGGCACATTGCCAAAGAAAGTCGGCATGACGTAATAGCCACCGGCGGGAACGCCGGGATCGATTTGACCTTGGGCCAGCACCGGCAGACCGGCGGCCTTGGCTTGTTCGATGAAGCGGTTCACGCGTTGCTGCTGGGTCGGGTTGACCACCGGACCGCAGTCCAAATTCATCTCGGGTGTGCCGACCCGCACTTGCTTGAATTTTTCGGCGACCAGCGCGACGAATTTGTCGTGAATCGATTGCTGCACCAACAAACGGCTACCGGCGGTACAGGTCTGACCGGTGTTCTGGATGATGCCGCGCACCACGGTGGCCGCAGCGAGTTCCAGATTGGCGTCTTCAAACACCACGTGTGGCGATTTGCCGCCGAGCTCTAAAGTGCATTTGACCGCGTGACGCGCAGCCGCTTGTTGCACCAGCACGCCGACTTCGTTGGAGCCGGTGAAGCTGATGAAGTTGATGTCCGGGTGATTGGCCAGCGCCGCACCGGCTTCTTCGCCCAGGCCGCTGACGATGTTCAAAGCGCCTGCGGGAAAACCTGCTTCCAGCGCGAGTTCTGCAATCCGCAAACAACTCATGCACGCGTCTTCGGCGGGCTTGACCACCACGGCGTTGCCCATGGCCAAGGCGGGCGCGATGCTGCGGCCCATCATTTGCGCCGGGTAGTTCCAGGGAATGATGTGTGCGGTCACGCCCAGCGGTTCGCGCAACAGATTGACTTGGTAGCCGTTCAAAAACGGAATCACTTCGCCGTGCACTTTGTCGGCAGCACCGCCGTAAAACTCGAAGTAACGCGCCAGCACAATCATGTCGTTGCGGGCCGTGGTCATGGGTTTTCCGGTGTCTTTGGCTTCGAGCAGCGCCAGTTCTTCGCCGTGTTCGGTCACCAGGTGACTGAGTTTCATCATCAAACGGCCGCGCTCGCTGGCGTTGAGTTTGCCCCAGTCGCTGGAGAGTGCAGCACGCGCGGCGCGCACGGCCAAATCGATGTCAGCCGCCTGGCCGCGTGGAATGTGTTCAAACACCTGTCCGTCAACCGGTGAGCGTACTTCCAGCGTTTCGCCGCTGACGGCTTGACAGGTTTTGCCGCCGATGATCATGTGTGCCATGTGGTGTTCTCCCAGAAAAAAGTTTAATGAGTGCTGTGTTGTTCGAGGCTGAGCGAGCCGCGTTCGAGTGACCAGGTCTGGTCGGGCATGCCGGTCAGCAGACCGGCATTGGATTCGGTGATAACCACGCTCAATTCCGGGCGCAGTTGTCGCAGTCTGCTGATGGATTGCACATACTGTTCGGCGAGCACAGGGGCCAGTCCTTGCAGCGGTTCGTCCAGCAGCACCAGCCGCGAGCCCGCCATCAAAGCGCGTCCCAATGCCACCATCTTGCCTTGGCCGCCGGACAGCGCTGCGCCGGAGCGCGCCAGCATGGGTTCGAGTTGCGGCACCACTTCCAGCGTGGCTTGCAAACGCAAGTCCAGGTCAAACGCGGACAAGCCCAGCACCTCGGCCGGCAGGCGCAGGTTTTGCAGCACAGACAGCGTTGGAAAAATGATGCGGTCTTCGGGCGCATAGCCTATGCCCAGCGCGGCGCGGCGGTGTGCCGGTTGGTTCAACAACTCGGATTTATCAAACAGAATGCTGCCGCTGCTGACGGGCACCAGACCCATGATGCTGCGCAGCAACGTGGTTTTGCCGGCACCGTTGCGGCCTATCACCGCCACGGTGCTGCCGGTAAGCACATGCGCGTGTATGCGACGCAGCACCTGCACGCCGGCCAGTTCAACCGAGAGTTGATCAATCAGCAGCATCAGCGCGTCCCCAATATTTCCTGCCGCACCTGCGGCTGGTTCAACACATCATCGGGTGTGCCGTCGGCGGCTACACGTCCGCCAATCCAGGCCGCCACGCGCGTGGCGTAGCGTTTGACGATGTCTATGTCGTGCTCAACAAACCAACTGGTCACCTGACGCTCGGCCAGCGCCTGCATCACCGTGTCCATCAATTGCATTTTGCTGTCGGAGGCGACACCGCTGGTCGGCTCGTCCATGATCATGAGTTGCGGCTTGAGCATCAGCGCCATGGCCACGTCCAGCAGTTTGCGTTGGCCTTCCGGCAAAGCCATGGCAGGCATGTGGGCGCGGTCGCGCAAACCGACCAGTGCCAGCGTGTCGTCGACTTCGCGCGCGTCCACCGCATCCGACAGCGCCGTGAACCAGGCCAGCCGGCCACTGCGACCGGCGGCGGCAATCTCCAGGCACTGGCGCACCGTGTGGTCTAAAAACAGTTGCGGCAGTTGAAACGAACGCGCCATACCCAGATGCACCAGTTGGCGCGGTTCGCGGGCGGTCACGTCCTGGCCGTTGAACATCACTTGGCCGCGCTCGGCTTTTAAAAAACCGGTGCAGATGTTGATGAAAGTGGTTTTGCCTGCGCCGTTCTGCCCGATGACCGCCAGGCTTTCGCCGCGTTGCAAATCAAAATCGATGTTGTCGGCCGCGATCACGCCGCCGAAGCTGAGGTACAAACCCCGGGTGCTGAGCAAGGCGCTCATGGCTGTTCTCCTGTGTCACTTGCGCGGCGTTTGCGCAGCAGGCCGACGATGCCGTCAGGCGCCAGGATGATGACGAATATCAAAGTAAAGCCCAGCAGCATTTGCCAGATGCCGGTCATGTAAGCGGCGGCAAACAGCTTGACGACTTCAAACACCACCGCGCCCAAAAACGCGCCCATGGCGTGGCCCGAGCCGCCCAGCACCGCTATGAACACGTATTCGCCCGAGCGGAACCAGGCGCCTATGTCCGGCGTCACCAGGCCTTGCACCAGCGCGAACAAACCGCCGGACAAACCCACCAGCAAAGCCGACAACACATAGGCCTGCCACATGATGAGCCGCGCCGACATGCCAAGGTATTCCAGCCGGGTTTCGTTGGACTTGATGCCCGACAGCGCTTCACCAGCCGCAGATTTGAAATAGCGTTGCACCAACCAGACCATGAACACTGCCGACAACACCACCAGCAGTAGCAAGGCGGATTCGAAGTCGGCGCGCTCGAGCACGCTGCCAAGCAATGCCGGGCGGTCCAGGCGCAGGCCGTCGGTGCCGCCGGAGATGGTGTACATCTTGCCCAGCATGGCATAGACCACCATGCTCAGCGCCAGGTTCAACATGCCGAAAAAGATGCCCCGATAGCGCACCACAAACACGCCTACCAGTGCCCCGGCCACGCCGCTGACCAGCACCGCGCCCGCTAGCATCCACATGCCATCCAGGCTAGGGTAGGCGCGCGCCAGAAAGGCCACGGTATAGGCGCCGATGGCCGCGTACAAAGCGTGACCGAAAGAGACTTGCCCGGCGCGCATCATGATGGACACGCCCAGACTCGCCAGTCCATAGCACAAGCCCATGATGAGCGGGGTTTTGCTCCAAGGGAATTGCCAGCCCAGCAACAGGCACAACACCGCCCCTATGAATCCAATGAGATTGATCATGTCAAATCCTGCGCGCTTGTGCAACCGAGAACAGGCCGTCAGGCCGCACCAGCAGCACCAGCACCATGATCAGGTAAGGGACAGCGACTTCCCACTCGGGTGCCATGTACACCGCTGCGGCGCGGGTCAGGCCAATCATCAACGAGGCCAGCAATGCGCCGGTGATTTGCCCCATACCTGCGGTGGCGACCACAGAGAAAGACAAGACAATCATGTCGGCACCGGCACCCGGCACCATCGAAGTGGTGGGTGCAGCCATGGCGCCACCCAAAGCACCGAGCGAGGCGCCCAGCACAAAAGTCAGCCAGCCCACGCGTTTGGCATTGATGCCCAGCGCTGTGGCCATTTCTCGGTGGTGCGTCACGGCCACCACCTGGCGACCGGCCGAGGTGAAGCGCAAAAAGAACATCAGCCCGGCGTAGCTGACCAAGGCCATCGCAGGAATCAGAATCAACTGGTAAGAGGTGTAGGTGACATTGAAAAAACTCACCGTACCCAGGCGCGAAATGACTTCAGGTGCCGAGTAGGGCTGAGTGCCCCAGACCAGGCGCTGCACGTCTTCCAGCACCATGAAACCGGCGAAGGTCATCAGCAGTTGCTGCACCGGATCGCGCCCTTGGATGCGGCGCAGCAAACCGGCTTCGATGGCCGTGCCCAGCACCACACCGACCAGCAACGCCGCCAGCGGCAGTATCAGCAACAAGGCTGCGGTGGAGGGGTTTTGCGGCATGGCCAGCAGCGTCAGGCTGGAGGCGGCATATCCGCCGAATGCGTAAAGCGCGCCATGCGCCACGTTGACTATGCCCATGACACCGAAGACCAGCGTCAAACCCAAAGAAACCATGAAGAGCAAACCGGCATAAGAAACGCCATCGGCGACTGCCAGCAGCACCAGATCCAAATTCATAAAAGCCACTATCTATCAAGCGAAAGCCGACATTGTGGCCGAGTTAGGCCTTGCCGAGGAGGTGATTCAGGGGTATACCCTAGGTCGAAAAATTGAAAATAAATGCGTGGCTGTCAATGCGGAGACTCACTCTATGACTTTGACACCTTTCCAAAACGCGACCCGGCCTTTGATTTCTTCGGCCTGCGGTTTTGGATCGGCGTAATACCAGACCGCGTCGTTGTTCAATTCGCCGTTCACCAGCAGCGACAAATAGCTGGCCTGGCCTTTCCATGCGCACATGGTTTTGTGGTTGCTCGGGGACACAAAGTTTTTGTTCAAGGCGTCTGCGGGAAAGTAGTGGTTGCCTTCAACCAAAACTGTGTCGTTGCTTTCGGCAACCACGGTGTCGTTCCAAATGGCTCTCATGATGAGGTCTCCTGTGTGTGGGGAATGTTCAGCCAGAGCAGGCCGAAATGATGTTGCGGGTCGGTCCAGACCGGACCGGCTTGTAATCCTGCTGATTGTGCAGCCTGTTGCACCCCGGCGATGGTGAATTTGTGCGAATACTCGGTGTGCAAGGTTTCGCCTTCGTTGAAAGCATAAGCCTGAGCATTCAAATGTACGGTTTGCGAGCGCAAGCTGAGCAAATGCATTTCAATGCGTTGCAGCGGCGCGTTGTAAAAAGCGCTGTGCGCGAATTGGCCGAGGTCAAAGTCGCATCCGAGTTCGCGGTTGGCGCGCGCCAGCAGATTCAGGTTGAAAGCCGTTGTCACGCCTTGCGCGTCGTTGTAGGCCGCGTGCAAAACATTCGGCGACTTGATCAAGTCCACGCCAAGCAGCAACGCGCCGCCTGTCAGGTGTTGCGCGCAGTTGCGAAAAAATGCCAATGCTTGCGCAGGTGAAAAGTTACCAATGGTTGAACCGGGGAAAAACGCCACGCGCTTGCCCGCATGCGGCAGCGCATCGGGCAGCTGCCATGCGCGGGTGTAGTCGGCCACCATAGGTTGAATCCGTAAATCTTTGAACTCGTTTTGCAGCGTCGCACTCGCCGATTGCAAATGCGCGCCTGAAATATCCATGGGCACGTAGCGCGCTGGTTTTGAGGCGGCGTTCAACAGCAAGCGGATTTTTTGCAAGGAGCCCGCACCGAATTCGATGATGTCAGCCTGCTCGCCCATGTGCTTTGCCATATCGTCTGCATGCGTTTGCAAAATGGACAACTCGGTGCGCGTGGGGTAGTACTCGGGCAATTCGCAAATGCGGTCAAACAATGCAGAACCCGCTTGGTCATAAAAATATTTCGGTGAAATGCTTTTAGGCGTTTGCGACAGCGCAGCTTGCATGTCCTGCATGAATTGCAGTCGTTCAGTATCTGGGACGGTCATGTTCAGTGAAGTTAATTGTCTTTGGCCAGACGCAAACCGCTGAACTGCCAGCGCGCCGAAGCCGGGAAAAAATTGCGGTAAGTGTGCCGGCTGTGTTGCGCCGAAGTGGCCAGGCTGCTGCCGCGCAACACTTGCTGGCCGACCATGAATTTGCCGTTGTACTCGCGCACCGCGCCGCTGGCCGGCACAAATCCGGGGTAGGGCTCATACGCGGAACGCGTCCACTGCCACACCTGCGCGTGCATGTCGTGCATGCCCTCGTGGCTGCTTGCCACTTCCCATTCGAACTCGGTGGGCAAGCGCGCACCCGCCCATTGCGCGAATGCCGAGGCTTCGTAAAAACTCAGGTTGGCCACAGGCGCTAGCGGGTCTAGCGCTTGCACGCCATTCAAGCCGAACACCTGCCATTGCTCAGACGGTGCAAGCGGGTCTTGCGGAGCCAACCAATACAGCGGGCATTGCCAATCGTTTTGCAACACTTGCGCGCGGCCTTCGGATAACCACAAATCGGCGTTGGTATAGCCACCGTCATTGATAAACGCCAAGTACTCGCCGCAGGTCACCAAGCGGTTGGCGATTTGAAAGCCTTGGACAAACCGCTGGTGCGCCGGGCTTTCGTTGTCAAACGCAAATCCTGTTTCATTCACGGGTCTGCCCAAAGTGCGAAGGCCTTCGTCGAATGTCTGCCATTGCAAGTCTGCGTTGCTGGCGCTGGCGTGTTTGAAAGACTTGTCGTAGGCCGGTAGCAGCGGGTTGCAGGACAGTAAATGCAAAGCATCGGTGAGCAGCAGTTCTTGATGTTGTTGCTCGTGGTTCAGACCGAGTTCAATCAAAGCCAATGCTTCGCTAGGCAGTTTGCTTTCATTCAAAAGCAGTTGCTGCATGGCTGCGTTCACGTGTTCGCGAAACGCCAACACTTGCGAGAGCGCCGGGCGGGTTAACAAGCCGCGTTGCGGGCGCGGGTGGCGCGGCCCGAGAGCCTCGTAATACGAGTTAAACAGGTAAGCGAAGGCCTCATCAAACACTTGATAACCGGGCTGATGAGGCAGCAGCACCACGTTTTCAAAAAACCAACTGGTGTGCGCCAAATGCCATTTGGTCGGACTGGTGTCGGGCATGGATTGCACGCACTGATCCTCGGCGCTCAAAGGCGCGGCGAGCTTCAAAGTGTGTTGACGTACAGCGGCGTAGCGGGTGGACAAAGAAATCATAGGCAATAAGCCCATCTTATGTGTCAAGCGGGTTTCTTCAATTCACCCGAGGCGATCAGGGCTTTCACGTCTTTGGCACCACCGATGAGTTCTTGGTTCACAAACACCATGGGAAACGTAGGCCAGCCGGTCCACATCTTCAAGGCATTGCGACGACGCCATTGGCTGAGGTAGCTGCCGTACTCCAAATAATGCACAGCAAAACCTGCATCGGCCAGCGCTTGGCGCGCCTGCTTGACCATGGGGTTTTGCGTCATGCCAACCACCACCACCGCGTGCTGCTGCACTGCTTGTTGCACTTCAGTGAGTATGTCTTGCTGGTGCTGAGCGATGGTGTCACGGATGGCGGGGTGAATGTGGTCGACGGCGAGTATGGGGCGGGTCATGGGGGTGTGGGGAAAGTGGGGGAGAGGAGAGTCTACGCTTTGGATGTGAGATTCATTTGAACAACGTGGATTTAGTCAGTATTTTTCCTTTAGGCATATGTGCTTTTGCATCCTTGCGTAATGCCTTTATTTCTGAGGCGCTAAGTGGTTTATCGTCAGGTGGATAGGCTGGCAACACGACCGCCAACCCCATGCTTTTAAGCACCAGCGAACGCAACTCGTCAAACACCGGCGCGTTGGTGTTGGCTTGGAAATGTTTTTGATTGCCTTGCTTGGTCACGTTCAGCAAGCCCGCTGCAGACAGGTCTGCCAACTCGCGCTGCACCGCACCCGTGCCCGACTGCGCCAGCGCAATCACCTCGTTGGCGTAAAAGCTGCGGTCCGGCGTGCCAAATAAGACGGACAGCACACGCTGGCGCACCTTGGGGAACAAGGCGTCGGCCAGAGAGACGGATTCGTTGGAAGTGTTTTTTATACCCATAATGGGTTGGATAATACCCTAATTGGGTTTTCAAATTAGATATTGAATAGAAACGCCTTTGAATCATTTATTTAGCCAGAAAACGACAAAAAAGGCTTTTTCTTAGCTGAAAAACGACAAATCAAGGGCTAAACCAGCGGGTTTTAAGTGATTTCCTGTGAAATCCAGTGAACATAAATGAACTCTGAGGATATAATCTTAGTGAAAAAGCGACAAATTCAAGGTTTTCTTAGTGAATAAACGACAGGCTAGATATTCTTTTTAGTGAAAAAACAGATATGTCAATCACAAGCCATGGCCTCACGCCGCCCGCCGCAGAACTGATCTTTGCCATCGACTTGCCGCAAGCTGAAACACGCGCCCTGCAACGGCGAGTCGCGAAAGACAGCCTGGTGCGCATCTGCAAAGGCGTTTACGCGCCCAAGTTGGCAGACGATGAACTCGCCGCATTGGTGCGACGCCATTGGCAACGCGTGGCGGGGATGCTTGTCCCAGGTGGCGTGGTGTCCCATGTCAGCGCCATGCGTGGAGGCGTGTTGCCCTCGGGGGAACTCACGCTTTCACACCCAACCTCGTTCAACAAGAAAGTGAAATTGCCCGGCCTCCTCGTTCGAATCGTGCATGGTCCTGGGCCGCTGCCCGGCGACCTGGCCATTGGCACAAGCGGTTTGTTTTACGCCAGTCGCCCGAGGTTTTTGCTGGAGAACATCGGCAGGCAAGGAGACTTGCGTGCATCTAAAGCGGACGTGGAAAGTTTGCTGGTTGCCGTGTTGAATGCGTCTGGCGAAAAAGCGCTGAACGAGATACGCGACCAAGCGGCAGCGCTGGCGCAGGCACTGGGCGCTGAAAAAGCGCTGACCGACTTGCGGGCCATGGTTGGTGCGCTCTTAGGTACCTATGCAAAAGGCGAACTGCGTACCAAAGAAGGATTGGCTGTGGCCACGGGTGCGCCCATAGACAGCGAGCGCATGTACCGGTTCGAAGCGCTGGCCTCGCATCTGCGCACACAGCCCATGCCCAGAATCGAATCGACGGTGAGCGGACTTTCGCGCCAACACTTTGCGTTTGTGGAGTCGTATTTCTCAAACTATGTTGAAGGCACGAAATTCAATATTGAGCAGGCCCGCGACATCGTGATGAACAACGCCGTTGTTGTGAATCGCCCCAAAGATTCGCACGACATTCTGGGGGTGTTTCGCTTGGCCATCACATCGCCATTCAGGGACAGCCCACCTGTGGCGGGCCCGGAGTTTTTAGAAGGCTTGGAACGCTGGCATGCCGACATGCTCAAGATGCGCCCCGAAGCAAACCCTGGCAAACCCAAGCTAGAAGTCAACTACGCAGGCACCACGAAGTTTGTGGAGCCCGCGTTTGTGCGCGGCACGCTGAGCGAAGGTTCGCGGCTGGCCCTGTCGGTGCCAGAGGGATTTGCCCGGGCGGTGTATTACGCATTTCTGGTGTCTGAAGTGCATCCGTTTGACGACGGCAATGGCCGACTTTCGCGGCTGGTGATGAATGCGGAATTGACCCGCACAGGGCTGGCCCGCATCATCATTCCCACGCTGTATCACCCGCAGTATGTGGATTGCGCGCGCGCACTCACCCGAACCAACGAGCCGAGTGGATTCGTCAAAAGCTTGGTGAACATGGCGAGATGGAGCAGCAAGCTGGATTTTTCGAACTTGGATGCGCTGATTGCGACTATCAGAGCGACGAATGCGCTGGAGGAGTCGCCAGCGGCTTATAAGTTGTTGAACGTGGACGGGAGTGTGCAGACCTGATCGCAAATCAGCGCTTTACAGACACCTCCATTGAAGCTATCAGTGCTCTAGTTCCTGAAAACCAAAACCAAGTTCATTTGCCACCTGTTTCAAACGCTTGTCTCGTGACCAAAGCTTTGCACCACTGAGTTTTGCCGAAGCGCATAAGTGCATGTCTACCCAACCAATACCTCGTCCGTAAATAGCGTTACGCTCCAAAAAATGCAAAGCCTCCTCGTCACTTGCTTGCGTGGCGGCGGGCAGACCTAGCAGCAAATCCAAGGTTTGCACCCTGGCCTTTAATTGGCCGCAGGCTATTTCACCAATGACAGAAGGATGCACCAGTACTTGCGATTTGCTTAGCAAATCGACCAGTTGAGGCTCGACAAAGCGTAGGTGATCAATCCAAACTGAGGAGTCAACCAAAATCATGCGGGCTTAGACTGACGACGAGGAATGGGTTGCAGATCTGGGTCGGACCCACCCAGCGCCGCCAAGCGAAGAGCGCTCTCTCGCTGAATCAAGGCCAGCAGCGCCTCGCGAATCAACTGGCCGCGTTCAGTCAGTCCGCTGAGTTGTTGTGCTTTCAGCAATAAATCATCATCCAGAGTAAGTGTGGTTCTCATGAGTTGGGCTCCTTTGCATCAATTATTGCATCAAATTATGCGTTTATTGGTGTTTTGCTTTCACAAGGAACCCATAGCCTAAGCAAAATTTAGGGCCTACTGCACTAGTGTCCGGAGATTTTTATTTGAATCGATGTAAATTGTTGATTTCAAACATATATTTCGAGTTTCCTGCCAAATCTATTTGAATTCCATCTCGCATTCCATTCAAACTGTCTCCCTTTTGGGAGGCAAGAATGCGTCAAGGCAAA